>MFPR01000001.1 GCA_001784175.1 Candidatus Lindowbacteria bacterium RIFCSPLOWO2_12_FULL_62_27
CGCTCACCTGGTTCACGATCGTGTCCGTCACGAACCCTCGCGTCGTCGAGTACGACCCGCCGTTCGCCAGATCATCCACCGCGCGCACTCGCCAGTAGTATGTGTCGTTGTACAGACCCGTCACCGTGTCCGCCGTGAACGCCTGGTCCACCGTGTCTGTAAACGCGATGTTCGTGAATCCCGTGTTCTTCGATACCTCCACCGCGTATGAATCCACCCCCACGCTGTCGCTCACCGCGCTCCAGCTCACCTGAAAGCCGATCACCGTCGTCTCGTGGCCGTCCGCAGGCAGGCTCGCGCTCACCTGGTTCACGATCGTGTCCGTCACGAACCCCCGCGTCGTTGAGTACGACCCGCCATTTGCCGTACTGTCAATGGCCCGCACCCGCCAGTAGTACGTATCGTTGTACAGACCCGTCACCGTGTCGCTCGTCAGGCCCGTCGATCCGTCGATCGTGTCCGTAAACGTGATGTTCGTGAAAGATGTGTTCTTCGATACCTCCACCGCGTAGCTGTCCACCCCCAAGCTGTCGCTCACCGCGCTCCAGCTTACCAGGAAATCGATCGCCGTCGTCTCGTGACCGTCCGCAGGCTGACTCGCGCTCACCTGGTTCACGCTTGTATCGAGCATGATCGTGCGCGTCGACGTCGTATCATGTTCAACATTGGTGGTGGTATCAATGGCGATGACGCGCCAGTAAAACGTGTCTTCATACTTCAAAGGCATCGTTCCGCTGTAGGTGGCCGTACGGCTGTCTTCGAGGACGGTGGCGCACGAAGAATTGCTGCAAAGTTGCAGACGAAATGTGTCCAGAGCAGAAGTCCCGCTCAGGCCGGAGACCCATGAAAAAACGATCGAATTTTTCGTCGTGTCATGGTTATCATCAGGCGCTGACAAAGCCAGCGTGACAGCAGAGGCGTCAGGGGTCAGAGTAAACAGCAGAACCATCCCGATCCCACCAAGCACGATTGAACGCAACACTTTGTACTTCATCGGAGTTAGCATAATACCTATCGTCATATAGAGCAGACGAATGAAGTATTTAATTGCACACTTAACCAAAAGACACTGTACAAGAAATACGATAAAAGGCCAGATAGAAACCGACAAGTTGACCTTCGAATGTCAGGAATGTCAATCCTTATTTTTGAAAACCATTTCGAGCGGGGTTTTGAACAGAAATACGGCACACCCGTGTCCATCCCCAAGCCCTCGCGAAACAGATCGGCAGGCGGCATGACCATAACGGCCTGAGAGATTGGGAGCTTATTCATAGCCCGGCAGGGACGCGCGTTCTATATATATCAATATTAATATTGTGACGTAGATCACAACTCGGTTGGCTATGTACACTGCCCAATATCTCGATTGGAGGGAATTTTGGAATCGAGCAATCACAGATGTGCTGACAATCTCGCGTTGGCCTTCCATTCTTATTGACAATAATCATGAGTCCATTTACATGGCCTCTTGCGGCACATGCAATGGGCCAACACGGTATAACGTTAACTTCGCAAAAATACTGCGGAATGTCAAGACGAAAATGAAAAAATGTGGGCCAACAAGCCGTAAAATTTTTAATGTTGATAAACTGTTTATAACCGGCCGGCAGTACGCTGGTCGATCACTCAGTACTTATACTCCGACCCCCCAATAAACTCCCTGATCAGCGCTGTTTTCGGGATTTCATGCTCGTCCGCCTCTGTAATACTTCCGATAGATTCAAACAATTTCCATATCCGGTCTGCGCGTTCCCCGGCATCCATCCGGTCCGCGCGTCCGGCATACTCATCCTTCCACCCCCTGAACGTATCGAGCCATCGACGTTTCATCACCGGAAGCTCGTACGGCAGTCCGCCATTGACAATATAGTCGACCGAATTCACGAACGGCACGATGTGGTCAAGTTCCGAATCCCGCACATACCGCCAATGCTCGATCGTGAACTTCGGATCCACGTACCGCTGGTCCTTGTCGCGCGTCATGCGCCTAAGAAGCCGCAGGTCCGCCCACCGGATGTATCGGCCCCCGGCATCACGCATTTGCAGAAGCGTCTCGATATACAGCCGGAACTTCTCGTCGTTGGGGATCTCGCCGGTCATGTCGCGGTACAAACCGTGAAGCGAATCGATCAGAAGAATTTCGTCCCTCGCGAGTTTCATCTCATGGTGGTTGTCGATCCGCTTGCCGGCCTTGTAGTCGAATTTGGGCACCGACACGGTCTCGCCGTTCAGGAGCCGCTTGAGATGCCGGTTGATCATATCCAAGTCCAGCGCCTGGGGCGTCTCGTAATCATAATCTCCGTATTCATCCCTCGGGTGGGCGTCCAGATCATGGAAGTAGTGATCAACGTGAAACGGCACGAACCGGAATCCCTCTTTGGCGAGGTGCCGGCTGATTTTGATGGTGGTGGTGGTTTTGCCGGAAGAGGAAGGTCCGGCGACAATGACCACCCGGATTTCCTTTTTCCGGGCCAGGATCGCGTCGGCCGCATGCACCACGTCCAGTTGATAGGCGTCCTCCGACTCCCGGACGATCGTTCCGAATTCCCCGCGCCCGATCCGGTCATTCAAGGCCTGCACGGTGTGAAGCTGATGGTCGATCGCCCAGTTCAGAACGTGCCAGACTTTTTTCCAAGGAATGGGATCCCCCTTTTTCGGGTCCCGCGCCTCCCGGCCCGTCCGTTTCCGCGCGCGCTCCGCCCGGTAGAGAATATAGGCTTTCGCGATTTTGGATTTCCCGCTTTCGATCAGCACCTTTTCGACGACGTCCTGAATCTCCTCCACCGCCGGGTACGGCTGGGAGGACGGCGTCCGGCCGATCGCCGCGATGACCTGCTCGGCCATCCGATCCGCCTCGTCCCTCGACCGCTCGCCCACGGCGACAGCCGCGCGGAAAATGGCGTTGGAAATCCGGACCCTCGTGAACGGCACGATGCGGCCGTCCCGCTTGACGATGTGACTCAAATCCCTGGCCGTGGCGCTTTCCATGACGCCCATCCTTTACCATACGGATTGAGACTTGAAAACAGTGCGCGCGTCAGTCACTCTTTTGGTCCATGAACCCCGGCGCGATGACCTGGCTCCTCTCCATATTATATATGGCGCTCTTTGCCCCCCTGCCAGGCCGGAACGCAGCCCATGCCGGATGGGACAAAACGGCCGAACGCGTGGTTCAGGACGTCAGCGACAGCGTTCACGCCCGGGAGGCCAGGGTCACCTACATTGACGATGACGGGCAACGCATCTACTTCGCCGGCCTGTCGCCTACGGAGGCTGAAACGGGGCTTGCCGTCATCTTTTACGGCAAAGCGCAGAACGGCGACGCAGACTGGGCCGAGCTGGGCGCCGGCATCATCGAGGCGTCCCAACCGCCCCTCACGTGGGCCTCCGTCGACAGCTTGATCAGCCGGCGCATCCGGAAAGACGATCTGGTCCGGCTCGATCCGCTGCTCGGCGGGATATCGCTCGGCCCGATCTGGTTGGAATCTCCCGGCGAGACGCCGCGGGTTCATTCGGTTTGCGCCATTTTTGAAACACTGCTGTCACACCTGCTCGATCGCAAAGGCATCAAGCACGTTTGGGCGCCATCGACCGGCCAATGGCCGGACACGAGCGCGGTCCTGAAAGACGCGGCCGTCATGGACGCGCGCGGCGCCCGCATGCCGTTCGCGCTCGCCGGCGCCATCCGCAGGAGCGGGGCCGACCTGTCCGTCCGGATGGCGCTGTATCATGTTCCCACGGGCGTTGCTCGATTCGAGCAGGAGTACCCGTTGGATGCGATTGCGGGATGGGACCCCGACTTGGAGCGGCTGAAATGGCAGTCGTCGGCCGTGACGCCGGCGGCCGAGGCGCCCGAGGACACGCACAGCGTTCCGCCGCCCGGCCTCCTTCGGCTTTCGCTGGCAACTTCGCCCACCGGTCAAGACGGCCGGCTGGGATGGCCGCCGCGCACGCCGGCGGACGGCCTCCTGGCCCGCGCGATTTCGGTCACGCTGCCGGAAATTTCCGTGGCCTATCGCTTGGAGGGCGACCACACCCACTGGTTCATTCTGCCGGCGGAACTGCGGGACATGCCCGGCGCTGTCAACGCGAATCGCATCGCGGCGCTTCTGAACGATCGCCGGACCGATACCACGGCGAAATTTTTGCTGCCTGATTTTCGTTTCTCGGCCCATTCCGAGACGGAGCTTGTTCTGGAATGCGGAGCTCCTTTCGTGGAAGTTCCCGCCATCCTGTCCGATCCGGCGTTCCGACTGCTCGATCCTGCCGGTGCGGATCCGGACATGGGGTTGGGACGCTGGCGAATTCATTCCGGGACCCTCTCTGAAATCATCCTGGCCCGCAGGCCGCCGCGCCCGTGGCTCAAGGCCGCGGAGGACAGGCCGGAAACGATCGTCCTCTCGATCGACACCGACCCCCGTGTCCGGCAGGCGAGATTCGAACTCGGCGAAACGGACCTGCACGAGCTGACGGACGCCGATTTTTTGAAGTACACGGGAGCGGTCGCCTACCTCAATCGCATTGTGCAGAGCCGGCTGCCCGCCCTTCATGTGTTGTTGTTCAATCTGTCGGCGGCGCCGATGTCCGACGCGAAATTCCGCCAGGCTGTGGACCTCGCGCTGGACCGGCGCGCGACGCTGGAGGTGCTGCTCAACAATCGCGGAACGGTCGCGCCCGAATTTTTGCCGGCGCCGATCGGTTGGACCGGCGGGGGCGCCCACAGCAGGGCGTATGTTCAAAAAACCACGGCCGCGGCCAGAGAGCGCGCGAAGGACTTCAGGCGCCCCATCCGGCTCGCCCTCCTTACGCCCGAGGAGGACCCCGTGTTTTCGATCATCGCCGAACGCATCCAGGCGGATCTTCGGGCCATTTCCGTCGCCGTCCAGATTCAGCGCGTGCCATGGGCGGAGTATGACCGGCGGCTGGCCGGCCGCCAGTTTGATCTGGCCCTGGCCGCATTCTTCCCGACCGAGCCGGCCGGACTGTGGCTGTCCCGGCGATTTGCGGAAGACGGCCCGGAAAATTACTGCGGCTATCGAAACAGCACCTTCGACGCGCTCGTCTCCATCCGCGCGGCGCCGCAGGTGGCTCAGGATTGGCTGATGCAGGAGCGCCCGGCGCTGCCGATGTTCTGGGTGTACCGCCACGCGGTGCTGGGCAAACGGGTCCGATCGGCCGATTTGAAGGAAGGGCCGTTCTTTTCCATCGACGGCATCCGGCTGTTGCCCTGAGATCATGAGACTTCATGTCCGGTTGGGAATTCTCTTTGGGAGTCTCCTGGTCCTGGTATTTGCGGCGCTGGCGGCGATTCTCTACTGGCAGGCGCGGTCCGCCTTTGTCCGCCGAAGCGCCGAGCAGGCGGACCGCGTGACGGAGACGGCGTTGAAGATCGGCGACCGGCGCGCACGGGAATTGAACGAATCGGTGGCTCAACTGGCCGGTGATTTTCAAATCGGAATCCTCATGCGGGACGCGCGGTCGGCCGGCGCGTCGCAGAAGCGGCTCATCGATCTTTTGTCCGCGCGCGTCAGGGACGGCGGACTTCACGAGCTGACGGCGGTCTCTCCCGACGGCGTCGTGCTCGGCCGGGGCCATCAGCCGGCCGATTTCGGCGACGCGGCCGAATCCGCGCCGCTGTCCGTCCCTTATTTCCGGCCGCAGTCTTCGATGCTGAGAATTCGTCTTCCGGTCCGGCTCCACAGCCGCGGCGCCGGGCACATCGAAGTCGGGCTGGACCTGGCCGACGATTTGTCCGAAATGGGAAGGCTCTTTGGCGGGCAGGTCTCGCTGTCGGCAGCGGGGGCGGCAGGAAGCGCCGGCGCGCCGGCGACGCGACACGCACCCGGGCAGTTTCGCTTCGCCTCGTCCGCCGAATGGCGGCTTTCGGACGGAACCGTGCTCGCCGACTTGATCTTCGAAAGCACCGACGAGGAGAGCCGGCAGATGTTCCGGAACCTCATCGCGCGCGGCGCCGCGGTCCTGCTCGTGGCGCTCCTCGCCGCAGGCATCGGCGTGGCGGCCGTGGCACGCAGCGTGTCGCGACCGGTCCGGCAGTTGGCGCAGGCGGCGGCCGAGATATCGCGCGGGCGGCGGCAACTGGAGCTGCCGCCGGCCGGCGGAAGCGAGGTCGGGGAACTGGCGGACGCCTTCGCCCGAATGGCGTCGTCGCTCGATGAGTCCCAGAAGAAACTTCTCGCCGCCGAACGGCTCGCCGCCTGGCAGGACGCCGCGCGGATGCTCGCGCATGAAATCAAAAATCCTCTGTCGCCCATCAAGACCACCGCCTCCACGCTCGCGCGCGCCGCGCAGGACAAGGACCCCGGCCTCGGGCGGCTGGCCGAACGGGGATCGGTCACGATCCTTTCCGAAATCGGCCATCTCGAAAAATTGCTGTCGGAATTTTCCGCGTTCGCGCGATTTCCGTCTCCCCATCCCGCGCCGGGCGACTTCAACGCCGCGGTCCGCGCCGCGGTCGAACAGTTCCGAGAAAAAGTCCGCCACATCCGTTGGGTCGAACGCTACGGCGACGGCATTCCGCCGGCGCTGATCGACGCGGGCATGTTCGCGGAAGTGGTCCGCAACCTGATCCTGAACGCGGCGGAAGCCGGGGCCCAACTCATTCATCTGCAAACCGCGCGCGACGCCCGGCACGCGGTGCTCACGCTGTGCGACAGCGGCCCGGGCATCGACGCGGGCCGGCGCGGGTCGCTCTTTACGCCCTATTTCACCACCAAGTCCGGCGGCGCAGGACTGGGGCTGGCGGTCAGCCGGAAAATCATGATCGAACACGGCGGCGACCTCACGCTCCTCGACGCGTCGCCCTTCGACGACGCGCGCGGCGCGGCCTTTCGAGCGACGTTGCCGCTGGCGGCGGGGCGATGAAACGCCGCATCCTGATCGTCGACGACGAAACCGGCATCCGGGACAGTCTCTCGATCGGTCTTGAACGCGAGGGCTGTGAAGTCGCCGAAGCGCCCGACGCGGAAGGCGCGCTGTCCGTGGCCGGCGCATTTCATCCGGACCTCGCGCTCGTGGATGTGAGACTGCCGGGCCGGGACGGTCTCTGGGTCCTGCAGCATCTCAGGGAGGCCGGTGTTCCGGTCGTGATGATCTCCGGCAACGCGACGCTTCGGGAGGCCGTGGAGGCGGTGAAACAGGGGGCGTTCGATTTCCTGGAAAAACCGCTCTCGATTGACAAAGTCCTCGTCACCATCCACCGGGCGCTCGACTACGAGCGCATCAAAACCCGCGTCGCCATCCTCTCGGAAAAGGCCGGACCCGCCGAACCCGTCGGAAACTCGCCGGTGTGGAGCCAGGCGCTGGACACGGCGGAGCGCGTGGCGCCGACCGACGCGGCGGTCCTCCTCATCGGCGAGAGCGGCACCGGGAAGGAACTCGTGGCCGGATGGATCCACGCGCACAGCGCCCGGGCCGAGGGCGCCTTCGTCCCGGTCAACATGGCGGCCATGCCGGAGACGCTGATTGAATCTGAACTCTTCGGCCACGAAAAAGGCGCGTTTACCGGCGCGGCCGCAACCAGGAAAGGCAAATTCGAACTCGCCGCGGGCGGGACGCTCTTTCTGGACGAGATCGGCGAATTGCCGGTGGCCCTTCAGCCGAAACTCCTGCGGGCGCTCGAATCCGGCGAGATCCAGCGGCTGGGCGGTGAGGGTACGCGGAAAACGGACGCGCGGATCATCGCGGCGACCAACCGGGATCTTGCGGCCGCCGTCGCCGCGGGGAAATTCCGGGAGGATCTTTTTTTCCGGCTGAACGTCATTCCCATTCGACTGCCGCCCCTGAGAGATCGCGGCGATGACGCGAGGCTGCTCGCGGACATCTTCCTGGAAAATTTCTGCAAACGGCACCGCCGGCCGCTCATGCGATGGACGCCGGAGGCCCGCGACCTCTTGCGACGGGCGCGCTGGCCCGGCAATGTGCGCGAACTCAAAAATCTGTGCGAGCGGCTGGCCATCCTTCACGAGGGAGACATCCCGGCGGCGGTCGTGGAAGACATGCTGTCGTTCCCGGCGCAGAGCGGGACGGTTGGAGGAGCGGCGGAAGGAGAGCTTCGGGCGAAGCTCGACAAGGTCGAGGCCGACATCCTGCGCGAAACCCTCGCGGCCTGCGGCGGCAACCACACCACCGCGGCCCAGCGGCTCGGAATCTCCCGCAGCCAGCTATACCGCAAACTCGAACGGTTGGGAATTAAAACAGAGTTGACCGGCTAAACGTACACGTCCACGTTCCGGCCGAGTCCCATGGAGCGGTTGAGGTCCCAAATGGCGTGGACAAATGTTTGACAAATGTCCACATGCGGGGTAGGATGGAATCAGCCATGGGACGAATGCAGGTTGCCGAAAGAGGTGATCCCAAACAGGTGTTGCGGCAATGCGCCGCGATGGGCCTTGACCTGAAGACCGTGTCATTTTGTCTGGGGGTTCATCCGAAGACGGTCGAGCGGTGGCTGGATGGCCGATCCGACCCGAGCGAGCCGGCTGTGCGGTCGTTGGAAAAGCTGGATGCGATTTGCCGGACGGCGAGGCGGTTGCTGAAGCCGGCAGCCGGCCGGACATGGTTTGCGGCGCCGAACAAGACCCTTGGAGGCGAGCCGCCGCTTGCGCTGATTCGGCGGGGTGAATTGGACCGCGTCCGAACCGTTCTTGGCATGCTGGAGTGGGGAATCTACTCCTGATCCGTCCGCCGCTCCGGATGCCTCTTGATGGCTCTTCGGCCTAAACTACAGGCTCTCTCATCCCTCAACCCCGTTCCCTTCACGGGGAAGGTATACCGCGTTGTTCGTGCGGGCCACAGAAATCAAATCCTTTCCACGGAAGGCAACCGCCATTTCGAGGGCCGCTATCATATGGCGGGCGAAACGGGGATGCTCTACACGTCGTTGAATAAGGACACGGCGAAGGATGAGGTTCTGCGCCACGCCGCAGCGGATATGATTCAGGATCCCCTCGTGTGCGCGGAGATTCAAATCCGCATGAACCGTGTCTTGGATCTCACCCGCCGCGCGACATTGAACAAACTTGGAATCTCCCGGTCCGACCTGACGACGTTCGACCTCGTTCTTCCCCAAGCGATCGGCCTTCAGGCGCGGCGCGCCGGATTCGAGGGCATGATCGTGCCTTCCGCAACAGGGGAGGGGCACAATCTGGTCATTTTCGAAGACAATCTCGGCGAGGGCTGCCGAATCGAGATCGGGGAAATACAAAAAGTCTGATCCGGTTAAATCTGATTCGACGACGTGTGGGAGCCGTGCCTGTGTTTCAGCCCGGCCCGCGTCCGACGGAGTTCGGCAAAAGTCAGCGTGCGTTTACTGGCGCGGCCGCAACCAGGACGCGAAACCCTCGCGGCCTGCGGCGGCAACCACACCACCGCGGCCCAGCGGCTCGGAATCTCCCGCAGCCAGCTTTACCGAAAACTCGAACGGTTGGGGATCAAGACAGAACAGACCGGCTAAACGACCACGTCCACGTTCCGGCCGAGTCCCAGGGAGCGGTTGAGGTCCCGAATGGATTCGGCGTAGGAGCCGACCGTCTGCGGCGAATGAGGCCCGTTGACAGGCGGCTGCGTCAAATCCGCCGGCAACTGCACCGGTCTGCTTTCGTTGGTCGGAACATCAACCCGCGCTACGGGATCCATGGGGATCGCCACCTCCTCGAAGACAGTTTACTCCATCGCGAGTGTTGATTCAAGTCGCCGCCTATGGTCACATGAACCAACCATTGGGCGCATGGACAAGCAAAAGGATGGAATCAGCCGTCGGACATTTCTGAAATCAGGGGCCGCCGCAATTGGCATGGCGGCGGCCGGCGCAGGCCGGGTCAGCGCGGAGGCCGGCGAGGCTCCGGAGGCACTCGGGCCCGGGCCGGTTCCCTGCGCGCTCTCGGTCAACGGCCGGGAAGTCCGCATCGAGATCGAGCCGCGCGTGACGCTCCTTCGGGCGCTGCGCCATTATTCGGACTACACAGGTCCCAAAGAAATCTGCGATCGCGGCGCATGCGGCGGCTGTACCGTCCTTCTGGACGGAAAGCCCGTCGCGAGCTGCATGATGCTCGCGCTGGACGCGCAAGGCCGGCCGATCACGACCGTCGAAGGGCTCGCCCGCGACGGCAAGCTCCATCCGGTTCAGGAAGCCTTCAAAACTTGCGACGCCTACCAGTGCGGCTACTGCACGCCCGGCATGCTCCTGTCGACCGTCGCGCTCCTCAAGGAAAACCCCGCGCCGAGCCTCGACGAGATCAAGCGCGGACTCGAAGGCAACCTGTGCCGGTGCGCCGCCTACAACCATATTTTTGACGCCGTTCAGATGGCGGCGAAAAAAATGTCCGCATCGCCCGCAAAATAAAGATGGCTCGCCTGCGTCTGAAAGTCGGCTTTGTGGGTGGATACGAGGAGATCGAAGTCGACGTTCCGGACGACGGGCCCGTGCCGTGGGACGCGGACTCCAAACTCGCCGTCGTTTCCAAGTCCCACCCGCGGATCAATGCCGCTGACATCCTCACCGGCCGGGCGCGATTTGCCACCGACATCAAGCGACGCGGGATGCTCTACGCCAAAATCCTTCGATGCCCCTACGGACACGCGAAAGTTGGGCGCGTGACGGTGCCGGATATCGCCGGCGTCCGCCATGTGGAGAAGAAGGAGGGCAAAGAGTGTTTCTTCGCCGGAGACGACGTCGCGATCGTGGTGGCCGACACGCAGGAGATCGCCGAGGAGGCCGGCCGGCGGGCCGAGGTCGACTACGAAATCCTGCCGCACGCGGTGACGATGGAGGACGCAATCGAGGGACCGGGGGTTTTTCGCGGCGGAAATCGGATGCGCGCCCAGACCCGGGATGAGGGGGATGTCGATCAGGGGTTGAAAGAGGCGGCCGTGGTGTTGGAGCGGACCTACAAGACTCAGGCGCAGACGCATTCCTGTCTCGAACCTCACAGCGCCGTCGCAGAGTTCAATTCCGGGGGGGTGACGGTCTGGACGTCGACCCAGAGCGTCCAGGGCAACCGGGAACAGATCACCGAAGCGCTCGATTTGAGCGCCGGCCAAGTCCGCGTGATCGCCGAGTATGTCGGCGGCGGATTCGGAAGCAAATTCGGCGCGCAGAGCGGCGCGACCGTGGCGGAACTTTCCAGGAAACTGGATGCGCCCGTGAAACTCCTGCCGGACCGGGCGGAAGAGCACGCGGCCAACGGCAACCGGCCGCCGTCGATTCAGAAAGTCAAAGCGGGCATCCGAAAGGACGGCGTCGTCACCGCATGGATCGTCGACTCGTACGGGTCCGGCGGATACGCCGGTGGCGGCGGCGGGCCGGCGAATCCTCTGAAATATTTGTATCCATTCACGAACTGGCGGAAGACGCACGTCGACGTTCGGATCAACGGCGGCGCAGCCTTGCCCTTTCGCGCGCCCGGCCATCCCCAGGGCGTGTTCGCCATCGAATCGATGATCGACGAGCTGGCCGCGCGCGTCGGGATGGATCCGCTCGAGGTTCGGAAAAAAAATGATACGAGTCCCGTCCGGCGCGCCCAGTTCGACGCGGGCGCGAAGCGGATCGGATGGAGCCGGCGCGCACAGCCGACCGGTTCCGAACAGGGCCCCCTCAAACACGGGATCGGGATGGCCGGCGCCACGTGGGGTGGGCAGGGCGGTCCGCCGGCGGAGATCACCGCCGTCCGGCATGCCGACGGCACGTTCGAGTTTCACAGCGGCGCGCAGGACATCGGCACGGGCATCCGGACCGCGATCGCCGTCATCGCGGCCGAGGAATTGGGCGTCCGGCCGGCGGACATCAAGGTGAAAATCGGCGACAGCGATCTTCCCTATGGACCCGGAAGCGGTGGAAGCGTGACAGCGCCGTCCGTTCTGCCGGCCGTTCGGGAGGCCGCGCACAAATTGAAACAGGAGATCGCGAAACAGGGCGCCGGCGCTCCGGGCGGAAAAATAACCGTGACCGGATCGAGGCCGGAGGATTTCCGCCGGTACCGCGGCGGCGTCGCCGGATGCCAGTTCGCGGAAGTCGAAGTCGACACCGAAACCGGCATGGTGCGTGTGCTGAAGGTTGTGGCGGTGCAGGACTGCGGCCGCATCGTGAACCGGCTCACAGCCGAAAGCCAGATTCAGGGCGGAGTCCTGCAAGGCATCAGTTACGCCCTGTTTGAGGAGCGGGTGCTGGACCGGCAGAAGGGCGCGATGCTGAACGCGGATTTCCTGAACTACAAGATCCTCGGACCGCGGGACACGCCCGACATCGACGTCGTCCTCTTCGAAGTCTCCAACGCCGGCAACACCGTCGGGCTCCTCGGCCTGGGCGAGCCGCCCACCGTCCCGACCGCGGCGGCCGTGGCCAACGCCGTCGCGAACGCCATCGGCGCGCGAATCTACGAGCTGCCCATCACGCCCGACAAGGTCCTGGGAGCGTTGAACAAAATATGAACCGCTTTGAATATGTTGCGGCCCCGGATGTCGGTGGCGCTCTGGCTGCGAGGCGGCCCGATGCCGCATTCAAGGCCGGCGGGATGGACCTCCTGGACCTGATGAAATCGTCCATCCGCGCGCCCGGACGGCTCGTCAACCTCCTCACAATCGATGAACTGAAGGGCATCGATGTGGACACATCCGGCGCCACGATCGGCGCGCTGGCCACGCTCGCGGAAATTGCGGACCACCCCGATCTCGCCCGGATGTTTCCGGCGCTGGCCCTCGCCGCCGGCCATGCCGCCACACCGCAGGTCCGGAATGTCGCGACGATCGGCGGGAATATTCTTCAACGGCCGCGCTGCTGGTACTTCAGGATGGCCCAGTACCCGTGCCTGAAAAAGGGAGGCGATACATGTTTCGCAATGGATGGCGAAAACAAGTATCACGCCATTTTCGAGAACAGCCTCTGCGCGATGGTCCACCCGTCCAACACGGCCGTGGCGCTCCTGGCGCTGGACGCGGTCGTGCGGACGGCGGGGTCGGGAGAAATTCCCATACGGAAATTCTTCGTGACGCCGGATCAGGACATCCTGCGGGAATCCGCGCTGGCCGAGGGTGAACTCGTCACCCAACTGTTCATACCGGCCACGGGCGCCCGCAGTCACTATCTCGAGTTCCGCGAGCGCCAGTCCTTCGACTGGGCGCTGGTCAGCGCCGCAGCCGCCGCTGAGCTGGAGGGGCAGACGCTCAATAACGCGCGCGTGGTTCTCGGCTCAGTCGCGCCCATCCCTTGGCGGATCGACCTCGGTGAGATCGCCGCGACGGACGAGGCCTTGGACCGGGCGGCCGACGAGGCGGTTCGGGGCGCAACGCCGCTGGCGAAAAACAAATACAAAGTCCAGCTTGCCCGTACCGCGATCCGCCGGAGTCTGCGGGAACTCGCGCGGGCAACGGAGTAATCATGGAAAACGGGAGCGCCTGCAGGTATCTTCGCTGCAAGGAAATGTACCATCGATCAAGCGTTACTGAACCCGCAGAGGATCACGGCACGACTGTTTTCTGGTGCCTTCGCACATTCAGGCCGCTCGGCCCTGACGACGACCCCTGCACGCGCGCGGCGTGCCGAGCCGGCCGGGCCTGTTACCAGGCATCCACGCGGACCGCCGTATGAACATCGTCACCCTGGCGCGGGGTCACAAGTTGTTTTTCGAAGGCGACCCGGCGCGGGATATCTTTTTTCTGACCGCCGGAAAGCTGACCGTGATGAAAGGCAACACGTTCATTTGCGAATTGGAGCCGCCCGCGTTTATCGGGGAACTCGGATGCATCCTCAGCCTCCCGCGCACCACGACCGTCTACGCCTGCATCCCCACAACCCTCGAGGCGCGCGCCGGAAGGGAACTTCTGGAAAGGATGACCTTGAAAGACGACCATGGCTGGAAATTCCTCCAGGCACTGAGCCGGCGGTTCGACCTGACGAAGGCCCGGGTCCTGGAATATCAGTTCACCATTCTCGACGAATGCCGCAAGATCCTTTCCGTCCTGATCGCCGATCAGCAGGTAGCCGACAAGCGATTGAAGCCGGCGGACGTCAAAAAACTGCGGCCGGAAGCCGAGCGGCTGCTGGCCGAATCCGTCCGGAAGGAGGATCCGGTTTTCGATTTCGACGTTCTGAAAAGCACCGCGCGCAGGTACCGGGTGGACGGCAAATTCGAGTCTGTCCTGTCGGCCCAGTTCCGGTCGTTCACGCCGCTCGATCTGAAACCGTTCCGGATTCCGAATTTCGACACCTATTTGAATTTCGAGTCCGCCGCGCGGGACATCGCCGAAAAAGTCGTCGTCCTCACCCGCTACATGGCCGACTTCGTCACGCTCGAACTGCCCACCTTCGAAAGCGACGCCATCCGGGCCGAAAAAAAAGTTCCGTTCGGCCGGCGCGGAGAGCTTCTGAAAAAACTTTTCGTTGATGCCCGGCCTCCTGCGCCGGATGAATCGTCCGTACAACTGCGGGCCGATTTCGAAAGCGCCCTCCAGGCCTTCTCGGCCGACCCCACCCACGAGACGCGGTCGCTCTTTCCGCTCGCCCGATGTTTCGATCTCGATCAGGCGTACCTCAAAAATTTGCCGGCGGTCCTCAAAGAGAGATGAACGGAAATCGAATGGCGCTGTCAGCCGTCCTGTGCGGCGCGTTGCTGGCCCTGGTGTTGGAGACGCCGCTGGAGGGAAAATCGAGAGCGCGGAAGGAAACGAATCGCGGCGGGAGCGCCGGCAAGGGCGCAGGACTCCAACTCGTGCCTGACTATCTGGTTTCCAAGGCCGATGGCGCCTATTTCCAGTTGCAGAACATGACCGTGCAGGTCGCATTTGCCAATTTGACCGACGCCCCAAAAATGACGCTCAACGTTCTCTGCCGGCTGGACCCCGAACGCATGCCGCTCGAATATGACAGGGTCGCGCGAGTGCGCAGCGTCAAGTTCAACAATGGATGGAAACCGGCGCCGGAGGAATTTCTGTCCATGAGGGAGCACCAGAGCCGGTCCAAGGTGCGCGAAAGCAACAACACGTTTTATTTTCAGATTCAACTTCCTCTTCCCGCGCGCGCCGCGAACGCCATCGAGCGGCTCGAAGGCACGCTGACCGTTTATGACGACGACTCGCCCAGGGACACCGCATTTCTGTCGTTCACTGATCCGGAGGATGCCCGAGGGACTGCGCAAGCGGGACCGTTCCGGCTGACGCTGAAGGAAATCACGGAAGAGGAGGAAGAGGGAGGCAAGACGGCGGTGATCGAAGGCCTGAAAAACGATGCTTTCCGCGGAGCCCTGAACCATCTATACGAGTGGCTGCTCGTCCTGCAGAACGGGAAAAAAATTTCCGCCGCCGGACAGTCCGCCGGGCAATCCCGCGCGCGCGCAACCTTTCGGCCCTATTTTGAGGTCCCGGGCAAAGTCGGCGCCATCAAGGGCGTTCTCGTATCCTGGTCCAAAGAAACATCCGAACGGGAAATCCCGTTCGTCTTCGAGGAAATCCCTCTGCCCTGAACGCGGATGTACCATATCTTCGTCGTCGGGGCCGGAGCGGTCGGCGGATATTTTGGCGCGCGCCTCGCTGCGGCCGGCGAGCCGGTGACCTTCGTATGCCGGGGGAAAACGCGTGAGGCCATCCGCCGGGGCGGTCTGCGAATCGAAAGCGTCGCCGGCGACCTGCATCTCAGGCCGCCCACGGTGGAACGGCCGGACGGGTCGGTTCAGGCGGACCTGATTCTGTGGGCGGTCAAGGAATATCACAACCGCGAGGCATTCGAATCCGTCCGGCCCCTCGTCGGTGAGCGCACGACGGTCCTCTCGCTCCAAAACGGCGTCGATCCGGTGGACGAACTGGCCGATGCGTTCGGCGCCAGGAAAATCGTCGGCGGATTTGCCGGCCTTGCCGCGGGCGTGGTCGAGCCCGGACGGATTCGCCACACGGCCATGGGACAGATCACGCTCGGAGAACTCGACGGCGCAGTCTCCGAACGCGTCCGCGCGATCGCACAGAGGCTCGAAAAGGCCGGCGTGCCCCACCGCGTTTCAGAAAACATCCGACGCGATCTGTGGGGCAAACTTGCCTGGAATGCCGCATTCAATCCGCTTTCAGTGATTCTGCGCGCGACCGTCGAGGAACTCCTGAACGATCTGGCCGCGTTGTCGATCCTCAAACGCGCGATGGAGGAGGTTGTCGCGGTCGCGAAAGCGGAGGGGCATGAACTTTCGCCGCGCCTCCTGCAGGCCTATCTGAATCCGCCGGAGCCGGCGAAGGGCTTTCTCACGTCCATGCTTCAGGATTTTCTGAAAGGCCGGCCCATGGAAGTCGACGCGATCAGCGGCGCCGTCGTCCGCTGCGCGCGACGTCGGAACGTCAGCGTGCCCGTGAACGAGATGTACTACGACCTTCTGCGATATTGGGACCTGCGGCCCGACGCACGATTTCACCTGTCCGCCAGTTGAACAGCACCGTGCCGCCGGTTCCGGGCGGCACACGAAAGATGCGCCGCGGAAGAATCGCGGCCTTCTCCACCGCATCCTTCGCCGGCATCCCAATGGACCGGCATCGCTTCAGATATTCCGGAAACGTCGAGGTCAGTCTCGGATGTTCGCGCACCGGCGGAAGGCCGTCCGTGCCGACGCATCCGAACGGCAGTTTGAGCAGCTCGTCGATCAGCCGGTCATCCTGGGAGTAGATCAGCATCGCCGGGTGCGGCTCCTCCCGGACTAATTTCACAATCAGATCCAGCGGCCGCCGGGTGACTTCGGCGACCCTTCGGCCGTTATATTCAGGATATTTTTCTAGGGACGCGAGTTGAATCCCGGCCCACCCGCACATCAGCACGTAATTTTCCCAGTCGCGATCCCGGAACCGGCGCTCGAAGGTTCTCGGATGCAGGCGCGCCAGCGCCGAGCCGGGCAAAGACGATATTTCCGGCGGCAGAACGGCGGAAAGAGCGGTACAACCGTACGCGTACGGATAATGATCAAACGTCACTCCAAATCGCTCGTGCGCCTGCCGAATCCTGCGGATCAAGCGTTCGGCCAGCGGCCAGAAAGGCCGGCCGGAGATTTTCAAATGGGAGATATGGAGGCGGCACCGCGCGCGGCCGGCAATCTCCAGGACCTCATCGATGCTTTCCAAAACCGTCGATGACTCGTTTCGCAAGTGGACGGTGAGCAGCGGCGTCTCGCGGCTGATTTCATTCAGTTCCTCCGAATCGGCGCCCACCACCGGCAGATACGCAAGTCCGAGGGAGAGTCCTGCCGCGCCAGCCTCCACGGACCGGGCCACCGCCGATGCGGCGCGTTTGCGCTCGACCGCATTCAGTTTCTTCGGCCGCGGGCCGAACAGCGCGGCCCGGAGGGCGTTGTATCCCTGCAGAACCACGATATCTTTCCGTGGAACCAGGCGGCGGTAGGCCCGGATGGACGGAAACCGCCGGGTGGATGGTCCCATCACCGCGTCGAAGAGCCGGCGAACGGGCGCGCACCCCCGCGGAAGATTCGGAAAAGGGCAGATCCCACAATTGCCGATTACCTGCACGCCGATGCCTTGGTTTCGTTTGTCCGCGCGTTCGGGATCGCCGAGAAGCGCGAGATCGTCATGCGAATGCGTGTCGACGAACGAGGGACACTCGTATATATCCGGTGCGACTGATTTCACGGAACCATCCACCGGCAAACCGCCGCGCCGGCCAGGCCGACGTACGTGCCGATTGCGCCTCCCAGGAGCGCCAGAATCACGCCGACGTGCGTGAGCGACGGCTGATAAACGCCGGCCACGATCGGCGTCGACACCGGCCCGCCGATGCACGCCTGGCTGGCGGTCGCCAGATAAAACATCGGCAGGCGCCACAGCCGGCCCAGCAAATACAGGATCGTGCCGTGCGTGAGAACCATGATCACTCCAAACGCCATGAACGCGGGAGATTGAAGGATCGCCCGAAGATTGGTCTGCGCGCCGTAGGACGTGAGGAGGAGCAGCAGGATGGTTGTGCCAAGCCCGGATGCGCCGGCCGATTCCCAGCGTCGGACCGGCGTCACGGAAAAGATCAAGCCGGCGGTGGTCGCGAGAATGACCGTCCACGCCATCGCGCTCAGATTCAATCCCGGCGCGGCCTTCGCCAGAATTCGCCCCAGCCACAGCGTCAGTTCTCCGGACACGACAGCCGTGAGGACCATCGCCAGCCGGATTTTCAAGACGGGAGCGGAAGCGTCCGGTCCTGAATGGACGCCGGCGGAAGAAACGGCTTGATCCAGCGTCCGGCGGTCGGCGCCCGCCGTCCGGTCGATCGCATCTTGATATCCGGCCATCGCGATCAGGATCGCCATCCACCCGTACGCGATGACGGTGTCCACAATGATCAGCGGCGCCAGCAGAGACTCGGGCATCGACAGCGCCTCTTTCACCGCCATCATGTTGGCGCTCCCGCCCGTCCAGGATCCGAGCAGCGCCCCGGCGGCCATCCACGAATCAGGCGGAAGGCGTGACGAGAGGACAGCGAACCCCGCAACCGCCCCCGCCACCATGCCGATCGTTCCGGCGCCCATCGCCAAGAGCGCCTGCCGGCCAAGCCGCGCGAGTTCCCCCCAGGGCGACCCGAGGAGGAGCAAGACCAGGCAGGGCGGCAGAATGTGCTGGGACATCCATTTGTACAGCGTCGAATGCGGCGGCAAAAGCCCCGCGGTCGAAGCGAGGATCGGGAGGAAATAGCAGTAGAACGGCACCGGCAGGAATTTGAAAAACGCGCGGCCAGCCGAGGTTTTGGAAAATACCGTCAGCAGGGCCACCAACCCCACCAGCGTCGCCCCCAGTACGGCCGGATGCTCCATCATGCGCATGCGCGAGCCCGCACCCTCAAAGTGATATCATGATATCATGATAGCTATCATGATATCATGATATCACTTTGCGTGGGCAGCGGGTTCCCGGGGGTGGTATTTTTGCCAGAGGTAGTAGACGGGGATCCCGAGAAGGCACACGAGGAGGCCGACGACGACCTTGTTGGTTTCGAGATCGAGCCCGAACACGTCGATCGCCACTTTTTCTCCCCACCTCGTCCGGATCCGGCTGACCAGCATCCAGATCGAGATGAGCACGTAGAGGGCCGGGATCCACGGGTAGCCCCAGCACCGGTAGGGACGCGGAAGGTCGGGGTATTTTGCACGCAAGACGAAAATCGACGCGACCGTCAGGCACAGGAAAATGACGAGGGGCACCGACAGGAACGTCAGGATGTCGTCGAAATTCGCGCCGAAAAACAGGATCAGGCCGCAGGACCAGATCCCCGAAAACACGATGGCCCCCGATGGCGTCTGATACCGCTCGTGGACCTTCACGCCGAAATCGAAAAACAGGTGGTCCCTCGACATCGCAAAGAGCGTGCGCGGATTCGTGAGGATCGAGGCGCTCAGGCACCCGAGCGCCGAGAACGCCACCAGGAGGGCGATGAGCCGACCCGCCGTCGGTCCCAGGAGGACCTCCGCCGTCGTCGCCGCGACCGAGGACAGGGCCGGCATGTCGAGCAACGGGATGGCGTAGAGATAAATGAAATTCATCGCCACGTAAATCACCGACGTCAGAACCGTGCCGATCAGAAGCGACATCGGGATGTTCCGGCTCGGATTTCTCACCTCCTCCGACACGAACACCGTCGCGTTCCAGCCCGAGTAGGCGAAGGCCATCGGCACGAGCGCCGCGCCGATGCCCGTCCACACGTCCGCCGTCGGCGCCGTCAGCCCCCCGGCGAAATGTTCCGGGTGGCCGCTTCCGATCGACGCGCCCAATCCGATCAGCGCCGCCATCGCCACGATTTTCGCCAGGGTAATGGCGTTGGTCACGCCCGCGCCGAATTTGACGCCGATGTAGTTCAGGTACGAAAGAACGATCACGGACGCGAGCGCAAATATTTCGATCCACCGGCTGTCTTTCGGGAAGCCCAGTTGTTCCGCAAAGCCGATCGCCAGGAGCGCGACCGTGCCCGTGCTCGTGACCAGCACGAAGGCCCAACCGAACAGGAACGCCACCAGCGGCCCGTAGGCCACCCTTAAGAAAACGTAGTTTCCGCCCGCGTACGGATAGGCCGCGCCCAGCTCGCCGTACGTGAGCGCCCCCGCCGTCGCGAGAAACCCCCCGATCGCCCAAGCGACCAGGACCCAGGCGGCGGACGGAAGCTGCGCGGCGATCCCGCCGGGCGTGAGGAAGATTCCGACGCCGATGATGTTTCCCACGACCAGCATGATGCAGGTAAAGAGGCCGAGTTCCCGCTTGAGTTCCACCGGCATACTCAACTTATCGGCAAATGACGTTGCGTAAAATACTTTCCCGCGCTATATTTCATGAATGGCCGAGGACGTGCAGGTGGTGCGTGCGCAGCTCATGAAGAAGGAGAAAATGGTCAAGGACATCGCCCGGACCGACGGCCGGCCCTCCTACCAGTTTCTCAGCACGGTGAAGAAGGAACTCGAGAAGGAAAAAAACGCGATGGCAGCCAAATTCTACCTTCTCTTCAAGATCGCCCAGCCGTTTTCGCCCGGCGGCGCCGGCGTGCCGACGGAGATCACCAGGACCATGCACCTCCAACTGCAGAAAGTCATCGACGACCAGCTCAAATACGTCAACGGCTGGCTGTCCGTGTCCGAACAGAAAGCCCGGTCCCAGGACCGGGGCCTCGCGCCCAACAGTTCCATGATCAAGGACATCATTCAGGAATACATCATCACAAAAGACCTTCTGAAACAGAAAATTCGCGGCTTTGTCCTGAACCGCCGCGCCGGCGTCATCCAGACCCGGCTGGACGACACGGTGCGCGAGATGAAGGGCAAGGGCGGCGTCGAAGCCTTCGCGGGACAGACGCCGGTCGAGGAATTCTTAAAAAAGCAGGAGACCGGCATCGTTGTGGAGCTGGTGATGGAGGAGATGGCCGAGCGCACGCGGGAGCTGGACCGGACCGTGAACCGCATCGTGGAATGGCGGGCCAAGGTGAGCGCCCGGCCGCCCACCCCGGACTCATCCGAGTCGGGACTGGCCGAGCAGGAGTCCCAAGGACTCGTCCGGACCCTGATCGACGAAATCACGAGACTCCGCGAAAAGGAAAAACTGGTGGGCGGCTCGGAGAGCGGGATCATCAATCTCGCCGAAGGGCGCGCGGAACTGGCGCGGCTGAAGTCGATCATTCACGAGCAGAACCTGCACGTCGGCGTCCTCGGAAAACTGATCGCATCCGCCATCCCGGTCGAAGGCAAAGCCCCACGCCAGCCGGAGGAAATTCTTCAGAACAACGAGGCGGTGCTCAACACGACGGACAAGATCGAGACGCTGATCAAAGACGAACGGAACGTCTACATGAACTTCCGGAAATGGGAGGCGCCCCCCGGCCAGTTCCAGGAGGAAATTTCCCAGGCGATCCAGTTGGTCTCATAGGACCGCCGACAGGTCGAGCTGCCGGAGCGGCAGGTCGACCTTGTCGACCCGGACGCGTATCTCATCGCCGACCCGGTACCGCTTGCCGGTCCGCCGGCCGACCAGGCTCGCCGAAATCTCCGACAAAAGATAATGATCGTCCCGTATCGACGACACGTGCAGGAGCCCCTCCGCCGTGTTCGGAAGCTGCACGAACATGCCGAACGACACGACGCCCGACACGATGCCGGTGTAGACCTGCCCGATCCGGCTCTGCATGTCCTCCAGGAGTTTGACCTTCACCGACTCCCGCTCCGCCTCCGCCGCCTTGATTTCCTGCTCGGTGCTGATCTTGGCAGCCTCGGCCAGGCGGGCTTCGAGTTTTTTCAATTCACTCTTCGGAGGGACTTGATTCAGCAGGACCGCCGTGAGCATCCGGTGGACCGTGAGGTCGGGATAACGCCGTATGGGCGAGGTGAAGTGGCAGTAGCAGGGCGATCCCAGACCGAAATGCCCGATGTTCTTGGTGGAATAAATCGCCTTGGGCATCGACCGCAGGAGCTGATAATTCACGACTTTCTCCCATGGCCCGCCCTTGACCGACGCCAGGAGTTCCTGCAGCCGCCGGGAGATTTCCCTGGATATCTCCGCCTCCGATCCATGGACCTTCATCCGCAGCTTCATCTTGATGCCGAGGTTGTGAAGAAACTGCTCCAGCGCAAGGAGCTTCTCCGGCGCCGGCCGGTCGTGGACACGATATATCGCCGGCAACCGCTTGGCCGTGAGATATTCGGCCACGGCCACGTTCGCGCCGATCATGAACTCTTCGATAAGCTGGTGCGAGATCGTGTGGGTCAGCACGCGGACGTCCTTGACTTTCCCCGCGTCGTCCAGGATCAGCTTGACCTCGGGGAGATCGAAGTCGATGCTTCCGGCCTTCGAGCGCTTCTCGCGTATCCCGCGCGACAGCGCGGCCAGGTCCGGCAGAAACTCGAAGCCGGCCGGATAGCGCCCGTGCCCCAGAATGTCGTCCACCTCGTCGTAGTGGAACCGCCGGCCCACGCGGATCACGCTGCGCGCAAAATCGGCCCCGCGCAATGAGCCGTCCGGGGCGTAGTTCAGAAAAACCGAAAGCGTCAGCCTGTCCTCGCCGGCGTTCAGGCTGCAGATCCCGTTCGAGAGTTTGGGCGGCAGCATCGGAATGACGCCGTCGACGAGATAGATGGAGGTCGCCCGTTTCGACGCCTCGTCGTCGAGCGCCGATCCGGGGGTGACGTAGCGAGACACATCGGCGATATGGACGCCCACCCGAAGCGTCTGGGGATCCGGCCGCTCAAAAGAAATGGCGTCGTCCAGGTCCCGCGCGTCGATCGGATCGATGGTGAGCACCGAAAGACGACGCAGGTCCGTCCGGCCCCGCGCCGCGTGCGCGTCGACATGGTCCGGCAGGCCTTCGGCCGACCGCATCACCGGCATGGGAAATTCCCGGGGCACATCGTATTTCACCGAAACCGTTTTCAACTCCACTTCGGGCGACCCCCCCGGCCCGATGACTTCGACCACGGTCGCCCGCAGGGGCCGGTAGTCGACCATTTCGGCGTGTACCCGGTCGCCTTCCTGCCCGCCATGAATGTCGGCCGGATCGATCGTGATCGGTTCATACACCCGGTAGGCGAGCGGCAGAAGATAATAAAACACGCCGTGCCGCCGCAGTTCCCCGATCAGCCGCCTGATTCCCCGCTCCAGAATTTCCACCACGCGGCCTTCCGGCCGGCGCCCCGGCCGCACGTGCCCGCCGACCCGGACGGCCCGCACGCGGTCCCGATCCTGCGCGCCGCCGAGAGCCGCGCCTCTCAAATACAGATCCTCCTGCCCGGGATCGTCCGCGATGAAAAATCCCGACCCCGCATCCACGCGGCGGACCATGCCGAGAAGTTCTGCCTTTTTCGATTCATGCCGGCGGTCCGGCCGGGGACCCTGACGCTGCCGATATCGTTTCGCCATGCGCGTGATCGTATATTGCGCGCCTCTCGAAATCAAACCACGCCCGACCCCGACGCCTTGACGCCGTCCCGCACGCAAGCCACGATGCCGCGCATTGGGCATGCTCAACAAAATCATCGATCGGCTGAAATACGAAATCAAAACCGTCCGGCGCCTTCTCTATCATCGCCTGTACGTGTCGCCGAAATCCGAGAAAGAGGTCGTCGAGCGGTTCCATCAGTTGTTTTACAACGCGCACCTCTTCGGTGAAACCTGGGGCAAAACCCGCTGGCTGGGCGTGCCGACCCTGAAGTGCCCGCTGGACATGTGGGTCTACCAGGAAATCCTTTTCGAGGAGCGCCCGGACCTGATCGTGGAGTGCGGCACGGCGAGCGGCGGCAGCGCGCTGTACCTGGCGTCGGTTTGCGACCTCATCGGCCACGGCAAAATCCTGACGGTCGACCTCGACGAACAACCGGACCGCCCGGGCCACCCGCGCATCACGTATCTGCGCGGTTCGTCGACCTCCGGCGACATTCTCGACCAAGTCCGCGCCGCAATCCGGCCCGCCGACCGGGTGCTGGTCATTCTGGACTCGGACCACCACCAATCGCATGTGCTGGAGGAGCTGCGGCTCTACGGTCCCCTCGTTTCCCCGGGCAGCCGGCTCATCGTGGAGGACACGAACCTGAACGGCCACCCGATCGACCCGGAGTTCGGCCCGGGGCCGATGGAGGCCGTGGAGGAATTTCTCAAGACGCATCCGGAGTTTGAGGTCGATTCCTCGAAGGAAAAGTTCCTGATGACGTTCAATCCCCGCGGCTATTTGAAAAAAATCGGCCCGGCCTGATACACTCACCCTGAAGGAGGCGTCTCATCGAATCGTTTCAAGCAATCCAGTTCGTCACCATGATCTCCATCGTGCTTCTGGCCGTCACGGTCCACGAGGCGTGCCATGGCCTCGCGGCCTTCCGGCTCGGCGACGACACCGCGTATCTCTCCGGACGACTGACCCTCAATCCGGTGGCGCACATCGACCTGTTCGGGAGCCTGGTCCTGCCCCTGGCCTTGTATTTTCTGAGCAACGGCGCCTTCACCTTCGCCTGGGCGAAGCCGGTGCCGGTCAACCCTCTGCGGTTCCGCCGCGACATCAGCATGCGGACCGGCATGGCGGCCGTGGCCGCCGCAGGGCCGCTGTCGAATATACTCCTGGCCGTTCTCTTCGCCGTCCTGTACCGCGTCGGCAGCGTGGCCGACAACCCCTACAGCCAGACCCTGGCCTACCTGGCGATCCTGGCGGTCAGCATCAACCTCTATCTCGCCTTTTTCAATTTCATTCCCATCCCTCCGCTCGACGGCTCCAAGGTGATGCTGCATTTTCTTTCGCCCAACGCCGCGCACATGATGCTGAGACTCGAACCCTACGGATTTTTCATCGTCCTTTTGCTTTTTTACGCCACCCCGCTCGGCAAGCTGGTGGCGCTCCTGACCGCCGGCGCGGTCGCGCTCCTGCTCGGGATCGGATGAGGCCGTGACGCCATGAAAGACCGCGTGTTGTCCGGCATGCGACCCACGGGGCGGCTGCATCTCGGCAACTATTTCGGCGCCCTGAAAAACTGGGTGGAGCTTCAGGACCGCTACGACTGTTTTTTCTTTGTGGCCGACTACCACGCGCTGACCACGGCCTACGAATCGCCGGGGGACATTCATGCGAACGTCGAGGAAATGGTGCTCGATTTCCTGGCGGCCGGCCTCGATCCCGACCGCTGCACCCTCTTTGTCCAGTCGATGGTCCCGACCCACGCCGAGGCGCACCTTTTGTTTTCCATGATCTCTCCCCTCGCCTGGCTTGAGCGCACGCCCAGCTACAAGGAGATGATCGAGGCCCTGAAGGACCGCGACCTCAGGACCTACGGATTTCTCGGCTATCCGGTCCTTCAATGCGTCGACATTCTCTTGTATTATCCCAAGTACGTGCCGGTCGGCGTCGATCAGGTGGCGCACATTGAGCTGACGCGCGAGCTGGTCCGGCGGTTCAATTTCCTTTACAAGACGAACCTTCCGGAACCCCAGCCGCTCCTCACCGCGTCGCCCAAGGTTCCCGGCGTGGACGGTCGGAAGATGAGCAAATCCTACGGCAACACCATCGAGCTGTTCGGCGGCGCGGCGGAAACGCGGAAGCGGATCATGTCGATCAAGACTGATTCGACGCCGGTGGACGCGCCGAAGGACCCCGCGACCTGCAACGTCTTCGCGCTCCTTTCGCTGTTCTGCGACGACGCCGAACGGGCCGACTGGGAACGCCGCTATCGCGCGGGCGGCCTGAGTTACGCGGAGGCGAAACGGGCCCTCGCCGAAAAATATGAGTCCCGCATGGGGACCATGCGGGCCCGCCGGGAGGAGCTGGCGAAAGACCGGCGGGCGGTTTGGGACGTGTTGCGGAAGGGCTCGGAGAAGGCGCTCGAAATTTCCGGCCGGGTGTTGCGAGACATGCGCTCGGGCATCGGACTGAATTACGACAAAGGAGGTATCCATGGCAGATCTGGGTCGTGAACTGACGCTGGAGGCCGTGCGGATCACGGAACCGGCGGCGATCGCCGCCGCCGAAAAAGTGGGCGCCGGCGATTCCGACGGCGCCGACCAGGCCGCCGTCGATGCGATGCGGCGTGTGCTGAACCAGGTGCAGATCGTCGGCACCGTCGTGATCGGCGAGGGCGAAAAGGACGAAGCGCCGATGCTCTACATCGGCGAGCAGGTCGGAACCGGTTGCGGCCCGGCCGTCGACATCGCCGTCGACCCGCTGGAGGGCACGACGATCGTGGCGGAGGGCCGGCAAAACGCGCTCTGCGTGCTGGCGATCGGCGAGCGCGGCGGATTTTTGAACGCGCCGGACGTGTACATGATGAAAATGGCCGTGGGCCCGCGGGCTGCGGGTGCGATTGACCTGCGCAAGAGCGTGTCGGCAAACTGCAAGGCGGTGGCGAAGGCGCTCGGCAAGCCCATGCAGTATCTGACCGTCGTGGTCCTGGACCGGCCAAGACACCAAAAAATCATTGCCGAGCTGCGGTCGCTGGCCGTGCGCATCAAGCTCATCAGCGACGGCGACGTTTCCGCGGCGCTGTCGACCGCCGTTCCCGACACCGGCGTTGACATGCTCATCGGCATCGGCGGCTCGACGGAGGGCGTGCTGGCCGCGGCCGCCATGCGATGCCTGGGCGGCCAGATCCAGGGCCGGCTCCAACCGATCGGCGCCGACCAGGTGAAGCGGATCAAGGCGATGAAGATCGCGGATCCGGACCGCATCTACAACACGGCCGATTTGGCCGCCGGCGACGACGTCATCTTCTCCGCCACCGGCGTCACCGACGGCGATTTTCTCAAGGGCGTACGATACGGCGAGCACTGGATCTACACGCACTCGATGGTGCTCCGCGCCAAGACCGGCACCGTCCGGTTCGTCCAGGCGCAGCACCGATACGAAAAGGCGAGGGTAAATGACCGCGATGCCGGACGAACTGCCTGACCCACCCATGGCGCCGCGCGCAAAAAAGCGGAAGTGGCTTGGCCTGATTCTGATCCTGGCCCTGCTCGCCGGATTTCTTATGATCGTGGCCGGCCCACGCGTACCGGGCATGGGCCTCCCCGGCAGTCCGGAGATCGGGCAGATCAACCTGGTCTCGCCGATTTTTTCCTCCGAGGATCTCCTCGCGTGTTTTCACGTGGCGGACCAATCGGAGAAACTCAAGGTGCTCATTCTTCGCGTCGACAGCCCCGGCGGATTTGTCGGTTCGTCCCAGGAAGTCTATCGCCGCGTCCGCCAGTTCAAAGAGTCGCGCAATCTTCCCGTGATCGTTTCCGTCGAAAACGTGTGCGCGTCGGGCGCCTACTACATCGCGGCCGCCGCCGACACGATTCTCGTCAATCCCGGGTCACAGGTGGGATCGATCGGCGTGATCATCGATCTTTTGAACGTCCGGGACCTCATGGACAAATTCGGCGTGGACGCGCGGACCATCAAAACCGGCCGATACAAGGACGCCGGCGACCCGACCCGGCGCCTGTCCGAGGAGGACGACCGCGAGGAGCGGCGGTACTTCCAGTCGCTGATCGATCCGGTCTTGGACCAGTTCGTGAAGGACGTGGCCGAGTCGCGGCGCATGCCGGAGGCGGCGGTGCGGAAGGTCGCGCATGGCGGCGTCTTCACCGGCGAGCAGGCCGTCCGGCTGGGACTGGCCGACGAGGTCGGCAATTACGTCGACGCCATCAGTCTTGCCGCCCGCCTCGCGGGCCTCGATCCGCGCAAAGCCGCGGCGACGATCATCGCGCCTCCGGATCGGCGGGGCCTGATCGAGCGCCTTCTGTTCGGCGAATCGGCGCGGGCCGGCCTGTTTCGATCTTGGGGCCGGAAGTATTCTCTGGCGTTTCTTCCATGAGCCCCGTCCGCGCGTTCAAAGGCGTGTGGCCGGTGATTCCGGGCAGCGCCTACGTCGACGAGACAGCGGTCGTCGAAGGCGCCGTCACGCTCGGCGAGGAGTCGTCGATCTGGTGCGGCGTGGTGCTCAGGGGCGACGTCAACCGCATCGTGATCGGCGCGCGGACCAACGTCCAGGACAACGCCGTGATCCATGTCCGCAGGCGCGCGCCGACCTTCATCGGCAACGAGGTGACCATCGGCCACCTGGCGCACCTTCACGCATGCACCGTCGCCGACCGCTGTCTGATCGGCAGTGGGTCGATCGTGCTGGACGAGTGTGAAATCGGCGAAGGCGCCGTCATCGCCGCCGGCGCGCTCCTGTCCCCAAAAACGATCGTCCCACCCCGCACGCTCATGATGGGCGTTCCGGCCAAACCCAGAAGGGCCATCACCGATGAGGAATTCCAGGAGATCCTTTACTCCTCCCAGAATTACGTCCGCTACGCCGGCGAACACAAAACGGCTTGACCTTTTCCTGATCCGGCACGGCCGGTCCACGTGGAACCGGATCGGCCGCGTCCAGGGACATCAGGACCCGCCGCTGTCCGTTGAGGGACGCGACCACGCCCGGCAGGTCGCAGCGCACATGAACAGGCGGTTCGGGCCCTTTGACCCGAAGTCCGCCGTCCTTGTGTCGAGCCCGCTCCGGCGCGCCCTCCAAACCGCCCGCGTCCTTTCGGACGCGTTGCGCCTGACGGTGGTCCCCCGCCGGGACCTGCGGGAGGCGGGCCTGGGCGAGTGGGAAGGCCGCCGGGTGGACGACATCCGGCGAACCGACCGGCGCCGGCTGGAGCAGTGGTACCAAGACCCGACCCGGGTCCGGCTGAAGGGGGGGGAACCCATCCCGGCCTTCCAGCGGAGGGTCCAAGGGGAGATGCAGAAGCTGCTATATATATATGGAGAGGCGCAGTCCCTGATTCTGGTCACCCACGGGGGTTGGATCTCGACGCTCCTGACCGACGTTGTGGGCATTCCCATCGGCCGGCTGTGGACGTTCGTCCTGGACAACTGTTCCCTGACGCGCCTTCTGTGGGACGGCAAGAAGCTTCATCTTCGGAGTTTCAACGAATCGCTGAATATCCATCCGTGAGAATCCCTGTTGCTGGATTGGGGGATTTGCCATCCCAGGCAAATCCTGACCCGGAGGCAACAGGGATAATCCATCCATGGATAAAAAATGGGGCCCAATTCCATTCTGAGGAACCAGGCCCCTGGGCGCTTAGAGGGTTGGTATTTTTTTCGCTGATCTGTTCTCATCCTACCGCAGGCTTTCAAAATGGCAAGGAAAAACATTGTGATCTTGGTCACAATCTTTTCAGAGCCTGTTTTTACAAGTCACTGAGCGTTTGGAGATTGTATTTTCGGCCATCCGTCACTTGACCCGTGCCTTCGCGTCACGTACCATCCGCAGGAAATTTTGCGGTTCATTAGAATTCAAAGGAGATGGCCATGGGTAATAAGTTTGTTTATTTTTTTGGCGGCAAGAAAGCCGAAGGCGCCGCCGGCATGAAGAATCTGCTCGGCGGAAAAGGCGCGAACCTCGCCGAGATGGTGAACGTCGGAATTCCGGTTCCGCCGGGATTTACGATCACGACCGAGTGCTGTGCCGAGTATTTTGCGCGCGGCGGCAAGTTCCCGGGCCATCTGAAAGCGGAAGTCGACAAGGCGATGAAGCGGGTGGAGAAGGAAATCGGGATGGAGTTTGGCGGCCGCGCCAATCCGCTCCTGGTGTCCTGCCGGTCCGGCGCGAGAAAATCGATGCCCGGCATGATGGAGACGGTCCTCAATGTCGGTCTTTGTTCGTCCACCATCCCCGGACTCGTCGCCCGGACGAAAAATGAGCGTTTCGTGTACGACGCCTACCGGCGGCTCATCACGATGTATTCGGACGTCGTCATGGAAAAGGCCGAGGACATCGAGCCGCAAGAGGGCAAGGGTATCCGGCAGCAGTTGGACAGACTTCTGGACGATCTGAAGAAAAGAAAAAATTACCGGCAGGACACGGACCTGACCGCGGAGGATTTGAAGGGATTGTGCGAGTCGTACAAGAAGCGGATCAAGGAAGTTCTCGGCAGGCCCTTCCCGGACGACCCGATCGAGCAGTTGTGGGGCGGCATCGGCGCCGTGTTCAAGAGCTGGAACGGCCGGCGCGCGGTGGCCTACCGGAACATCGAAGGCATCCCGCACGAGTGGGGGACCGCCACCAACGTTCAGGCGATGGTCTTCGGCAACATGGGCGACACGTCGGCCACCGGGGTGGCCTTCACGCGCAACCCGGCCACCGGCGATTCCAGGTTTTACGGGGAATGGCTGGTCAACGCGCAGGGCGAGGACGTGGTGGCGGGCATCCGCACGCCGTCGCCGATCAACGAAGCGACCAAGAACGATCAGAACCGGAGTCTCGTGTCGCTCGAGAAAGCGATGCCGGGCCTCTACCGGCAACTCGACGGCATCCGCAGAAAACTCGAAAAACATTATCGCGACATGCAGGACCTCGAGTTCACGATCCAGGACGGCAAACTCTACATGCTCCAGACCCGGTCCGGCAAACGCACGGGCACGGCCGCGCTGAATATCGCGATGGACATGCTCCGCGAAAAACTCATCGACAGGAAAACCGCTGTCACGCGGGTCGAGCCGCACCAGCTCGACGAGCTTCTTCATCCCATCATCGATCCGGCGGCCGAAAAAAGCGTAAAGCCGGTCGCGAAGGGCCTCCCGGCGGGGCCGGGCGGCGCGTGCGGGCAGATCGTCTTCACGGCGGCCGCTGCGGTGGAATGGACCCAGCGCGGCAGGAAAGTCGTGCTGGTGCGCGAGGAGACCAACCCGGAGGATGTGGAGGGCATGCGCGCGGCGGTCGGCATCCTGACGGCGCGGGGCGGCATGACGAGCCACGCGGCGCTGGTCGCGCGCGGATGGGGCAAGTGCTGCATCGTCGGGGCGGCCGACATTCATGCCGACGCGCACGCGCGGACGATGAAAGCCAACGGCCGCATGTTCAAGGAAGGGGACACCGTCACGCTGAACGGTACGAGGGGACTCGTGTACGAAGGCAGGCTCAACATGATCGACGCAACGGAGAACCCGCGGTTCCAGGAGTTCATGAAAATGGCCGATGCGTTCCGCACGCTGGGCGTCCGCGCCAACGCCGACACCCCGGAGGACGCGCGCGTGGCCCGAAGTTACGGCGCGGAAGGCATTGGCCTTTTCCGGACGGAACACATGTTCTACGGCAAGGGCAGCGACGAGCCGCTCTTTTTACTCCGCAAGATGATCCTGAGCGCGACCGAGCAGGAGCGGCGGAAGGCGCTATCGGAGCTTTTCGTGCACGTCAAGAAAGACATCAAGGCGACGCTGGAGGCGATGGAAGGATTTCCGGTGACGATCCGCCTGCTCGACCCGCCTTTGCATGAATTTGTCCCCCGCGACGCCGACAAGCAAAAAGCGCTCGCGGACGCCCTTGGCATTCAGCCGGCGGACGTGCAGAAGCGGGGCGAGGAACTGCACGAATCGAACCCGATGATGGGGCACCGCGGGGTCAGGCTGGGCGTCACGTATCCCGAAATTTCGGAAATGCAGATTCGCGCCATTTTCGAGGCCGCGGCGGAGCTCATTCAGGCCGGCAAGAAGTGCCATCCCGAGATCATGGTGCCCGTGACCTGCGACGTGAAAGAACTCACCCACCAGAGGGCGATCGTGCGGAGGGTGTACACAGAGGTTTGCAAGGCCAAGGGAATCAAATCCATTCCGTACTTGTACGGAACGATGATCGAGATTCCGCGCGCAGCGCTTATGGCGGACCGCATGGCGGAGGAATCCGAATTTTTCTCGTTCGGCACGAACGATCTCACGCAGATGGGGTTCGGGTTCAGCCGCGACGACATCGGCGGATTCCTCCCGGATTATCTGAAGCAGAAGATCCTTCCGGCCGACCCATTCCAGACGATCGACCAGGCCGGCATCGGCCAGCTCATCGAGATGTCGGTGAAGAAAGGCCGCGCGACGAAAAAGGATTTGAAAGTCGGCATCTGCGGCGAGCAGGGAGGCGATCCGGCCTCGGTCGAGTTCTGCTTCAAGGCGGGATTGAACTACGTGAGCTGCAGCGCCTATCGCGTCCCGATCGCGCGGCTGGCCGCGGCGCACGCCGCCCTGCGCTGACGAAGTACCGGCCGGCGTCGGAGACGCCGGCACCTGGGGCGCCGGAGGCGCTGATCCGGATTTTCGCCGACGGCGCCTCGAGCGGCAACCCCGGCCCGTCAGGCTGGGGCGCCGTGATCCGGACGGGGCGGCGCGTCAAAGAGATCGGCGGGTCGGACCCGCACTCCACCAACAACGTCATGGAGCTCTTGGCCGTCATTGAAGGCCTGCGCGCAACGCCGCCGCACGCCGCCGTCAGCGTCCACTCCGACAGTTCCTACGTGATCGACGGCATCACGCGGCACATCCGCGTGTGGCGGGGAAACGGATTTTTGACGACGTCGAAAAAACCGGTCGAACATCGCGAGCTCTGGGAGGAACTCGACGACCTGGCGGCGGAACGCAAGACGCGGTTCGTCAAAGTGCCGGGGCACGCAGGCGTTCGGGAGAACGAACGCGCCAATGACATCGCGCAGGCCTTTGCCCAAGGGCGGCGGCCAAAGCTGGCGGACAAGGAAACGGACGACACGGAAACCCGGCCGGCCCTCGCGCTGACGGCGCTCGATGGAGCGCCGGCGGCGTTTCCGACGTACATGGTCAGCGACCGCGGCCAGATTTCCTTTTACGGCGCGTGGGACGACTGCCGGCGCGTGGTCGAGGGCCGGCGCGGCGTCTTGTACAAAAAATGCAAATCCCGCGAAGAATTGGAATACACGTTGGAAAAATGGGCCGCGCGTGCTATGGACTGATCTCGCATGAGAATCTCAGAGATGCTGGCGCGCGACGGCCGCACGTTTTCGTTCGAATTTTTCCCGCCCAAGACCCCGGAAGGGGAGAAGAACCTGTACGAAACCATCGAGGTCCTCCGTGAGCACCATCCGTCCTTCGTGTCGGTCACCTACGGCGCCGGCGGCAGCACGAGGGCCAAGACCGTGGAGATCGTGTCGCGGATCAAGAACGAGATCGGGATTGAAGCCATGGCGCACCTCACGTGCGTCGGCGCCGCCCGGGGCGAAATCCTGAGCGTGCTGGACAAACTCAAAAAGGAGCGCATCGAAAACGTTCTCGCGCTGAGGGGCGATCCCCCCAAGGGCGAAACCGGATTCACGCCGCATGCGGACGGATTCCGGTACGCCAGCGAGCTGGTCGCGGCCGTCCGGGAGCACGACGATTTCACGATCGGTGTCGCCGGCTACCCGGAGGGTCATGTGGAGTGCGAGAGCAAGGAGAAGGACCTGGAGAACCTGAAGCGGAAGGTGGACGCGGGCGGGGAGTTCATCATCACGCAGTTGTTTTTCGACCCCAAGGACTATTTCGATTTTGTGGCCAGAGCCCGCGCCATCGGCATCCGCGTCCCGATCATCCCGGGCATCATGCCGGTCACCAATTTCGCGCAGATCCAGAAGTTCACGCAAATGTGCGGCGCCCACCTGCCGGCCGAAATGCGGGCGGCGCTCGAACCGATCCAGCACGACCCGGCGCAGGTGCAGGCCTTCGGTGTCGAATACGCGGTGCGCCAGTGCCAGGAACTCCTCAACCGCGGCGCCCCCGGCATCCATTTCTACACCCTCAACAAATCCCCCGCCACGCGCGCGATTTTCTCCCGGCTGTTTTGAACCGCACTTTTCCATTCTCCCGTTTGACTTCGTCACCATTGCCCGTTAGAATTTGGCTGTGACCGCGTGACTGCGGTGAAAGGGGTGGCTTGCGGATGGGGGAGGACCCAGGGGTGAGAGGTGTGATCGCCGCCGACGGCTTGGCCGACATTTCCCGGCGGGCATCGGCGCCGGCGGAGGCGCCGGACCCGTGCCATTATTATCTGGGGCAGGACCGCGCGATCTACGGTCCTGCCGATCTCATGGCGATCGCCGGGTGGATCGGGGAGGGCCGTGTGACGGCGCGGGACTGGATTTTCGTGCCGTCGATGTGCGACTGGATGCCGATCCTAGAGATTCCGGAGTTGGCCGCGTGTTTTTACAGCGAGTCGGACCGGCCTCCGGGCCCGCCGCCCGCGCTCGCCGTCGATTTTGTCCGGAAGCACTACTCCGCCGGAAGGCTGGATCCTTCGGACCCGACCAAACCCGAAGTCCTCGAGAAACGTCAGTGGGTTCGCATTCCCCTCAGCGCCGTCATGAAATTCTCCCGGGTACAACAGGTCAACGGCAACGGTTCCGCGCAGTTTGAGGCCTGCACCGTCAATCTTTCCGAGGGCGGTCTGGGCTTCGAATGGATGGAGCCGTTGGCCGCCGGCGAGAAGCTCTACGTGCGCGTTGAATTTTCTCCTTCCGTTCTCCATGGTTCCGCCCAAGTGGTTCATTGTATTCAGCGCGGGCCGGCGGTCTACCGGATCGGCGTCGCGTTTTCAAATCTGCCCGAATCCGAGCGTTACAAGATCCGCGCCCACATCCTGACCCACCTCCAGTCCGCCGCACGCCGCCCTCCGGCTTGAAAATTCTCCCGGCGTCGGATAGGGTGACGCTGGACGGGGAGGTGAGCGGATGGACACAAGTGTGGTGCAGCGTCGCATCGAAGAGGCGTTGCCGGGATCGAAGGTCGAAGTGCTGGACCAGGGCGGCGGGGACCACCTGCAGGTGACGGTGGTTTCGGCGGCGTTTGCCGGCAAGAGCCGGATGCAGCAGCACCAGATGATCTACGGCCTCTTTCGCGAGGAGATGCAGACCGAGGCCATCCACGCGCTCGCACTCAAGACGTTCACGCCCGAAGAGGCGTAGTGACAGAATTGTAAAGGAGGTCTTGAGAATGGAAGAGATCCAAGAGCGAATCAAGAAGGACATCGAAGCGAATCCGATCCTTTTGTACATCAAGGGCACGCGGGAGCAGCCGATGTGCGGATTTTCCGCGCAGGCCGTCCACGTGTTCGAGCGGCTCGGCGTGCCGTTCGAGACCCGGAACGTCCTCGACGGTTCGGGCCTCCGGGAGGCCCTTCCGCAGGTTTCGAACTGGCCGACGTTCCCGCAGGTCTTCGTCAAGGGGGAGCTGGTGGGCGGGAGTGACATCGTGACGGAGATGTACGAAAAGGGAGAGCTTCAGCCACTGGTCGAAAAGGCGCTTGGCTCAACCAAGAACTAGAATCGGGGGTACATGACGGAACCGGCGACAGCACAGGGCGGCGTGACGCGCGATGAGGCGATGGCAGTCGCTGAGGCCGCGCGTGAGACGGAGTGGAAGCATCCCTCCTTTGTCGCCGAACTCTTCATGGGCCGGTTCCGGCCCGGGCTGATTTTTCCCTATCCGCTTCAATCCGAATCCGACAAGAAAACCGGCGACGAATTTCTGGCGAAGCTCGAGAAGTTCCTGCGGGAGCATCTGGACCCCGACGAGGTCGACCGGACGCACGAGATCCCGGTCGAGGTCATCAAGGGCCTGGCGGACCTCGGATGTTTCGGGATGAAAATTCCGACCTCGTACGGCGGGTTGGGCCTCTCGCAGGTCAATTACAACCGCTCCATCGCGCTGGTCGCGTCGTATTGCGCCTCGACCGCCGTCTGGCTTTCGGCGCACCAGTCGATCGGCGCGCCCCAGCCGCTCAAGCTGTTCGGGACGGAAGAGCAGAAGAAAAAATATTTTCCGCTGTTCGCCAAGGGATTCATTTCGGCCTTTGCGCTGACCGAGCCGGACGTCGGGTCGGACCCGGCGCGGATGTCGACGACCGCGACGCCCAACGCCGACCGGTCCGAGTGGACGATCAGCGGCGACAAGCTCTGGTGCACGAACGGTCCGGTGGCCGACATCATGATCGTGATGGCGCGCACGCCCGACCGGATGGTGGACGGCAAAGCGCGGCGGCAGATCACGGCCTTCATCGTGGAGCGAAACACGCCGGGGGTTGAAGTAGTCCACCGGTGCGAATTCATGGGGCTGAACGGCATTCAGAACGGGCTCATCCGGTTCAACAACGTCCGGGTGCCGGCGAAAAACATATTGTGGGATGAAGGCCGCGGCCTGAAACTCGCCCTGACCACCCTGAACACCGGCCGCCTCACGATTCCGGCCGCCTGCACCGGCACCGCCAAGCAGAGCCTCCGCTGGGTGCGGGAGTGGTCCAACGAGCGCGTCCAGTGGGGCGCGCCGATCGGCCGGCACGAGGCGATCGCGCAGAAAATCAGTTGGATGGCCGCGACCACGTTTGCGATGGAGGCCGTGACATACTACACCTCGGGCCTGGCCGACCGCGGCGACGCGGACATCCGGCTGGAGGCGGCGATTGCCAAACTGTTCTGTTCGGAAGCCTCCTGGAAAATTGCGGACGAAACCGTGCAGATCCGGGGCGGGCGCGGCTATGAAACCGCGCGGAGTCTCCGCGCGCGCGGCGAAAAGGCGATCCCGGCCGAGCGGGCGCTGCGGGACGCGCGGATCAACACGATCATCGAGGGATCGAGCGAGATCATGCGGCTCGTCATCGCGCGCGAGGCCGTGGACCGGCACATGCAGGTGGCCGGCAGAATTTTGCAACCGGGCCTCGCGGTGCAGGACCGGGTGCGGGCGGCGGGCAAGGCCGCGCTGTTCTACGCGGTGTGGTATCCCACGCGATGGTTCCATCTTGCCTGGCCGCCCCGATACCTCTTTCTTGGCCGGTCATTGGCCTCGCACCTCCGGTTCGCCCACCGGCACACGCGGCGGCTGTCTCGCGCCATCTTTCACGCGATGCTTCGCCATGGCCCCGGCCTGGAAAAGCGGCAGGCGGTGTTGTACCGCATCGTCGACATCGGCGTGCATCTCTTTGCGATGACCGCCGCCGTTTCGTACGCCCGCACGCTCGCGCGCCAGAATCCGGCCGACCGAACGCCCGTGGATCTCGCGGATCTGTTCTGCCGGCAGGCACGCAGGCAGATCCGCAGCCTCGATTGCGCCATCTGGTGCCACGACGACACCCGATCGTACCGGGTCGCCCGGCAGGTTCTGGACGGCCGGATGACCTGGCTGGAAAAAGGGGCGATCGGGGAGACGCCGTGAATGGGCGATCCTACGAATCCTGGCGGGATGAACTCCACCGATTTTTGAGCGGCGCCGAACGGGTGCTTGTGATTCCGTACGAGGGCCCGGACCTGAATCCCCGGCGGTTCTGGCACCGGCTGGCCAAGCGGCATCCGGTGCGATTCTTCTTCCAGACCGCCGTCGTTGCGCTGACAACCTACCTGCCGGCCGGCGAATTCAAGAATTCCCTGTTGCGGCTGATCGGCATGAACATCGGCCGGGACGCGTTCATCGCCTCCGGCGTTTTATTTGATCTGGAGTTTCCGACCCTCGTCACGATCGGTCCCGGCGCGATCATCGGCACCATGACGAAGATCCTGACGCACGAGGTCACCGTGCGGTCCATCCGCGTCGGCCGGATCGACATCGGCCGGCAGGCGGTGATCGGCGTCGGCTGCGTGATTCGGTCGGGCGTGCGGATCGGCGACGGGGCCGTAGTTTCGATGCAGTCGTTTGTGCACAAGGACGTGGAGGCCGGCGTCTTCGCCGGCGGCAAGCCGGCGGAATTCATCAAGAAGCTCGACGGCCTGGTTTGACTCCGGGCCGCCGGCGCCTCTGCGTATTCGTCTGTCTTTGCGGCCTGACGCTGGGAGGATGCACGATGTTTGAAGGTCCGATCACATCCATGATTTTTTTTCCCGACCCGGTATTGGAATATGAGCCGAAAGACATTGGACTTTCGGCCGAGACGGTAACCTTGAACGTATCGCAGGGCGTCGACCTCTATTGCTGGTATATCCCGGCGTCGAAAAATCGTCCGGTCCTGCTCTACCTTCACGGCAACGCCGGCAACATTTCGCACCGGCTGTCCATCGCCAAAGGCTGGGCCGACCGCGGCTTTGGATGTTTTATGCTCGACTATCGCGGCTACGGCCGCAGCAGCGGCCAGATCCACCATGAAAAGGATATGACCGACGACGCGCGGGCCGCCTACGGCTGGCTGCGGCAGGAGCGCGGGATTCCGGCGGAAAAAATCGTCTTGTACGGTGAATCGATCGGCTGCGCGCCCTCGATCGATCTTGCGCTCGCAGAGACCGCCGGCGCCCTCGTACTCATGGCGCCGTTTACCACCCTGCCCGACATGGCGCGGGTCCATTACGGATTCCGCGCGCCCGGATTTCTCGTGAAGAATTTCATGTTCGACAACGAATCGAAAATCGCCTCAGTGAAGTCGCCGATCTTTCTCATCCACGGCACCGCCGACGAAATCGTCCCCTTCGAAATGGGCCGGAAGATATTCGAGCGCTCCGCCTCCACGAAGGAGTCGTACTGGGTCGAAGGCGGCACGCACAACGACCTGCCCCAATCCGCCGGCGCCGCCTTTTGGGACCGCCCGGCGGACTTTTTAATTAGAACTCTGGGGCCGCATCTGCTAGAATCCGGCGCATTGTGAAACTGCGCTGAACATGAAATTCGACAAAGGATGAGGTGAAACGAGGATGAAAAAATCGCTGGGAATCCTGCTGCTCCTGGTTGCGGTCCTTCTGGCCTACGCCGCATTTCGGCCGGTCCGCGCGCCCAAGGATGAAATCCTGCAGGGCGGAAAGAATATGCGGCCCTACAACATACTGATTCTGACATCCGAAAGCTTCAACCTGCGGCATCTGGGCTGTTACGGCTATCCGAAACCGACGTCGCCGACGATCGACCAGTTGGCGAAGGAGGGCGTGCTGTTCACGCAGATGGTGAACGCGTCGGCCTGGACCAACGAGAGCCTCATCTCGCTCTTCACCTCGCTCGAATCCGGCATTCACAACGTGATCACGCGGTCGAGAAACATCGATCCGAAATGGTACACGCCGATCGAGATTCTGCGGGACCTCGGCTATGACGCGCCACGCCTGCAGGGCTTTCAGGGCGACCAGAATCACAGTTTTGTCGGGTTCGACGACGTCGAGTGGCGGAAGACCTTCGACTGGTTCGACATCAACTCCGGCAAAATCGAGCAGCCGTTTCTCATCTTCTGGCATTTTCTGCCCGCCCACCTTCCCTACGACGCCGGCGACACGTACGAAAAAATGTTTTTCCGAGAGGACATGATCCGGTCGGCCGCCAGCCGGGAGCGGATCGCGCGGGTGCGGAAGGACTCCGTCATTTTGAAGTCGTCCGTCACGTTCCAGCCCGAGGACTCGGCGGCGATCCATGCGCTCTATGACGCCGAGATCCGCCGGTTCGACGATTTTGTCAAGGAGGCGATCGCGAAACTCAAGCGGGAGGGGCTGGACAAGAACACGATCGTCCTCATCGGCTGCGACCACGGCGAGGAGATTCTGGAGCACGGACATGTGGGCCACAGCTCGACCACCGGGGCCGGCCATATGTACGACGAGTTGATCCACGTGCCGTTTATCATGTGGGCGCCCGGCATTCTGCCGGAGGGCAAGGTGATCTCCGCGCAGATGCGGACCATCGACGTCATGCCGACGCTGTTCGAGCTCGTCCACGTCCCCGTCCCATCCTATTTCCGGGGCCAGTCGATGCTGGGCGTCATCACCGGCCGGGAGGCGCCGGCGGACCGGCCCGCCTACGTGCAGACCTCCAAGTGGGGATTCGGCGAGCCCGACCCGTTCAACGTGAAGGACTACATCTATTGCGTCCGCACGCCGCGCTGGAAATTCGTCTCCTTCGTCTCGAACAAGGAGCCGGTGCGGGAAGAGTTGTTCAATCTGGAGGAGGACCCGTACGAGCAGAAGAACCTGATTGAACAGCACGTGAAGGAGGCCAATGAGTTTCGCGTCCAGCTGACGGCGCGGCTCATCGAATACACGAAAATCAAACCCCCCAAGATCGACGTCCCGGTCGCGCGGACGCCCGGGGAGAAGCTCCTGGACTTTTTCGGGCTCACGCGGGCGTACGATTTTTCCGGAGTTCCGCATCCGAAATGGATTCATCCGGCGGACAACCTGGCGTGGGCCTACGCGAAGACGAACGGCCAGATCCGGCTGGAATGGGAGGGCGTGAAGGGCTGCCCCTACGTGATCGAATATGAACTCGGGACCGGAGACTATCACCTGACCGGCGAGGTCAAGGTCGACGGCAACGTCAAGGATTTCGGCGAGTTCACGCCTCAGTACTGGAGCACGTACCTCGTCGTGCGAAATCCCTTCAAGCTGCGCGTGTCGCCGGACAAGACTCCGCGCGACTGGAGCGAGTGGGTCACGTTCCGGTTTGAACCGTAAAGCCGCCGTTCTGTTTTTCTGCGCTGTAGCCGCCGCCTGCGCGCGACCCGCCCCCGTGTCCGACCGGCGGTCCACCGTGGAGCCCGGGATCGAGGTGTTGCTCGAACAGCCGCGCGTCACGCTCGGCGACCGGCGCGCGGGCCTGCTGACGCACGCCGCCGGGATCACGCGGGATCTTGTATCGAGCGTGGACGCGATGAAGGCGAAGCCGGAGATCCGGCTGACCGCGCTCTTTTCACCCGAACACGGCATTCGCGGATCGGCGGCGGCCGGCGAGCAGGTGCAGGGCGGGCGCGATCCCGCGACGGGCCTGCCGATTCATTCGCTGTATGGAAAAACAAAAAAACCGACGCCGGAGATGATGGCCGAGGTCGATGTCCTCATCGTCGACCTGCAGGACATCGGCTCGCGAAGTTACACGTACATCTCGACGCTCTATTACGCGCTGGAGGCCGCGGCGGAGCAGAAGAAGCGCGTGGTGGTCTGCGACCGGCCGAACCCGATGGGCGGGCTGGTGGTGGACGGTCCGGTGCTGGACCCGGCGTTCCGGTCGTTCATCGGCGTCGCCGCGATTCCGGTCGTGCACGGCATGACGATCGGCGAGCTGGCCTGGCTGTTCAACGCGGAATTTCACATCGGCTGCGACCTTCAGGTGATCCCGATGCGTGGCTGGCGGCGGTCGATGCTGTTTCGGGAAACGGGACTCTTTTGGGTCCCGCCGTCGCCGCACATCCCGACGCCCGAAACGCCGCTCTTCTATCCCATCACCGGCCTCATCGGCGAGATGGGCACGCTCTCGGAGGGCGTGGGCACGCCGATGCCGTTTCACCTCGTCGGCGCGCCATGGATGGACGGTCGTGCGCTTCAGGCGGCCCTGCCGCCTCTCACCGGCGTCGCCTTCCGGCCGCTGACCGTCAAGCCGTTTTATTTCAGATACGTCGGCGCCGAGGTCCACGGAGTCCAGATTTACGTCACCGATCCGCGCAGGTACCGGCCGGTCGAAACGGCCGTACACCTGCTCGCGCAGGTCCGGCGGCTCTGGCCCGCCGAATTTCAATGGCATCCGGCCGGCAAGCCCGATCAGCTCAAGAACGTCGACTCGGCCTGGGGCACCGACCGGATCCGCGCCATGATCGCGGCCGGCCGCCCGGCGGAGGACGTCATCAAATCCTGGCAGTCTGACCTGAGAAGCTTTCGCCGCGTGCGGCAGAAGTATATAATGTACTGATATGCTGGATCAGGTCGAATATTACCGGGATCCGGCGGTGCGCAGGCGCATCGCGCAATTTGTCGAAGCGTCGAGCTACATCGTCGGCTACGGCGAATCGGAATTATGGCGCGGCAATACAAAGGGATTCTATGCGTCGCCCGTGTCCGGCCTCGGCCGGATGCTCGACCGCGGACTCGACATCCTCATCTGCCTTCAGCAGCGGCGCGCGACGCTCGGCATCACCGACATCGAGTATTACAACCCGAGGTTTCCGGGCGAAGCGCACCTGAATCCGCAGCGGGTGTTCCGCCTGATCGAGCCGGTCTACGAATGCATCCAGACCGTCTACCGCCGGTATGGCATCCCCGTCGTGGCCGTTTTCACCGGGCAAGGCTATCATTTCTGGTCGCAGTTCCCGTTCGGCCCGAAACACCGCCGGCTGGAGGAGCTGGGCCGGCTCGAGCCGACCGTGGCGCGCGCCTATGCGCGCAGGCGCATCCCGTCCGAAACGGCGCTCGGATTTTCCGGCATGGGCCGCTTGCATCTGTTCCTGGCGGGAGAAATTCTCCGGGAAATTTCGACGGCGCGGCGCACCGGCCAACGGATGCTCCCGGTGTATTTCTCCGACGTCCATCCACCGTTCGGCCGGGAGGCGGTGTCGATCGACCTCACGAGTTACGCGGATCCGGTTTACATGCGCGACGCGCGCGTTCCGTTTTCGTCCTATCAGAAGCACCGGGTTCTGACGGACAAGGTCGGCCGGAAGAACGCAGCGAAAATTCCCATCGAGATTTTGATCCCGCGCTCGGCGCCCGGCGGGCCGAGCCTCTCCGTCGAAACCTGCCTGCACCTCCGCCGCCATTTCCGCCACGCCGCCGATCTGGCCGACCGGACGGACACGCGGCCTCCGGACGCGTCGGATGGCTGGCTGAACGTGATCGAGGCGTATCAGAAATCGAGGATCGGCGCGTTCTTCCATTATTATGACGGCGGGCCGCGCCGCCCACCGAAGTTCTCGTACCGGAACCTCCCGCCGTGCATCCGCCACGCGCTGAATCCGTGGCAGCTCCTGGAGCCGACCCAGGCCCAAGCGGCGGTCCGGGTCCTGGACAAGATGGGTTTCCATCCAATGGAAATCGCCGAACTCTTCTACAGAAAATACCGCCGCACGCCCTTCGGCCATTACAACCCCCAGCGCCGCGCGGCGTTCTGGGTCGAAAGCTACGCCGCCCTCATCCACGCCGGCCTCGACCCCAAACGCGACCTCACCTGCAGGGATCACCAGAACCGCGACCGTTGCGTCAAGCCGAATTGCGGGTGGAATCTGGCGAAGTATCGGTAAGAAACGGGTCAAACCCAGCGGACGGAATCGTCCTCCAGTATTTTGACGATGCGCAGGTCGAGGCGCCCCGAGAGATCCAGCACGTGCTGTTCGGAGGCCATGAGGGGACGGCCGTTTTTGTCCTTGCGGAGCCGGACGACCGGGCGGAAGACGTTTTTGGGGTTGGTCGACACGACGACCGCGTGTTCTCCGGAGGACAAGAGGACGAGGTAGCCTTCGGGGAAAAATCCGACAAGCTGACAGAAGATTTCGACGATCGATCGGTCGTACAGATTTTGTTTGCCCATGAGCTGGCGCATGGCGTCATCCGGAAAGTGCGCGTCGCGGAAGGCGCGGTCGGCGGTGGAGGCGGCGTAGACGTCGCAGATTTGGACGATCCGCGCGGAGAGGTCGATGTCCTTGCCCTTGAGCCCCTGGGGATAGCCGCTGCCGTCCAGCCGTTCATGGTGCTGGCCGGCGATCCGCGCCCAGAGTTCGCGCGTGCCGGGCGTGGCGAGGATCAACTTCCGGCTCTCCTCCGGATGGCGCCGGATCTGCGATTGTTCCTTCTGCCAGAGTTCCCTGTCCAAGACCCAGTACCGTTCCGGCATGGCGAGCATGCCGATGTCGGAGAGGAGTCCGCCCATGGCGGTGTCCTGAACTTCCTGGGACGAAAGTTCCATCTGAATGGCCAGATACATCGAAAAGACGCCGACATTGACCATGTGGGCCATGAGATACTGACCGGCCGCCTGCGCGCGGGAGAGGAGGGTGGAGAGGCCCTGCCGGGAAAGGATTTCCATCGTGATATTTTTGGTGAGGATGTCGAGCGTATCCGGCGTCAATTTTTTTTCAAGGTAAATCTGTTCCGTGACGTCCCGCACCGCCGCGCTGAAGAGGTTGGCCGGATGAAACACGACGTCCTTGGTGAGCGGCTTGGGATCGCCGAGGGCATCATCCATTTTCTTGTAAGTTTCGCCGTGTTTTTGCTCCAGCTTTTTCTTCCGGTCCGCCCGTTTTTCCTTCCAGTCCTTCCGCGTCTTGTCGAGCTGCTCCATCATGACGTCCCTGTGGGTGGGCGCCTCTTTGGGCGGGGTTTCCGCGGGCATGCGGTCCAGCACCACCGCGGGCCCGCCGGGATCAATGGTCGACACGTCGACCTCGTCGATCATGGCGGTGACGTCCGTCGGCATCGCTTCAATTCTGTCGAGGGTTTTCTTCAACATTTCCGAGTCCGACTTCGCAAACTCCACGTCGGACACCTGGAGGGTCCGGATGCCCCGGCGTTTCAGAAAGTCAATGTGCGTTTCCTCGAGGAGCGTCCCGGACTTGAGGAGCGTCTGGCCGGCGGCCGACACGACCGGCCCGGCCAGTTTCATGCCGGGTTCGGCCAGTTCGATCTTGATGGTGCTCAGTTTCGCCATGACGCCCTACCGCCTCCAGATTTTCCGCTCGTAATAATCGAGCCCGGTCCGCTTCGCCGCGCGCCGGATCTGCCGTTCGGCCAGCCCGTTGGCCCTGCGGGTCAGCCGGCCCTCGTCGACCCGCGTGAGTTTCCCGCGCGCAACGACCACCTCGCCGTTGACGACGACGGTGTCGGCCACGTGCGAGTCGCCGGCGTACAGGAGCGCCGCGACCGGATCATGCATCGCGCCCGCATAGCCGAGTTTGTCCATATCCCACAGGACCACGTCCGCCAGCCGGCCCTTCTCGATGCGCCCGGCGTCGTCGAATCCCAACACGCGCGCCCCGCCCGACGTCGCCATCCGGAACACGCTCTCGGTCGTGATCGCCGACGCGCCGCCGAGGACCCGGTGCAGAAGCAGCGCGCTGCGGAGTTCCCCGAGCATGTCGGAGCTGTCGTTGGACGCCGAGCCGTCCACGCCAAGTCCGACCGGCACGCCGGCGGCGAGCATTTGCGGAACGGGCGCGATGCCCGATCCGAGCCGCTGGTTGGACGCGGGGCAGTGCGCGACGCCGGTGCCGGTCTTCGCCATCCGCCGAATTTCCCGGCCGTTCAAAAAAACCGCATGCGCGAACCACACGTCCGGACCCACCCACCCGACGCTTTCCATATATTCAAAGGGGCGCATCCGATGCGTTTTCAAGCAGAACGCCTCCTCATCCCTAGTTTCGGCAAGATGCGTGTGTAACCGAACCCCTTTTTTCCGCGCAAAGTCCGCGGTCTGTTTGAGGAGGCCGCTCGTCACCGAGAAGGGAGAGCAGGGCGCCAAGCCGATCCGGCACATCGAATCGGGGGAAGGGTCGTGGTATTTCCCGATCACGCGCTCGCAGTCGGCCAGAATGTCCTCCTCGCGCTGAACCACATCGTCGGGCGGCAGGCCCCCCCGGGACCGCCCGCGGGACATGGAGCCGCGCGTGGCCAGAAACCGGATCCCGATTTGCCGCGCGGCGCGGATTTCCTCGTCCAAAAGTTCGCCGCCGGCCTTGCGGGGGAACACATAAAAATGGTCGGAGGTGGCCGTGCATCCGGTCAGGAGCAGTTCCCCCAGCCCCACGAGCGCCGAGGTGCGGACGATTTCGGGATCGACCTCGCGCCAGATTTCGTAGAGCGTGACGAGCCAGTCGAAGAGTTCGGCGTTCTGGACGTACGGGACATTGCGCTGAAATGTTTGATAGAGGTGATGATGGGTATTGACGAACCCCGGCGTCGCGACTTTCCCGGCGCCGTCGATCACGCGGCCGGGCGCGCGCGGCCGGAGCCGGCGGCCGACGCCGGCGATCCGGTGGCCCTCGATGTAAATGTCGGCGCCGGGGAGTTCCGTGAAACGGTCGTCGAAGGTGGCGACGAGGCGGCAATTCTTAATGAGCAGCGTATTCCGCCTCATGCGGCATGACCGATCGTTTTTTCTGGAAGTACTTGTTCGGCGAATACGCGAGGAGGTTCGAGACCTTGCCGGTGTAGACGCACGCGAAGTCGGAGATCTGCCCCGCGAACCGCGAGATTTCGTTCCCGGCCGAAAACTCGGACCCCCAGTACTTGTTGTAGCGCCGGAACAGGTCGCGGTTGCGGACGTTGATCTTGATCATGACGTCCGACAGGTGCTTCTCGAGTTTGATGACCTCGAGAAACGTCTCGCGGGTGCGCCGGTCGAGCCGCGCGAGGTCCGATTGGGTTTTGCGCGCGAAGTTATGTATCTTGTCCGCCCGGGCCTTTGCGATGTTGTTGTACGACTTTGTGATCTTCAGATAGGTCGCATCGCGTTCCTGGAAGAGTTTGAAGAGTTCGGTCCGGAGCCGTCCCTCCTTCTGGTTGGTTTTTATTTCCGCCGCAAGTCCCGGCACGATCATGGCCGTGCGCCAGTTGAACTGCCGTTTGGTCCGGAGGATGTCGTCGTAGGTGTGATCGCCGAAATAGAGGATGCGGTCGCCCGACACGCCAAGCCGGGCGACGAGGTCCTGGGCATTGCCGCCCTTGAAGAGGACGGCCGGCTCGGCGCTGTCCAGGGGGATCGCCGGATCGGGGCGTTTGTAAAAGCTCGGTTTACCGGCCTCGAGAATCGACAGGTCGAAATAGTCCCTCCAGGTCGGATACTTCGGAAGTTTTCCGTTCAGGAGAAATCCGAGTACGACGTCGGCGTAGTCGAGGGCCGAATTGGTGAGGAGGAACAACCTTTTCCCGGCCATCCTGAATTTGTGGAGCGTCAGCGCGAGGTTCGGGTCCTCGTCGAAGTACTGCTCCGGGCTCGCGACCACCTTTTGCTTGATGCTCCCGTCGCGGTGGGCCTCATCGATGCAGGCGCGGACGTCGATGAAGGCCTGGGCGTAGGATTTGTTCGGAATTTTCTTCCCGTCAATCAGATCGACCAGCTTGATGAAGAGCCAGACTTCGGGGATGGAAAAAAGCGTGTCGACGCTGTAGTGCTTGTTCGGGTCGAACCGCAGGACGTCCTCGCTGTAGTCCTTGAGGATGTCGGAATGCGACAAAAGCCGCGTGCCGTGATAGGCGACGGCCACGTAATTGTATTTGTCCAGCTTGAGGACGTTGCCCTTGTCCTTGTCGACGATCAGGCCGCGCACGCAGCCCGCCGGATCATATTCGATCGCGGCCACGCTTTCCGGGTATCCGGGCCGCGCGAGGAGTTTTCGGACGGTGGCCGTGAAGGCGAGTTCCTCAATCGGGCGTTTCTTGTAGAGCGCCAGGGTGTGGTCCATGTCGAATCCGATGGCGCGGACGCCGGAGAGCTTGAGGCTCCGGCTGATGTACACCTTGTGGACCCGGTCGATCCGCTGGTCGCTCCGGAGCAGTCCCTCGAGGTCCTCGGAGAAGAGCCCGGACTCGTCGTCGAGGAAGTGGGAGTCCCGGACCAGCGCGTCGGTCATGATCAGGCCGCGGCTTCCTCGAGCCTGAAGAGCGCCGCGTAGACGCCGCCGCGGCGCAGGAGTTCCTCATGATCGCCGGACTCGACCAGCCGGCCCCGGTGGAGGACGAGAATCCGGTCGCAGGCGCGGACGGTCATCGGCCGGTGCGCGATCACGAGGGTCGTGCGGCCGGCCGAGACCTCGCGAAAGGCGCGCTGGAGGCGCGACTCGGTCATCGGATCGATCGCCGCCGTCGCTTCGTCGAACAAGAGAAGGTCCGGCTGAAAGACGAGGCACCGCGCGAGCGCGATGAGCTGCCGCTCGCCCACCGAACACGTCGCGCCGCGCTCCGCCATGCGCGACGCCAGGACGCGGTCTGACGCCGTCAGCCCGCAGGTGGTGAGCGCGCGCCGGACCCGGTCCTCGGAGACCTCCGGATCGCCCAGCGTGACGTTTTCGGCCAGCGTGCCGGAGAACATGAACGGTTCCTGCGCGATGTATCCGACGCGCCGGCGCAGCGCTGGCGGATCGTAGTCCGTCACCGGCACGCCATCCAGCGTGACGGTCCCGGCGCCGGGGCGGTAGAATCCCATGAGAAGCGACGCGAGCGTGGACTTGCCGGCGCCCGTCGCGCCGACGATCGCCACGCGCTCGCCCGGACCGACCTCGAAGGAGACGCGCTCCAGCACGTCGATCCCCTTTGAGTACGCGAACGTCACCTGATCGAACTTCACGCGCCCGGCGAACCGCGTGACGGGCCGCGCCAGCCGGGGCGCCGGCTCCGCCGGCTCGTCGAGGAGGCCGAAGACTTTTTCCATGGCCGCGAAGGCCGCCTGAAGAATATTGTATTTTTCCGCGAGGTCCCGGATCGGCTTGTAAAACATTTCGAGGTAGGCGAGGAACGCGACGAGTTCGCCGAAGGTCATCTGTCCCGCGAGGATGCCGCGCGCGGCGAACGCGATGAGGACCGCCGTCGAGAGCGTGCTGATCATGTCGACCACCGGGTTGTACACGGCAAAGAGCCGGATCGAGTCCATGTGGGCCTCGTAGTGGTCCGCGTTCACGGCCGCGTGCCGGTCGGCGGTTTCGGATTCGGCGTTGAAGGCCCGGAGGACGCGCATGCCCTGGACGCGCTCGTTGAGAAACGCGTTCAGCCGCGCGAGTTTCAGTCGGATCGTGCGAAACGATTCGCGGACGCGCGCGCGGAAGATCGCCGTGATGAAGACGAGGGCCGGCAGAAACAGAAAGGCCATGAGCGCAATCTTGAGGTTCATCCACATCATCACGCACACGATCCCGGCCAGAATCACCACGTCCGACAGGATCGCCACCACGCCCGAGGACACGAGCTCCGACAGCGCCTCGATGTCGTTCGTCAGCCGCGTCACCGTGCGGCCCACGGGCTGGGTATCGAAGAATCGAAGCGGGAGTTTTTGCAGATGCGCGTAGAGCTGGTCGCGGAGTTTGAAGCAGACGTTCTGGCCGACCTGCCCGATGGCGGCGGTCTGAACGTACTGGCAGACGAACGCGGCGGCCAGCGCGCCTGCGAAGAGCCCGGCGATTTTCCAGAGTTCTTCGAACCGGCCCGGCAGGATGTACTGGTCGATGCCCTGCTTGATGAGCCACGGCCCCGCGACCTGGGCCGCGCCGGCGCCGACCATGGCCGCAATCGCGACGGCCAGAAGCGGCAGATGCTCGCGGAGGTATCCGGCGAACCGCCGACACATCTCAAGGTCGCCCTTTTGAAATCCGCGGCGCTCTTCTTCGGCGTCCATCCGGCGCTCCTCCCTAGACCGCGGCCTCGAGCCGCTCTTTCAGTTCCTGGGCCTCGACGAACCGCGCGTACATCCCGCGCCGCGCCAGAAGCTCCGCGTGCGTACCCGTTTCAACCGTCCGGCCCGCGTCGATGAAAACGATCCGGTCCATCCGCGCCAGCGTCTGGACGCGGTGCGTGATCATCAAAACCCCGCGGCCGGCCAGCAGGGTCTTCATGCGCTCAAACACCCGCTCCTCCGTGTCGAGATCGACGCAGGAAAAGGGATCGTCAAAAATGTAAAAGTCGGCGTCCTTGAGGAGCGCGCGGCCCACCGCGACGCGCTGGCGCTGTCCGCCGGAAAGGGTGATGCCGCGTTCGCCGACCCGGGATTTGAGCCGGTCGGGAAAGCGATCGATCTCGTCCTTCATCTGGACGATGTCGGCGATTTGCGCGACCGATTCTTCCGGAATGTTGCGGGACCCGAGCTTGAAATTGGAAAGAAGGGATTGAGAAAAGAGAAATCCTTCCTGCGGAACGTAGGAGATGCGTTCGCGGAGCGCGCGGGGATCTATGCGCGTGACGTCGACCCCATCGAGAAAAATCGCGCCGGCGGGCGGCTCGTAGATCCTGAGAACGCGCGACACGAGAGAACTTTTGCCGCACGCCGTCCGGCCCGCGAGGCCCACCCATTCGCCGCGCCGCAGAACCAGCCGGACGCCGTCGAACCGGAACGGCTCGGAGGAATCGCCGTGCGCCGCGCCGAATCCCACGTCCTGAGTCAAGTCCCGGACCTCGAGCGTGCGAAACGCGGGGGCAGGTTCGAGATCCTCCCGGCCGCCGGCCGCATCGGAGACTTCGAACACGCGATTCAGCCGGCCCATGGACGCGCGGGCGCGCTGGACGAGATTGATGATCCATCCGAGCGCCATGAGGGGCCAGGAGAGCATCGCGACGTATTCGGTGAACGCGACGAATTGCCCGAGGGTCAGCCGGCCCCGGATGACCTCGAGGCCGCCGAACCACAATACCAGCACCGTCGCGGCGCCGGCGAGAACCTTGAGCAGCGGATAAAACAGTCCCTGGAGGCGCGTCACATACATGATTTTGCGGCGATAGGCGTCGGCCGCGCCGGTGAAGGCGGCCTGGCGGTTCTGTTCCTGGCCGTAGGCGCGAATGACGCGAACGCCGTAGAGATCCTCCTGGAGCCGGGCAGAGAGGTCGCCGAACTGGTTCTGCGTTTCCTCATGCGCGTCGTGGAGCCGGATGCCGAGCTTGAGCATGGCGAGGGTGATGAGCGGCAGAGGCACGGCGACGAGGAGGGTCAGGGGGACGCTGAGGGTGAACATGAGGAAAATCGAAAACGAAATGAGGACGACCGCATCCCCGAGCGACATGAGTCCAAACCCCAGAAACTGCCGGACGACCGCGATGTCGTTCGTGGAGAGCGACAAAAGGTCGCCCGACCGCGACCCGTCCAGAAACGGTTGCGGCGCGCGGAGCAGCTTGCGGAAAAAATCGTCGCGCAGGTCCCGCTCGATTTTCCGCGACGCGCCGAGGAGCAGAAGCCGCCAGAGGTAGCGGATCGCGACGATCAGAACGGCCAGGCCCGCGAGCCACGCAAGCGCGCGATGAACTTCCGAGAGGTTCCGGATTTTCAGCGCGTCCACCGCGTGAGCCATGAGGAGCGGAAAGATAAGCTGGATCACGTCCACCGCCACGAGGCACGCCAAGCCGGCCGAAATTGCCGCCCGGTATTTTTTGACGTACGGCCAGAGCCGATGCAGGGTTCTCATAGGAAAGAGGAAGATTAACCGCTGCGCAACTGAATGTAAAGGTCGATCAGGCCAAAAGGTCCACGCGCGGGCCGACCGAATCGGGCGGAGGAATCCGCGGCAGCACATAGGCCTGCGGAACGAAGGGCCGGGTTTCGCCGGCCACCGTCTCCTCAATCAGGGCGCGGGTCGCCGCCGCTTCCGGATTGAACTGAACCTTGATCCAGACCGGCGTCTGGCCGGTGTCCTCGAGTTCGGTTCCGCTCGTGCGGTTGTGGGACGGATCAAGGTCTTTGGGAGGGTCCGACAGGCGGTCGATCTCGCCGGACAAGTACTGGGTACGGTAGTGGGACGGGACGCGGTCGACGGGAGAGAACTTGCCGTGATCGAGTATCTCGATGCCGTTTTGAATTTCAAACAGCGTATCCGATCCGATGCCCGTCTGCCCCAGGTTGGACGTCCCGGTCTTCAGGTCAAGCGTCCGGCCGGGCGTGACGGCGTTCGGGCCAAGCTGCTCCGACTTCGTCGTGTCCTTCAAAGGGCTGGTCCTGACCGGCAGGTCGCCGACCGTCATGGACGCGCCGGCGAGCGTGACCGGCGGTCCGAGAAGCGAAAACGTCGCGTCCCTATAGAACGGATTTTCTGCGGCAATCTTTACCATCCTGGTTTTATGCGGCCGTCGGCCGCGCTCCCTCCGTAGATGTACCCCTCCGTCGGTTAGATTGTGCCGAAGCGGGGCGGGGCTGTCAAGTTTTTATCGCGGTGCATCCAGTCATCGTCCCCCCGTCAAAATGGAAGCATACCGCGGCGGCGGCGGCCGACACGTTGAGACTGCCGACCCGGCCGCGCATGGGGATGCAAAAGAGGCCGTCGCAGATCGATCGTATCTGCGGGCGGATGCCCCGGCCCTCGCTGCCGAGAACAAAGACCACGGCGGGGCCCAGGCTCAAGCGCGACAAGGGCGCCGGCGCGCGCGCATCAAGGCCGGCGATCGCCACTGATTTTGATTTCAAGGTCTTCAATGTTTCATGCAGGCTCGACACCGGAAACAGCGGCAGAAAATCGAGCGCGCCGGCCGAGGCCTTGTAGGCGGCGCCGCCCAGGGGCGGGGCGGTTTTCGTTTCGAAGAGAACGCCCGCAAGGCCGAAACATTCCGCCGTCCGGCAGATGGCTCCGAAATTCTGGGGGTCGGTCACTTCGTCCAAGGCCAGCCAGGCGATTTTGGATTTTGGATTTTGGATTTTGGATTTGCTGAGCAAACCGAACAAATCAGAGACATTCCTTAGCCTGAGAGGGTCCGCCTCCAGCGCCACGCCTTGATGGACCGCGTGGTTTGTGAGGCGGTCGAGCTGGCCGGGGTCGACCGGGGTGATGGCGGCGGACCGCCCGCGGGCGAGTCTGGAGAATTTGTCGGCGACGTCCCGGCTCAAGCGGCGGTCGATCCAGAGCCGCGCCGGGCGGCGCGGACTTTTCTCCAGAAAAAGCTGGACCGGCCGGCGGCCGTAGAGGACGTCGAACTTATTTCCGGATCGCACGCGGTCCCTGAGGCGTGTCCTGAATCTGGTATCCCATTTCCAGGAGTTCCATTCGGAGGCGATCCGCGTCCTTGTATCGCTTCTCTTTCCGCGCACGTTCGCGTTCGGCCAGAAGTCCGCTGACCCGGTCCGCGTTGTCGTCCGGCACGGCCGGCGGTTCGGGGTCGATGCCCAGAACGTCGCGGGTCACCTGCTTCAAAAACGCCTCCAGCCGGCGGAGCCCCTCAAGCGTCGTGCCGTCCGGAAGGCCGTCCCTTCCGCTCCGCTCGTGCAGGCGGTTCACCTCGCTGAGAACCCGAAAAATCGTGCCGACCGCCTCAGCCGTGTTGAAATCGTCATCCATCGCGGCCTCGAACTCCGCGCGCGCGCGTTCCGGATCGATCGGTTCCGCCGGCCCGCCGGCCGGATTCGGGTTTGCGGCGAGCAATTCCTTCAGGCGCCGGTATCCCTCCCTCAGGCGCGACAAGCCGGCCGTCGCGTCCTCAAGTTTTTTGGCCGTAAACGTCAGGGGGCTGCGGTAATGGGTCGAGAGAATGAAAAACCTCAGCGCGTCGGGCGGGCAGCGGCGGTAGAGTTCCTCCAGCGTGCGGAAATTTCCCATCGATTTCGACATTTTTTCGCCGTCGACCGTCACGAATCCGTTGTGCAGGAAATACCGGACGAAGGGCCGGCCCGTATCGGCTTCGCTCTGGGCGATTTCGTTTTCGTGGTGCGGGAAAATAAGGTCCTGGCCGCCGCCGTGGACGTCGAGCGTCACGCCCACATATTTTTGAGACATCACCGAGCACTCGATGTGCCAGCCCGGCCGGCCGTCGCCCCAGGGGCTCGGCCAGAACGGCTCCCCGGCCTTCGCCTTCTTCCACAGCGCAAAATCGAGCGGATCGCGCTTCTTGTCCGAAATCTCGACCCGCGCGCCCGCCAGGAGCGAATCCTCGGAGCGTTTTGAAAGTTTGCCGTAGCCGGAAAAGGATTTGGTCGAGAAATAAACGTCCCCGTCGGCTTCGTACGCGTGGCCCTTGTCCATCAGCCGCCCGATCATCCCGATCATGCCGCCGATCTCCTCCGTCGCCCGCGGATACCGGTCGGCCCGCCGCACGTTCAGCCGGTCGAAGACTTCAAAATATTTCGCCTCATAGGTCCGCGTCAGCTCCGCCGCCGGCACGCCGCGTTCGGCCGCCCGGGCGATGATCTTGTCGTCGATGTCGGTGAAATTCTGAACGTAGGTGACCGCCATGCCGCGGTATTCAAGGTAGCGGCGGATGACGTCAAACGCGATGTAACAGCGGGCGTGTCCGAGATGGCAGTCGTCGTAGACCGTGACGCCGCAGACATACATTCCGACCTTGCCGGCGGCGAGCGGCTCGAACGGCTCTTTTTTACCGGAGAGCGTGTTGTAAACGTGTACCACGCTAACGCGGGTGGATGTCCGTCAAGAGTGCGACAGCGGAAGCGGCGATCGCGGCGCTCTGGCCGATGGAGTCCAATCCTTCGTTTGTTTTGAACTTGACGTTCACATCCGCCGGCGCAAGCTCCAGCATGGCCGCCAGCGACTCGCGGATGCGGTCGCGATGCGGAGAGAGTTTCGGCTGTTCGGCATGGACCGTAGAGTCGACGTTGACCGGCCGCAGGCCCTTCTGCCGGACCATCGCCATGACCCGCTCCATGAGCGCCCGGCCCCGCAGATCCTTCCAGCGGCCCTCGTGGTCCGGAAAATGCTGGCCGATGTCGCCGAGGCCGGCCGCGCCCAGGATCGCGTCGGCCACCGCGTGGACCAGCACGTCCGCGTCCGAATGGCCGACCAGTCCCCGGTCATAATCGACCCGCACGCCGCCCAGCCAGAGGTCGCGGCCGGACGCCAGCCGGTGGAGATCGTATCCGTATCCGACGCGCACGCTAGGAGCCCTGTGAGAGGCGTTCGGCCTCTTCGATGTAATACTGGATTTTCTGGTCGCCGGGTTTGAGCGCGATCGCTTCGCGGAAATACTGCAGCGCGGTGGCGTAGTCCTTCGCCTTGAGCGCCTGAACGCCGAGCCGCGACAGATCGGAGAAATTTGTTTCGCGTTCGCCCGATTCGGGAAGGATTTCGACAAAATCGAGGGAGGACCATGGAAAAAATGTCTGAAGGTCGACCGATCCGACCGGCACCTCTTTCTGGCCGTCCTCCTTCATCGCCTTGCGGTGCCACCGGCCGGTGACTTGGAGGCCGGTGTAGTCGAGGGAGGCGACGCGTCCGATATAAGCCGTTCCGGGACGTTCGCCCGGCCCGCTCATCAACACGCGAACGGCGCTTCCTTCCAGCATTTCCGTCGACTTCAGGCGGCCGGCGACCCGAGGATGCCGTTGACTTTGGTGACCAGCTCGTCGAGGTCGACGGGCTTGGTGAGAAAATCGGCGATCCCCGCGCTGACCACGCCGAAATCATTCTTCATCTGCTCGTAGGCGCTGCACATGATGACCGGCGTGGTGTAGCCGGCATCGCGCAGCGCGGCGACAAACTCGACGCCGTGCATTTCGGGCATCTTGATGTCGGTGATGATGAGATCGACCGGCGATCCGCGCACGACCGTGAGGGCCTTGCGGCCGTTGTCGACCATCAAGACCTCGTAGCCCTCCTCGGTGAGGGTCTCGTGATAGATCTCACGAAGTTTTATTTCGTCCTCGACCACCAGAATCTTCTTCGCCATCTTAAACCCCGTCTCCTCTCAACCGCCGGCCGTCTCGGCCGGCGTCTGAGACGCCGGCACTTGGGGCGCCGGAGGCGCTGACCCGGCCGGCGCTGCCGGCAGAAGCACCTTGAACGTGGTGCCCTTCCCGACGACGCTCTCGACTGTGATCCGGCCTTTGTGTTCCTCGACGATCCGGTGGACGATGGAAAGGCCCAGCCCCGTGCCGTCGCTTTTGGTCGTGAAAAAAGGCGCGAATATTTTTTCCACGTGCTTCTCGTCGATCCCGGCGCCGGTGTCGGCGACCAGCACCTGAACGAAGTCCTTCCCCTCGCCGACCACGGTCCGCGAGGTGGTAACCATCAGTTTTCCATTTGTTGACATCGCTTGCAAGGCATTTTGATAGAGATTCAGGAAGACCTGCTTCATCTCGGCCATGTCGACCTGCACGTCCGGAAGGAGTTCGTCGAGGACGAACTCGAGCCCCACGCCGGCCTCCTTGTAATTTCCCTCGACGATGTAGCCGACGTCCCGGACGACTTTGTTGATCGACACGCGCGCAAGCTGCAGCGCGCCGTCCTTGGACATGTCCATCATGCCGGCGACGATCCGGTTGATCCGGTCGACCTCCTCGATGATGGACTTGGTTTTGACCAGGAGCGGTTCAGCCTCCGGCAGTTTCTGCAGCTTGCGGTTCAGAAGCTGGATGTTGCCGCGGATGGCCGACAGGGGGTTTCGGATTTCATGCGCCGCGCCCGCCGCAAGCTGCCCGACCACGGCAAGCCGGTCGGACCGGCGGACCTGCAGCTCCAGTGTTTTGATCGGGGTGAGGTCGGTAAAAATCCCGAGCGCGCCGATGACGCGGTCCTGGTCGGCGAGGATGGGCGAGGCGCTGACGCCGAGGATCTGGCGGTGTTCGCCAAAATTCAGCTCCAGCTCAATGTTTCTGCGGTCCTGGCCGGTCGAAATCGTGTCCGACAGCAGGCGCGCGAAGGAATCGAGACGCGGGACCTCCGAGAGCTGCCGGCCGAGGATGTCCGGCGCCGCCATATTTAATATGGAGAGGCCGGACGGATTCAAGGTCGTCACGCGGCCGTCCAGATCGACCGCCAAAAGGCCGCTCGTCAGGCTGATGAGAATGTTTTCATTATACTGTTTCATCTGGAGCACCTGGTCGACGAGCCGCGCGTTCTCCAGCGCAACGGCCGCCTGGGAACACAGCATTTGTACGCGTTCCTGATCGGACTGCGTGAATTCGTCGACTGCCCGGGGCGTGAGCAGAAGCAGGATGCCGATGACCTGGTTGCCGGCGTTCATCGGGACATAGACCGCCGTCGGGTATTTTCCCTCGGCCGGCATCGCGATGGTCGTGTGCGCCCGGATCACCCACTGGAGGAATCCGGCTGTTTTCTGCCGGTCGATCTCGCGCGCGTCCGCCTCGGTCGTATCCCACGCGCCCGTGAGGGTGAACCCGAGTTCCTCCGACCCCTGATAGAGCGCCGAGCCGCCGAAGGGGATGACCTTGTCACGGATCGTCGATCGGAGAAGCTCGACGATTTCGTCCCGCGTCTGCGCCAGGGCGATGGCGGCGGAGAGGCTCCTGAGATTCTCGATCTCGTCCCGGCTTTTCGAAAGCTCATCGAGCGCGTCCTGCTGCAGGCGCGCCGTCTCGGCTTTTTCGACCAGCCTGGCCCGCACCTGGTTCAAGAGGACGTTCAACGGTTCCGTCAGCGAAAACCCGCTGACCCGGACGTCGGTCGAGACCGGCCGCGAAAAATCCTCCCGCGCGACCTGATCCACCTCGTCGAACAGCGCCTTGATCTGCCGGGCGATGTCCGCCAGCGACCGGCTGATGGATGGCGTGGACTGGGGTAGAGGACTCATAGCATCTCGAGAAACACTTCCGCTTTTTCGATCTCCTTTTCCGACACGTTCTTCAACTGCTCGATGTCGGACGCGTTGAGCTTGAAATCGGCCACCGCGGCCTTGTCGAGGACCGGCACCTTGTTGTCGCCGCCGTTGCCGATCTTGAGCGCGCGGCAGAGGATGTCGGCGAGGTGGACGATGCCGGTGAGCTGGGGATTGTATTTCGACAGGCCTGGCGCGTGATGGTAGGCGAGCGGTTCCTGCAACTTTTTCGGAAGGTTCCATTTCTGGGACACGATGTAGGCGACGTTGGCGTGGTTGAGCCCCAGCAATCTGGATTCGGCCTCATACAGCAGCATGTCGTTCGCGCGGACCAGGCCCATCACCGCCTTGAACTCCTCGTGCACAAACTGGTCGAGAACAATCTTGCCGACGTCGTGGATCAGCCCCGCCGTGAACGCCTCCTCCTTGTCCGCGTACCGGGTCTTTTCGGCGAGGAGCCTCGACAGAACCCCGACGCCGAGGGAATGTTCCCAGAAACGCCGCCGGTCAAACAGTTCATCTCCGCTGTTGTCCCGGAAGAGCTGAAAGACGGTGGCGGTGAGGGCGAGGTTCTGGATGGCGTTGAATCCGAGGATGGTGGTGGCATGGCTGATCGACGAGATCTGGGAAGGAAATCCAAAATAAGCGGAATTGACCATCTTCAGAACGCGCGCAGACAGAGAGGGATCGGTCGCGATGGCCGCACCAACCTCCCGGGCGGAGGTTTTCGGGTTCTGAACCATCGCGTTGATCCGGGCCACGACGACCGGCAGGGTCGGCAGTTTCTCGATCTTGGCGATCAGCTCTTTGATTTTGGATTTTTCCATCACCATAACAGCGCCGGTATGCCGCCTTTCTCGACATTCTCCCAATGAAATGTATAACAAGACCTTCGCCCTGTCAAACTACGGCGACCGCAGCCTTGCATTCGGCCGGGAGCCTTGGCATAGTCCCCTCTTGCGCCGAATGATCCCGCCCGGCGGGATCAACGGGGGACCCAGGATCCGGGGCGAACGCCGCACCCCATGGTGCGGGCGGGCAATCTTCTCCAGCCCGAGCCCGGCAGCTAACTCCGCAGGCGCGTGGAGGAGAACGGAATGGCGCAGGATTCAACATCCGCAGGCGGCGCCGATCCCACGGGGCCGCCCCCCACGGAAAGCTCCGAGCCGCAGGAAAAACTGTGGCCGCTCGTGCTGGCGGCGCTCGGGGTCGTCTACGGCGACATCGGCACCAGCCCGCTCTACGCGATCAAACTCTGTTTTTCCGGACACCATGGCATCTCGCCGAGCGAAGAGAACATCATCGGCGTTATGTCGCTCGTGTTCTGGTCCGTCAGCTTCGTGGTCGCCTTCAAGTACCTCTGGTTCGTTCTGCGCGCGGACAATCACGGCGAGGGCGGGATCCTGGCGCTTCTGGCGGTGGCCAGTCGACGCAAGGACCGGACCGGCAACGGCCCGCCCACCGCCATGATCATCCTGGTGCTCTTCGGCGCCGCGCTTCTATTCGGCGACGGGATCATCACGCCCGCGATCTCGGTGCTCAGCGCCGTCGAAGGCCTGAGCGTCGCGACCAAGGCCGCCGAACCGTACGTTCTGCCGATCACGACCGGCATTTTGCTGGCGCTCTTTCTGATCCAAAAGAAAGGGACGGGCAACATCGGCCGGGTCTTCGGGGTCGTCATGATCGTATGGTTCTCGAGCCTTGCGGTGATCGGCCTTGCGCACATCCTCCGGCATCCGCATGTGCTCCGGGCCATCCATCCGCTGTACGCAGTGGAATTCGTGACGCGATCGGGCTCGGCCGTCCTGTGGGTTCTGGGCGGCGTGTTTCTCTGCGTGACCGGCACGGAAGCGATGTACGCCGACATGGGCCATTTTGGCCGGCCGGCGATCCGCCGCGGCTGGTTTGGACTTGTGATGCCGAGCCTGGTGTTGAACTATTTCGGCCAGGGTGCGCTCCTCCTCGGACATCCGGAATACGCGGAGTCGCCCTTTTATTACATGGTGCCCCGATGGGGGCTGTATCCGATGGTCGTACTCGCAACCGCCGCGACGATCATCGCGTCCCAAGCGCTCATTTCCGGCGCGTTTTCGCTCAATCGACAGGCGATGCAGCTCGGCTACTGTCCCCGGCTGACCGTCGTTCACACCTCTTCGGCCCATGAGGGGCAGATTTACATTCCGGAAGTCAACTGGACGCTGATGGTGTCCTGCATCGCACTCGTGTGGGGATTCCGAACGTCTGAGAACCTCGCCGCAGCCTACGGCATTGCCGTAACCGGCGACATGGTGATCACGACCTGCATGTTCTACGTCGTGACTCGCCGGACCTGGGACTGGGCGTGGTGGCGGGCGGCGATGCTCGCGGCGGCGTTTCTCGCCGTGGACCTGACCTTCTTGACCGCCAACTCCCTCAAATTCTTTCAGGGCGGCTGGGCGCCGATCCTGATGGCCCTCTGCATTTTCACCTTGATGACCACATGGAAGGACGGCCGGAAACGCTTGGCGAAGCATTTCGCGGCCAAGATCATGCCGCTGGAGGAATTTCTGAAAAAAATCACGGAGCGGAAGACCCCGCGCGTGCCGGGCACCGCCGTGTTTCTCACGGCAAACCCCACCGGCGTCCCCCCGATCCTCGTCCATCACTGGGAACACATCGGATCGCTCCACGAGCGTATCGTGCTCCTGTCGATCATGGGTTCCAACGTCCCCCGCGTGGCGGCCAAACACCGTCTGGCCGTCCGGGATATCGGGCAGGGATTCCATCAGGTGTCGTCCGTCTACGGATACATGCAGACACCCAACGTGCCGGTGGTCCTTCAAAGCTGCGAGTATCTCGGCCTGCCGATCGACCCGAAAACCGTCACCTATTTTCTGGGCCGCGAAACGCTCATGCCCTACGGCCGGTCCGGCATGCCGTACTGGCGAAAAGTCCTGTTCATTCTGATCTCCCGAAACTCCCGCAGCGCCACCGCCTATTTCGGCATCCCGGCCGGACAGGTCGAGGAACTCGGGATGCAGGTGGAACTTTGACGGCCAAGATTCAGCCATTTTTGTCTTGACAACATGAAACGCCCTAATGTACGCAGGGGGAGTTGAAAACCGGCATAGAGGGGAGAGCATGAGCGCTACCGGACAAGTTCAGAACCCGCAGCCCGTCGCAGTCACCTACAACGTCAAGCTTACGCCCCGCTTGGTGCTGGCCATTGTCGGTCCGTACGTCTTCGACAAAATCGCCGAACAAGTCAAAGCCATGATCCCAATCTGCCTGTTTCTGGTCGTGTTTCAGATGCTCGTGTTCCGGATGGCGATTCCGGACGCGGTGGGCATCTCTCTGGGGCTGTGCGGCGTCATCATGGGACTCATGTTTTTCATCGACGGCCTCCGGATCGGCGTCATGCCGCTCGGGGAAAACATTGGCTCGACATTGCCGGCCAAGGCGAAACTGCCGGTGATTCTCACCGCCGCGTGTCTCCTCGGCGCCATGGCCAACATGGCCGAGCCGGCCATCGGGACACTCCGGATTCTCGGGCAGAAGATCCCTTACGAAAAGGCGCCGTTGCTTTTTGATTTTCTGAACAACCGCACCGAGTTTATCCTGTGGGTGGTTTCGCTCGGCGTGGGAGTCGGCGCCATGAACGGCATATTCCGGTTTGTGAAGGGCTGGTCGCTCAAGTTCACCATCGTACCGGGGCTGTCCATCGCCGTCATTCTGACCATCATCTCGGCGTTTGACGAGCAGGTGAAACACATCCTCGGAATGGCTTGGGACGCCGGCGGCATCACCACCGGCACCGTCACCGCCCCGCTCGTGCTGGCGCTCGGCGTCGGCATGGCGTCGGCCCTGGGCAAGAGCGATTCCGGGATGAGCGGGTTCGGCATCATCACGCTCTGCTCGATCTGGCCCATCGTGGCGATGCTGTCCGTGGCGCTGTACTGCTCATGGACCGGCAATTACATGACGCCGGATCAATATCAGGCGTTTGTCGCCGCGGGGGCGGGCGGCGCGACGGAATCCGCGTCGACGAATATCCTGGCCCTGATCGGCGAAAATTTTCTGGCCTCGGCCCAGGTGATTATCCCCCTGATCGGCCTTCTGGTCATCATCCAGAAATTCGTGCTGAGAGACGAGATCCGGAATGTCGACCAGGTGGTCGCCGGCGTCATCTTCACGCTCATCGGTCTTATGCTGTTCAAGATCGGCCTGGCGACCGGACTCAATCCGTTCGGGGAGAAGGTCGGGCACGACGCAGCCATTTCGTTTTCGAATTCCGGATTTGAGGCATTCCTGCCGGCCGGCGCGGCGGACGGGCGGTACGGCAAGCTGTGGGGCACGATCATCGTGATGTTTTTCGGCTTTCTCGCCGGCTACGGCGCGACGCTGGCCGAGCCGGCCCTGGTCACGCTCGGGCTTACGGTGGAAGACCTCACGGCGGGAGCGTTCAAAAAATATCTGCTGATGCATTCCGTGGGATTCGGCGTCGGCATCGGGCTTGTCATCGGAGTTGCCAAGATCATTTACGGCTGGAACGCCATGGCCATCGTCCTTCCGAGCTACGCGCTTGTGCTCTTCCTCACCATGATCAGCGACGAAAAATACGTGAACTTCGGCTGGGACAGCGGCGGCGTCACCACGGGAGACATCACGTCGCCCGTCTTGATTTCGCTCGGATTGGGCGTCGCCGGCGGGGCCGGCGGGTTTGACGGATTCTGCCTGATCGCCATGGGGTCGGTCTGGCCGATCATTTCGGTTTTGACGCTCGGACTCATCATCAACAAGACGACACCTTTCGTGCAGGCGCAGAAGGCGCGGGGATAACGCAATCAGAGGAGGCATCCATGTCGGAGGATAAAAAAAGCAAGGCGTTAAAAATGATCATTGCGATCGTGCAGCGCGGGAAGGCGGACACTCCGGTCAACGCGGCCATCAAGGCGGGCGCGCCGGCCGCGACGGTCTTTTTCGGCCGCGGCCAGGGCATGCGCGAGCGGCTGGGTATTTTGGGTGTCGCGGTCCAGCCGGAGAAGGAGATCATTTTCGTCATTCTGGAGGAATGGCTCGTCGACCAGGTGCTGGCCGCGATGGTAAAGGCCGGCCACCTGGACAAACCCGGCATCGGGTTCGTCTTTGTCGTCCCGGTCGACCGTGCCGTCGGATTCGTCGAGGCGGAGGAACTGGCGAAGTCATCGGCCTGATCGTTTGAGTTCGGACCTGCTGGATCGCCTGAAGGCGATCAAATCGGACCTGATGGACGTTTATCGCGCCAAGTTCGATCCGGGCCGCATCGAGGCCCTCGTCAGAAGTACGCCAGACCGCATGAAACCTTTCAAGCGCCATCCTCTCTTCACCAGCGCCGGCGGGCGGCTCGCCCAATTCGAAGAAGGCCTGCGCGCGCTCGAACGGGCCGCGCCGCCGATGCGGGAAACGCTATTTTGGCCGGCCCTCGATACCTTTTCCGACCTCTGCCGGCTCGCGCTCCAGTCCGACATCCAGTACCTGCCGGGCATCGGGCCGGCCCGGGCGGAGCACTTCAGGAAAAAAAATATCGACACCGTGCTCGACCTCCTGCTGACCCCGCCCAGAAATTATCAGGACCGCCGGTCGGTCTCGTGGGTCTCCGAGTCCCAGGTGGGAGAGCAGGTCACGCTGTTCGCGCTGGTGCGGCGGTTCAACGTCATCCGGTCGAGATACCGCCGGGGCGCAGCCCGGCTCGAAATGTCGGTCCAGAAATGCGCGGCGGAAGTCCGCCCGCAGGATTCCCTGCTCAACGATTCGCTCCTGCCGCCGGACGACCGCGGGCCGGAGCCGCCGGCACAGGAAAGTTTGACGGTGATTTTTTTCGGCCAGCCGTATCTCGAAAAGGTTTTCAAGGCCGGCGACCGGGTCTTTTTCAGTGGCCGCCTGGAGCTGTATCGGGGTCGGCTGCAGCTCATCAATCCGGAATTTGAAGTTGAGCGGGACGAGGAGGCCGCCGAGGCCGGGGAGGCCGGGCCGCCACGATTGGGTGTCATTCCTATATATTCTCTCACGGAGGGCATCACGCAGCGGACGTACCGGCGCCTTGTGTTCCGCGCGGTTCACAACTACGCGGACCTGTTCGTCGAACACATCCCGCAAAAAATCCGGGACGCGCAGGCGCTGCCGGCGGTGTCCGACGCGATTCACGGCCTGCATTTTCCGGCGGAGCCCGAGGACATCGGCCGCGCGAGGCGCCGGCTCCGCTTTGACGAGCTTTTCCTGTACCAGCTCGTCGTCCTCCACTTGCGGTCGGAGCTTGAGACCCTCTCGAAAAACCGCGCGTACAGCTCCCGCGACCTGGAGGAGCGGTACTTGAAGGCGTTTCGAGGCGATCTGACGCGGGCGCAGAGCCGGGCCTGGGAGGAAATCCGCGCCGATCTGGACCGCCCGGCCGTGATGAACCGCCTGCTGTTCGGAGACGTCGGGTCGGGCAAGACGCTCGTGGCGGAGCTGGCATGCCTCCATGTGATCGGTTCCGGCCATCAGGCGCTGATTCTGGCGCCGACCGAGGTCCTGGCCGAGCAGCATTTCTCGACGCTGCAGCGGGACCTCGAGCCGCTGGGCGTGCGGGCGGGGCTTTTGAAGGGCGGCATGAGCGCGGCCAAAAAACGGGAATTGAAATCCGGACTCGCCGATGGAACCATCCAGATCATGGTCGGGACGCATGCCCTGATTCAGGAGGACGTCGCCTTGCATTCGCCTGCCCTCTTCGTCATCGACGAGCAGCACCGCTTCGGCGTGCTCCAGCGCGCGGCGCTGCACGAAAAAGGATTGAACGCCGACCTTCTCATCATGAGCGCCACCCCGATCCCGCGGACGCTCCAGATGACGCTCTTCGGCGACCTCAATGTCTCCTTCCTCGACGAACGGCCGCCCGGCGCGCCGCCGCCGCCGAACACGGAGCTGATGCCGGATATCCCGGAGTCGCGCGCGGCCGCCAAAAAAATCATCCTGGCCGCGCTCGAGGCCGGCGACCGGGTCTACGTCATTTATCCGCTGATTGAGGAATCAGAGGTCATGGATGTCCGGGCCGCGACGGTGCAGAAGGACAGGATTGAAAAAGCGTTCCCAAAGGCCCGCGTGGGCCTTCTGCACGGCCGGATGGCAAGCGAGGAGAAGGAGTCGGCGTTCCGCAAATTCCGCGACGGCGACATGGACATCCTCGTGTCGACGACGGTCATCGAGGTCGGCATCGACGTTCCGAAGGCGAACCTGATCGTCATCGAAAACGCCGAGCGATTTGGCCTCTCCCAGCTCCATCAATTGCGCGGCCGCGTGGGCCGGCACACCCGGCAGGGGCTCTGTGTGGCGTTACACTCATCGAACGCGGGCGCTGAAACCATCGAACGGCTCAGGATTTTCGCCCGGACGACCGACGGCGCCAAACTGGCGGAGGAAGACCTGCGCCTGCGCGGCGGCGGCGAATTGTTCGGCACGCGCCAGTGGGGCCTGCCCGATTTCCGTTTCGCGGACGTCCTCCGGGACACGGAACCGCTCATGGCGGCGCGCGCGGCGGCCGAATCGCTTCTGAAAGACGACCCGCACCTGTTGAAGCCCGAACACCAAATCCTGCGCAAGACGCTCCTCGACCGCTACCAGGGCCGCTTGCCGCTGGCGAAGGTTTCCTGAGATGCGGGTACTGGCCGGCCAGTGGCAGGGGCGCGCGCTCGGCGCGCCCGAGGGGATCCGGCCGATGACGGAGATGGTCAAACAGGCCATCTTCAACGCGCTCGGCGACGTCTCCGGCGACGCCGTCCTCGATCTATTCGCCGGGTCCGGCCAGCTCGGGATCGAGGCCCTGAGCCGCGGCGCGACCTTTGTCGCCTTCGTCGAAAAAGAGCGCCGGAACGCCGACCACATCCGCGCGGCGATCAAGTCCCTCGGCGCGTCGGCCGTTTCCACCCGCGCGCTGGCCATCGACGCCCTCGCGTATATCCCGCAGACCGACTCCGCCTTTGACCTCATTTTCGCCGATCCACCCTACGAAGAGGGTCTGGTGAGTCCGTGCGTGACCGCGATCGTCCAAAGCCCCGCGATTCTGGCGCCGGGCGGCCGGCTGGTTCTCCGGCACACCAAGCACGAGCCGCTCGACGAATCCCTCGTTGCCTCTCTTGAGGCCGGGTTTTCCAGAAGCTATGGTGACGACCGGGTCAGGATCTGGAGAAAAAAGTAGAAGAGGCGCGAGAGATGAAAGTACTTTACCCCGGCAGTTTTGATCCCATCACGTACGGCCACATCGACGTCATCCGCCGCCTGACCTGCCGGTTTCCGTTCGTTCACGTCGCGGTCCTCGCCAATCCCGGCAAACAGGAATGGTTCTCCGTGCGCGAGCGCATCGACATGATCCGCCGGTCTCTCAAGGGACTCCGCAAGGTTCGGATCGATTCCTACGAGGGCCTTCTGGTCGATTATGCCCGGCGGCTCGGCGTGTCGATCATCGTGCGCGGGCTGCGCGCCGTATCGGACTTCGACGCGGAATTCAAAATGTCCCTCGCCAACAAGGACATGGCGCCCCGCTTGGAAACGCTGTTCATGCTGACCGACAAGCGCTATGCGTTTCTATCGTCGAGCCTGGTGAAGGAAATCGCGCTCTACGGCGGCCGGCTCGGCAGTTTCGTGCCGCCGCCGGTCGAACGCGCGCTGCGCGCCAAAGTTGACAGCCTGAAACGCATCGGTTGACTGAGCGCATGTTTCTCGAAACCGTCCGATGGCGCGCATCGACGCTGAAAAAGACGATCGTGATGCCGGAGGGAAGCGACGCCCGCGTCCTGAAAGCCGCCGCGATGGCGCGGGAACGCGGCACGGTGGCGCGGGTTCTGCTCGTGGGCGATCCCGACGCCGTCCGCGTGGCGGCACGGGACACGGGGGTGCGGATGGCGGACATGGAGGTCGCGGACCCCTTGAAAGACCCCCGGGCGGCCGGCCTCTCCTCCATATTATATATGCGCCGCCGGTCGAAGGGGATGACCGAGGCGGACGCGATTCAGGCCACGCGGGACCCGTTCATGTTTGGGGCGCTCCTGGTCGCGAGCGGCGCCGCGGACGGGATGGTCGGCGGCTGTTCCGTGCCGACCGCACATATGATCCGGGCCGGCCTGTGGTGCATCGGCTGTTCGGACGGCGTCCAGACGGTTTCGTCGTTTTTCGTCATGATTCATCCCGACCCGTCTTTGGGCCACAAGGGTATTTTTCTCTTTGCCGATTGCGCGGTGGTGGTCGATCCGACGCCGGACCAGCTCTGCGACATTGCCGTCTCGACGGTCCGGTCGGCGGCGTCCCTGATTTCCGATTTTCCTCCGCGCGTCGCGTTTCTGTCCTTCTCGACCAAAGGCTCGGCCGTTCACGACCGCGTGACCAAAGTCCAAAGCGCCTGCGACAAATTCAAATCCGCCCGGCCGGAGGTCCCGGCCGACGGCGAACTGCAACTGGATGCGGCGATCATCCCCGCCGTGGGCGCGTCGAAAGCGCCCGGCAGCGCAGTCGCGGGCCGCGCCACCGTCCTTGTGTTTCCCGATCTCGACAGCGGCAACATCGGCTACAAACTCACCCAGCGGCTGGCCGGCGCGCAGGCCTTCGGCCCGATCCTTCAGGGACTCGCCAAGCCCGTCAACGACCTCTCCCGCGGCGCCTCCGCCGAGGACATCGAAGCCGTCATCGCGCTCACGGCCTGCCAAGCACAAGGATGACCGTCCACCGCTGCGAGTGGTGCGGGGTCGCCCGCGCGGAAATGTCCGACTGCCCGGTCGAGACCGCGCGTGGGTGGCTGACGGATCCCTTCCAGAAACGGGAGGCGAAATTTTCCGCGTGTTCGGACGGATGCAGGGCGGCGGCGGAGAATTTTTACAAGGAATATCAGACCGGGGTTCGAACGTGGGTCGCAGGATTCGCCGTCCTCTTTGGCGCCGCCTTCCTCACGCTGATCCCCTTCGGATATCCCGTCTTCCGGTGGGCCTTGCCCGCGGCGATCGGCCTTGGCGGGCTGTGGATGGCGCGGACGCCGTGCGCCAACAGTTTCCGGCGCGACGCCTCCGGCAGCCTCAAAACGCCGCTCCGGCGGTCGATCCGCGACGTCCGGCTCGCAGGCCTCGTCTTTTTCGCCGTCGGCCTGGTCCTCTGCTGGCTCAACACGCTGCTCCCGCCGTTTCTTACGGCGCCCTGAGCGGGGGCTAACCGCGCTTGAGGCCGATCGCGTTCTGAATGAGTTCGTCGGCCGCGCGGATGGCGCGGCTGCTGAATTGGAAGGCGCGCTGGAAAAAGATCAGGTCGGTCAGTTCATCATCCAGCTTTGAATTCGAATACTCCAGTTTGAAGGGTGAGAGGCGCGAAAGCCCCGCCGGCATCTGATCGATCGATTGGACCACCGGCGCGGCGGACGCTGCCGTTTCGATGAAGGCCGTGTCGCCCACGCGGCTCAGGCCGCCGGGATTGCGAAACGTGGCGAGGACGAATTGGGCCATGTTTTTCTGCCGCAGGTTGCTGAACCGGCCGATGACCAGCCCGTTCTCGGCGATCTCGAGCTGGAGGAGGTCCCCCTGGATGTTGCCGTCCACCGCTTCCACGATCGGCTCGGGCTGTCCCGCGACCTGTGCGAGGTTCGTCAGCGTCGGCGTGATGGTCAGCGCGTTCAACGAGGAATTGGGCGTGAACGTCACGTTCGGCACGCTCGAGTTGGTGGTGTCGAATTGCCGGTTTGCATCAAAGGCCGCCTTTCCCGAATAGAGATTGGTGGTGCCGGACGTTGCGGAGGCGTCGGTGAACCGGTCGGACGCGAATTTATAATCGACCAGAAACTTCGTGGTCGATGTGTTGATCTTGTTCGAAAACGACGGCGAAAACGTGATGAGGTTGTCCGACACGTTGTAATGGCCGATGGTCGTCTCAAACGTCGCGATGCCCGCGGCGATCGACGAACCCGTCTTGAAGATCATTCCCGGAATGACCTCGTTGCCCGTGTGAATCCCGTACGTCGTGTCGGCCTTCAGTGTCCCCGCCGCGATCGTGCCGTTCGCGGTCGCCTGGACCTGCCCGACCGGCGTGAAGCTCCAGCTCCCGCTGCCGTCGGCGTTCACCGTCAGCGACACGTTGCCGCTCTGGTCGATCGTCGACGTCCAGAACCCGCCGCGCACCGATTCCTTCCGGATGTTCCCGCCGGAGTCGGCGATCACCTGGGACGAGGCCATCCCCATCGTGGCGTTGTCCGAGGCGCGCTTCATGGTGATCTGATTGGGATCGATGTTCGCATAGGCCTTGATTTGTTTCTGGCCGCTCGTGATCGTGGCGATGCCGGAATCGGAAAAGGTCTCCTGCGTGAATCCGCTGACCATGTACCCGTAGTCATTCTGCCCGATGTGTTTGAACGTGGTGATCATGGTGTGCTGGGTCGTGGGGCTGCTGTCGTCGAAGAGCCCGCCGATCGCCGCAGCCGCGTCGGACTCGTGGTCCGTTTTGAGGATCACCGTCCCGCCGGTGAGCGCGGTCCCGGCCGTTTTGCGGATCGTGATGCCCGGGATGATGGACGCGGTCGCGCTGTCGGCCGCCGCGAACGTTCCGCTCCCCGACTCGCTGATGAAACTCTTCCCGTCCGGCACGAACGACCAGGTCACGGCGCCGCTGGCGGCGGTGTTGATCGTCAGCGTGCCGTCCTCCCGGTTCCCGAGATACGCGCCTTCCACGCTGCTGACGGAACTCGAGTTCGACTGGATGCTGAACGGCCCGACAAGCCCTGTGAAGGACCCGGCCCGCAGGGTGGACACGTCCTGGGTTCGAAAGGCGACGCCCGGGATGAAATCATGAACTTTGTTCTTCTGGACCATGTTCGCGTCGAAATTGACGAAGTTCTGCGCGTCCGGGATCGTCTGGCCGACTTTCAAAAACGTCCACGTGCCCGATCCGTCCGCGTTCCATGCAACCTTCAGAATCCCACGGTCCTGATTCTCGTTGAATTTTCCGATCAGGGACTCAAGCTGCGTGCTGCTGCCGTCTTTCATGACCGTCAGATTGTAGTCCGGGACGTTGGCGTTCAGGCTGCCGCCGATCGAATAGGCTTTCGTCTCGTTGGCCTTGTCGACCGCCCTCGGGTCGATGGTCAGGTCCGTCACGCTCGTCTGGATGGTCCCATCGCTTTCGTCGGCCAGATATCCGCGCACCACCCATCCCGTGGAGGGGTCGACCAGCCGCGGTTTGGTCGTGTACGTCGGGAAGTCGCGCAAAAAGAGCACGCGACCGCCGTCGGTGAACGGGTCGCCGGAGGTGCTGTCGGCCACGCCCGCGTCGAACACGAAGTGGCCGGCGCGCGTGTAAAAGGTATTGAGGGGCTCGGCCAGGCGCGGATCGCGCAGGACGAAAAATCCCTCGCCGACAATCGCAACGTCCGAAAACGCGGTCGACGCCTTCACTTCGCCCTGCCGGTGCATCGTATCGATGCTGCTGATGTCAACCCCGTGCCCGGTCTGGACGGGGTTGGCGATCTCCGTCGCGATGCGATCGGTTCGATTGAAGAGATCGGCAAACGTCGGGCGCTGGGCACGGTATCCCACCGTATTGATGTTCGCGATGTTGTGCCCCAGCACGTCAATGCCCGTCTGCTGGGACACCGCCCCATTGTAGCCGATGTAAATGGCTCGATCCACCATATCCATCCTTATCGGCGCCGGACAGATAAAACTTTTGCTCAAGAAATCTTAAACCTGCCGGATGGGTCTGCCGAAAGGATGTGAAGCATGGAAAAGCGCTGGATGAACAAAGGCATCATCGCAATCTTGATTCTGACGGGCATCTTCGCGTTCAACTATTTCGTGAAAGTGGATTTTGCGTGGCGCATCGGCAGCGCCGAAGCCCACGCCGACCGGCAGGCGCCCCAGACGACCATCCAGTTGGAGGAAACACGGCCGGTCGTCAACATGCAGGAGGAAACCTACATTCTCTACTCGGACCTGGACGGGGACGGCGACCTGGACATCGCGTACACCACGAGCAGCCCCATCCGGTTCATCGAGAACAAGACGATCGAACGGCAGAAGCAGTAGAGCAGCAGGACAGTCAGGGGCCGGCGGCCCCGACCAGAACAGATACCCCATCGTGTGGGTGGGCTACCGTACCGTCAGGCGATTCTGCCTCGTGGGGTGGCCCACCCTATTTTTTGGGCGTTGCAGGCGCGTTGACTTGCCCCGCCTTTCCGGGTAGATTCACTGCATGAAGGCACTCGCGTTGTTGTCCGGGGGGCTCGATTCGGCGCTCGCGGTTCGCGTCCTGATGGATCAGGGGATCGAGGTCCAGGCCCTCCATTTTTATACCGGCTTTTGCATCACCGAGCGGAAGCGCCGGATGGGCGTGCTCGATGAGCAGGACCCCCGGCGGTACAAGAGCGATGCGCTGTCGACCGCGCGGTCGATCGGCGTGCCCGTGGAGGTGCTGGACATTTCGGAGGAGTACATCCGGATGGTAACGCAGCCGAAGCACGGCTACGGCGCGAACGCCAATCCCTGCATCGACTGCCGCGTCTTCATGCTTCGCGCGGCCGCCGAACATCTGGAGGAATTCGGCGCGTCGTTTGTGATCACGGGCGAGGTCCTCAACCAGCGGCCGATGAGCCAGCGCCGGCCGACGTTGGGGACGGTCGAGACCGAGGCCGGCCTGCAGGGGCTCCTGCTCCGGCCGCTGTCCGCGAAACTTCTGCCTCCCACGATCCCGGAGGAGCGCGGCTGGGTCGACCGCGAGCGTCTCCTGGCGTTCGAGGGCAGAAGCCGCAAACCGCAACTGGAGCTGGCCGCCCGGTACGGGATCACGGGATTCGCCCAGCCCGCCGGCGGCTGCTGTTTTCTCGCCGACGAAACCTATGCGGAGCGATTCCACGAACTGCTGACGCACAAGCCCGACCGGACGCTCACGCAGGACGAGGTCATGCTCCTCGGCGCCGGGCGGCATTTCCGCCTGGGCGACGCCACCAAACTGATCGTCGGGCGCGACCGGCTCGAAAACAATCTGCTGGCCCGATACCGGGCCGGCCGGATTTATCTGACCTGCACCGCCGTCGGCGCCCCCTCGGCGCTCCTCGACGGCCCAGCGGACGACGGCGCCGTCCGGCTGGCCGCCGCGGTGATCGCCCGGTACAGCGACGCGCCGCACGGCGAGAACATCCCGGTCGTGGTCGAAAAGGATTCCGTCTCCAGCGCGCTGTACGTCACGGCCGACAAGAACATGGATCTCGTTCCGCTCAGAATATAATCCCTTCGCCGTTTTTTTGCCGATGAAAATTGTCGCGATCATCCAGTCCCGGATGACTTCCACGCGCCTGCCCGGAAAAGCCCTCGTGGACATTGCGGGCAAACCGCTGACCGGATGGATCGTGGACCGCGCCCGGCAGTGCCGGCGGCTGGATGAGGTGGTGCTCGCCATCCCCGCCGAGCCGGAGGACGATCCGCTGGCGCGGCGGTTTTCGTCGAGTTGCCGGATCCATCGGGGATCCCTGCACGACGTCCTCGACCGGTACTGGAGCGCGGCCAAAGACAGCGGCGCCGACGCGGTGGTGCGTGTCTGTGGCGACAATCCCCTCTTCGAGGCGCCCATCATGGACGCCGCCGTCGAACGGTTTCTCGCCGCCGGCGTCGACTACGCCAACACGCTCGGCTGTCCAATTGGAATCGGCGCGGAAGTCTTCCGGTACGACGCGCTGGACCGCGCGCATCGGGAGGCGACCGAGGCTTATCAACACGAGCACGTGACGCCCTACTTGTACGAATCTCCGGGCCGGTTTCGCACCACCGGATTCGACATGAGCGATCTCACGCACGGCGTCGGCAAGTCCGGCGTCCGGCTCACGGTCGACACGCCGGAGGACCTGGAGGTCATCCGCGAGATTTTCAAACGGCTCCTGCCTCTGAATCTGCAGTTTGGGCTGAAGGAAATCGCGGACCTGATCCGGGCCGACGGCGCGCTCTTTAAAAAAAATCTGCACGTGCGCCAGAAATCGTTCAAGGAGTCCGAAACATGAGCAGAACGGCCGTCCTCCTTCGCGCGGACGGCGGGCCCGGCATCGGCGGCGGGCATGTGATGCGCGCGCGGACCCTGAGCGACGCGCTCCTGGACGAGGGCTTCGATGTCCATCTCTTCTCGAAAGACAATGCGTGGATCCGCTCCGTACAGCCGATGTTCCGGTGCCGCGTCCGGTTGCTCAAGGCCGCTGACAACGAATCTCTGATTCTGTTTCAATCCGCCCGCCGCCTCGGCGCGCGGCTCATCGTCCTCGACGTTCAGAGCACGTCCCCCGAATACGTGAAATACCTCCAGGGGTCCGGCGCCACCGTGATCACCATCGACGACCCGGGCCTCGGCGCCGATGCCGCTGACGCGACGTTCCGGGCCGGACACAAACTGCGCAGGGAAAATAATTATTATTACGGCTTTCCGTACGCGATTCTCCCGCCCGCGCTCCTGAAACTCAGGGACGGGTCACGCGAACCGGAGGCGGTCCGGTCCGCCGTCATTTTCCTGGGAACGTTTGACGCGCGCGGGTACGGCCGCTGGATCCCGGACATCGCCGGCCGGTTTCCGCAGATCGCATTTTCCTGGTTCACGGACTCGGCCGCCGCGCCACACGCCAACCTGCAAATTCTGGGCCTCTCGCAAAACCTCTTCTGGGAAAAACTCGCCGCGGCGGACCTCGCGATCATTTCCGGCGGCGTGACCTTGTATGAGACAACCACCCTCGGCCGGCCGGCGGTCGTTCTGCCCCAGGCGCCTCACGAAACCGAGCAGGCGAAGTTCTTCGCCGACGCCGGCGCTGTCTGTCTTGTGGACCCGCCGTCTTTCGAACAGCTCGCCGGCGTCCTTTCGGCGCTGGCCGGCGCGAAGGACCGGCTGGCCGCCATGCATGACCGATCGATGGAGCTGGCGGACGGCCGGGGATTGGAGAGATTTCTCGAAGCCGTCCGGCGGCTGCTCAGCCGGTCCACGATCGCGGCCGGTTGAAGACGATTCAGAGCGCCCTCGCCGGATTTCACCGGCACTGCCTTCGAGAGCCCGATCTGACGCGCCGGTCGTGCCGGGCCGCGCGCCAGGGGCTGCCGGGGTTGCACGCGCTGTTTGGCCGGCATCCCACGCCGTTTTCGCCGACGCCGTGGCTGCGGTCTCCGGAATTTTTCCGGGAAATGTCCGCGCTCTGCCGGAATCTGTCAGACATTCTCGAACAGGCCGGACGGATGGCGCTCGAAGACGAAGATCTATTGGACGCCTACCAATTCCCCGCAGTTTTCCAGGAAATTCTGCGCATCGATCCCGGTTACCGGCGTCTTGCGCCCGTGCTGCGGCTCGACGGCCATTTCGTTCGCGGCGTCTTCCGGATCGTCGAAACCAACGCGGACGGATCGGCGGGGATGAACGACTCGAACGCCATCGAACGCGCGCTCCTCGCGACGCCCCTTTACTCGTACTTCGCCGATCGTGGACCTATCGAGTCTCTCGAGATGGTCGACTCGCTGGCCCGGATGCTGGCCCGCTACTCGCGCGTATCCGGCGATCGCGGCGCAACATGCGTCGGGATTCTGGACCGGAGGGGAATCTCCACGGCCTCCGAATTTGTCGCCGTCCAACAGGCCCTTCGGCGCCTCGGCCAGAACGCCGTCCTCGTCACGCCGGAGGACCTGGCGGTTCGGGACGGACTGCGCGCGCGCGGGACACGCATCACGCTTGTTTACCGCCGGCTCGTCACGGCCGACGCGTTTCAGATGTGGAGCAGCCTCGGCCCGCTGCTCGAAGCCTATCGCGCCGGCGCCATCCGAATGGTCGGATCATTCCGGTCGGAGCTTCTGCACAGCAAGGCCGTTCTCGCGATCATGCGTGATTCGCATGTCCGCGCCCGGATCGGCCCCGCCGGCCGGCGCCTCATCGATCGGCATGTGCCGCCGGCGTTTCTTCTGACGCCGGCATCCGCCGAACGGACGGTTTCGGCGCGGCGCCGATGGATTCTGAAGCCTTTGGACTCTTATGGCAGCCGTGGCGTGTTTGTCGGAAACACCCTGACGCGCAAAAGCTGGAAGAAAGCGCTGGCCCACGCGCTGGCCGCCGGCCGATATCTTCTTCAGGAATATGTCCCCGCGCCGCGCGAGCCGGTTCTCAGGATCGTGGACAACCGGCCGAAAATTTCCATGGAAATGACGTCGGTCGGCTTTTTCATCTACGACGGCGTGATGGCCGGCCCTTACGTCCGGTCCGGCCCGGCGCATCCGCTGTCCATTTCCTACGGCGCCGTGACCCGGCCGGGCTTCCGGTTCCGGGCCTGGAAGCGGGCTTGAATTGACCCACAAAGCGGGATAGCGTGCCGCCGTGAAACTGATTTTCGCGCCTGCTCATCTTCAGTGCGGCGATCGTTTTTCTCCCTCGAAGACCGACCAGCGGCACCTTCTAAAGGTGCTGCGTCTGCAGAGGGGCGACGAAGTGGAAGGGAGCGACGGCGCCGTGCGATACCGCTGCAAGGTCGTGCGGGCCAATTCGAAAGTGGAGCTTGAAGTCGCCACGGCTGAGACGATGGAGGACTCCCGCAGGATCGCGCTCGCGCTTGCGCGAATCGAACCTGCCCGATTCGAGTTCGCCGTCTCGGCGGCCGCCCAGTTGTCGGTCAAAGAAATCATCGCCTTCGGCTGCGCACGCCAGGATCCGGGAAAGCTCCGGATGGACCGCCTCCGGCGCGTGGCGGTCGAATCGGCCAAGCAGACCGGCTGTCCCTTCCTGCCGAGCCTGTCCGAACTGCCCGATGTGCCGTCCCTCGCCGCCTGCGTTCAGGACACATACGCGCTTCTGTTGGACCACGGCGCTCGTCTGTCTCTCATGGACGCCCTGACCGAGCGGGTGGACCCGTCCGCGGTTTTCCTGATCGTCGGTCCTCCGGGAGATTTGACTGAAGAGGAGAAGCAGTCGCTTCGGAACGCCGGCGCCGTCCCGGCGCGGCTGGGTGCGGAGCTTTTGCGCAGCGAAACCGCAGCCGTTGTCGCCATGGGCGTCGCCGCCGTGACGCTTGCCCGGACCGCGCGGACATGAGCGCCGAATTCAAACCCTCGAACCGGCCCATTAAAGTCCTTCGCGTGATCACCCGCCTCAATGTCGGCGGGCCCGCACAGCACGTCGCGTATCTCACGGCGGGTCTGGCGTCTCACGGGTTCGAAAGCGCGCTGGTCAGCGGCCGGATCGATCCGGCGGAGGGCGACATGGCGTACTTTTGCGAAAAACTCGGCGCGCAAGTCCGGTACGTTGACGCGCTCATCCGGCCGGTGAGTCCCCTTCAAGACCTGGCGGCATTTTTTCAGATTCTTCGTATCCTCCGCCGCGAAAAGCCGGATGTCCTGCACACGCATCTGGCCAAGGCCGGATTCCTCTCGCGCATGGCGGCGTTACTCCTCAAGCCATTCGGCGTGAACCCGGTCGTGATCCACACCTTTCACGGGCACGTGCTCCACAGCTATTTCTCGAACCGGCAAAACTCGCTCCACCTTTTTCTTGAACGCTTCTCCGCGCGGTGGACGGATCGGATCGTCACCGTATCGGAGCGGCTCCGCCAGGAGTTGATCCATGTCTACGGCATCGCTCCGGCGGAAAAGTTCCGCGTCGTGCCGCTCGGATTCGACCTCGCGCCGTTTCTTCAGATGCCCCGCCATCGCGGCGAATTCCGGAAAAAAATCGGCGTGGATGAAGTCACCCCGCTCATCGGCATCGTCGGCCGGCTCACGGCGGTGAAGGACCACGCGCTGTTTCTCGACAGCTTTCTGGAAACGTTGAAGGAAGTTCCGGCCGCCGTCGCGGTCATCATCGGCGACGGCGAGGAACAGGAACGCATCCGCGCGCACGCCGAGCGGCTCGGCATCCCGGGCCGGATCCGATGGACGGGCTTTCTGAAAAATCTCCCGGAAGTCTACAGCGATCTCACCGCCCTTGCCCTGACGTCCAAAAACGAGGGCACGCCGGTGGCCGTCATCGAAGCGCAGGCGTCGGGATGCCCGGTGGTCGCGGCCGATGTCGGCGGCACCTCCGACGCGATGCCGCCGCGGCCCGGCGAACTCGTCCAGGACGGCCGCATCGAACGGGCCGGCGGCTTCCTGATCCGGCGCCGCACGCCCGTCGAATTCGCGAATGCGTATCTGGAAATCTTAAAAGGAAGGTTCTCCCCTCACCCGGACGCCCGGTCCCTGATGGCCGAAACGTTCGGCGTCGCGCGGCTCTGCGAGGACATCGCGCACCTCTACAAAAACACGCTCGCCGCCTGCCGACCGGCCGACTGACGCGCTCACGTCATCTTGACGATGATGTCGCTGATGATGTCCGCCGAATGGTCTCCCCGGTCCGCCGCGTTCGACAGGTGGCGGTAGACCTCGCGGTGTTTGAGGACATAGGTGAAATCGTTTGAATTGAAGAGTTCCGCGAGCGCCTCGCGGTACCGGTGCTCGACGTAGTTTTCGGATTTTTTGGCGCGGATGATGTGTTCGTTGGCGTCGGCCATGTTGTTCCGGAGGGACTTGATCGCGAGCGTGATCTCCTTCGACATGGTGTAGAGGCCCTCGGAGATTTTCCTCAAATGCTCGTTGGACCCGACCTTGAACAGCAGCATCTCCTCGACCGAGGTCTTCGCGTAGTCGACCATGTCGTCGACCGACCGCGACAGCGCAAAAATGTCCTCGCGGTCCATCGGCGTCACGAAGGAATCGTTCAGTTCCAGAACGAGCCGGCGGCGGGCCTCGTCGGCCTCATTCTCCGCGTCCTCCACCCGCTTCCCCCGCTCCGCGGTGGGATCGGTGACGAACTCATGGAGGAGCCGCATGCCCTCCTCCGTCCGCTCCGCGTGATCGCTGAGCATCTTGTAGAAATCGCGTTTCTTCGGAAAAAACAGTTGCCTCAGTCCCATCCGTTGCCTCCTTGGCTCATTAGAGCATTTTACCCAGCAGATTCAATCCCAGATAGGTCAGCGCCGACACCAGCGCCGCCGCCGGGATGGTGACAAACCACGTCGTGACGATCTCGCCCGCGCGGTGCCACCGCACCGCCTTGATCCGCTCCGCCGAGCCCACGCCCATGATGCTCGACGACACCACATGGGTCGTCGACACCGGCCCGCCGAGGAGCGCGGCGGTCAGGATGACCGATCCCGACGCGCTCTGCGCGCTGAAGGCGTGGATCGGCCGGAGGCGGTAGATGCCGCTGCCCACCGTCTTGATGATCGACCATCCGCCGAAGGCCGTGCCGAGGCCGATGGCCGACGCGCAGGCGAAAATCGCCCACACGGGCACCGTGAATTCCGGATAGTGTTCCGGAAACGCGGCGACGAGGACCATCGTGATGATCCCCATTGATTTTTGGGCGTCGTTCCCGCCATGCGACAGCGCCAGCGCGATGGAGGAAACGATCTGGGATCGTTTGAAAAAATGGTTCACGTGCGGCGTTGCGCCGCGGGTCAGAAAAACCGACAGCGACTGGAACGCGTATCCGATCAGAAATCCGACGATGGGCGACGTGATCAGCACCAGCACGATTTTGACGAAACCCGCGACTTTGAAATGCGCCACGCCCGTCGCCGCCAGGACGCTTCCGGCGATCCCTCCGACCAGCGCGTGGCTCGACGACGACGGCAGGCCGAACCACCACGTCAAAAGGTTCCAGAAGATCGCCCCGCTCAGGGCGCCCATGATCACCCACGCATTGATCACGGTCGGATCGACAATGTCCTTCCCGATCGTCTTCGCGACCGCCGTGCCCAAAATAAAAGGCCCGAGGAACTCGCAGCTCGCCGCGATGATCAGGGCCGCGGACGGCGACATCGACCGGGAGGCGATCATCGTCGCGACGACGTTCGAGGCGTCGTGGAATCCGTTCACGAAATCGAAGACGATGGCCATCCCGATCACGAGGACCACCAGATAAAGGGGGGACTCCATCACGCGGTCAGTTCGTCACGCCGGGGCGGGGGGACAGGGCTAATTTTTTTTGGTGAAGGCGCTCAGCATGTCCAGCGGGATCGGAAAGACAATCGTGGTTTTTCCCTCCGTGGACATTTCCAGGAGCGTCTGCAGATACCGAAGCTGCAGGGCCTCGGGGTGGGCCGAGATGACCTTGGCCGCGTCCGTCAGCTTTTGCGACGCCTGAAACTCGCCCTCGGCCGCAATGATCTTCGCCCGGCGCTCGCGTTCGGCCTCGGCCTGCCGCGCCATCGCGCGCTGCATCCCCTGCGGAATCTCCACGTCCTTCACCTCGACCGCCTTGACCTTGATGCCCCACGAGTCGGTCTGCTCATCGATGATGACCTGAAGCTGCTGATTGATCTTGTCGCGGTTCGACAGAAGATCGTCCAGCTCGTGCTGGCCGAGGGTGCTGCGGAGCGTCGTCTGGGCGATCTGCGACGTCGCCATGTAGTAGTCGGCGATCTTCACGGTGGCGTCCTCCGGGTTGAGCACCCGGAAATAGACCACCGCGTTGACTTTGACCGGCACGTTGTCTTTCGTGATCACGTCCTGGGTCGGCACGTCCATGGTGACGATTCGAAGGTCCACCGTGACCATCTTGTCGACGAACGGGATGAGCAGAATCAGCCCGGGACCGTTGCCCTGCCCGCCCGGGTTCCACAGCGCGCGCGCCAGCCGGCCGAACCGGAACACGATGGCGCGCTCATATTCGCGAAGCACATGGAACGAATTCCAGAAGGCGACGACCACGAAGAGTACGGCGGCGAGAAGAATCGGGTTCAACAGAAAAAAGTTCACTTTCATTCACGTCCTTTCATATCGATCATCTATACGGTATGGATTATCAGCGAACGCCAACGGTGTAAAGAGGAAGCGCCCAAATCGCTCAGAGCAGACGCCGCACGATCAGTTGAACGCCGTCCTTCCGGATCACGCTGACCGCCGTGCCCGCATCCAGCGCGGCGCCGTCTTCCGTGTGGGCGCTCCAGAGTTCCCCGTCGACCAGAACGTGCCCCACGGGATTGAGCGGCGTGCGCACTTCGCCCCGCATGCCCGACAGGACTTCCTCCCCCACGCGGACTTTCGTGTGGAACGCGCGGACGGCGGCGCCGACCGCAAAAACGACGAAGGCGGCCGTCATCGCCGTGAAGAGCAGGATCACTTGAAAGGACACGCGAAACGCCTTGTCTTCAAACAGCATCAGCCCGCCGATGGCCATCGAGACGATGCCGCCCGCCGTGAGAATCCCGTGGCTGGCGACCTTGATGTCCAGGAGCATCAGGCCAATTCCGACGACCATGAGAATGAGGCCCACCGTGTTGACGGGGAGGATCGACAGGCCGTACGCCGCGAGGATCAGCGACAGAACGCCCACCACGCCCGGCACGCCGACGCCCGGCGTCGAAAATTCAAAATAGATGCCGGCCATCGCCAGCAAGATCAGAACGTAGACGACATTCGGATCCGTCAAAAACGCCAGGACCTTCTCCTTGAGTTTCGGCTCCACCGTTCGGAGTTCGACGGACTTGATTTGAAGCGCAATCTGTTTTCGGCCCGGCCCGGCCACCGACGTGGTCTCGCCGGCGATCATCGCAAGGAACGAATCGATGCTGTCCGCGCGCAGGTCGATCGCGCCGCTGTCCAGCGCAACCTTGTCGGTCAGCGACGTGCTCTCGCGCACGGCGGACTCCGCAAAGACGACATTGCGGCGGCGCGTTTCGGCGATCGTCCGCGCCCACGCGGCCGCGTCGTTCTCCGCCTTCTGCTTCATCACCGCTTCCATCTTGTCGCCTCCGAGCATCACCGGGTGCGCCGCGCCGAGGTGCGTGCCGCCGGCCATGGCGGAGATGTGGGACGCATAGGTGATGAACACGCCCGCCGACGCCGCGCGCGCCCCGCTCGGCCCGATCCACACGAGAATCGGAATTTCCGAATTCAAAAATTCCCGCACGATGTGCCGCGTCGATTCCATCAGGCCCCCCGGCGTGTCCAGCCGGAACAGGACCGCCTTCGCGTTCACCGCGCGCGCCTCGCGGATCACCCGCTCCACGTACGTCGCCGTCACCGGCGTGATCGCCTTGTCCAGGTCCGCAATGAGGACGACATCCGCGCCGGCGGGGATCAACCCCGGCGGGAGCAGGACCAGCGAAACCAAGGCGAGAACCAACGTGAGAAAGACACTCTGTCGCATAACACCGATCATAGTCGCCGCCCCGCAAAAAATCAAGCCGTGTCATTGCAAGGCGGCCGGGGAATGAGATTAAATTGGGAGACCAATGGCGACATTGCCCAAACAGCGGCTGAGTTCCAGGGTCCTGCAGATTTCCCTGACCGTGGCGCTCGCCAGCGTGATTTTCTACGGTCTTTCTGTATTCGCGATCGAGTTCCAGTCCGGTCTCAAGGACGCGCGGATGGAGATGATCAACCGCCTGAAGGAACTGACGGCGGCGTTCAACCGCGAAGTCCAGCGGCGCCAGACCCGGGTCCGGCTCCTCACGGAAAATCCCCAGGCCTTCGACGCCGCCGTCCAGTCGATCCGCCGCAGCAAAAAGCCGGAGGCCTTTTTCGGCGACGGCGTCCGCTTCTATCAGATTCTGCATCAAACGGAACTCGAAGCCGGCGGCGCCACGTCCCTCGAGTTCGAGTCGCTGCTGACCGGGTCGCGCCACGGCGTCCTCAAATTGGTGGAGGGCGTCGACACCGACGCGCGGGCGGGACTGCTCTTTGAGGCCCACGCCATGGCGGCCAACCGGGTCCAATCGATCCGGGTCCTCTGGAACGTCGACGCGCTCCTGCCGGCCGTCGATTGGATGTCGAGTCAGCGGGTGGAGGGGCTGGCGCTGGTCAGGGAAAATGGAAAACCCCTGTGGCTTGCCGGCCAATGGCCCCGGGGCGAGGCGGGGCTTGCGGTTTCAGCGGCGCCTTCGGAATTTTCCTGGGACGGAAAAACCTGGATCCTGGTAACCGAGGAAATTTCGATCTTCTCCGACCCGGTCCACCTTCGGGCGATCGCGCCCAAATCCCTCCTCTACGCCCAGGCTTGGCGAATGAGCCGGCGCTTCCTCAACCGCGTCTTCGTCCTCCTCGCCATCGGCCTCGCCCTCGCGGGCCTCCTCGTCGTCGCCACGCGGCAGGTCATGAAACCGCTCGATGAGGTCACCCGGGGCGTCAACCGCATCGCGGACGGCGATCTCGATACCGTGCTCGAAACATCCGGCGATGACGAGATCGCCTTTCTCTCGGGACAACTGAACGACCTCGTCCACCGGCTCAAGGTGAAGGAGCAGAGCGTCCAGGCGCATATCCAGCTTCTCAAGGAAAAAAACGACGAGCTTCAGGCGCTGAGCGACAAATTGAAGGAGGCCGACCGGCTTAAGGATCAGTTCCTGGCGATCCTCAGCCACGAGCTGCGCACCCCTCTGACCGCGATCCTCGGATACGCCGAGCTTTCCCTCGAAGGCATCTACGGCCCGTTGACGCAGAAACAGACGGAGATCGTCACCTTCATCCACTCCAACGGCCAAAAACTCCTGACCCTCATGGAGGACCTCCTCGACATCGCCAAGATCCGCGCGGGAACCATCGAAATCAACATCGAGCCCCTCGATCCTTACGACCTCATGGCCGACATCCGCAAGTACGCCGAAAATTCGGTCCGGGCCAAATCGGACGTCCGGTTCGTCGAGGACATTCACGCCGGCCTGCCCGGGATTCGGACCGACCGCGTCAAACTCGAACAAATCCTGACCAACCTCCTGTCGAACGCGATCAAGTTCACCGAGCGCGGCCACGTGGCCCTGTCGGTGACGCGCGAGGGAGACAGCCGCGTGAAGTTTACGGTGGAGGACACCGGCATCGGAATCGCCCCGGCTCACCTGCCGAAAATTTTTGATCCCTTTGTCCAGCTCGACGCCGGCGTCCGCCGCCGGTACGGTGGAACCGGCCTGGGATTGACCATTTGCAAGAGTCTGGTCGATAAGTTGGGTGGGCGGATCGAAGTCGAAAGCATCCCGGGCAGCGGAAGCCGGTTTTCCGTGTGGATGCCCGTGGACAGCCGGCCGGCGCATGATTCTTCGGGAGGACAGGCTGCATGAGAGTGCTGGTGATCGACGACGATCTGCACATTCAGCGGATCGTGGAGGACCGGTTGAAGGCGGAGAATTTTGAAATCCTGAAAGCCTCGGATGGAATCGAGGGCCTGCGGATGGTCTATGATTTCCATCCCGACGTCGTCCTCCTCGACATCATGATGCCCACCATCGACGGCACGGCCGTCCTTCACTGCATCAAGAAAGACGACAAGATCAAGAACATCCCCATCATCATGATGACCGCCAAACGCGAACGCGCCGACGTCATGCAGGCCGCCGCCGCCGGCGCCGCCGAATACATCGTCAAGCCGATCGATTTCAGGCAAATGGTCAAGAAAATCTATGAGGTGACGCACGCCGCGCCGCCCAAACCCAGGGAAAAGGCCGGACCGCTCAACATCAAGGCCATGGCAACCGACCTCGCCAATCTCTCTTTCGAAATGGAGGCCATCGCCGCATCCGCCGGCATCAAGGTCGAGCGACCCCTGCCGGAGACGAAGGGCAGCGGACTGAACATCAAGGTCGACACCGCCCCCGGCGGCGTGGCGTGCCTGCAATTCGGCGGCGCGCTTCACACAGAGGACGCGGATTCGATCCGCAGCGAGTTGACACGGCTCATTGCCGCCAACGTCTCCAAATTCGTGGTCGACATCAGCGACATCCAGAGCCTGGACCTCACCGAGGTCATGATCCTCAAGGACGTGATGAACCTCATCTCCCGCAACCAGTACGCCGCCCGGCTGGTCGAAACCGACGGCAAGCGCCGCCGGTTCCTCCGCCAGTGCAACCTGCATCTCGAGTATACCCTCTTTGACAGCCGCGACGAGGCCCTCCGCTCCTTTTAGACCGCCGGCGCCTCTCCATATTATATATATGGACTTTTCCGGCCCCCTGTGGTATGGAAAATGGCTTAATTTCCAGAACAAGGAGGAACGCGAATGGCCCGAATCGTAAGAGGCGGCTTGATCCAGGCCCGGGTGCCCATCCAGGCCGATGAGGGGTCGCCGGAAAAAATCAAGAAAGCCATGATTGAAAAGCACGTCAAGTTGATCGAACAGGCCGCCAAGCGGCGGGTCCAGATCCTGTGCCTGCAGGAATTGTTTTACGGCCCCTATTTTTGCGCCGAGCAGGACATCAAGTGGTACAACATCACCGAACCGGTTCCGAACGGCCCCACCACCCAGCTCATGCAGAAGCTCGCCAAGAAACATTCGATGGTCATCGTCGCCCCGCTCTACGAGGAGGCCATGACCGGCGTCTACTACAACACCGCCGTCGTCATCGACGCGGACGGCAAGTATCTCGGCAAGTTCCGGAAGATCCATATTCCGCACTGTCATCCGGGGTTCTGGGAGAAATTTTATTTCAAACCCGGCAACGCCGGCTGGCCGGTCTTCGAAACGGCCTACGCCAAAGTCGGCATTTTCATCTGTTACGACCGGCACTTTCCGGAATGCGCGCGCATTCTGGGCGTGAACGGCGCCGAGATCCTGTTTAACCCGTCGGCGACCGTCGCGGGCCTTTCGGAATATCTGTGGAAACTCGAGCAGCCGGCGCAGGCGGTGGCCAACGCCGTCTTCATCGGCGCCATCAATCGCGTGGGCCGGGAGCGGCCCTGGAACATCGGCGAATTTTACGGCCAGAGCTATTTCGTGGACCCCCGCGGAAGTTTCGTGGCGAACGCCAGCCGCGACAAGGACGAGGTGCTGGTGGCGGACATGGACCTCGACAAGATCCGGGAGGTCCGCAACGTCTGGCAGTTCTACCGGGACCGCCGGCCGGAAACGTACGACGACTTTGTCAAACTGAAGCCTTAACCCGCAGGAGGAGAATTCATATGGCGGCGCCAACCGTTGATCAGATCAAGAAAATGCGGGAGGAGTATCTCCTCCCGTCGACCATGACCTACTTTGAGCGGCCGGTCAACATCGTCCGCGGGCAGATGCAGTACGTGTACGACGACCAGGGCAGGAAGTACATGGACGCCTTCAGCGCCGTCGTGACCATCAGCGTCGGCCACTGCCATCCCGATGTTGTATCCAAAATCCAGAGGCAGGTCGGCCAGCTCCAGCATATGACCACGCTTTACTATCATCCCAACATTGTGCAGTACGCGAAGAAAATGCACGAGATGGCCGGCGGCGGCGACCTCAAGGTCAGCTTCTTCACCAATTCCGGCTGCGAGGCCAATGAACTGGCGGCCATACTCGCCAAGAACCACACCAAGCAGCAGGAATTCATCGCCCTCCGCCATTCCTTTCACGGCCGCACCCTCATGGCCATGACCCTGACCGGCCAGTCCTCCTGGCGCCACTCCATGCCCTACGTCTTCGGCGTGACCCACGCGCCCAACGCCTACTGCTATCGCTGTCCGCTCAAGCTCAAGTACCCGTCGTGCGGCGTCGCCTGCGCCACGCAGGTCGAGGACATCATCAAGTACAACACGTCCGGCCGCATCGCCGGATTCATCGCTGAGCCCATCGCCGGATTCGGCGGCGTCATCCATCCGCCCAAGGAATATTTTCCCATCATCGCCGACATCGTCAAAAAACACGGCGGCGTATACATCTCCGACGAGGTCCAGACCGGATTCGGCAGAACCGGGAAACACTTTTTCGGCATCAGCCACTGGGGCGTCAAGCCCGACATCGTGACGATGGCCAAAGGCATCGGCAACGGCGTGCCCCTCGGCGGCATCATCACCACGCGGGCCATCGCCGAGTCGATGCGCGGCAAGGTCCATTTCAACACGTATGGCGGCAACCCCGTTTCGATGGCCGCCGGACTGGCCGTCCTCGAGGTCATCGAGCGGTACAACATGGTCCGCAACGCCGACTCGGTCGGGACCTACCTCAAGTCCCGGCTGCTCTCGATTTCAAACCGCCACCCTGTGATCGGCGATGTGCGCGGGCTGGGACTCATGCTGGGCGTGGAACTCGTGAAAAACCGGAAGACCAAGGAAGTCGCCCCGAAGGAAACTTTGCGGCTCATGGAGCTGTGCAAGGACCGGGGTCTTTTGATCGGCAAGGGCGGGATGGCCGGCAACGTCGTCCGGATCAAACCTCCGATGTGCGTCACGCGGAGAGACGCCGACTTCATCGTCGGCGTCCTGGACGAGTCTCTCGGCGTCATGGAAAAGGAATTTCGGATCCGACGCCCCGCCGCTTCGCGAAAACGATAAACCGGAGTCTCCCCCTGGCCTTCTGCCTCGCCCTCGCGGCTGCCGGGTGCGAGGCCGAGCCTCCATCGGGCGGTGTCGGCGCTGGCGCCCCCGCGCCGGCCACGGCCCGTGGCGCCGCATCCTCGACCGGCCACGAGCCCGCGCTTTCGGTCCGCGCGGACGGGGCGGCCAGAAAAATGTTCCTCCAAGGTCTGCGCGCCATCCAGCGGCGTGATTACCCGGCGGCCACCGCATTCTTTCAGCAGGCGGAAGAACGCCACAGCCGGCGCTCAGGCGCGCCGGACGAATTCATCTACGGATGCCTCTATTACATCGGCCGGTGCCGTGAAGGCACACTCAGTTTCGAGGAAGCTCGCGACATCTACGCGCATGTCCCGGCCGAAAGCGCCTACCGGCCGTGGGTGGAACTCCGCATGTCCGCCATGTCCCAGGATTCCGACGGCGACGGCTACATCGACGCATGGGAAGACGCCGAGGGAACCAATCCGATGAACCCACTGGCGCACCCCTAGATGGCCCGGCGCCCCGCGCTCCCGGGACAGCGCGCCGCACAGATCGCGGCCCTTAAAAAGCATCTTCGCACCCTCCTCATCGGACTTGCCATCGGCGTGGTCAGTGGTGTGATGGTGATGGTCCTGGGATCCTTCGAGGAGGGATTTGTTGCGCGCACGGAACTCTTGCTCCTGGATGTCCGCTATCGAACGCGGCCCCACATTCCCGTCCATCCGGACGTCGCCCTGATCAACTACGACGACGCCTCCCTCGCGCTCTTCGGAGGCTGGCCATGGCCGCGGCACCGGCAGGTCGCGCTCGTGACCGTGCTCGATCTCTACGACGCCCGGGCTGCCGGCTACGACGTGTTTTTCTCGGAACGAAATGACATCATCGTCATGGATGAGCGGCTCCGCCAGTTTGTCCGCAGCGACGAGGTCGCCAAGGGTCGGCCGGCGCCCGAACGCGTGTCCCGTGTGCTCCGGACCGCCATCCGCGACTACGACCGCGAGTTCGAACGGGCCATCGCGAAGTCCGGGAACATCTATCTCGGATATTTTGTCCAGGAGCCCGACAAGACCGTCGCCGTCGGGGGACTTCCGGCGATCCAGAAATATGTCGAGGAAGACAAGAAATCGCCCACCTATCCCCACGAGGCCCTGGAATCGCTCGCGCCCCACACCATCGCGGCCACACCCGACTTGGAAAAACATATTTTCAAAATGAGCCGCGTCGTCCCGCCGCTGTCCTTCCATACGCGCGCGGCCCGCAGCGCGGGATTCGCGCAGATCGTCAAGGACCTCGACCACACGGTGCGGCTCTACCCCATGTTCATGTACTACGACGGCAAAATCCATCCGTCGATCGGGTGCGTCATGGTGGCCAGCGTCACCGGCGTTCCGCTCGACCGCTGGGTCATCAAGCCCGGCGAATACGTGGAACTGCCCGACGCCAAAGTCCCGGGCGAGACCAACCCCGTCACCATCCGCATTCCCGTCAACGAAAACGGGCAGATGCTCATGAACTGGGCCGCCAAATTCGACGACGTCTTCCTCCACGTGTCCTTCCGGCTCATCTCCGAATACTATGCCTATCACACCGCCAAGGGCCTGGCGCGAAATTATCCGGCGGACCCCGCGGCCTTCGGGGCGATCTACGCGGACATCGTCAGTTCCATCGATGAGGAGCAGATGGTGACCGAAGAGGAATCCCGGCGCATCGCGGGCGAAATTGCCCTCGCGCACATCGCAACGCCCATGTTGAAAGCCGGCGCGACGCACGCCGACATCCTCTCCCGGCTCAAACTTCCCGACGGGGTCGCGGCGCCGGAGCAGGTCCTCCAGGCCGTCGACATCGCGTTGCAAAAATCCGGCGGCGCGGCCTTCGACGCCGCGTGGCAGGCCGAGATCGAGCGGAATGTGAGCTGGTTTGTGGCCAAAAATCGGTTGAACGAAGTCGAGCCTCTCTTTTTTCCGCCCGCACGCACCGCGCTCTGGCAGGGCAAACAGACGGCATTCTCTCCACTCGACCTCGAGAACAAGATTTTCATGATCGGACTCACCGGCGTCGGGACCATCGACCTCAACCCCATGCCGTTCGAAAGCGTTTCGCCCATGGTCGGCATGCACTCCAATGCGCTCAACACCATGCTGGCCCACACCTTTCTCAAGTTCCCCAAGGACTCATGGCGCTATCCGCTCGACATGGTCTTCGCGATCGTGACCGCCGTCGTCGGAGCCCTCACGTCGCCCTTCATCGGGTTTCTCGTCGTGACCCTCATCGTCGCCGGATACAGCTACGCCGTCTGGTGGGCCTTTGCCGCGCACGGCCAGTGGATCCAGTGGCTGGAGCCCGTCATGGCGATCTCGCTGACCTACATCGGCGTCGTCGTCTACCATTTCATCCAGGCCCGGCGCGAAAAGGGCAAGGTCCGGGCCATCTTCGCCGCCATGGTCTCGCCCGACGTCCTGAAATACATGGAGGAACATCCGGAAAGCTTTTCGCTCACGGGTGTCCGGAAGGCCGGCACGACCTTTTTCTCGTCCGTCGAGCGTTTCGGAAAGGTCACCGCGGGCGTCGCGCCGGACGAACTCGGGGGAATTCTCAGTTATTATCTGACGCCGACCAGCGAGATCATCATGGACTATCAGGGGTACATCGACAAGTATGAAGGCCACGTCATCATGGCCGATTTCGGCGTCCCCATCGACGACCCCGGGCACGCCTGGAAGTGCTGCTACGCCGCGATCGAGCAGCAGCAGGACATCCTGCCGTTCCAGTTTTTCGTCAAGGCGCGCTACGGCGTCGACGTCTTCGTCGCCATGGGCATCAATTCCGGTTACGTCTCGGCCGGAAACATGGGATCGGAAAAGAAAATGCAGTACACCGTCATGGGTGACGCCGTCAATATGTCGGCCCGGTTCAGGCCCGCCAACAACATCTACGACACGCGCATCATCGCCGGCGAACCGACGCTCCCCTTCGCCGGTGACTGCCTGGAACTCCGGCTCCTCGACAAACTGCTGGCCAAGGGCAAAACCAAGCCGGCCACCATCTACGAAATCCAGGGATGGAATCCCAAGTCCTACCTCGAACTCAAAAAGGACGCGCCCGTTCCGCCGTCCCTCTTGTCACGATGGTCCAAGTGCCCGGCGGAAAAGATATTCGGCTATCACCGGTTCTGGCAGCAGAAGGAAAAGGATTTCGCGCATCCGCTGATTCCGAAAATCCGCGAGTTCTTCGAGTCCCAGCTTGCGGTCGCCGAGGAAATGATCAAGGTGGAGGGGCGGTCGGAAGTGCGGAAATACTGCACGGAACTCTACGGCGTCCGCGACGAGGCCGCCATCGTGCTCGGCAAGAAGGTGGACGGGATGGCGGCGCCCGGAAAACCCTGGGATGTGATTCTGGACAAATGGATTTCGACCGCGTCGGAGATCCACCGCGCGCTCGAGGAAAGCCGGCAACTGGCCGGGCAGAGCCCCGAGATTTACAAGGCCTACGTGTCCTCGTTTTCCCGCGCCGCGACCTTGACCAACAAGCTCGAGACCCTGAAGGCCCGGCTGGCGTTTCATGCCGAAACGGAATCGGTGATGGAACGATTCATCGTCGACATGCACGAATCCATTGAGAAAACCGCCGAAGCCGGCGAATCAGCGCCCGCCCCGGACGGGACCGAACTCGAAACCAAACGCGCCGCCTACCGCTCCGCCGTCCAGGGCATCTACGACAGCCTGGCGGCCAAACCCGCCGAGTACCATGAGATGATGTCGCAGGTGGGCTCGGTCACCGAATCCCAGAAAAAGGCCCGTGAGATTTTCGTTGAGGGCGTGAACCTCCACTGGGAGCGAAAATGGGACGAATCGATCGAGAAGTTCCGCGCCGTGCTGGACATCATGCCGGCGGATGGCCCGTCCAAATCCTACATCGAACGCGTCCACGGATACAAAACCGACCCGCCCGGCGACAAGTGGCAGGGCGAATTCGTGCAGAAGAAGAAATAGAGATGGCCGAAAAAGAGAAGGCGCGGAAAGTTCCGCCGGTCAAGGTCGCGATCATTGGTCTTACCTGCGCCGCCGCCGTCGGCGTCCTCACTTGGCTCGGCGTCTTTCAGAAGGTCGAACTTGAGCTGAACAAGCAGCGGTACGTTCACCGGCCGGCCATCGACATCGACACGACCATCTTCACGATCGACATCGACGATCCCTCCATCGACCAGATCGGACGCTGGCCCTGGACTTGGGACCGGCACGCCGTCATCCTCGACCTCGCGTGGCTCTACGACTCCCGCCGCGTCGCATTCGTCGAACCCTATTTCAGCGAGCCCGGCCCCATCACTGTCCAGACCCCGCAGGCCCGGCAGATCGCGCTCAGCCTCTCGCAGTTGGCCCAGGGCAAGACCGACGTGGACTACCGGACGGAGCTGGAAGGGCAGATCCCCGACTTCAACCGCCGGTTCCTCAAGGCGGTCGAGCGGTTTCCCGCCACCTTCATCGGAAACAGCTTTGCCATTCCTGAAGGCCCGGCCGCGGAGGATGTGCGGAAGATCCGGCAGATGTCCGAGTCCTACAAGGCGCATTACTCGCTCGCGAAAAAACAGGCCATCGCCTCACTCGACTCCTGTTCCATTCTCCGGCCCGATCCCGCCTCCCTCCTCGTCGCGGCGGACATCGTGCCCGTCACGGCCGACCTCTCTCGCCGCATCGCCGGCGCGGGATTCATGCGCATCATCCAGGACGTCGACGGCGTCGTCCGCCGCACGCCCCTCCTCGTCTGGTACGACGGCCGCGCGCATCCGAGCATCGCGCTCTCCATGGCCGCCGATTATTTTGGATGCCCTCTGGACAGGATTCGCATCCATCCCGGAAAATACGTCGAGATCCCCGGCCGGGACCGCACCGTCCGCGTGCCCATCGACCGCAAGGGCAACCTGCTGATCAACTGGGCCGGAAAATATCAGGACACCTTCTTCCATCTCCCCTACATCGTCATCGCCCACCATTACGCGCATCGGCTGGCCAAGAGATTCGTCCGGCAGTTCACCCTGGGGCTCGACAACCCGCAGGACGTCATGCAAAAAATGGCCGAGTTCCTCACGCGCCAGCGCCTCGTCCCGGCCGAGGACGTGGAGCGTACCACGCAGGAGATCATTCTCGTGTGGCTGATGGATTTCTTCATCGACCGAAACGCCCCCTACGAGGCCTTTCTGGCCAACACCGGGATTGAGCACAGTGACGGCCTGAGGTTCTGGTGGGACCAGTTGTCCGTCAACAAGCGCACCGAGGACATGCTGCGGTCCGGCCAGGACCCCAACTACTCCGCCATTCTGGTCAGCCTCGGCCTCAAGGACACGGACATCTACCGGGACGGCGTCCGGCAGACGGCGTTTTTCTTCCGCAACGGCAAGATCAACGACGTGCGGCCCCTGATGTTCATGGAGCCGAGCACGATCGACGTGAGCGGCGTCGAGATGAAATTCAGCCCGATGGACCTCACCGGCAAAACCGTCTTTGTCGGGCTCACCGCCACCGGCCTGAACGCCTTCAACCCGATCCCCTACCAGCAGCGATACCAGATGTTCGGCATGATCCCCAACGTGTACAACACCATCGTCACAGAGCAATTCTTGCGCGCCCAGTCGCCCTGGATGCAGTACCTCTACATCATCCTCTACGCGCTCGCCGTGACCTGGATCGTCCTCCATGTGCGGCCCCTCATGGGATTCGGCGTGACGGTCCTGACCTCGGCCGTCCACATCGGCGCGGCGTGGCTTCTCTTCATCTTCGCCGGCGTCGCCATCCCGGTCTTCGCGCCAGTCCTGACCGTCGTGATCTGTTACGTGTCGGCCATGCTGTACCGCTACGTGCAGGAGCAGCGGGAGCGGCAGAAGGTGCGGAACATGTTCGGCGCGATGGTGTCGCCAGAGGTATTGAAGATGATGGAGACGAAGGGCGTGGCGCTGACGGGCGAGAAGCACGAGGCGACGATGTTTTCCTCGGACGTGTCCGGATTCACGACCATCTCCGAGGGCGTCACCGCGCAGGAGCTGGCCGACATCCTGAACATCTACCTCACGCCGATGAGCAACATCATCATGAACTTCGACGGCTTCGTCGACAAGTACGAGGGCGACGCCATCAAGGCCGATTACGGCATCCCCATCATCGACCCCAACCACGCCTGGAAAGGGTGCCTCTCCGCGCTCCTTCAGCAGGAGGACCTCCGCGTCATCCAGCGGCTGCTCCTCCTCAAGTACGGCGTCAAGATCACCGCGCGGATGGGCGTCAACACCGGCGTCGTCGCCGCCGGCAACATGGGCTCCGAGAAAAAAATGCAGTACACCGTCATGGGCGAAGCCGTCACCCTCGCCGAGGAACTCGAGCCGATCAACAAACTCTACGAAAGCTGGATCGCCATCGGCCCGCTCACCTACGAGAAGGCGAGGGACTACGTCGAGGTCCGGTACTTGGACCGCGCCCTCATGGGTCCCTCCGCGCACCCGACCGAAGTGTATGAGCTCATGGGCTGGAGGCGGGAAAAGTTTCTCGAGCACTGGAACGGCAGGCCGGTCCCGCCGCTGTTCATCGAGGCCTGGCGGAAACTGACGCCGGAAAAAATTCTCGGATACATCTATTACTGGGACGAAAAAAAATTCAATGACACGCCCTTTTACCGCGACCTCCGCGGGCTCTTTGACAAACTCGCGCCTTTGTCGATCGAAACCGTCAAGATGAACGACATCGCCGGGGTCCACTCCCTGCGGGTGGAACTCGCCGAGCTCGACAAGGCGATCCAGGCCTACGACAATCTTCTCTCCGGTATGACGCTCGACCGCATCTCGCAGTCGGAACTGGACGACTTCAAGGCCCAGGAGGCGAAGGCGGCCGAGGACTGGCTGAAAACGCTGTGGGGGTGGAAAGTCAAACTCAAACAGAACCAGTTCGCCGTTCAGTACCTGCAGGGCAAAATCCCGCACGAGAATTACGAGGAACTCCTCCGGTTCGTCGATACGCACCAGAAGCGTGTCGAGTGCTGCATCAAGCGCAGCTCGTTTCCCAAGCCCGAAGACACCGTCGGATGGGAGTTTGCCGTTCACCTCAAGTCCCTCGTGGTCGACGGGAAATCCGGCGTGGACCCCGCAGCCGCCAAGGCCAAATCCGAGGAGCTGCTCGGGAAAAGCCGGGAACTGGTCGCGGCCTTTCTCGAAAAACTCCCGAAACGCGCCGCCGAATTCCACGAGTTCATCGCCGACCACTGCATCGTTCCCGCCTACAAGTTCAAGGTCCGGGACCGGTTCGACGAGGCGCGCAAGCTCTATCTGAAAATGGACTGGGACGCCGCCGAAAAGGCCTTCCAGGCGGTCCTCGAGATCGATCCCAAGGACGGCCCGGCGACCAAATTCATCGAACGCATCGGCCACCTGCGCAAACACCCGCCGGCGCCCGATTGGAACGGAGACTGGGCGGAGGAATAGGAAGGAGGGAGAAAAGGAGGAGAAAGTGCCGCTCTTGACTTTTTGACTTTTTACAGGATTTCCCGGTAAACTTCCTCCCGTGGATTCGGAATCACAACCTTGTTGACCAGCAGGCCCTTCTCGGCGATGATCTCCGCGCCCGCGTCGATCGCCGCGTTGACGTCGTCCAGCGAGCCGCACATCGTGACGAAGGCCTTTCCGCCCAAGGCCATCGCAAGGCGGATTTCAATGAGGTCGACGTCCGCCGCCTTCACGCTCGCGTCCGCTGCCTCGATCAGGGACGCGACGCTGAAACTCTCCAATATCCCCAGCGCCTCCGTGTCCCGAACGCTCGACATGCCCCGGATCGCCGGCACGACCTTGTCGTGGACGTTCGGAATGATGAAATCGTCGATCAGCGTGTAGTCGGCCGTTTCCCGGCCCGCACCCACCGCGCGCTCCACCGCGCCGGTCGAGCCCGTCACCAGGACCATGTACTTGCCGGAACAGATGGTCCGCGACAGCAGAAGCTCCACGTTCCCGCTCTTGAGCATCGTGTCCGCCGTCTTGAAGCCGGACGCGATGCTCGATAGTTCAATGATGCCGATCGCCTCCCGCATGGGAGATGTCTCAGCCATGGCTACTCCCTCTCAATCACAATATCGCCGTTCACGGATGTGACCCGGCCCGAAATCGACGCGTGGATCGGCGCGCCCATCTGCCCTTCCGGCATCACCGCCACCGCCTGCCCCCGCTTCACGCGGTCGCCCGGCCGCACCGCCGGCGCCGCGGCTTGGCCGACATGCTGCTTGAGCGGCAACGTCACGCGGTCCGGCTGATAGTTCGTCTCGACGTACGGCGCGGGCACGTCCCATTCCGTAAGGCCGAGCCGCCGCGTCAGGCGATCCAGCGGCAGCCGGCGAAACTGGAACATCGGATGCGGCTTGTATCCTTTGCGTGGGTTGAAGTCCTGCGGTTTCGCGCCTTCCTTGATTTTTTCGGCCCTCGTTGACCAACTGATGATGTGCGGGTCCAGATCCTCGGGGCACGCAAAAAGCCCGCAGACGCCGCAGTGCACGCAGGCCAGCGCAAAATCGCTCTCGAGCTTCCAGCCGCTGCCGGTCAGCCCGAGCGTCCGCATCACGCGGTGCGGCTCGATCGGGTGGCCGATCAGATATCGCGGACAGAACTCCGTGCAGTAGGAACACTGGTCGCACGCCGATTTGCCGATGCGATTAAAGGCCTGCGGCTTTCTCGATTTTTTTTGTTCAAGGTAATGCCCGATGGGCACCGCGATATACCCCCCGCAGGATTTGGTCACAATGTCTTCAAGATCGTACGTGAGCTTGCCCATCATCGCGCCGCCGTTCAAAAACGCGCATTCCGGAAACGTCAGCCCCCCCGCAAGATCCACGATCTCGCGCAGCCGCACCCCCACGGGCACTTTCACCGTCATCGGCCGCCGCACCGCGCCGGCAATCGTCAGATATTTTTCCGTGACCGGCTCGCCGCTCGCGTCGGCCCGATAGACGTTGAGCAGTGTCTCCACGTTCGAAACGACGCAGCCGACCTGGAGCGGAATTCCGCCGGGCGGAATCACGCGGCCGGTGACCTCATACACGAGCACAAACTCGTCCCCGGCGGGATAGTAGGAGCCCATGAGAAACAGCTCCACGCCCGGACGCCCGCGCAGAACCTTCTCGAACGCCTCGACCGCGTCGTGCGCCTTCTTCTTGAGCGCAATCACGCCCTTGTCCGCCCCGACCTGCCGCATCACCAGCTCCACGCCCTTGACGATCTCCTCCGCCTTCAGGCGCATGACCTCCTTGTCCTTGTACAGAAGCGGCTCGCACTCGGCTCCGTTGGCGATCACATATTCGGCCTTCGCGTTGTATTTCACGTAAGCCGGAAACCCGGCCCCGCCGGCCCCGACCACCCCGGCGGTCTTCACTTGATCAACGAGCGCCATATCCCGAGCCTACCCGAAATCTATTGGTTTGACAAGGAACAGAACAAGGAGCATTCACGTCATCGCCAGATTGATCAGGAACAGCGCGCAGATCGCGTACATCATTGGATGGATGTCGCGCGCGCGGCCCATGCAAAGATGGAGAAGCAGGTGCGACATGAAGCCGAATCCGATGCCGATGGAGATGGAGTAGGTCAGCGGCATGAGCAGCATCGTCACGAACACCGGCAGGCCCTCCGCGATGTCCGAGAAATTGATTCGGGTGATCTCGGCCATCATCAATAATCCGACCAGCACCAGGACCGGCGCCGTGGCGAATCCCGGCACGGCCGTGACCAGCGGCGCGATGAACAGGCCGAGGAGAAAGAGCCCGCCGCACACGACCGCCGTAAGACCCGTCCGGCCCCCGCTCTCCACGCCCGCCGCGGACTCGATGTAGCTGGTCGTGTTGCTCGTCCCCAGAATCGAGCCGATCGGCGTGGCCAGCGAGTCGGCCTGGAGCGCCTCGCGAATCCTCGGGAATTCGCCGTCCTCCCTCACCAGCTTTGCGGCGTACCCGACCGCGAGAAGCGTTCCCAGGGTGTCGAAGAGGTCGACGAACATCGACGCGACGATCACCCCCCACAGCCGGGGTTCACGGAGGGGCGCGAGAATGTCGAGCTGCAGAAACGTCGGCGCGAGCGACGGAGGCGGGCCGACGAGCGCGGCCGGTTTGGGCGCCAGGCCCGTCACGAAGGCCACGGCGGATACGGACAGGATTCCGATGAGAAACGCCGCGCGGATTTTCTGCGCCATCAACACCGCCATGACCACCAGACCCGCCAGGGACATGAGCACGGCGGGTTTCGAGAGATCTCCGACCGTCACCAGCGTCACCGGATGCGCGGCGACGAGTCCCATGTTCTGAAATCCGATGAACGCCAAAAAGAGCCCTATGCCGATCGCGATCGCCCGCTTGAGCGCCGTCGGAATCGCTCGCACGATCATCTCGCGCACGTTCGTCCACGTGAGCGCCACATTGAGCGCCCCGGACCAGAACACCACGCCGAGCGCCTGCGGCCACGGGACCTTCATCGAGAGACATATCGTGTAGGTGAAAAACGCGTTCAGCCCCATCCCCGGCGCCAGGGCCACCGGAAGGTTCGCCCACAGGCCCATCGACAGCGACGCGAGCGCCGCCGCCAGACACGTCGCCGCCGTCACCGCGCCCTTGTCCATGCCGGACGCGGCCAGAATCTGGGGGTTGACGAAGATGATGTACGACATCGTGAGAAACGTCGTCACGCCGGCAAGACTCTCGGTCCGCGCGTCCGTTCCGTGCTCCTCAAGCTTGAACATGGCGGTGGATGGTAAGTGCAACCGCGCAATTTGACAAGCGGCGGTCCCGCCGATACAGTGGTAACGCCATGAGCCGATCAACGAATCCCTCCCGGCGCGGCCGGGACGACGCGATTACGCCGCTTTCGGGCGACGCTGCCCAGTATTATCTGTGCCAAGCGGGCCGAATCTTCGGCCCGATCGAACTCACCGCCATTGCGACTTGGATCGGCGAAAATCGGGTGACGCCGAGGGATTGGGTCTTCGTGCCGTCCCTCTGCGACTGGGCGCCGATTCTGGAAGTCCCGGAAATGGCCGGATGCTTTTACAACCCGTCCGACAAGCCGATCGGCCCGCCGCCGGGAATGCCGGTGGAGGCGTATCTCAAGTATTATCGCGCCCAGCAGGAGGCCGCACCGGAGGCGGAGGCGCCGCAACGGGTCGAAAAGCGCCAGTGGGTCCGTATCCCGCTCCACACCACGATGACGTTCCGGGAAATCAGGGACGGCGCGGCCAAACCCGCCGAGCGGCATCAGGCCTATACGGTAAACATTTCAGAAGGAGGACTCGCGTTTGAGTGGTCGGCTGCGATTGCGACAAAAACAGCCATCGAAGTGAGAGTCGACTTCTATCCAACGACACTCCGCGCCGATGCCGCGGTGGCGCACTGTGACCCCAAGGAGGCCGGCACGTATCAGATCGGCGCCGCGTTCAAGAATCTGCCGCAGACCGAACGCGACAAGATCCGCCACTTCGTCCGGGCCTGCATCCGCACCGCCTCGAACGCCACACCGCCGCCTGTGTAATCTTCCGGCGGCTATTTTTCGACGATTGTTTCCTTGACCTTCATCCCAAAGTGCCGGCCCGCCTCCTCGGTCAGCCCGAGGACCCGGTCGCCTTCCTTGACATCGACCACTGACTTTGGCCGGCCGCCTTCGAGCGTGAGCTTGATGGTTTCGGCGTTTTGCAGAACGAGGGCCACCGTCTCGCCTGCTTCCGTCCGGCCCTCGATCAGGAGCATCGGGCGGCGTTCGATCTTGGCGCGGCCGACCACGGCGCGCTGGGTGCGGCCGTCGTGCCGGACGATCAGGACCTCGACGCCGGATTCGATTTCGGAAAGATATTTTGTTTTGCCGTCCGGGACCTTGCAGTAGGCGTGGAGGGCGCCGGCGTTGACGCGGAACGGCCGCGAGGCGACATACTCGCTCTCCTCGACCTCGGCATGCACGAGGAAAAATCCGGACGAGCTGTTGCCCACCAGCAGCCCCTCGCCCATCGACATCTTCGTGCAGGTGTCGACGCAGACCCGGTCGCCCATCCCGAGCTGCCGGACCTTGGTCAGGGTCACCGGCACGAGCCGGACCGGCTCCTCCATGGCCCGGAGCGCCTCGGCGACGGCGCGCACGTTTTTCGCGTCGCCGTTACGCAGCACGACGCCGCGAACGCCCTTTTCGAGTATGCCCGCCGCCAGGCGCGCCTCCTCGGCGTTCGATACGTAGGTGTACAATGCGTCGGACTGAGCCACGAGATTTTCGAGCGGGATGATCGTCCAGTCCTTTGTGTCGACGATGACGTTGCGGTGGGCGGCCAGCCCCGCGGCCCGGACCTCGTCGCCCTTGCTCCGGATCTCGACGATCACGGCCTGCTCGCCGAGCTTGACGTCGCCGTCCGGCGCCACGATCTTGATCTTGCCGAGCTTGCGAATCGTTTCGGCCTGGCCGGCCTGCAGGAGCAGGAGCGCGTCAACGCCGGCCTCCAAGCAGGCGGCCACCAGCGGCTTGTCCGGCCGGTCAATCTGGACCCACAGCTCTTTTTTCATTCTACTTGCCGCGCAGACTCTTCTCGGCCTCTTTCACCGACTTTTTGTCATGGACGATCGCGGAAATCGCACGGATCATCTTGACCGGGTCCTTGTGCTGGAACACGTTCCGCCCGATCGAGGCCCCGCGCGCGCCGGCCTGCATCGCGCCGTGCATCATTTCCAGAACCTCCGTGTCCGTCTCCATCTTCTCGCCGCCCGCAATCAGCACCGGAATCGGACAGCCCTGGACCACCTTGCGGAACGTCTCGACACTGCCGGTGTACTGCACCTTCACGATGTCCGCGCCCATCTCGGCGGCCACCCGCGCCGCGTGCGACACGATCAGCGGGTCGTACGCGTCCTTCACTTTCTCTCCGCGCGTGTACATCATCGCCAGAAGCGGCATGCCCCAGGCTCGGGCCTGGGCCGACACCTGGCCGAGTTGCTCCAGCATCTGCGGCTCTTCGTCGGCCGCCAGATTGATGTGGACCGACACGCCGTCCGCCCCGCGCCGGATGGCCTCCTCGACAGTGCAGACCATGACTTTGTAGTTGGGGGTGGGCGACAACGACGTCGAGGCCGACATGTGAATGATGAGCCCCACGTCCCGCCCGCCGCCACGGTAGCCGGATTCGACGATGCCCTTGTGCAACAGAACCGCGTCCGCGCCTCCTTCGACGCATTTCGACACGGTGTCCTTCATGTTCTCGAGACCCTTGATCGGACCGAGGGTCAGCCCATGGTCCATCGGAATGACCACGCAGTTGCCGGTCCGCCGATTCATGATCCGCTCCATCCGGATGGCCTTGCCGATCAGCAGCATGTTCTTGTCCTCCTGACGCCAATGTGACCCAACGCCACGCGCAAACCCTGATTTTTCAACATCGGCATGGGAAAGTCAACAAACGAGGATGGGACCAAAGGATGGGGCCGCTCTTGACTTTTTGACTTTTGGGCTTTTCATGACTCCAGAAGCGCCAAAACCTCTTGTTCCATTGCCGGATATTTCCGACTCAGAAGGTGGAACCGGCGGTAACAACGGGTGACGCCGGATGGACTGATCTTCAGAAAAGATGCGATCTTGGAAGGTTTGATTTCGCAAAAATGCATCGCGGCGTATACGATTTTACTCCGAATATCCGATATCTCACGTGGCCGGTGCATGGCTGTAATCTGCGCAACGAAAATTCCACTGGCCTTGCAAATTCGCCGGCAGATTTCATCCAACGATCTTCTCACGATACCCTTGTGAATCACCCTTCGGCGTGGTTCATGTTCATGCTTGATGGCACGCATAAAATCCGGCTCTCCCAATACGGGGTATCGTTCCGACGGATACATCCCGCGCTCGAACCGCCTGGCATCTTTTGAGCCATCATGCTCCAAATGAAACCGGATGAAACTCCGCGTGTCACGAAACTGGGCCTTGATCAGACCCGTCGTCAAAAAGGCATGCCTCCGACCGTGTACATAATCTCGATAACTGCTCCACCTCCATTTTTCAGGCCTGCTGACAAGGCCCGCACGCACCGGATTCATGTGGATGTAGCGCATCAGTTCCAATAGATAAGCTTCCTTTTGGCATAATATGGCCCGGTATCGGCCCTGAAACACATGCCCGACTTTGTGATACTTCCGGTTAAAGTACTGCGCGTACCTCGTCAAAAGCGATCTCATGATCGTCGACAAAGGGACATGCCCGACCTCGATGATCAGATGGAAGTGGTTCGGCATCAGGCAAAATGCATATACGCGAAAGGCGTATCGTTTCTGCACGAGGACGATCGATTCGAGGAAGTACTGATAGTCCCGGGACTCAAGAAATAGTGGTTCCCGTCGGTTCCCGCGATTGAGAGCATGGTAACACGCTCCGGGGAAATGGATCCGGTGTTTTCTGGGCATAGAAAGAGAATAGTTGCAACAAAGTCAAAAAGTCAAGAGCGGCCCCTTTTTCCTTTTTTTCTTTACTGCCACCGCTTGGCGGGGCGCGTGAGGGGGCTGTTCTTCGCGATGTACCGGGTCACCGCCTCTCGGATGGAAACGCCGGTTGAATGTCTGGATGCGGCCATGGACAACGCCGTGTAGTTTGCCCGATCCGCCACATAATCGCTTGCCGCGAGTGTATAGGTTCGGTCCATCGGAATGACCTCGTCGCGTTCGCCGGTGAGCGTTACGGCCGGCGAATCGGAAGCTGTGGTGGACGCGTGGACCTTGATCTGCAGTCCCGAAACGTAGAGTGAACCGGTTCGGCTGGGCGGCTTCCTGAAAGAGGGCGGCGAGATCAGCGTCGGTCATTCGGAGAAGGACGAGTTCGTCGTCGTAGGGCAGCGCGTATTCGATCATCCCAGCCGAAATGCCGCCCTTCGGAAAATTTCCGCACAGGCCGCTTGGGTTATAGATCCCGATGTCAGCGCCGGTGGCGGCGCGCGCCGCGTCGGCGACGACGTTGCCGACGCCGCCCTCATCCCACGGCGCCACCCATAGAAGGTTGTCACGGGTTTTTCCAACGTTTTTCCTCTCGTTGGATTCACGAAGGGCGTCGTATTGGACGAAAAGAGGCGATGGTCCGCCCTCATGCAACTGCAATTTCAGAACACCTTCGGGGTCGAACGCCAAAAACGTGTAGCTCCGACGGCCGGGCGTGGGAACGTAGGTCCACGTCCCTCCGTAGGGCGAGAGTGGGAGCCGCGTCAGGTTCAATTTCCGGAGAAGCTCCGGCAACGGGGGCGGCTGGTCGGGTTCGACATGCTCGCGAACGTTCCTCAACCACTTGACAGACTCACGTGCCCGCGGGTCTTGAATTCGGTCATCTCGTATATCCCCGTGCATCTCAACCCGCCCTTCGGCAAAATCTCCGACAACGCCATTCGCCACTCGCGCGATCCGCACGATGTCCGGACACGTCGAGCCGGACGGAAGCTCCGTGAACCAGACGTCCTTGTCAGACGCATGCGTTTCAAATTTGAGCTCGGCGCGGGATTCCCATCGGACGATGACAACGCAGCGTTCACCGGCGGCAATTCCTTCGCCGGCAATGAGGAGTGACCCTCGTTTGAGTTCGACGGTATCACTCAGTCGATACGGCCTTGAGATGAATCTGGCGTCCCGAATGACCGGCGCCGGAGGCTTGCTCAGAATCTCAAAAGACTCCCCACGATCCACCTCCAGATGCCAGACATCCCCCTGCAGGTGGGCGCATGGGAGTGTGACGTAGCCGATCGGCCAGTTTGACGGGATTCGCCAAAGGCCGGGTGTATTCTGGTCAGCAGCAGAAGGTCCGCGTTCGGCAACCCAAGGAATGATCGTCCCGTCCGGGAATTCGGCCAGCAGCCGGTAGGCGTCGGCCGGAGCGCCCGCCGTGATCTCCTTCAGCTCGCCATGCAGACCCTTACGCTCCCGTACGTGTACTGAAGCGTACGGGTCGGGAAGGTAGTATCCGTCGACGATGCAGAGATCAGCGGGTTCCGAGGCCAGACCGCGTTGAACCACCTTCAGCGTCGCCCGGCCCTCCTGCGCATCCTTCGGGACGCACACGGCCAGGCCTGCTTCGTAGTCCCGGCTCTTGGCGGGCGCCAGAAACCACTCGAGCTGCCAGCTTCTTCCACCCTGCTCCAGAATCAGTTTAATATCGGGATCATACTGATTTTTACCATACCGGATGAGTTGCCGGGCCTGCACGATCATCCACCAGCCATGTGCCGTCAGGCGCGGCAGGTCAGTGATGAGAGGCGGAACCTCGCGCGAAACGATGCGGATCGGAATGACGCCGGTGTCCACATGAAGTTTCGCAGGACCATATTCCAGATCATGTGGAAGGAAGACATAATGTCTCACCCATGTCATGTTCTGTTTGAAATCGCCAATCGCGTGATCGCTGCCGATCTCAACATCGTCGAATTTCTTCGCGCCTTGTTCAATCCACACGTATTCCCACGAAAACGACCGTTTCAACTTCATCCCTGGTCGGCGGACGACCAGCGTCTGTCCCGGCATTCCCTCGGCCGCGTCGATGCTCCATGCGGTCACGCGCGGTTCGAGATCGTACCGGTACCAGTATAACTGCTTGCCCGCATCCTTCATTCTGCGCCATAAATCCTCAAGTACCGGGTCGGCAGAGGTTGGAGACGCCGGATCACGGGGTGTATCCCGGAGAGGTGCGGTCCTGCCGACGTAGGCTAGTGGAAACGCGCACAGACGATAAAAATCCGGGTATGCATGGAAGACCGCATCCGGATTTCTGTTGAATTGCTGAATCAGTCAGCGGGCGGGATCGGCCAGTGGCCGTTCGAGCGCCTCGTCAATAATGAACTGTATCATTAGCCGCCGCGTCTCATTCAAGGCGACCTCACCACGATGCAGCGACTGGTCAGCCAGTTCGAACTCTCCGAGGCTCATCAGCAGGTACGTCAGATCGATCCAACCATCGAGCGAGGGCGGCATGCCTGCCAGACGCGAGAGGTCGACGGTTGAATCGCCCGGCTCAATGGTGGCCGCCGTCTGATAGGCCCAGACACGGCTGGACATTCGGGTGACCATCGCGGCGCCGGTTGCAGTGTCCTTTTCCACCGATTCCAAAAGAACGTCGTACCTCACGGCCGCTTCTTTCAGACGCCGCCGGGCCTCCTCTCTCTGGCGACTGGCGCGGTCCGCATAAGAAGTCATGTGTGCTGGTTCCTTCCATGCGGCGACTTCGAGCGCGTTCAGAGCGACACAAATCGCCGCCACCAGCACGAACGCCCGACAGCACATGGACGCGCGAATCAGTGCTCCTGAAGCGATCGCGGCGGGCACGGCGTGAGGCCGAGCGCGTCCCGGACCTGGCACACGATCCCGCGCCACTTCGCGCTCAGCACACGCCAGTCGGACGGGTCCATGACGCTCTCGCGGGTCTGCAGGCAGAACACCGGCACGTTCTCGTCGCCGTACCGCGGGTGCCCCAGCACGAGGTCCTCCCACGGCACGCCACTCGTCACCACAAACTCGGCGCTCGATTTCGACTCCGACAGCGATAGCGCAGGCCCGCGCCATTCGAGGCGGCCGTCCGCCAGCGTGTACCGGCCGGCCCGCAGCGTGCCCGGACTTCGGAAAATTCCCTTGCGGTTGTTGCACACGATGATGTTCGATCCCTCGATGTCGGTAAGCGATTCGTTGTATCGCCGGATATCCTCCGGCGGAAGGTCCAAGCCCATGAATTCGGCGACATGAAAAAACGGCAGCGGCACGATGCCCTGCATCGCCTCGAAATCCGCCATGTACTGCGACTCGCCCACCAGGCGCGCGTTGATCTCGCTCACGTACACCGCGTCCGGCCGGCCCTGGCGGTCGACCGTGGTGAGGAAATCGATCCCGAAGTTCCCGCGATAGCAGTTGTGGCCCATCCAGCGCCCGACCCGGACCATGATCTCAAGGACCTGCCGGCGAAGCTCCGGCGGCATGCCTCGGAGCGAGAAATCGGAGCCGCTGTACTGCGTGGCGCTCGTGGTCACGGCCGGATCGCCCACGATCTGGATGCAGGGCGGCGACAGCACAATCTCGCCGTTGCACACGGCCGCCGTGCAGTTGAAACTCGGGCCGGACAAGAATCTCGTGATCTTGACCTGCGTATGCGCGAAGGCCGCGCCGAGACTGCGCCGCTTGCCCTCCATCATCCGCATAAAATCCTCGTCGGTCCGGATGATGTGCGTGCCCTGGCCCGCAGCCGACAGCGGCACCTGCACCACAAACGCGCCGCCGTACTTGTCGGCCAGCTCCCGGTACTCGATCTGGCCGAAAAATCCTAGCGAGCTTTCCGGCGGGATCGGAATGCCGAGCTGTTCGGCCCGCCAGGCCAGCCGTGCCTTGTAATCGAAATAATTCTGCACAATGACGGGATTTTGAAGCAGATGGACCTTGCGACCCTTCCGGAACAGAAACTCCTGCAAATCGAGCGTTGTGCTGAACGCCACGAAATGGATTTCGCCCGCCGCCGCGCGCTCCGCCAGCGCTTTCGATATCTCATCGCCGTGGTCCTTGCAGAAGTAGTGGTCGAAGGAGTCGCTCGAGCCTGGCCGGACCCGCTTGTATTTCTCGTACGAAAACACCTGCGCGCCCCAGCCCTTCTCAATTCCCTCCCGGATGTCGTCGCCGTAATCGTCGCAGAGGACCATCGACACCTTCAGAAAATGCGAGAGCATGTGCGCGTCCGCGCCCGACCCGCCGTAATAGACGAAGCGTTTGTCCCGAAACCATCCCCGCCGCGCGGCCTCCTCCTGCAATGCGCTCAGGCTCTCCAGCGGCGAGCGGCGGATCGCGGGCGACATCTCAGCCCCTCAGCCGGTAGGTCCGGCCGCGGCTGCGCGCGGGATTGCCCCGGATGACCCGAAGCGCGAGCCGGCGCGTGTCGAAGATCGCCGTGGCGAGCGTCGCGTGTTCGTTGCGGGGTTCGGGGATGCAGAAGAAGCAGAAAGGCGCGCCGTCCCGTGACCCCAGCAGGCGGCGAATGTCGCGCGCGCCAAATCTCGGATGCCGCGCGATGTAGTCCCGGCCCATCCCGTACCGCGTCAGCGTCCACTGCATGTGGCCCGGACTTTCCATGTCGATCAGGTCCGGATGCAAATAGTGGTTGGTGTGCAGGAAAACCCCCCGGGGCCGGCTGAACGCCACGCGCTTCGCCGACGTCTCGATGTTCACAAACTGCCCGTACCGGAAGAGATTGATGCTCTGCCCGAACGACCGGTAATGCGCCCGCGCGATGTGGATGGCCGTCTTGAAGTCCGGCGCGTCCAGGATGGCCCGCGTGATGAACGTCCGCGGGATGCCCACCCGCCGGTCGCGCGGCGAGAGATAGTTGATCGCGTGAAAAATCCCATGCGAATTCAGCCCGACGCTCATCCCCGGCAGATACCCGAAATACGCCAGCGCCAGAAACCCGCCGCCGGTCGGATACCGCGCCCGCAGCACATACACGTCGTTCTGCCCCGACGTCCAGTCCTCGTTGTGCCCCACGACGTAGTGAGAATTGCACGGAACCGCCACGGTCGAACAATTGTCCGACCCGCGCGTGTACGGCGCGTCGATCTCAAGCAGTTCAATGTAGTTCAGCGCATAGATGTCGCGGAACGGCACGCCCGCCCCCTGCGCCACGCCGTCCAGCTCCTCCACATACCTCGGAAACGCCCGCGCGCTCCTTGCCAGCGACTCGTCCAGCGCCTCCTGCACCGTCCCGATCCGGCCGGTCCAGTGCGTCGCGAGCTGCGCGTTGTTGTGCCGGACATAATGGCGGATCTCCCGCCGGAACGCGCGGCCGATCGCAAGGCCGATGTCATAATTGAATCCGGAAACTTCAAATTCGATCAAAGATCCCATGAGCGCGAAACACTACCCTGCGTCCGCCGCTTTGTCCAGTTTTCCCGCATCCAATTGATACTGCCTCCGGAACCTGATACCTGTTGTCTGTCAATGAACCAAGACAGGGCCGTGCTGGAGGGCATGAATCTGCAAAAGCGTTTCCAAACCGGCGGCGAAGTCCGCGCCGTGCTGGACGGCGTATCGATCCGGCTGGCCACCGGCGAATGGCTGGCGGTCCTCGGACCGTCCGGCGTCGGCAAAACGACGCTGCTCCACATCCTCGCCGGCCTCCTCCCGCCGGACGCCGGGCAGGTCCTCTGGGATCAAACGGATCTCTACGCGATGGATGAGACCGCAAGGGACCACCAGCGGGCGGCCCAGGCCGGCCTCGTGTTCCAGTTTCATCACCTGCTCCCCGACCTGACCGTCGAAGAGAATGTCCGGCTCGCGCTGCAGTTGGCGCGCCGCAATCACAGGGACACGGACGCCCGGAAGTCCGTGACCGATCTACTCGACCGCCTCCATCTTCGTAACCTCGCCGGCGCGCGGATCGACAAGCTCTCAGGCGGCGAGCGCCAGCGCGTCGCCGTCGCCCGCGCGCTCGTCCACCACCCCAGATTCATCTTCGCCGACGAGCCGACCGGCAACTTGGACGAATCGGCGGCCGGCGCGGTCCTCGACCTCCTCGACACCGCCCGCCGCACCGAGGGCGTCGCGATCCTCCTCTCGACCCACAACCCCGCCGCCGCCGCCCGCGCCGACCGACGCCTCACGCTGCACGCGGGGAAAATCATGTGAGCATGCCGCGCTCGTCCATGGCCCGCCGGATCGCATGGCTTCCGGGCGACGGCATCGGACCCGAGGTGCTGTCGGCGGCGCGGCTCGTTCTCGACCGGCTCGGGTTCGACGCCGAATACATTCACGGCGACATCGGCTGGGAGTGCTGGCGAAGGGAGGGAGATCCTCTTCCGCCGCGGACGATCGATCTGTTGAAAACCGTCGACGCGGCCATGTTCGGCGCCATCACCTCCAAACCGGCCGGGCAGGCGGAAAGGGAACTCGACGCACCTCTGCGCGGCAAAGGATTGGCATACCGTTCGCCCATTGTGCGGCTGCGACAGATGTTCGATCTCTACATCTGCCTGAGACCCTGCACGGCGTATCCGGGCAATCCGATGAATTACAAAGAAGGGATCGATCTGGTGATATTTCGGGAAAACACCGAGGACCTTTACGCGGGCGTGGAATTTCATCCGGCGCCGACCGCCCTGTCTGCCGTGCTGTCCGATCTCTCGCTGTCGTTCTCTCCATACAAACATCTGCGCCCCGATCAGTATGCCGTGTCCTGCAAGATCAACACGCGCGCCGGATCGGAACGGATCGCCCGCGCGGCCTTCGATTTCGCCCGCGCGCGCGGCCGGAAGAAAGTCACGATCGTGCACAAAGCCAATGTGGTGCGGGCCTCCGACGGCCTGTTCCTGGAAACGGCGCGGGAGGTGGCCGCAGCCTATCCCGAAATTCTTGTGGAAGACGCCAACGTGGACGCCGCCGCAATGTGGCTGCTCAAAAATCCCCTCAATTACGACGTCCTCCTCGCCCCCAACCTCTACGGCGACATTCTCTCCGATATTTGCGCGCAGATGGTGGGCGGGTTGGGATTCGGCTGTTCGGGAAATATCGGCGACCGATTGGCGGTCTTTGAGCCGACGCACGGTTCCGCCCCCAAATACGCCGGCCAGAACAAGGTCAATCCGATCGCGGCCATACTTGCGGCGAAAATGATGCTGGATCATCTGGGCGAACCCGAAATGGCAAAACGGCTTGAGTCGGCCGTCGCGAGGGTGATCCGCGAGGGGAAAGTTCGGACGTACGACATGGGCGGATCGCACACGACAACGGAAATGGCCCGGGCCATCGCCGGGAAGGTATAGGGAAATGAAAAAAAGCGAAACGCTCCGCGCCGCCATCCTCGCCCGCCGCGCCATGGTGGTTCCCGGCTGTCACGACGCGCTGAGCGCGAAGGTGATCGAATCGTGCGGGTTCGAAGCCGTTCAGATTTCCGGGTTCGGCCTCGCGGCAGCGCTTCTCGGAAAACCCGATGTGGGGCTTGTTCAGATGAAGGACGTGCTCGACCTCACTTGGAACATCGCGCAAGCGGTGTCGATCCCCGTGATGGCGGACATCGACACCGGCGGCGGCAACGCCGTCAACGCGGCCGCCGTCACCGACCGGCTGATCGCCATGGGCGTGGCCGGGATGAACATCGAGGACCAGGTCTTCCCCAAACGATGCGGCCACATGGCGGGCAAGGAAGTGATCCCGGCGGAGGAGATGGGGGGAAAAATCCGGGCGTGCGTTCAGGCGCGGGACCGGCTGGACCGGGACTTCGTCATCAACGCCCGCACCGACGTCTATTCGGTCCGCGGCCTGGATGAAGCGATCCGCCGGTGCAACCTCTATTTCGACGCCGGCGCCGATCTCGCCTTCATCGACGGCATCGGAACGAAAAAGGAAATCGCGCAGGCGGTCCGGACGCTCAAGGGTCCGCTGTCGGTCAATCTCATGGACGCCGTCACCGGCGTCAAGACGGAACTGGTACCGATTCCGGAACTGGCGGCGATGGGCGTCGGCCGCGTGTCGATCCCCGTGGCGTCGATTCTCGCCGAGCACAAATCGCTGACTGATTTTTTCCGCGACCTGAAAGCGTCGCCGTCCGGACTTCTGGAAGGGCAGACACGCCGGGTCACGCCATTCGCCGAATTTCTCGAATTCGTCGGCCTGAAGGAATACCGCCAAATGGAACAGGAATTCCTCCCGAAAGAAAACGTGGACCGGAAATACAAATGATCCGGACGGTGGTCGAAAAAATTCTGGCCCGCGCGTCGGGCCGCTCCGGCGTGACGGCGGGAGACGTGGTGGAGCCCAGGGTGGATCTGGCGATGTCCCACGAAAACGCCGCGCTGGTCATCCACCAGTTTTCGGAAATTTACAGGGGAACGGGATTGGACATGCGCGTGTGGGATCCTTCCCGGATCACCATTATCTTCGACCATCGCACGCCCGCCGAAAGCGCCAAAACGGCGACCAACCAGAAAAAGGTTCGGGCGTTTGTGGGGGAACAGCGCATCGACAAATTTCACGACATCCGGGGCGACCGTGGTGGAATCTGCCACCAGATCCTGCCGGAATACGGCTATGTCCGCCCGGGTCAGGTGGTGGTCGGCACCGACAGCCACACGACGACCCATGGCGCGCTGGGGGCGTTCGCGTTCGGCATCGGCGCGACGGAAATGGCGGCCGTCTGGGCGCTGGGGACGGCGTTGAACGTGGAAGTTCCCGGCACGATCAAGGTGATCTTGCGCGGGCGATTTGCCGCGCGAGTTTGCGCCAAAGATGCGATCCTTCATCTGATCGGCCAAATTTCAGCCGAGGGTGCCAACTTCAGGGTCATCGAGTTTCACGGCGACGCGGTGGACCGGATGCCGACTTCCGGCCGGCTCGTGCTCTGCAACATGGCGATGGAAGCCGGAGCGACGTCGGGGATTGTTCCGGCGGACGAAGAAACGCGCCGGTACTTGCGGGAGGAGGCGGGAGTGTCCGACGACATCGAATGCGTTCGGCCGGACGAGGACGCAAGCTACGAGCGCTCGATCGAGATCGACGTCTCGGACCTTTCGCCGCAGATCGCCTGTCCGCACCGGGTGGACAACGTGAAAAGCGTGGATGCCGTGGAAGGCGTCAAGGTCGATCAGATCGTCATCGGGTCCTGCACCAACGGCCGGCTTGACGACCTCGCCATCGCAGCCGGCATTTTGCGGGGCCGGAAAGTTGCGGCGAGCACGAGGCTCCTGGTATTCCCGGCGTCATGGAGAGTTTACCAGGCGGCGTTAAAGGAGGGGTATCTGTCCGATCTTGCGGAGTCGGGCGCGACGATCCTGAACGCCGGCTGCGGCTGTTGTCTGGGCGTGCATCAGGGCGCGCTGGGCGACGGCGAAGTTGCGCTGTCGACCACGAACCGAAATTTTCAGGGACGGATGGGCAATCCCGACTCTGAAGTGTATCTCTGTTCGCCGGCCGTCGCCGCGGCCAGCGCGATCGCCGGCGCCATCGCCGATCCGAGAAAGGCGGGCTGAGGCCGGTGTCGAAGGTCGTGTTGAAACTCGGCGACGACGTTTCGACCGACATCATTTACCCCGGCCGGTTCATGGCCACCGTCCTGCCGGCCGAAACTCCCCGGCATGCCTTCGCCGACATCCCCCAATTCAACTCGCGCCTGCTGAAAAAAGAAATCGCCCCGGGCAGTGTGATCGTGGCCGGCAAAAACTTCGGCTGCGGCTCATCCCGCGAACAGGCGGTGTCGGCCCTGAAAGGACATGAGCTCGTGGTGGCGGCCAAAAGTTTCGCGAGAATCTTTCTTCAAAATGCCGTCAACCTGGGGTTGAAAACAGTTGCCTGTCCCGGCATCGAAGCGTCGGAAGGAGACGAAGTGGAGTTGACCGTCGGACAGGGATGTCCTGTCCCAAACGCTTCAGACTCGGAAAATTCCAGGAGGGAATTTTCCCCAGTACGCGTTGGGGGCGGGCATGTCATCAATCATTCGACCGGCGGGAGGTTCGACCTCATACCGCTTCCCCGACCCCGGCAGGAAATCATGGACGCCGGCGGGTTGATCCCGTATGCGCGGGTCAGGCTGCTGAAACGTCCTAAAATTATTTAAATTTCCCTTGCTTTTGGCCGACAAGTGTAATAGAAGGCCTTTTAGTGGTGAGGGGTGGCCTTCTGGAGAGGGGGAGGCCGGTGGAATTATTCGGCAGCAGTTACAGCTTTCAGACACGGAATATTCTGGCTACCTCTATGTCTGCCCATTCGATCCGCCATTCCGCGATTTCCCAAAACATCGCCAACGCTGACACGCCGTATTACAAGCGCAAGGAAGTACTATTTGAGGGCTACCTCCGGCGCGTCCTGTACGACGGGCCGAAGGTCCGCTCGTCCCGGCCGGACGGGCGGCACATTCCATTTTCGACCGAGATCCTCAAGATCCGGCCGACCATCCACGCTGAAACCGACTCGCGGTACCGGAACGACTACAACAACGTCGACATCGACCGCGAGATGTCCATCCTAGCCAAGAATCAGCTATCGTACAATGCCATCGTCAGTTTCGCGCAGAGCCTCAACCAGACCGTCCAGTCGGTCTTGCAGGCCGCCCGGTAATGTCTCTCTTCTCCTCCATCAACGCCTCCTCGACGGGGCTCACCGCACAGCGCACGCGCATGGACGTCATCGCCAACAACATTGCCAACGTCGACACGCCGAACTACAAACGCCAGCTTGTCATTTTCCGGCCCAAGGGCGAAGAGGGATTCATTTTCAACATTCCGCTGCCCAAGGCCAGCATCGGGATCGGCAACACGATCGGCGAGGGCGTCATCATCGACCGCATCAAGGACGACCTGAAAACGCCGAAACGCCTGGCCTACATGCCCGGCCATCCCGACGCCGACGAAAAAGGATACGTGCATCTGCCCAACGTCAACGTCGTGACCGAGATGGTCGACCTCATCGACGCCTCGCGCGCCTACGAGGCGAACGTCTCCGCCATTCGCGCCGCCAAGGGCATGCACTCAAAAGCGCTGGACCTTCTGCGGTGAGCAGCATCTTTGCTCTTTTGCCGAAGCCCAGGCTCCTGACGGACGAATTTTTCGCCCAGTCAGCGCCCAAGGCGGAGGGCGGAGCCGGCGCGCTCGCGGATTCAATGCTCTCGACCTTCAAGGAGGTCATGGGCGAAGTCAACCGGCAGCAGTTTCACGCGGAGGACATGACGCGCGCCTTCGCCGCCGGCGACGTCCAGGACGTCCACGACGTGGCCCTGGCGATCAACAAGGCCAAATTCGCGCTCGATTTCACCGTCCGGGTGCGCGACAGAATGCTGGAGGCATACAGGGAACTTTCGATGATGAGATAGCGGCCCACCGGGGGGTGAGGCCGATCTCTTGCGTGCAGGCAAGTGGAGTGGGGGGAAAGTAGAATGCCGGAATTTCTGCGCCGGATCGGCAGGCAGGTCGGCGATGTGTGGAAGGGCCTGGATCCGACCAAGAAGATCATGTTCGCCGCCGCGCTGCTCATGGTGGTCGCGGGGGTCAGTGTCTCCCTCTTCTGGGCGTCCCGCCCTCACTATGTCCCCCTCTACGCGAAAATATCAGAAAAAGACGCCGCGACCGTCATCGCAAGGCTCAAGGAATGGCGCATCGAGCACCAGTTCGACGCCGGCCAGATCCTGGTGCCGAGCAAGGTCCGGGACGAGGTCAAGATCCGGCTCGCCGGCGAGGACATCACGCCCCAGGACGTGCTCGGGTTCAAAGCCTTCGCCGAGGCCAAATTCGGCGGCACTGACTTTGACCGCAAAGTCCAGTTTCGCACAGCCATGGAGGAGGAGATCAAGCGGATGCTCCGGACCATCAAGGGCGTCGAGGACGTGGACGTCAACATCGCATGGCCGGAGAAGACCATTTACATCGAGGAGCAGCTTCCCGTCACCGCCTCCATCACCCTCACCCTCGCGCCGGGCACCAACCTCGAGGAAAAGCAGGTCCGGGCCATCGTCAATCTCGTGTCGCATTCCGTCGAGGGTCTCAAGTCCGACAACGTCTTCATCACCGACAACTACGGCCAGCCCCTGACCCTGCCCGACGGCGAGGACCGGGACGAGGAGATGAAGATGGCGCACCAGATGTGGGTCCGCAACAAAATCATCCGCCAGTTCGAAAACAAGGTCCTCGTCAATCTCGGCAGCATCCTCGCCTTCGACCGCGTCCGCGTCATGGCCGACGTCGCGATGGATTTTGACTTGCTCGAAAGAACGATGGAGAATTACCGTAAGCCGGGATTCGAGCAGCTCAAAGTCTCGGACGAGGAAAAAGAAATTCACATGGAAGGCTTGGGCATCCGGCCCGGCGGACAACCCGGCGTCGCGTCCAACGTCGCCTCCTACCAGGAGGTCCTGCAGCATCCGATCAAGTATGACGAAAAGGAGCGGCGGACGAACTGGATCACCGACAAGGAAATCACCCGGATGGTGAAATCCCCGGCCATCAAGCGACTCACCACCTCGGTCGTCGTCGACGGCATGTGGGAGATCGAGAAAGAGAAGACCGGCAAAGTCGGCAAGCGAAAGTACAGTCCGGTCTCGAAGGAGGAGCTGGAGACCATCCAGAGCATCGTCCAGAGCGCCATCGGATTTGACGTCGCCCGCAACGACGCCGTGACCGTGCGCAACATCCAGTTCAACCGGGAGGCGCAGTTCAAGGCCGAGGACGAGGCGTGGGAGCGCGCCCGGAACAAGCGCAACGCGGTCATGATCATTGCGCTCCTGGTTCTGTTTTCGATCTTCTTCATCGCCGTGATCTACTACATCCGCGAGTACCGCCGCCGCAAGGCGGAGGAGCTGGCGCGGCGGCGCGAGGAGGCGATGGCGAAGGCGGCCCCGGCCCTCATCGAGGCGGAGCTGGCGGCCGAGGAGCGGCAGCGCCGCGAGATGATCGAGCGGATCCGCCGCACGGCGCTCGAAAAGCCCGAGCTGGTTGCATCCGTCATGCGAACGTGGTTATTTGAGGGTGAGTAACCGGGGAATGGGGGAACCGTAATGGCCGAAGAAAAAATGGCCGGCCGCACCAAGGCGGCTGTGCTGCTCATCACGCTGGGCGACGAGCCAAGTTCAAAAATATTGAAGTATCTCAACGAAAAGGAAATCGAAGGCGTGACCTTCGAGATCGCGCGGCACCCGCGCATCGATCCGGGCGAGCGCGACAAGGTCGTCAGCGAGTTTTCCGAGATGCTGATGGCCCAGGAGGTCATCCAGCAGGGCGGCATCGACTACGCCCGGGCGATGCTCGAAAAATCCCTCGGCAGCCAGCGCGCCATGCAGATCATTGAAAAACTCACCGCCTCCATCCAGGTCAAGCCCTTTGACTTCATCAAAAAAGCCGAGCCCAGCCACATCATGAACTTCATCCAGGGCGAGCACCCGCAGACCATCGCCCTCATCCTCTCCTACCTGGACCCCAAGATGGCCTCCGCGATCGTCTCGCAGCTTCCGCTCGAAACCCAGGCCGACGTCGCCAAACGCATCGCCACCATGGACCGCACCAGCCCCGACGTCCTCCGGGAGGTCGAGCGCGTCCTGGAGCGCAAGCTCTCCTCGCTCGTCAACGAGGAATACGCCTTCGCCGGCGGCATCCAGACCGTGGTCGACATCCTGAACAACGTCGACCGCGCGACGGAGAAGGGCATCATGGAGACCCTCGAAGAGGAGGACCCGGAACTGGCGGAGGAGATCAAGAAGCGCCTCTTCGTGTTCGAGGACGTCGTCATGCTCGACGACCGCGCCATCCAGCAGGTCCTCCGCGAGGTCGACACCAAGGAGCTGGCGCTGGCGCTCAAGTCCGTCGATGAAAACGTCAAGACAAAAATATTCGCCAACATGTCCAAACGCGCCGCTTCCATGCTCGCCGAGGACATGGAATACATGGGCCCGGTGCGCTTGAGGGACGTTGAGGAGGCCCAGCAGCGGGTGGTCGGGATCATCCGCCGGCTGGAGGAGGAGGGCGAGATCGTGGTCGCGCGCGGAGGCGAAGAGGAACTCGTTGTCTAAAAACATCTATCGGGCGGGGGAGCTCCGCTACGGCGGCAGTGACGTGCTTCTCGGCGAGCGCCCCGGCATCACCAGCCTCCGCTCGCGGTATCTGCGCGACATCGAGGACGAGATCAGCCGGGTCAAGACGGAACTCGCCGAGCTTCGGGCCACCTACGAGCGGGAGGCCAAGGAGATGGCCGACGCCTACGGGCAGAAGAAGACGGCGCTCGAGGCGGACCTGGCGCAGGTCCGCGCCGGGTCCGAGGAGGAGGCGCGACGCATCCGCGACTCGGCGCAGGCGCAGCTCGACGGCGAAAAAAAACGCGGCTATGACGAGGGCCTGGCCTCTGGGCGCCAGGAAGGGTTGGAAACCGCCGCGAAGTCCATCGCCGACGAGCTGGCACGGATGCGCCAGAAAATTCATGAGGCCCGCGAGGCCTTTCTCGACCACATCGCCGCCTCCGAGTCCAAGCTCATCGAGACGGCCCTCGCCGTCGCCGAACGCGTCGTCCGGCAGAAAATCCGGATCGACCCCGCCGTTGTCCGCGAGGCGGTCCGGGAGGCGCTCGCGCAGGTCCGGGATGCCCACCCGCTCCGCATCCGCGTCCATCCCGATGACGTCGCGCATCTCGAGGAATTTCGAAAACTTTCCCCGGACGCCTTCCGCGACATGCCCGCGACCTTTCTGGCCGACGAAACGCTTCAGCCCGGCGACGCGGTCGTCGAAACGGGTCTGGAATTCATCGATGCGACTGTCGCCAAAAAACTGGAGACCCTCCGCGACCGGCTGATCCCTCGATCCGTTCTTTGATCCATGCCTGACCTCCTCGACCGGGCGCTGGAGCAGTCCCGGGAGCCAATGACGCGGCCCTTCGGCCGGGTCAGCCGCGTCGTGGGCCTCTTGATCGAATCGACTGGGCCGCCGGCCAAAGTCGGCGAGTTGTGCGAAATCGTCCTCGAGGACAGGACCCGCCGGCCGGCCGAGGTCGTCGGCTTTCGCGACGGGAAACTGATGCTCATGCCCATCGGCGAAATCCACGGGATCTCGGCCGGATGCACCGTCTACGCCTCGGGATCGAGCCTGTCGGTCCCCGTCGGCCCCGAGCTTCTCGGCAGGATCGTCGACGGATTCGGCCGCCCGCTCGACGGCGCAGGCCCGATTCCGCCAACGGCCGACCGATGCGCCGTCCATCGCCTCCCGCCCAACGCCCTCGACCGCCCGGTCATCCGCCGCACCCTCGAAACCGGCATCCGCGCCATCGACGGCCTTCTGACGATCGGCCGCGGCCAGCGGATCGGAATCTTTTCCGGCAGCGGCGTCGGCAAGAGCACCCTGCTCGGCATGCTCGCGCGATACGCCCGGGCCGACGTGAACGTCATCGCGCTGATCGGCGAACGCGGCCGCGAGGTGCGCGAGTTTCTGGAGAGAGACCTCGGGCAGGAGGGGCGGAAACGGTCGGTGGTGGTGATCGCCACCAGCGATCAGGCGCCGCTCATCCGCATGCGGTCGGCCTTCACAGCCACCGCCTTCGCCGAGTATTTCCGCGACCAGGGCAAGGACGTCCTCCTCCTCATGGACTCGGTCACGCGGTTCGCGCGGGCCCAGCGCGAGGTGGGCCTCGCGGTCGGCGAGCCGGCGGCCACGCGCGGATTTCCGCCGAGCGTCTTTGAAATGCTCCCCAAATTCCTCGAGCGCACCGGCACCTCCGTGACCGGCAGCATCACCGGCCTCTACACCATCCTCGTCGAGGCCGACGACATGAACGAGCCCATCGCCGACACCGTCCGCGCCATCCTCGACGGCCACATCGTCCTCTCCCGCGACATCGCCGCGCGCAACCACTATCCCGCCATCGACGTCTTGAACAGCATCAGCCGCGTCATGACGCACCTCGTGGCCCAGGAACAGAAGGACCTCGCGGGCCGGATGCGCCAGACGCTTGCCGTCTATCGCGACGCGGAGGACATGGTCAACATCGGCGCCTACGTCGCCGGGCAGAACGCCGACATCGACGCGGCCCTCCGGCACATCGGACCCGCCCGGGCCTTCCTCCAGCAGGCGGTGGAGGAAAACGAGCCTTACGGCGCGATGCTCGAAAAAATGCGCGCGGTCTTTCAAGGCTGATGGCCGGCTTCAAATTCAAGCTTCAGCGCATCCTTGACATCCGAGCCACGCAGGAGCGAATGAAGCAGAACGAGCTGGCCGTCGAGCGCAAGAAAGAGTGGAACATCCTTCAAAAAATTTCCAATCTCGAAAAGGCCCAGTCCGATGAGTATCTCCGCGGCCGCTCGATCCTCTCCGAGCCCGTGGCCGACATCCGCATCTTCGTCGCGCATCAGCGGTATTTCGAGGCGCTCGAAATGGAACTCGTGCGCGCCGCGGTGGATCTCGACCGCCAGCGAGAGGCCGTCGAAGCCGCCCGGCAGGCGCTCATCGAGGCCGCGCGGAAACGCAAGCTGCTGGAAAAATTGAAGGATAAACGATATCACGCATTCAAGAAAGAGGAGGAGACGGCCGAACAGAAGACCATTGATGAAGTCGGCGGGGCCGTCCGCGAAGCGGCCCGGCGCGGGTCTCTGGACAGATGATCGGTCCCGTCGGCTACACGGGCTTTTCAGGGCTCGAGCGAGTCCTGAAAAAGATGATGGAGATCTCGGAACGATTCGAGTCGATTCAGCAGCACGTCTCGGAAATGCAGCCGGATCCGGCCATCGAGAAAAATCCCCGGCAGGACGCCGGCTCCTTCCGTTCCGCGCTCAACCGCGCACAGGAACGGCAACCCACGGATGGAAAAAAAACAGAGTCGTTGGCCGAAACTGATTCGGCCCCGGACGCGCGCCGCCGCGCGGTGCCTTCCGCGACTACGACGGAGAAAGAGTTGATGGACGTCTTGCGACAGGAATTGCCCAAATACAATGTGCCCCCGGACCTGGCCCTGTCGGTCATGCAGGTCGAATCCAATTTCAACCCGGGCGCGCGGTCGCCCAAAGGGGCGCTCGGGCTCATGCAGCTTATGCCCCACACCGCCGCGTCTCTGGGGGTGGAGGACGAAAACGACCTCTTCGAGCCGCAGGTCAATCTCCAGGCCGGGCTCACCCATCTGTCGAACCTGCTCTCGAAATACAACGGCAATGAACAGCTCGCGCTCGCCGCCTACAACGCGGGCGCCGGCGCGGTGACCCGGTACGGCGGCGTTCCGCCGTTCGCGGAAACGCAGGAATACATCCGCAAGGTGTTTGACATCCGGCGGCGGCTGAATGAAGGGGCGCCGCAATCTTGAGGAAGATGGCCTTTCTCGGATATCTCGGCGTCTTTCTGTCCAGCGTCTTTCTCCTGCTTTGGTCCGTGCAGTATGCGGGAATCTATGACGTCAAAGGCGCGGTGCAGCCGCTCCTGGCCCGGCTGCCCTTTGTCGGCTACACGGTGGCGGAGGAGCGGCTGACGCCGGCGGAACTGCAGAAACGGGAACTCGAGCGGATTCAGGAGGCGATCGCGGAGAAGGAACAGGTCCTGGCGAACAAGGAGCTGGAGCTGTCGGAACGCGAGAAATCGCTGATGCACGAAAGCGAGATGCTCGAGCAGCGGCGGCGGCAGATCCGCGAGATTGAAAACAAGCTCGCCGAGCAGGCCCGGCTCGAGGAGAGCCGCGACCGGCGGCTCAACCGGCTCGTCGAAATTTACACGGCCATGCCGCCCGACGCCGCCGCCAAACAACTGGAGGGCCAGGAGGACGGACTCGTCGTGGACCTCCTCCAGCGCATGAGGGCCGACATCGTCGCCATCATCCTGGCGCAGATGCCGAGGGAGCGCGCCACGGCGCTCACGCTCAAAATGGGAAGGCCGGAAACGGTGACGCAATAAATATTTGATATGCCGTAAGGAGGTGAGAGGGAACCCGAAAACCGCGGCCCCGCGTGGCGGGGACGCACACAACTGAGAGGACAGGACACGATGCAGGACTTGCAGAACGTCCACCTCGAATCGAGAGAATCGGCCGAACGGAATTCGGAACTCAAGCGCGCCGCGCTGGAGAACGACCTGCGTCGAAGAAAAAATCACGCGGGCAGCGGCGACGGCGTGCGGTTCTCCTCGATCTTCGCCATGGTCGACAACAGCCTGGAACTCGGCTCGGATTCGCTGAAACGAATCCCGAAACGCGCCGACCCCAGGGACTCGGACGCCGGAAAAAACGCGGACTTCGCGGGACCGGCGGCGGTGGATCCCAAGTCCCAGGCGGCTGAATCGGCGAAGGAAACGGCGAAATCGAGGGTCGAACCTGAGCAAAAACCGAAGCCTCCGAAGGAGACGGCCCGGAAGGCGGATGCGCACGAAAATCTCATCGTGCACGCAGCCGCCCTCCAGGTCAAGGCTGATCCCCAGGCCAGGCCAACGGTCCGGCCGGCGGAACGGGCGGAAATCAAGATCGAGCGGCGCGAGGGAACGCTCGCGGAGAAATCCAGAGCGCCGCAAAGAGAGATCCGCCGATCCGACGACAAGGATCGACCGACCGAATCGGCGGCCGGCCGGCGCGAGACGCAGGCGCCGGAGCGCGGCCCCGCGGTTCAACAGGAACGCGGGCCGGAGCGCAAGGCGCGGAAGAAAGAGAAAGACGACGCGCCTGTTGCGGCAAAGGAAGCGCCGAAAGCCCCCGAATCCCAGAAGGGACCCCGCCCGGAAGACGCCGAGGCAAGGACGCCGAAAGTTCGCGAAAGGGCCGAGGAAAGACCCAACGGCCCTGAGCGGACGGACGGCAGGGAACAGCGGCCGACGTTTCGTCGCTCGGATGAGAACGACATCTCGATTCTGAAGGACAGTCATGAGGCGTATGACGCCGGCAGGAAGAAACGGAGCATCGGAGATCTTGAGAAGCTGACAGGCCTCCAGGCCAGGAGCGCGGTGGAACTCGCGCCGCCGCTCGTCCCGATCCTTCCCGCGCCCGAGATCGCCTTGAAGGCGATGCAGGACACGGGCGGACGGGGAGGGGCCGTCGATGCGGTTCGAGCGCCGGCCCGGATGACAGCGGCGGCCGGCAACGCCGGCGCGCAGCAGCACGCGGGCGGCGGCCACGCCGAATCGCAGTCGGCCCGGGCGCAGGACAAACTGGCGCAGTCGGCCCGCAGGCTCGCGAGCTATCTGAGCGGGCGGCCGGAAACGGTGGTCAAACCCGAAGCGACGTTTTCGGACATGGTCGCGAAGGCCAAACTCTTCGTGGATCAGGGCCGGTCGGAAATGACCCTTCAGCTCAAGCCCGAACAGCTCGGCAGCCTGAACATCAAGATCGTGGTCGAAGACGGCAAGATGCAGGCGCAGTTCGTGACGGACCGGCCCGAAGTCAGGGATATGATCGAGCGGAACGAGGGCCTGCTGAAGGACAAGATGGCGGAGGTCGGCATTGAAATCAGCTCGCTCTCCGTTGAAGTTCGCAGCGACGCCGGCCGGCCGCAGCCCCGGGACGGACAGTCCGGGGGACTAAGGCGGGTCGTGGAGTTTGGAAGCGGCGACGAACCGGAGCTTCCGATGGATTCAAGCGGCGCGCAGGTCGCCTATGCGCTCGCAGGTATGGGACTGCACTTATCTTTGGTTGCATGATCGCTTGTCTCTGTTCGCTATTCTCTGTTCGCTCTGTTGGGCGAACGGCGAATGGCGAACGGCGAAAAGCGAAAACAGGAGGAAGGACATGCCGATAACGTCAGGCATTGCAGCGCAGACGGATATTTTCAGAAAGGAATCGCCGAAGGCCCTCGAGGGAACCGGGGGGAACGCCTTCGGGCAGGACGCCTTTTTGAAATTGCTGGTCACCCAGCTCCGGTTTCAGGACCCGAGCGAGCCGGTCAACAACGAGGAGTTCCTCGGCCAGATGGCCCAGTTCACCGGACTGGAGCAGATGGTCAAGCTCAACACGACGATGGAGAAACTCCTCGGATCGTCTTCCAAGACCGACGCCGTGGCGATCCTCGGCGCCGAAGTCACGGTCCGGCCGACCGACCAGCTTCTCGATGAGGGCCAGGCGCCGCTCGAAGTGACCGGTACGGTGGGCCAGATCCGGTTCGAGGGCGATGTGGCGATGCTGCAAGTCAACGGAATAGAATATACGATGGACGAGGTGGTCAAGGTGAGGATGCCGGAACGCTGATTGTTCGAGGGAACCATTCAGCCGCACAAATAGTCGCAGCCGTCCCGCAGCGCGGGATAAACGTAGAAGAAGAGGTGGTCCATTAAATGGTTCGATCGTTCTTTTCAGGCGTGTCGGGTCTCCAGGCTCATCTGGAGCGGATGGACGTCATTGGCGACAACCTCGCCAATACCAACACCATCGGCTTCAAAAAGAGCAACATGACCTTCAAGGACTTTCTGTCCCAGACCCTGTTCATTTCGCAGGCCCCCACCGCCACGCTCGGCGGCGTCAATCCCAAACAAATTGGCCTGGGCGTCAAGGTCGGCGCCATCACCGTCGATTTCTCCCAGGGACAGCTTCAGCGCACGGGGAGAACCACCGACGTCGCCGTCGAAGGCACGGGGTTTTTCGTCATGAAGGGCCAGGGCGGCGTGTCCGACCTCCACTACACGCGGGCGGGCGCGTTTGATTTCGACAGCGGCGGCAATCTGGTCGATCCCGGGACCGGGAATTTTGTCCAGGGCTGGAATGCGGCGGTCGACGCCACCACCGGCCAGCTCGTCATCAGCCCCAACGTCAATCCCATCGAAAACGTCAAGGTCAAAATCGGCCAGACCGCCGCCGCCAAGGCCAGCGCCTCCGTTACCTTCAACGGCAACCTCGACGCCACCAACGCGATCGCCATCGACCCCATCGAACTGTCGTACGTCCAGAACGGAGTGACGCGGTCTTTCCAGATGTCCTTCCGGCACACGCATCCTACCAAGCGAACCTATTTTTATTCGGCCGAGTGGCTGACCAATCCGCCGGCGGGCTTCGAGGTCGGCGATACCGTCATCGACTCCAACACAGGCAAGGCGGTCGCCGGCATCCTCGAACTTAATTCCGACGGCACCGTCAAACAGAATTTCATCAACACCGACGACAGCGAGATCGCCAATGTCACCCGCACCTCGTACCTCGATGATCTGAAAACCGGCAGCACCGTCAAGCTCAACGCCATTCGCACCGTTGAGCACGGCACCACCGACCCCGACACTTCCCTCAACAGCATCTTCCCGGGCGACATGGCCGGCTACTGGCGGGTCACGTTCAACAATGCCAACAACCTGAACCGCTACAAGCTTGAATTCTCCCAGGATTTCGATCCCGGCACGTCCTCCACCGCCACTTGGAACACCATCGCCGCCAGCGCCGACCGCAGCTCCGATTTCCAGATCAAGGACGACACCAAGCAGAGTTTCGCCGGACAGCTCGTCATCCGGTCGACCGACTGGGCCGGGACGGCGGTCACCGGCGACACACTCTATTTCCGGACCAAGCGCGGCAACGGCAATTTGATATTTGATTTCCCGATGGAACAGCCCAAGACCACCGAAGACGACTGGCCGTCTCTTCGGCCCTCCGATCCGCTCAACAAAAATTCCAGCGGCGCGGGAACGCTCAGCAACGTCTACGTCAATCAGGTCCGCGACGTCGACGGCCCCTCCGTCGCCGGCGGAACCGCCGACAGCGCGACCTCCAGGCCCAATCTTTCCCAGGGCCTTTCTCAGACCGTCTGGCGCGCCGTCTTCGGCAGCAGCACCTCCGACGCGGAATTCGCGCTCTTCTATTCAAAATCTTTCCCGTCCGGACTCAACAGCATCAGCAAGGTCACATGGCTGGACGAAACCAGCACCCGGTACTTCACGACCGACACCGACTCCATCGCGAGTTTCTACACAGCCCTGAGAACCGCCACGGTGCGCGTCGTCTCCTCTGGCGCCTCCACGGGAACCGCGGGCGGATATGCCAACAAAGTCATCACGCGCAAAACCTCCTGGGACAGCATCAGCGGCAAGCTGGACGCCAACAACGACGGCGATTTCGTGGACGCGGCCGCGGGAGATGTCAACACCGCCAACACCGGCGAACTCTTCATCCAGTCCGAAAACTGGAACTCCACCAAGGGCGGCGACCTGAATTCCTCCACCAGCGGATACGACGGCGACATCTACGAATGGAAAACGTCCTACTCCCGGTCGTCGACCCTGAACCGCGACTTCTTCACGGTTGAGGAAACCAGCACGCGCCTCGCGGCCAGCCCCACGTTTCCACAGAGCACCACGAGCGGATCCAACACCCTCACCCTCTCGACGGTGACCGTCGAAGGCACCGCGCCGGTCGACAGTTGGACCATCACCTTCAACACCGGGACCACCTTCACCATCAAGGGCTCCGCATTCGGCACGCTCGGCAACGGCAACACCGGGGCGACCTTCAGCTCCAACGGCATCAAAATCGATCCGAGCTTCTGGGCCGGCACCGGGTTCGCCGGCGCCTCCTTTACCTTCAACACGGCCGCCACCAAAATCCTCAGCGACTTCGTCATCCCCAGCGGCAACTCCGGCAGCGAGGCGCTCACCTTCGCGCCCAACACCAACGACACGACCTTCAACGAGGTCTCCTCCGGCCAGCCGGTCAAGGCCAAGCTGAAAACGGCGAATGAATTCCAGTTCGCCGCCAGCGCCAACGTCTTCGACTCCCTCGGCACGCCGCACGTCCTCAAAACCGTCTTCGAACGCGTCGATCAGAACACCTGGCTCTGGTCCGTCGACGACCCGACGCCCAACAACAAAAACAACGTGGGCCTCGCGGGATTCGGCAAGCTCGTCTTCGACAAGGACGGCAAGTTCGACGCATCCAATTCGGAAATTTTCGAGTCCGAAGTCGGACAGCAGATGAAGGACACCAACCGGCCCTCCAGCCTGCTCCAGATCATCTTTGACCCCGCCGACGACGGCGGCGCGCCGCCGCCCGCCGAAGGCGCCGCGCGCGTCGATATCGCACCCGATTTCACCTCCGTCGTTCAATTCGCAGCGCCCAACGACAGCCAGATCTCCGGGCAGGACGGGTTCGGCAAGGGCACCCTCAAGGAACTCAACGTCAACCTGGCCGGCATCATCGTCGGTCTCTTTGACAACGGCCAGGCCCAGGACCTCGCGCAGGTCGCCCTTGCGCAATTCGTCAACCCGGCGGGACTTTTGAAGGAAGGCAACAGCTATTACCGCACCACCGGCAACTCCGGCACGGCCATCGTCGGCGTCGCCCAGCGGGCCGGCCGAGGCAACGTCATCGGCGGCGCCCTCGAAGGCTCCAATGTCGACTTGACCGTCGAGTTCACCGAAATGATCATCACCCAGCGCGGATTTCAGGCCAGCTCCCGAACCATCCGGACCGCCGACCAGATGATTCAGGAAGTGCTGGCGCTGAAGCAGTGATCGAGGTGATGCGATTGAACGGCGAAAAATTCTTCGTGAATCCGCACCAGATCGAGTTCATCGAGAAGACGCCGGATACCATCATCAGTCTTGCGTCCGGGCGGAAGATCGTCGTCAAGGATACGGTCGAAACCGTCATGGACCGCATTCTGCGCTATCGCCGGCAACTCGGGTCCATCGCCCAGGAGCTTTGACACCCCGGCCCATGCGCGATAGAATGTCCTTAACGCTGAAGGAGTGATCGAAAAATGGCTGAAGAGAAAGGGAAGAAAGAGGAGAAGAAGGACGACAAGGGGAAAGGAGCGCCGCCGGCGGAGGGCGCCGAGGGGGAAGAAGGCGAGAAGAAGAAAAAACCGATGGTCTTCAAGATCATCATCATTTCTTCGATCGCGCTCGTCCTTCTCGCCATCGTCGTCTTCGTGTCCTGGAAAGTCGCGCAGATGACCCAGGACCCCTATTCCGGCGGCAAACCCGAAAAGAAGGACGAGGAGCGCAAATCGACGCTCAAGGCCCTCAAGCCCTTCCGGCTGGGCAGCAAGGAGATGCCGGACTTCAAGATGGTCGTCACCGACCGCGGGGAGCAGCACAATCTGAAGTGCGTCATCTGGCTGGGATACTCCAAGGACTATGACAAAAAGGGCCAGGACTTCTTCAACGAGCTGACCGACCGGATCCCGATGCTGCGGGAGATCGTCTATCGCGTCATCGGCAGCAAGGACCTGGAGGCGCTGCAGATCAAAAACCTCGACCATGTCGAGGAGGAACTCCTCTCGCGCATGAACGAGGTCCTCGAAAACGGCTCCATCGTCGACATCATGTTCGAGGAGTACATCATCCAGTAATGGCTGAAGTACTGTCGCAGGACGAGATCGACCAGCTTCTGGCCGCGATCTCCGCGCCGGCCGAGGCCGCGCCCGCCGGCGCCGCGGCCGCCGCGCCCGCCGCACCTGCCGCCGCGACGCTCGTCGAGCCCGCCCTCGGCGGATTCGCGCCCGCGCCATCCCTCGCGCCGTCGCGGGCGGAGCACGCCCCCTCGCAGATCACCGGCGTGCCCGGCGAACCCAGAATCTATTCGCAGCAGAAGCGCAAGAAACCCAAAATCAAGCCGTACGATTTCAAGCGGCCGGACAAGTTTTCCAAGGACCAGATCCGGACCCTCCAGATGATCCACGAGACCTTCGCGCGTTTCGTCACCACCTCCCTCTCCGCACAGCTTCGCGCGCTCGTCCACGTCCACGTCGCCAGCGTCGACCAGCTCACCTACGAGGAGTTCGTGAAATCCCTTCCGAATCCCTCGACCCTCGCCATCGTCGAGATGCAGCCGCTCGAAGGATCGAGCGTGTTCGAGATCGACCCCAGCATCGTCTTTACCATCATCGACCGCATCCTCGGCGGCAAGGGCTATTCGACAAACCTGTCCCGGGAGCTGACCGACATCGAGATTTCGGTGATGGAGCGGATCGTCCAAAAAATACTCGCGTCCCTGCGCGAATCCTGGGCCAACGTCGTCGATCTGAAACCCAAGCTCGACAAGATCGAGGCCAATCCCCAGTTCGTCCAGATCGTGCCGCCCAACGACATGGTCGTGCTCGTGACCCTGGAAACCAAGGTCTCCGAGGTCGAGGGCATGATCAACCTCTGCATCCCCTACATCGTTCTGGAGCCGATCGTCAACAAGCTCTCGGCCCAGTTCTGGTATTCGTCCATCCGCAAGCGCTCGACCGAGGAGCAGATCGAAAACCTCAAGCAGCGCATCGGTGAAATCTATGTGCCGCTCAAGGTCGAAATCGGCAAGACGCGCCTCACGGTCGGCGATATTCTCCGGCTCCAGCGCGGCGACGTCGTCAAGCTGGACCTGCACGCGGACGAGCAGTTCATGCTGAAGGTCCGCGACAATCCGAAATTCTTCTGCATCCCGGGGGTCCACAAAATGAAGCTGGCGGCGAAGATCACCAAGGCGGTCGGGGAGATGGACAAGATTCGGGAGCGCGGGGAACAAGCGGATCAATGACACTTAGAAGGAGGAACCATGGGAGAAGATCTCTTATCACAGGGTGACATCGACGCCCTTCTCCAAGGGCTGGAGGCCAGCGCGCCCCCCGCGGCAGCCGCGCCGCCTCCGCCGCCGGCCGCGGCCGCGCCCGCGCCCGGACCGGCCGCGCCTCCGCCCGGCGCAGCGGCCCACGTGCTTCGCGCCGCCGCCGCCATCGCTGATACCGCCACCGCGGATCTTGGCCGGAAAGTCGAACTCAGCCAGGTCGCGGTATCGTCCCGGCCGGGTTCCACGGCCACGGCCGCGGTCAAGGTCCCGGCCGTCATTTTTTACGGCGGGTCGCCCGGCGGCGGGTTTCTCCTGGCGATCCCGAAGGACATGGGCGGGCGGATCAGCGACATCAAGATGGGCGGAGACGGATCGAAACCGCCGGAAACTTTCAGTGACCTTTATATATCGGCCGTTACAGAATTCGCCAATTTGATTACCGGCAGTTTCTTCACCGCCCTTGGGACCGGAGGGGTCACCAACCCGCAGACGCTTATCGCCGAAACAGCGGCCGACCTGGCCAATCTTCCGCTGGCGCGGCTTCCGGGCTGTTCGGTCATCACCGGCACAGCCTCAATTCAGAATCTGATGGAGGGAGAATGGATCATGATCATGGGTGAGCAACCCGCGGCGCCCGCTCACGCGGCGCAGCCCGCTCCCGTTTCGCCGGCCGAGACGCGGCCCGTGCAAAAGGTGGAATTCGGATCCTTTGAAACGGCGCCCGCGCCTGAGATGCCGGCCAATCTGAATCTGCTCCTCGATGTTCCGATGAACATCACCGTGGAGCTTGGCCGAACCAAAATGACGGTGCATGACGTCTTGAACCTCGGCTCCGGATCGATCGTCGAACTCGACAAACTCGCCGGCGAGCCCGTTGATTTCATGGTCAACGGCAAACTCATCGCCAAGGGCGAAGTCGTGGTCATCGACGAGAATTTCGGCCTCCGCATCACGGACATCGTTTCGCCCATGGAGCGATTCCGGGGCGTCATTTAGACCGGAACGGCGCGAGGGGGGAGCAAGGCCGCTGAGCGCCTTTCTGGTCACCGATACGCCCCGGGCGGTGGGTCCCCACCACCGGGTCGTGGTCTGGTTTGGCCGCGACCACGGCCCGCTGCCGGGCAAAGTGGTCATCCACGCCTCCAGCCCTGCCGAGTTCCTCCATGTCGCCGTCGAGCACGTCCAGCCGGGACTGCTCGAAAATTTCGAATGCGTCCTCGCAGGCGACCGCGCCCGCGTCCAGGCCCTCGCGACCGATCTTTTGGAACGATACAAATACGCGTCCCGCTTGGCGCACTTCGATCTCAACACCCTCGGCTGGACGTACAAGATTTGCGCGCTCCAGTCCATTCAAAAAGTCCGGCAGCTTCCCGAACGGATTTTCACCCTCGATCAGCTCATCGACCGCCACAGAGACGAGACGCTCCTCATCATCGGCGCCGGGCCGTCGATCGGCATCGAGTCCATCGATCCGCGAAAAATCGTCACCCTCGCGACCACCCGCACCGCCCTCCTGTGTCTCCAGGCCGGCTGGTGCCCCGACTACATCATCCACATCGACCCGGACCCCTTCGAGGGCCTTCGCGAGCGGCTTCTTTCCTTTCCGCAAATCGGGCGCGCCCGATGGCTCCTCCCGCTCCAGGTCCATTCCAATTTCCTCGATCTGCCCGGCCAGGTCTTCTGGTTCGGCAGCCGGCTCAATCCCGTCAGCAACTGGATCGCCCGGCAGCTCCAGCCGCACCTCCGCTTCCCGCTCATCCTTTCCGGCGGGTCCGTTTCCTGCTGCGCGTTCACGATCTCGGAGTTCCTCGGCGCCAGCCCCCTGTGCCTCATCGGCCAGGACCTGTCCTACCTCGGGCCTTCGAAATACTCGGCCACGCAGGTCCTGGATCGCTACACCAGCGTCGTGCTGGCCGAGCCGGACAGTCTGTATCTTCCGGCCATCGGCGGCGGGAAGGTCGAAACGACGATGGACTACATGTCCTACGCCGAATGGTTCGTCCGGCAGGCCCAGGGCTCGCGCCGGAAGCTGATCAACTGCACCACCCGCGGCGTGCATCTGCCGGGATTCGAACACGTCCCCGTCCAGCAAGTGTACGAGCGATACCCCCGGCCGCCCGGGCGCGCACGGCCGGACGTTCAGCCGCGCCCCTTTCCGAGACCCGACGTTCCCGCCGCCCTGGCCCGCGCGCGCGCGGCCTGCGGCGATCTGAATCGCCGCGTCGCGGCCGGAGACCACGCGGCCGCTTTCCAAAGGATCGAAAACATGAAGCACATCGACGCCGACGGATTCATCCTCACCGCCTGCGCGCAGTACGAATCCAAAATCGTTGCGTATTTCTCGCATCTGCCCCCGGATCATCCCGGCATGAAACGATGCATCGACCTCTTCGCGCGCGCGCTGGATGACGCGGTCGGCCTCCTCGACGGCGCGCTCGACGGACGCATCGACGTCCCACCCACCACGGAGGACATCATCCTCGAACGCATGGAAACGCTCAAGGAGATCAATTCCCTGACCTGAGTTTTTTGTGACGTTTTCGCTTGCATTCATCCCTAAACTGTTGTAAGAGCAAGCTTCGGGCTGTCCGTGAGGGGCGGACAGGAGACAGGGGGAATAGGGGTGAGGCTGTCCGACGTGGCCGCGCGCACGACCGTTGCGGCCCTCGCGGGGTTGGCCTTGATCCTGCCGGCGAATGCCGTTATTCCGGATACCGATATCGCTTTTCTGACGACGTCGTCGCCTGTGACGGCGCGGTCTGATTCTTTTATGCCCTCCATGCTCAGACCCATTCTGCTGGTGATGCTCTTCGGAAGTCTCATGATCGGATCGCTCTACCTGGCCTGGCGCCGGCGCCGGCGGGAGGCGGGCAGCGATCTCATCCAGGTGTTGGCGACCTCTTCCGTCGCGCAGGGCGTGATGGTGCAAATCCTCGACGTCGGCGGCGTCCTCTTTGTGGTTTCGATGAGCAGAAGCGGCATCGTGTCGCTCGGACAGATCACCGACCGGGACAAAATCAGCGAGATCCGCACGCGGGCCTCCCAGGAGGCCCTCGCCATCGCCATTCCGCCGATCCCGTTCAAGAATGCCCTCAGCCGTTTCTTCCGGCGGCCCCCCGCTCCGACGGTCGCAACGCCCGACGCGCCGGTCAGGCCTTCCGCGCGGGAGAAAACGCTCCAGGAAGTCTTCGACCGCATCCGCCGGCTGAATCCAAAGGAAAATGAAAAATGATTCGACCGGGGCTGCATCGGTTGTTTCATTTGTTCGCCGTCGCCCTCCCTGTCTTGATCTTCTGCCTGCCGGCCATGGCCATCGACATCCCGGTGCCCAAAGTCGAGCTGACGATCACGCAGGCCAAATATCCGAAGGAAATGGCGCTCTCCCTCGAACTCCTCCTCATCTTTACCGTCCTTTCCCTCGCCCCCTCCCTCGTCATGATGCTGACCGCCTACACGCGGGTCTTCATCGTCCTGTCCTTCGTCGAGCGCGCCATTGGCCTGCAGCAACTGCCGCCCCGGCAGATCCTCGCCGGAATGGCCATGTTTCTGACTTTTTATATTATGGCCCCGACCTTCACCGTCATTTACCATGAGGCCGTCATGCCTTTTTATAATCAGGAGGTCCCGACCCAGACCGCCTACGCGAAGACCATGCATGAACTCAGAAAATTCATGTTCAGCCAGACCCGCGAAAAAGACCTCGGGTTGTTTTTCAGGCTCTCCAGCACGCCCGCCCCCAAGTCTCGCGGGGGCGTGCCGACCCACATCCTCGTGCCGGCCTTCATGCTCTCCGAAATGAAAACGGCCTTCACCATGGGCATCATCATCTACATTCCGTTTATCGTGATCGACATGGTCGTCGCCTCCGTCCTCATGTCCATGGGCATGATCATGGTCCCGCCCGCGATGATCTCCCTGCCGATCAAGGTCCTCATTTTCGTCCTCGTCAACGGCTGGGACCTCCTCGCCTACTCGATCGTCAAGAGCTATCACCTCGTATGAACAACGCCCGTGGATAAAGCCCAGGCCGTCGATCTCGTCCGCAAGGCCCTCTGGTTCACGATCCTCATCTCGTCGCCCGCGCTCATCCTCTCCGTCGCCGTCGGCCTCTTCGTCAGCATCCTCCAGACCACCACCCAAATCCACGAACAGACCCTGACCTTCGTCCCGAAAATCTTCGCGCTCCTCGCCGCCGTCATCCTCTTCGGCCCCTGGATGCTCGAATCCTTCCACGACTACATCTGGAACCTCTGGGGAACCCTCCATGAAATCGCACCGCATTAACCGGCGTCCGTGATCGAACTCATCATCGCCCACTGGACCGTGTTCCTCCTCGTGCTCGTCCGCATCCTCGGCATGTTCTCCGTGGCGCCCTTCTGGTCCGGCGAGGGCGCGCCGGGGCAGGTCAAGGTCGCGATGGCTTCGGCGGCCACCCTCGGCGTCTTTCCCATGGTCTACGCCAAGGGTCTCCTCCCGCACGCGTTCGCCACCTCCTTCGAGTTCGCCTTCGAACTCATCGGCCAGGCGGCGGTCGGAATGATCCTCGGATTCATCGCCCTCATGTTCTTCACCATTTTCGACGCCTCCGCCCGTTTCTACGACACGCAGATGGGCCTCGGCATCATCAACGTCCTCGATCCGTTCAATGCGATCGAGGCCTCTCTCATGGCCCAATTCCAGAGCTTCCTGGCACTCCTGATCTTCATCGCCGTCGACGGGCCTTCATTCCTCCTGATTGCGGTCCAGAAAAGTTTTATCCTCGTGCCGCACCTCGAACTCCATTCCGGCGCGCTTCCCCGCGCCGTCTTCAGCCTCTGTTCGCGGATATTTTATGTCTCGATCATCTTCGTGATGCCGATCCTGGGCGTCCTCTTCGTCACCCACGTCATTTTGGGGATCCTCTCCAAGGCCTCCCCGCAGCTCAACGTCATGGTGCTGGGATTTCCGGTCAATATCGCCGCCGGCTTCTTCACGCTCATCCTCCTCCTCGATTATTTCGAAAACCTCGTCCCCGAAATCTTCGCGACCATGTTCACCGAAATCGACCTCTTCATGACGCACCTCTTGTGATTCCATTCCCGATCGACGTCCAGTTCTTCGCGCGCGCCGAGGATGAAGGCCGCACAGAGGAGCCGACGACACGGCGCCGCAGCAAGGCCGAGAGCGAAGGGAATTTCCCGCGCAGCAGAGACCTGCCGGCGCCGCTGGCCATCCTGGCGGTCGCGACCTATCTGAAATACTCCATCCCGTTCATGATCGACGCCATGCGCGATTTCACCGCCGCCTTCCTCTCCGGCGCCGTGCTCGTCACCGATCCGACCGTTCGCGACATGATTCAGATCGCACAACTCTCCGTCCTCGCGCTCATCAAGATCACCCTGCCGGTCATGATCCTCGGCGCCGCCTTTCACATCGCCGGCGACATCCTGCAGATCGGGTTCCATTTCGACTGGGGTTACCTCAAATTCAACTGGGGCGCGCTCAAACCCGACTTCTCCCGCGTCTTCAGCCGATTTCTCCCCCAGCGCGAAACGCTGGTGGAGCTGGTCAAGAGCATCGGGAAAATCCTGATCGTCGGCGCGGTCGGGTTCTACATCTTCTGGGACAACTACGGCCTCATCGTCGAAACGGTGCGGATGGGACTCTGGGACGGCCTGTCCCGCATCGGCGAGGTGACCTACCAGATCATCCTCTGGACCACGCTCCTCTTGATCGCCTTCTCCATCCCCGATTATTTCTACCAGCGGTACGAGTACACCGATAAACTGAAAATGACGAAAGAGGAAGTCAAAGACGAGCACAAGCAGTCGGAGGGCGACCCGCAGGTCAAGGCCACGCAGCGCAAGCGCATGATGGAACTCATCAGCCGCCGGATGCTCCATAAGGTCCCGAAGGCCGACGTCGTCATCACCAACCCCACGCATTACGCCGTCGCGCTCCGGTACGATCAGCAGGAGGACAACGCGCCGATCTGTCTGGCCAAGGGCGCCGACTTCCTCGCACTGCGCATCCGCGACATCGCGGAAAAAAACGACGTCCCCATCTACGAGGACCGCTTCCTCGCGCGCGCCCTCTACGACGCGGTCGAAATCGGCGAGGAGATCCCTCATCCATTCTATGACGCCGTCGCCAACGTCCTCGCCTTCGTCTACCGCCTCCGCACCGCCGCCGTCTGAACATGCCGCCGATTCGAACACCCCTCGCGATGGAGCAGCTCGTCAAGAACAGCGACATCATGCTCGCCGTCCTCATCGTCGCCGTCATCATGATGATGATCATTCCCCTGCCCACGATCATCCTGAATCTCCTCCTGGCCGTCAACATCACCCTGTCCATGCTCGTGCTCCTCACGGTCGTCTATCTCGACAAGGCCATCGACTTCTCGGTCTTCCCGTCCCTCCTCCTGGTCTCGACGCTCTTTCGGCTCTCGCTCAACATCTCCTCGACACGCCTGATCCTCCTCGAGGGACGGGCGGGCGTGGAGGGCGTGATCACGGCCTTCGGCGATTTCGTCGTCGGCGGCAGCTACATCGTCGGCATCGTCATTTACCTCGCACTCGTCATGATCCAGCTCATCGTCATCGTCCGCGGCTCCACGCGCGTCGCCGAAGTCGCCGCACGGTTCACCCTCGACGCGATGCCCGGCAAGCAGATGGCCATCGACGCCGACCTCAACTCCGGGTCCATCACCCGCGAGGAGGCCGACCGCCGGCGGACCGAGATCCGGCGTGAGGCCGATTTCTACGGCGCCATGGACGGCGCCGCCAAGTTCATTTCGGGAGACGTGACCGCCGGAATCGTCCTCACGGTCATCAACATCCTTGGCGGGTTCGCCATCGGCATGTGGCAGCGCGGCGAAACTTTCCAGGAGTCCCTTCAGACGTACACCCTCCTGACCATCGGCGACGGCATGGTCGCCCAGATCCCGTCGCTCCTCCAGTCCGTCTCCATGGGCCTCATCGTCACCCGCGCCGCCAGCGTCGACAACCTCGGCAAGGACCTCACCAACCAGCTCACCATGAACTCGCGCGCCATGGGCATCACGTCAGGCACGCTCCTCTTTCTTGGGCTTGCCACGCCCCTGCCGGCCTTCCCGTTCCTCGTCGCCAGTTTCGTGACCGGCGTTTTGTCGGTCGCGTCGGCCGAATCCAAACAGAAAAAGGAGGCGGCGCTGAAAAAAGAGGAGGAGCAGAAGAAGAAGGGGGCGACGAAAGGCCCCGAAGACGTCACAGCCCTCCTCGCCGTCGAAGCCATGGAACTCGAGATCGGCTACGGGCTCATCCCGCTCGTCGACCGCGAACAGGGCGGGGAACTCCTCGACCGCATCGCCAACATCCGGCGCCGGTCCGCCATCGACCTCGGTATTGTCGTTCCGCCCATCCGCATCCGCGACAACATGCAGCTCAAGGCCAACGACTATGTCATCAAAATCCGCGGCGTCACCGTCGGCGCCTTCGCCGTCCATGCCGACCGCTACCTCGCCATGGCGCCGGCCAGGGTCAAGGAACCGATCGCAGGCGAAACGGTCAATGAACCTTCCTTCAACATGCCGTCGGTGTGGATCTACGAAAAGGACCGCGAAAGGGCCGAATCGGCCGGATACACCGTCGTCGACGCCACCACCGTCATCGCCACGCACCTGACCGAAATCATCAAGCGCCACTCCGCCGACCTCCTCACGCGCCAGGAAACTCAGAAAATCCTGGATCATGTCAAGGAAACCGCGCCGGCCCTCGTCGACGAGACCGTCCGCGAGGCGCAACTGGGCGGCATCCAGAAGGTCCTCCAGATGCTGCTTCGAGAGGGAATCTCGGTCCGCGACATGGTCACCATCCTCGAAACCCTCGCCGATAAATCCAAGGCCCTCCCCGACCCGCTGCAGCGCACCGAGGCCGTTCGGACGGCCCTCTCTCGAACCATCTGCGAATCGCTCAAGGAGCCGGACGGCAGTATCCACGTCGTCACGCTCGCGCCCGACCTCGAGGCGCGGCTGCACCAGAACATCGTCTTTCGGCCCGATGCCGCCAACGTCAACCTGCCGCCCCGGGAGCTTCAGGACGCCATCGAATCGTTCCGCGCCGAATTGAAAAAACTCATTGACGAGGGGTTCCCGCCCATTGTCCTCGCGTCGCCCAGAATTCGCCCCGCCGTCTGGGATCTCTTGGCGCCCTTTGTCCATAACCTCAAGGTCATTTCGTTCAACGAAGTGACGCGGGGCATCGTGTTGAAGACTCGCGGCAGCGTCCGCATGCCGGCGCCCGCGCCCGTCGGATGACGACGGGGGAATTGAGAGGAGTCGAATGAATGTATAAGAGGTACGAGGCCGAAACATTGAAAGCGGCCCTGCATAAGGTCAAGATGGATCTTGGATCGGACGCCGTCATCCTCAGCCAGCGGGAAATCCGCACGGGGGGAATCAGCGGGATCCTTGGAAAAAAAGTCTGGCAAATCGTCGCCTACCGCCCCGTGTCCGATGAGCCGCCGGCAGCCCCGAAGACCAGGCCCGCACCCGCGCCGGTGGCGGCCGCCGCACCGCCCCTGCATATCCGGGAACTCGAGCGGCAGGCCAGATTGAAAATTCGCCGGCCGGTCGATCACGTCGTGGATGAGCCCGCGCTGCCCTTCGCCGAATTGCCTTCAACCTTGAGGTCTCCCGCGCCTTCTTCAAAAACGAGGAATTTCAAACCCTACACGCCGGCCGGATTCCAGGTTTCCACCGCCGATTCGCCGGATCAATCGGCGCTCAGAATCCTGCTGAAAGAGGTTCGGGCGCTCTCGGAAAAAATCGCCGCGCCCCCGCCGCCCGTCTCCGACCAGGTCGTCCTCCCCGGCGTCCTCCCCGCCTTTTACCGCCGGCTCCTCTTGCAGGAGGTCCCCAGACAAACGGCGCTGGATGTCATGAACTCCTTTTTCGAGCGCCCATCCCTCGATGTCAACGACGAAACCAAAGCCCTGGAATGGCTCGAAGAGCGGCTCGCGCAGGAAATTCCGGTCGCCGGCCTCGACCAGCTCCTTTCCACCCGCCGGCCCCGCATCCTCTTTCTGGTCGGACCCGCCGGCGTGGGAAAGACGACGACGCTCGCGAAAGTCTCCGCCATGGCCAGCCGGGACGAGAAAATGAAAATCGCGTTCGTGACGCTCGACACATTCCGCGTGGCCGCCGCCGAGCATCTCAAAACCTACGCCGATCTCATCCAGGCCGATTTCGAAATCGTCCTGTCCGAGGGCGAGTTCGCATCGGCCGTCGTGCGGCACGCCGACAAGGACCTCATTTTCGTCGATACGCCCGGCAAGAACCCCTGTTCGCCCGCCACGCTTTCCGATTTCGCGTCCTATCTGAAGCACCTCACCGCCGCGAAACTCCCCGGGCCGGCCGTGCTCCTCGTCCTGTCGGCCGCCACCCGGCTCGCAGATCTCCAGCGGTACATCGCCTGCTATCGAACGTTGGGGCCGGCGGGGGTGATTTTCACCAAGATGGATGAAACCCAGACCTACGGATCCCTCCTCCCCGTTCTGGAAACCGCCAGGCTGCCCGTCGTTTTTCTCGCCTGCGGGCAGGACGTGCCCGGGGACATCGAGCCCGCCAACGCGGGTCGGATCGCCAGAAAAATCCTCGGCGCGTGATCTGGTTCGCAAGAAACAGCTTGCCTCCCGCCGGACACTGGTGTATTCTTGTGCGGACTTATGCCGCTCATGAAACCGGCTTTTGTAATTTCGCTGGGGTGCGCCCTGCTCGCGTTTCTCTTTGCGCCGACCTCGGTCCGCGCCGAAGCGGTCCTGAGGGCGACGGTGGTCTTTACCGGCGTTTTTTTCTGGTCTCTCGTGGCCCTGACGATCATGCGCAGGACCATGCCCGCCGGCAAGTCGCTCTTGTCCGACGGCGGGCCGCGGCCGGAAGGCTCGGGGGAGAACAAGTTTGTCGATCTGTCAAAACAGACGGTGGACCGGTCCAAACTTTTGGATCTGCTCCGATGAGGGAGTAAGCCGACGTGGAAGCTGAAGACATGCAGAAACTCGCCGCGAAAACCGGACAGTCCGAAAAGGATGTCGCGCTTGCCCTCAAGGCGGCCAAGGACGACGCGGCCGAGGCCGAACGGCTCCTCGAGCCGTCCATCTTCATCGTGAAAGGCCGCTACGCCGCCAAGACCAATCGGCTCAACGGCGGCATCATCATCATCGCCGATTCGGCGCAACGGCGCATCCAAAAAGTGAAGACCATCGCCACCTATGACGCCGAATTCGCCGAATTGTCCATGGATCCGTCCTGGGAGGACATCGAGAAGAAGGTCGTCGACGCCGAAATCAAACAGAACTTCGTGCCCGCCATCTCCCACGACCTCGCCGCCGAAATGGAGTTCTCCCTCAACGATACCATCGACGAAGTCCTGCCCCTCCTCTCCGCCGGGTCTGTCGACGAACTCGCCACGCGCATCCGCCGCATCGTCTGCACCTGCCTCGGCGATTCCGACGTCGATGTGAACTGCCTCGTCGAAAAAATTACACCGCTCGCGATGAAAATCCACGACAAGGAAATCCAGCCGGACGCGGCAGCGGAGGCCGGCGCGCCCGGCGAGCCTTCGGCGGACGCCGGGACGGGAGCCGGGGCGCCGCCCATCCTCGGCGACGAGCGGCACCTCGTCCTCAAAACCGACGTCATCCTCTCGCCCGTCTCCGGCACGCCCGTCACCACGCTCAACGTAGGCGACTACATCCTCGTCAAAATCACCGACACGCGCCAGCAGGCCAAATACATCGCGGACCTTCTGCACGCCAAGGACGGCGACAAGATGCTGCCGGTCCGGGTTCCCATACGGAAAATTGACCGGTCCGAGTCCCAGCGCCTGGTCATCACGACCGAATTCGGCCCCGGCGTCTACGGGCAGACCGTCGTGCAGGAGGGACTCAAAATCAAGGACGTCATGGACGGCGCGGGGGCCAAGGCCGAGAGCATCAAGCTTCCGATCCACCAGATTCTCCTCATCGTCGGGCTCGGCGGGCTCGTCCTGTTTCTCATGGGCATGGTCATCTGGTACGTGGTGGGGCTCCTGTGACAAGATCCTACCCGCCCCGGCGCCGGCAGCCCGCCATCGAGATGACGGAAGAGGAGGAGATGAAGCTCTGGAAAATCTACAAGAAAACCAGCGACCTCGATGCCAGGAACAAGCTCATCCTCTACTTCGCGCCCGTCGTCAAATTCGTCGCCGGACGCATGATGGTCAACATGCCGCCCAACGTCGAGTATGAAGACCTCGTCAGTTACGGAACCCTCGGCCTCATCGACGCCATCGACAAATTCGACATCACCAAGGGCATCAAGTTCAAAACGTACGCCAATCTCCGCATTCAGGGCGCCATCCTCGATGAACTCCGCGCCTCCGACTGGATCCCCCGCTCCATCCGGAAAAAGGCGCGCGACGTCGAACGCGCCATCCAGGCCCTCGAAGCCAAGCTTGGCCGGCCCGCCACCGATGAGGAGATCGCCAAGGCTCTCGACATGTCCTTCGAGGAGTACGCCGAGCTCCTCTCCCAAATCAGCGGCACCGCCATGCTGTCCCTCAACGACGTCTGGTATATCGGCAAGGACGACGATGAAATCACGGTCGGCGACCAGGTTGAAGACACCGAATCCACCACGCCCGACCTCCAGATCGAACGGGACGAAGCCAAGTCCCTCCTGAAAGAAATGATTCTCAAATTGCCGGAACGCGAAAAACAGGTGATTTATCTGTACTATTACGAGGAATTGACCCTCAAGGAAATCGGCGAGGTCCTCAACGTCACCGAATCCCGCGTCTCGCAGATCCACACCCAGTGCATCCTGCGCCTGCGCTCCAAACTCGCAAAAGAAAGAGAACTCTTCGGAAGCCTGTAGTGGGGTTGACCGATTCCGCCCGTAGCTCAACTGGATAGAGCATCAGACTTCGGATCTGAGGGTTGGGGGTTCGAATCCCTCCGGGCGGGGAAATTCAAAATTCAGACTATTGACATGGCTTGAAAAAAGTGTATCATCATCGACTGTTTAGTGTGGCCCTTTCAGTCTGAGGAGGCCAAAGGATTGCCTCGCAAGGGGTGAGCCGAGTTCGTCAGAATGCCCGCCATCGGGCGGGAAGTCAGAATGAGGTGAAAGGTTGTGGCTACAGGTAAGGTGAAATGGTTTGACGCCAAAAAGGGGTATGGGTTCATCGAAATGGATGACGGCGGCGGCGATATTTTTGTCCACTTTTCGAGCATCAACGGCGAAGGCTTTAAGACGCTGGAAGAGGGACAGAAGGTGACGTTTGAAGTCGGCGAAGGCAAGAAAGGCAAGCAGGCGCTGAACGTCAACAAGGCCGGAGCGGCAGCTTAAGTCAGCGGCTTAGCAGCAACCCCATAGTTTCTGTTCCACGGCGGTTTGGAGTTCACGGAGCGTCGACGGATTCTCTACGACGATGGTAATCTTCCGGCCTCTGAACGTGTCGGGTTCACCCGGTCGGCGCACCAGCCAGACGGCGGCACCTTGGTCGATGAGTTTGTCCAGGTCGGCACGCCGGGAGCTGAGCCCGTCTACCAGGTGGAAACCCTGCCGGGTATCGCGTTTGAGCGCTTGCGCGGCGTCCAACACGTGGAACTTGTGTTTCTGGGCAAGATATCGGGCGACCATGGTCTTGCCCGAACCTTTTCGGCCAACCAGAGCAACCAGCATGGGCGTACCCTATCATCTGGACGGAAGGGTTGACAACGCGGCGGAGGTTTTATAGCGTCATGACATACGCCATCATTTCGGTGGGTGACAAACAATTCTGGATTTCGGAAGGAGACCGGGTTCTCGTTCCGCGGCGGCAGGAGGAAGAAGGAGCCACACTCGAGATCCAGGAGGTACTGTGGATCGGCGGCAATGGATCGATCCAGGTGGGTAAACCTTACGTTTCAGGCGCCGGCGTGACGGCGAAAGTGCGGGGCCACCTCCGGGGGCCCAAGGTTGTCACTTTCAAATTCAGGCGGCGGACCGGCATGCGGAAAACCATCGGGCACCGGCAGCCGCTGACGGAACTGGTCATAGAAAGAATACGGGGTGGGATGTAGGGGCGCCGCGCGACGGCGCCCGTACAGGACGGGGTGGATCCTGACGGATTCGCCCGGTTGGGAGGGGGACAGCGGTATGATCCGGATTGTTCGGGAAACCGGCCCGAAGGGATTTGTATCCATCCGCGCATTGGGCCACGCGGATTTTGGAAGCCGGGGAAAGGACGTTGTGTGTGCGGCGGCCTCGGCGCTCCTGCAGGCATGGCTCAGGAACATGATCGAAATTTTGGGCGATCGGTTGCATGTGGAACTGGACCGGAGAGCCGGCCGCATGGTGTTTGTGGCGCCTCCGGAGGTGGAAGACCCCGTGCGGGAGGAGGTCGAACGGCTCTGCCGGTATTTTTATCCTTCAATCCTCCAGCTCGCGGAGCAGTACCCTGAGAATATTCTGGTTTCAGAAATCGATTCTTCCGGGGTGCAAGTTCAGGACGTGGTAAGACAATAAGGGCGGCGGCAACGCCGCCCGCGCCGGCATCGAGGTGATTCACGATGGCGCACAAAAAAGGACAGGGATCGACAAAAAACGGGCGCGACAGCCAGTCCAAGCGGCTGGGGGTCAAGCGCACGCATGGCGCCTTGGTCAGCGCCGGCAGCATTATCGTCCGGCAGCGCGGCACGGCCTTCCGGCCGGGGCTCAACGTCGGCGTCGGCAGGGACGACACGCTCTTCGCGAAAATTCCCGGCTACGTTTCGTTTATCTCAAGGCTCGGCCGGAAGTTCGTCAGCATCCAACCTGCAGCCGCACCGGCCGCGGCCGCGGCCGCCGCCTGAAGACGCTTCGCGTTCACGTGCCATTCCCATGTTTGTCGATGAGTGCGTGGTTCGTCTGCGGGCGGGGCGCGGGGGCAACGGGTGTGTCTCCTTCCATCGTGAAAAATATGTCCCGAGGGGCGGCCCGGACGGAGGCGACGGCGGCAACGGAGGCAGCATTTTCCTGGAGGCCGACCGCAATCTAGCCACGCTCCAGGACCTGTCCGTTCATCCCACCTTTCACGCCGATGACGGCAAGAACGGCGGCAGCAACAGAAAAAACGGACGCGCCGCAAAGGACCTGACCATTCGCGTCCCGGTCGGTACCGAGATTTTCCTGGAGCCGCAGGGTTCCGGCGCGAACGGCCCGAATCTCATCGCCGATCTGGTATCGCACGGCGAACGGCTTCCCGTCGCGCGCGGCGGGCGCGGCGGTGGAGGAAACGCGCGGTTCGCATCTGCGAAAAATCGCCTCCCCCGGTTCGCACTCCATGGCGCGCCGGGTCGCGCGTTGCGCATCCGGCTTTCGCTCAAACTCCTCTCCGATCTGGCCATCGTCGGACTTCCCAACTGCGGCAAGTCCACGCTCCTGGCCGCGCTGACCGCCGCGCGGCCCAAAATCGCCGATTATCCGTTCACCACGCTGACGCCCAATCTCGGCGCCCTGCGTTCGGAAGACGGCACATCGATCGTCCTCGCCGACATTCCGGGGCTGATCGAAGGGGCCCACAAAGGCCGCGGGCTCGGAAACCGGTTTCTCAAGCACATCGAGCGGGCGCGGGCGCTCGTCGTCCTGCTCGACGCGTCGAGCGACCCGGACGCCGATTTCCGGCTGATCCGGGACGAGATCCTTCGCTTTAATCCTGGCATCTGGCGGCGTCCGATGATCGTGGCCGTCAACAAAATCGATCTCGTCCGCCGGCCGCCGCTGAAAAAATGGAAGGAGCGCCTGGCGACGGATGTGTACGCAATCAGCGCGTTGAAAAATATTCGAATCGATGCCCTCCTCAAAGGCATCGAGTCGCTCATCCTCCAGGCGGACGCGCCGAAGGATCGGCCGGTCACAGTCGTCCTCGGCGACCCGGCGCCCCGCATTGTTCAGGACGGCGACGCCTTCGCAATTCTCTCCGCGGAATGGGAGGAGCTTGCGTCGATGCTGCCCGCGGGACAGAGCGACGCGATGTTGTGGTTCCAGTCGAAACTGCGGTCCAGCGGCGTCCTGCGGCGGCTGGTGGAGGCCGGATGTACCGCGGGTGGCCGCGTCATCGTGGGGCCGGTGGAGTTTGTCTATGAAGGAGCTTGACCGGGCGGACTTTTCCACGGCGCGGCGGGTGGTCATCAAGGTCGGCACGTCGCTCCTGCGCGGCGCCGACCACGCCGTCGACAGGGGATTTCTGAAAAACATCGCCGCCCAGATCGCCGAGACTCGGAGCCTTCCGGATCGCCGGCAGATCATCCTCGTGTCCTCCGGCGCGGTCGGCTTCGGCATGATGCGCCTCGGCCTTTCCCGCCGCCCGGCCGATGTCGCGACCCTGCAGGCCGCCGCCGCCGTCGGCCAGCCTGAGCTGATGAAGGCGTGGGCCGACGCGTTCGCGCCGCACAGCGTCCGCGTCTCGCAGATCCTCCTCACCAACGACGGGCTCCAGGACCGGGCGCGGTTCGTCAATGCCAAGCACGCGATCCGACGCATCCTCGACCTCAATGTGGTTCCCGTCGTCAACGAAAATGACACCGTTGCCGTCGACGAGCTGACCTTCGGAGACAACGACACGCTCTCGGCCCTGGTCGCCGCCATGGTCGACGCAGATCTCCTCATCAACCTCACCAACGTCGATGGATTCTTCGCGCCTTCCGACGGCGGCGGCCGGACGCTCCTGAAGACCGTCCCGGTCATCCGGCCCGAATGGATCACCGCCACCCAGGCCGGCGAGCGGAGCGAGCGCGGCAGAAGAGGCGGCTTTACGCTTGGCGGAATGTCCGCCAAATTGAAAGCCGCGCGCCTGGCGCTCCGCGCCGGCATCCCGGTCGTCATCGCCAATGGCCGGGAGAAAAAAATCCTCGCAGCGGTCCTTTCGGGCAGGCCCGCAGGGACGCTCTTCCTCCCGCAGGAACGCGGCTTGAAGGGCAAGAAAGTCTGGCTGTCGCTCTTCCGCGCGCCCGCCGGGACCATCGTGGTCGACCGCGGAGCGGCGGCGGCCGTCGGCAGAAACGGCAAGAGCCTTCTGGCCAGCGGGATTCTGCGTGCGACCGGGCAATTCTCCAGACAGGACTGTGTTTCGATCGTGTCCGAGGACGGCCGCGAAATCGCACGCGGCATCAGCGCCTATTCGTCCGGGGAAATCCAAACCATCGCCGGGTGTCCTTCAACGGACATCCGCAGGCGGCTCGGAATCGCGCCGGCCGACGCTGCGCCCGCCGAGGTCATCCACCGCGATAATATGGCGCTCCTGCCATGAAGTAAGGTATGAGGGAGGTGACCATGAGTACGGACGTCCAAAAACTTCTGGCGCGAATTCGAAGGGCCAAGACCGCCCAGATTGATCTCGGCGGGGTGGGCAAGGACGCGCGCGACGCGCGCACGCGTGTCATCCGGCGCGCGGCCCGTGTCCTCCGCGCCGGCGGCGCGCGCATCCTGGCCGAAAACAAAAAAGATGCGGCGTCGGGCGCGCAATCCAGCGCGTTTCGCGACCGCCTGATGTTGAATGCGGACCGGCTGAAAAAAATGATCAAGGGCGTCGAGTCCGTGGCCGCGCAGCCGGACCCTGTCGGCCACGTCGTTGTGTCCCGGCGGCGGCCCAACGGCCTCCGGGTCGACAAAGTCCGCGTCCCGCTCGGGGTCGTGGCGGTCGTCTACGAGTCCCGGCCGAATGTCACGGCCGACGCCGCCGCGCTGGCGATCCGGTCCGGCAACGCGATCGTTCTCCGCACCGGCCGCGAAGCCATCCGGACCAGCCGCGCGATCGCCGCGTGTTTTCGTCAGGCCCTGCGGGCCGAAGGCTTTGATCCCGAGTGCGTCCTGTTCGTGGACTCGCCCGACCGGCGGCTCGTGAGGGCGATCCTGGGCGCAGAGGGTCTGGTGGACGTGGCCATCCCCAGAGGCGGCCCGGGCCTGATCCAGGAAGTTGTGCGATCCGCAAAAATTCCCGTCATCAAGCATTACCTCGGCGTCTGCCACACGTACGTGGACGCGAGGGCCAATCTCGCGATGGCGCAGAAGATCTGTTACAACGCCAAGGTTCAGCGCCCGGGCGTCTGCAACGCCATGGAAACGCTCCTGGTCCATTCCGCCGTCGCTCCGCGCTTTCTCACGCCGCTGTGCAGATCCTACGAATTGGCCGGCGTTGAGATTCGCGCCTGCCCGAAAACCCTGAAAATTCTCAGAAAGATGCAGGTCGTGTGCCGCCCGGCGGCCGATGGCGATTTCGGCGCCGAGTTCTCCGATCTCATCCTCGCCATCCGCGTCGTCGATTCGCTCGACGACGCCATCGACCACATCAACACCTGCGGCAGCCACCACACCGATTCGATCGTCTCGGCCGACCGCGCCGCCACACGAAGATTCCTGGACCGCGTCGACTCCGCCACGCTCTTCGTCAATGCCTCCACCCGTCTCTCCGACGGCGGGGAGTTCGGGCTCGGCGCCGAGGTCGGCATCAGCACCGACAAGCTTCACGCGCGCGGGCCCATGGGCGCCGAGGACCTGACCACCACCAAGTACATCGGCTACGGCGACGGCCAGATCCGCGGATGAGGATCGGCGTATTCGGCGGTTCCTTTGATCCCGTCCATATCGGCCACCTCGTCGCTGCCGAGTACGTTCGTGAAGCCTTTCAACTGGACCGCGTACTCTTCGTGCCCGCCGCAAGGCCGCCGCACAAGGAAAATTCGCCGAAGGCGACGCCCGGCCAGAGGCTGAAAATGCTCGAGGCGGCCGTGCAGTCCCACCTCCAGTTTGCGGTGTCCGACATCGAAATTCGCCGCGAAGGCCCCTCCTACACGGTGGACACACTGAGGGAACTGGCGCGGTCCCATCAAGGCGCAAAATTGTACTTCATCCTCGGCACCGATCTTTTGCCCGACATTCAAAATTGGCACGACTGGCGCGTGGCCCTCGAGATCGCCACCTTCGTGGGCGTCTTGAGATCCGCGGATCCGGGCCGGAAGCCCCCCCCGGAAATCCGGGATGCAGTCAAACAGGTCGCCATCCCGGCCATCGATGTTTCCTCCAGCCTGATCCGAACGCGCGTGGCCGAAGGCAAGAGCATCCGGTACCTCGTGCCGGCGCCCGTCGCGGACCTGATCGAGCAGGAGCGGCTGTATCGGCTTGCCGATGCCTGACCGCAAGTCCGTCGAGGTCGCCCTGAGGGACCGCATGCCCTCCAGGCTCTTCGATCACAGCCGTCAGGTCGCGAAGTACGCGGCGCATCTCGCGGAACTGCACGGCGTGGATCCGGACTGGATCTACATCGCAGGCCTCTATCACGATCTCGGTAAAACAATGGATGTCGACGCCATGCGCGGCGCAGCCGAATCAGAACGGATTGCGTTTGATGATATGGAAGCCAGGTCCGCGTCACTCTTGCACGCCGCCGCGTCCGCCGCGCTTTTCCAGAAAGACATGAAACCTCCCGATTCGTTCGTCAAGGCCGTCCGCGGGCACACCGTCGGCGCGGCGCCGTTCGGGCCCGAAGAGCAGATCCTCTATGTCGCCGACTTCGCCGAACCCGGCCGGTCCTACGAGGAATGCGAGTCCGTGCGCCGAACGGCCGAACGGGACCTTCACCTGGCGACACTCGAGGCCGTCGCATTCAAGATGCGATTCCTCATGCTCCGCAACAAAACCATCCACGCCCGCTCGCTCGCGCTCTATAATTTTCTGCTCGAACGTCCCGGCAGAGGATGACGGAGGGCCGGTGAAACGCTGGTTCAGGGTCATGCCCCTTCTGGTCGCCGTCGCCATGGCCTGGTGGATCTATTACCGCTGCGCGGACCCCCGGGCCCTCCTGGACATCGGCACGACGATCGACCAGGGCCGCCGGGTCAACGTCTTGATTTTGTCGCCCGGCGCCGAGGAGAGACTCGAAGCGGCCGTGATGATCTCCTACGAGCCCCTCTCCAAGCGCGCCGTCGTCTTTCATGTGCCCACAGCCTTGTGTCTCGACGGCACCGCCGAGGACTCCGCTTCGGCTCGCAGGGACAACCTGCCGGTCACGCTCGAGTCGGCCTACGCGCGGGTGAGCATCGCGGAACTCGAGGACCGGGTCCGCCGGTTTTTCGGCCTCGACCTGTCGTTCACGGCCATCCTGCCGGCAAACAGATTTTATCGCCTCGTCGACCTCATGGGCGGCATCTGGGTCAATGTTCCCTCGCGGATCAGTTTCAGAAGCACCACCGTGCGGCCGCTCGAACCGGTCGCGGAATGGATGGAAATCCCTGAAGGAGAAGAGGTGTTTTTTGATTCCGACAAATCCCGAATGTATCTCGCCTACCGCTACGATGGACTCGGCCTCAAGGGACAACTGTTCCGCGCCCGGCGTGTTGCAATCGCATTTCTGCAGCGCCTGAAGCCTCATCTGGAGGAGACCTGGTTCCGCCGCGAACTCGTCGCCGGCTTCTCCAACGCGCCCGCCGAATCGGTCTTGGAATGGGCCCGCGCGGTCTCGGCGACGCCGCTGGCCTCCATCGACGTCCAGACCATGCCCGGTCAGACCGACCTCAATTCCGGCGTCTTCTGGCTCTCCCCCGCCGCCCTCAAGCAGGCGCTGCCCCGGGAGCTGAAACCGCTCATCCAGGCCGGCCTGCCCCAGTCCCGCATCGTCGTCCAGATCCTCAACGGATCCGGCGCGCCCAACATCGCGGCGAAACTGCGGGAACTGCTCACGGCCCATCCCGACATCGACGTCGTGGAAATCGGAAACGCCGCGCGCCAGGACCACGAAACAACACAGATCATCGACCGCAGCGGCCACCTCCGGTCGGCCGAACGCATCCGCGACCTCCTCGGCGCCGGCGCCCTCCGCCAGGACCTCGACCCCAAGGCCCTCCTCGACGTCACGGTCGTCATCGGCAGGGATTACCGCTGACCCCGCGCCAAAGTGCGAGGGCGGCGGCGATTCTGGCCGGGTGGGTGCTGCCCATGGACCGCCCGCCCATCCGGGACGGGGGGGTGATCTGGCGGGGCGGACGGATCGTCCGGGTCGGCCGCCGGGCCGACATTTTGAGCCGCCCGGTCCGAATCGCCGCGGATGCGCCCGACGCCATTCTCATGCCTGGCCTCATCAACGCGCACGCCCACCTCGAACTTTCCCGGCTGGCCGGGAAAATCCCCCGGCTTCCGTTTACCGACTGGCTCGCCCGGATCGCCGCCGCCCGTCGAACGCTGACGGGCGCGGACATCCGCCGCGGGATTCGCGAAGGGGAGCAGAGGCTCCTTGCGCTTGGCGTCACATCCGTTGTCGATATTGCAAGTTTCCAGGCCGCGCGCGAAACACCGCGGACGCTGCGCACACGCGTTCTGCACGAAATCGTCGGCCTGCGAAATCCCGTCCGGATCCCCCGCAAAACTGCCGTCAGCCCCCACGCACCCTATTCCCTCTCGGACTCGAATCTTGACCGGGTCGCCCGTTGGTGGGACCGGCGCCCCTATGCGTTCGTTTCCATGCACATCGCGGAATCCAATGCCGAAAACTGTTTCTTCAAGTCCGGGACGGGCCCCTTTAAATCATTTTACGCCCGCATGGGCCTGTCGCCTCGCCCATCACCCGGCCGGCGCGTCGTGGCGCATCTCGATGGCCGGCGACTTTTGCGTCGTGGCCTCCTCGCGGTACACGTCAACGACATCCGGCCGGCCGAGGCGCGCTTGCTGACTGCCCGGGGCGTGGCCGTGGCGGTCTGCCCGGGATCGCTCGCCTTCTTTGGATTCCCCCGCTCCGGCGTGCGGAGACTTATAGAAGCAGGAGCAGCCATTCTTTTCGGGACGGACTCCCTCGCCTCCAACGGCGATTTGAATCTCTTCGCGGAACTCCGCCGCGCCCGGGCGTACTGGCGGCTGCCGCCCGAGCGGATCATCCGCTCGGCGACACAGGCGCCAGGCCGGTGGATATGGGACGGCCGCGCAGGACGGATCGCCGCCGGCGCATACGCCGATTTCATCCTCGTCGGCGCCCGCACACGCATGGCCGATCCTTTCTCCGACCTGCTCTCCGGTCACGCCGAGCGCCGGATCCGGCTCCGAGTGGTGGGCGGCAAAATTTTCGGATTGACACGGTTTTGTCCGTGAAGTAAGGAGGAGGTATCCGTAACAGGGGAGGAAACACACATGTCAGTTCCCAAGCGTATTGATATTTTTGCCGGACTCAAGGAAAAGGAATTGAAGAAAATCTACCAGCTCGCCATCGAGAAAAATGTCCGCAAGGGCGAGTATGTGTTTCTCCGGGGCACCTTCGGCAAGGTCCTCTATCTTATTATGGAGGGCCTGATCAAAATTGAGCAGCCGACCGAGCGCGGGAAGGTCAAGACGCTGTCGCTCCTTGGAGCCGGCGAATGTTTTGGCGAAATGGCCATCATCACCAACCTGCCGCGCTCCGCCTCCGCGCTGGCCCTCGAGGACTCCACGCTCCTGATGCTGAAACGCGAGGCCTTCCTGTCGCACATCCAGAGCCATCCCGAGGTGTCGCTGAAGATCATCGAGGTCATGTGCCAGCGGCTGACCGACGCCAACGAACAGATCAAGTCCCTGAGCTACGACAGCGTCGCCGCCCGGCTCGCCAACCATCTCGTGTCGCTGGCCGAGAAATTCGGGGAAACCGAGGGCAGCTCCTGGCACATCCGCATCCGCCTCACCCATCAGGAACTCGCCGACCTTTGCGGCAGCACCCGCGAAATCGTCACCCGCACGCTCAAGCTGTTCTCGGACGAGGGCAGCGTCGAAGTTGATGGAAACCGCAATCTCTGGATCCGCGATCCACAGAAACTTTCGCAGTGGATAAAGTAGGATAACGCGCTCCTCCTTACACAACCGCAATTTTAAAATCCAAACCGGCGTCAGGGCCGTCTATGAGTATTCCGCCCTGCCCTCAACAAACGATCGCGCCAAACTTCTCGCAGTTCAGGGCGCGCCGGACCGGTCCCTCGTCATCACCTCCCGGCAAACCGCAGGTCGGGGCAGGGGCGGCAACCGCTGGTGGTCCGGCCAAGGATCGCTGACCTTCTCAGTCATTTTCAGGGTGCCGCGCACGTCGATCGCACTGCAGAATCTCGCTCCGATTTCCCTCGTCGCCGGCCTGTCCGTTGTCCGGACCGTCCGGCGGATTCATCCGGCATGCCCGGTCGCCCTCAAGTGGCCCAACGACATTTATTCGGGGCCGAAAAAGCTCGGCGGCATCCTGACGGAGAGCAGCGTACGCGCCGGCCGGCCCGCCAACCTGATCGTGGGGGTGGGGCTGAACGTCAACACAAGGTTCGAGCGTGCGCCGGCGGCCATCCGATCCACTGCAACGTCTCTTTGCCAAGGCACGTCGCCAAGCCATCGCATGGACGAAGCCCGGGTTCTGGCGTCTGTCTTGAAGGAGCTGTGCAAACTGGTCCGCCAATTCCTCAGAAGCGGATTTCAGCCCCTTTGCGACGAATGGACTTCCTTCGACGCCGTCCCATTCGGAAGCAGAATCAGCGTCGACGACGGCAATATTAATATGGAAGGACGCTACGAAGGCATTCTTCCGACAGGTGCACTAAAATTGCGTGGAGAATCGGGCCTCCACACGATCCTCTCCGGCACGCTCCGTCCCGTGGGCGTACTTCCCATAACGCATAAAGTGTAAACTTGGTAGATGTATCTGATTGTATACTGCTTTTTTCGTTACCTCCTCCCACTGTTGGGATAAGATTTTTTGGTCTGTACCGTTTGAAAACATCCATAACATAACGTTCGTCGGCCATGAGGGACCAGGTGGAGTAATGGAGGCGGCCGGTCGGCATTTCCATGACGGGGATCCATTTCTGGGATACGGCCCAATCCAGGCGCTCCTCCGCCTCCGAAAGGTGCGTGGGCCGGCCGACGCGGCACATGTCGACGAGGTACTCCACGATCATGCGTTCACGCCAGGCGGTGGCGCAGCGATAGACGGCGCGTTCGGCAATCATCTGCCAGCGCCGGCAGGCGCCGAGTTCCCGGCGGTTGCATTCGAGTTCATGGCGGGCCTCCAGGCAGTCGCCGGCGTTGGCCTGGGCCCATTCGAGGAGGCGGGTCTTTGATTCGGCCTGGATGTCGTCGACCGACTTCGTCGGGATCCGTTCGAGACGCCGGCGCCAGTCGGCGAGGATGTCGGCTTTCGTTCTGGACGGATCCTTGTCCCGGCGCGTGTTCATTTCGGCGGCCTTCGCGTTCGTAGTTGTGAGGAGGGCCTTCCGGATCTGCGCCTGGCGCGTCGAAAACTCCTCCTGGGCCTCGTGGGATACGAGGTCGGACCGCCACTGGCCATGGGGCATATAGGAGCGCTTGAGGTCGAAGCGGTGGAGGCGGGCGCGCAGTTCGTGCATGTAGATTTGTGTCGCCAGATAGGGAAAGTCCCGGAAGTAAAATCGGGCGCCGTGGATGCCCGAAAAATGCGGCGCGCCATTTTTCTCCCACTGCGTGATGTTGAACACCAGCACATGGGAGGACAGGTGCGGATCATACTCGCGTGAGAAGCCGTCACGCAGGATCGAGTAGACCATGTTATCAGTCGATAGATCGACTTGAGTCTGGCCGCCCTTTCCCATCCTAGCACGAGAGTATCGTATCTCTATTTCCCGCATGGTCGCCAGGACCGCGTCATCATGCGCTGCCGTGATGTCGGCACGGGTCATATTGCGCGGTAGCTCAAAGCCGTCCATGAGCGCCAGCATGGAGATTGATTTGGGCGCGGAAAAGGCCCAGGAAAAGCAAAGTACCTTGTGTTTTTGCACGATCTTTTTGCCGGCGGCGTCACAGCCTTTGAGCAGGTTCACCATGTCGTCCCGGCCAATGGGCTGCCCTTCCTCAAAGCCGAGGTAGGGCGCGGTTTTGCCGTAGACGCGGACTCCTACGGAGTCATCAGCCTGGTCAAAGTAGTAGTTTGTACTCTTGTCGTAGAAATAATCGGCGATGCCGACCGGGTCCTGTTTCATCGGGACGCCCCTAAACACGTCCCACCCCAACTTCGAATCGCGCGTTAGCTCCTTTCGGATCGACAAAAAAATCCAACCCGCCGGGCGGCGCCGCGCGCGGGCAGACCGGGGCCGAAGGGGTCAACCCCGGCGAAACGTTATCGGAATGCGATTGGATGCGCTCTGAATCCCCTTCTCTCATTACGCGGAGTGTCTACCAGTGATTAAAACAAAATGTCAATAGCCGGCGTGAAAATTGTTTCCATGTGCGGCGCCGTCGAATCCGCGGGACAGCGCTTGATTTTCCGGTATACCGCCGGTATACTGTCCCTCGAGGAGGTGATCGACATGAAAAAACAGTCGCTCAACGCCACGTTCACGCTGAAAGTGACGCAGGAAATGAAAAAAGAGCTGGACAAACTCGGCGCGGACATGCAGAGATCAGCGCTTGAGGAAATGCTCAACGACAAGATCAGGGACAAGTTGATGCGGCGCCTGGACCGGATGAATCGAGGCATGAAGCCTCTGGGCGGCCGACCCGTCGGCGAGATCCTTCGGAGGATGCGGGACGGTGGATAGACTGGTGATGGACGCGAGCGCATGGATCGAGGTCATTTTGGCGCAGCCACACGCAAAGCTGGTCCGTCCATATATCCATCGCGCGGAATGGTTGGCGCCGTCATGGATCCGGATCGAAGCCGCAAACGTCATCCTGCTCAAGGCCCGTGAAATGAAACGGCCGGAAATATTGAATCGACTTCAAGATGTCATGAGATTTCCGTTTTACAAAGTTCCGCGGGGCGTATGGTGGCGGGACGCAATAGAGATGGGGACGCGGCACAGGATCACATTCTATGATGCGGTCTATCTTTCCATCGCGAGGAAATTCAGTCTTGCGCTTCTGACGCTGGACAATCTTATGAATCGAGCAAGAGAAATCGAGCGCATACCGGCCGTCATCGAGACCATCCAAAAACCGAGAAAATAGCGGCGTACAAACCCGTATCCTCGCGGATACGGGACGGGGGGGAAATATGGTCGGATTAGTTGACGGGTTCGACGTCGGACGACACGTCCATGGCCGGCGTCAGTTCAATCGTCCGTTTGACGCCGAATCCGACGTCGGCCGTGAGGGTGTCGGGGACGAAGCGCCGGGGGCGCAGGAGCAGCCAGGCGAGAAGGAGCGCAAGGAGGATCCACAAAAGATTACGGTTCATCACGGCGCGGGCGGCGGATAGAGGACCGGATCCGTCGCGCGGGCCCGGGCGCCGGCGGCGTCGAGGATCGTGCAGACGGCGCAGCCGGCGAGCTTGTGGGCGAGGAGGCGCGGAAATTCCAGCGACATAATCACCGTGCCGTCGGTCGCGGTCGGTTTTTGCGCCAGACAAAAGGCGTCGACCTTCACGTCATTTTCGAAGTGCGTTCGCGCGGCGTAGACGTAGTTGGTTGCCATGGTCAATGGATGTCGTTTATGAATGGATTGCCGGTGAAATTGAATGTGTTGGCAGTGCCGTTCACGATTTCGTTGATGGGTTGATTTCCGCTGAGATTGATGTCGTCATTGAAGCGGCAATTGAAAAGGAGCCCCATTTCCGGCGATGTCAGTTCAGAAAGCATGTCGCCCTGAAGTTGTGCAATTGTTCTTGCATGGTTGTACAGACGGACATCATCCATGAGTCCGTTAAAAAAATGGCTGTTGCCGTAAACCGAACCGACCCGCCAATTCCATCCGATGTTTCCGGGCAGACTGTTCCCGTGCGAACCACTAAACACGGCGTTGAAATAAAATGAAACATTACCCGCCGCCCTTACCTGGCTTACGTATGTCCAGATATTGAGCGGCACGACGCCGCTCGATTTCAGGCCCGTCAAGTTGTCGTTGAGAAATCTGTTTTGGTCGATCAACAATCCCACAAAACTTGACGATCCGCCGTCGACGGATGTGACCGTATAATTCGCGCCGGCAGGCGGCGGCGTAATAATTTTGATCCATCCCGAAATTGTATAATCATTCAAAGTCGCCGCAAGCGTAAACGGCGACTGGACAAACGAATCGACGCCGTCAAACATGAGGGACTTGTTTAATTGCGTCTCCAGTTTAAGTACAAGCTCATCATTGACAAATTTAAATTGCTGGTTGCTGACTTCGGATATGAATTTATGACGGAAGGCCGTGCGGCGGTTGCCGAGTTCATCGACAAGAGTCGGCGGCGGGTTGATGATCTGGCCCATTACTTCTCCCGTCCCTGGGCCAGGCTGATCGTGAGGAGAAGATCGTTCGCGTGTTTGATCTCCTTTTCGAGTTCGGCGATTTTCTCGTTGAATCTGAATTCCATCTTTTGCAGCCGCGTGTAAAAGTAGAATCCCAGCGCGACGACGGCCGGGGAGGACTGCGCGGCCTGGATGAGAAAGCGTACCAGCGCCTCCTCCATTATGCCGCCACCTTCCGGTAAAATTCCATGACGCGGTCCACGTACTTCTGATTGACATAGGTATTTTCGACGTAGTTCGGATGCGAAGCCGCCGGCCGGCCCTGCCAGGTGTCGGAGAAGAATTTGCCGTCGTCGGCGTGGACGACGCGGCCGCCGGCGAATTTCAGGGCGCTGCCGGCATTGTAAGACGCGGCGACATGTTCCGTCACGCCCTTGTAGCGCCGGGTCTGCCGGCCGATGTAGAGGCCGGCCAGGTCGGCGGATACGGACGGATCGAAAAGATCGTCGAGCTTGACCGAAGGGCGCAATTCCTCGGCCGTGGTGTTGAGCATCTGAAAGAGTCCCGCGGAAGCCACGCGCCGGCCGGCCCGGGCCGTCAGGTTCTTTTCCTCAAGGACCGCCGCCGGATCGCCGGAGGACTCGACCTTGAGAATGGAGAGCATGAGGGCCGGATCCACGCCGTGTTTGTCGGCCGCAAGCTCGACCAGGGGGATCCATCGGTCGATGTTCACAAAGCCGGAGGGTTTCACGCGGGTCACAGACGGCCGCCTAGAGCGGGTGGCAACAATCCAGATAAAAACGGCGGCGAGCGCGAGAGGGATATACACGGCGGCGCCGGCGGCTCATTCGTTGACTTCCAGGACGGCGACAGTCTGGGCGGCGGCGCCGGGGTTGAACACATAGACGGCCGCCGTGGTCGTCAGGGACACGGCGCCGGCCGGGGGGAGGGGATAGCCCCGGCCGGTGGCCGCCGCCGAATCGCCGACCCGGAGGGTTTCAACGTTCGTGTCGAGGCTTGCGACGATGATTTCTTTTCGGGTCGCGTTAACGGCCTTCACGAGCACGGTTGCGCCGGCCGGCAGGGACACGTCCGTGGACGACACGAGCGTCTGACCGCTCGTCACCGTCACGTCTCCGGTCAGGACGAACCGGGTAAAGTCGCCGAATCCGGCCGTCACGGTGATCTGCACGTCGGCGCCGGTGGGGTTGGTGATGCGGAAACTTTCGTAGGGCCGTTCGGACCGGCGGGCGTCGCCCTCCTTCATGTCGGTGATGTCGCCGTTGATTTCGACGTTGACGATCGCCGTCGATGCCTTCATGTGGATGAAATCGCCGGTCACGGCAAAGTCACTGCCGGCGCCGGCCGCAATCGTTCTCGTAAAGTCTTTCATCCTAGATGGCCTTCAAAGTCCGGATCAGTCGGCCGGATCCGGCCGTAAAGACGGCGGTGACGGATTGGGCGTTGTTGTTGATGACCTTAAACTGGAAAAAGACGCGGTTGTCGAAAATGAGGGCGTCGCCGGGTTGCATTTCGACCTGATCCTGGTCGATTTCGACGACGAGGTTTTTGTTGGCGCTTTTCAGGAAAATAAAATCGCCCTGCCGGATCACGTCCTGATTTGCGTTGGCGAGGATCGTCACGGAGATGTCACGGAGCATTTAGGCGCGCCTCGTTGCAAAATAGGCGCCGCCGAGGAGCACGAGTCCCACGATCACAAACTTGGAGATGTTTTCAAATGTTTTGGTCGTCTCCTGGCGCGTGGCCTCGGCGATTTGCGCTTGGGTTTCAAGACTCGCTTTCTGGATTTGCTGCACAAGTTTTTCCTCTCCGGTGCGGACGTTTTCGAGAAAGCCGAGGGATTTTCCGAAGATGTCGCCGCCAAGATCGAGCACGTCGCCGGTACCCTTCGCCACCACGTCCAGGGACCGCAAACTAATGTCCCTGGCGGCGGCCACGGATTGAGGGTCCGTGATCGTGACGGGTCCGTCGACGCTTGCGACGGTGACGCCCTCGGTTTCCATGACGGATACCGGCTTTGAGACGGTGACAGTCTCCTGCTGGGTCGTGGTGACGGCGCTCGATTTGGAGTCCTCACCGAAAATCTTTGAAAGAAGTCCCATGTCAGGCGTTCCGAAACGCGAGGAAAAGCGCGAAGGCGGCCAGACCCAGAAGAAGGAGGACCGCCGTCCGGTCGCGGCCGGCGACGTTAAAGTCTCCGAAGTCAATCGTCACGGGACCGCCTCGGGCTTCGCCGGATCGGGTGGTGAGAGCGGCGTTCACGCCGGCTTCGGGGTTGAGTTCGCCGGCCGCAAGGGCGGCGATTTCGCTGAACGGCACCGTCAGCGCCTCGGCAAAAAAACGGTCAGATAGACGACGCCTCCGAGGATAAGGAGCAGGGAAAAGACGTTTCGGGAGGTGCGGCTTATGCCGAGCGTCGCCAGAATGCCGGTTCCAAGGCCCAGAAGAAGAAGCGGCATGTCAATTCGACGCCGCCACAAACGCAAGAAGGGCCAGGCCTACAACGATCACGAGCATCCCGAGGCCCTGGTTGTTCGCGGCCGGGGATGCGGCGGTTTGCGCGGGTTTGGCGGAGGAAGCGCCGGGCGGGGCCGGCGGCGTTCGTTCGGGGAAAACGTCGGGCGCCGTCGGCCCGCCGCCGTTAAAAATGACCGGCTCGTCCAGTTCCGGCGGCAGTCCCTTCAGGAAAATGTCCAGGGCCGCGCGGGCGCCGGTTCGGAGGGCCTCGTCCAGGTTCGGGGTCGCCATGAGGCGCCGCCTAGACCGACTGGATCCGGTTGAGGTACTCGACGACGACGGGGATCGCGCCGGGGGCCGACAGGGTCAGGATGAAGCGCAGGTCGTTGACCTGTTCCGTCGCCAGGGCGTCGGCGCCGTTGCCGTCCTCGGTCGTGTCGTAGACGAATACGCCCGTCTGCGGCACGCGCACGCCGTCGGACTGGACCCGGTTGTTTTCGGCGACCAGCCGCTCAAAGACCGTGAAGTTGTCGCGCTTCACTTCGAGCTTGGTGATGGCCGAACTCAAAAACAGGATCTTGTTGACGAGCGGTCCGCGGGGCAGGTCGGAAATCTCAAAGGTCCCGCTGCCGGCGGCCGTATAGGAAAAGTTCCGGATGTCCCGGATGATGCCCGACGGCCGGGGCGCCGACTGGATGGCCTTCGCCGAGAGCGTGGGAACGGAGACGCCGGCCGTAATGTCGATTTCGAGGGCCAGGGTCGTGATCTTCGCCTGGTCGTTCGGGTCGCCCGTACCGAGGGACGTCAGCTCCTCGGCCGCGCGGGTGCGAAGTCCGAAGCGGTCGAAGTCGACGATCAGGATATTGTCGGCGGTCGCGGAGGCGCGGCCCTCGTATTTCATGATCGTGTCCAGTTGCGTGCCGGAGGTGAATCGCTGAATGGCCTTGCCGTTGGCGACGATGCGAAGTTCCGTCATCTGCGCCGGCGTCAGATTGCCGTAAGAAACCAGGACCTGGTGATAGGTGCTGCCGATGGGAAGCCGGAGGGTGGCAGTTCCGGTCTGGTTGGCGCCGGGGATGCCCTCAAAATTCGGCAGGACCTTTGTATTTTTCAATCCCATGTCGATGTGCTCGCTTTCTGTCGTTTCTCAGGCGTTGACGATGTCTTTCAGCGCCTGCACGCGGTTGACGACTGCCATCGTCACCACGACGAGGATCACTGTCCACACAATCATTCTCGGGGTCATCTGTTTGTCCTCCTTAAAATGCAATACAGTTGCAAATGCAACATGACCGCATTATACCGAAGGCGGGCCGCCTGTCAAGTCCTTTTTTGTCATGACCGTCACGACGATCCGGGCGGTACTTTTCAGTTCGGCCACAAGATCGAGAAACTCGCAGGGCGTCACACGCCGGCCGTCGACATGGATTTCAGCCAGGTCGGGGTCGATCTTCTCGACATAGAGTCGAAGGACGGGCTTCCAGGAATGATAAAGCGACAGAACATCCATGAGCGGCTAATTGGGCGGCGCGGCCGCGCGGCGGACGGAATCGCCGGGGCGCCAGTCGGCGGGCAGAATGTGGGCGGCGCCGGTTTCGCCGTGGTAGACGATGCATTCATGTTCGTCGAGACAATCCGCCATGGTTTCGTAATTCGGGATCATCCTGGCGCAGTAGTCCCGGTCGCGCGGTTCGGAGAAGCGGAAGCAGTAGAGGTCGTTGTTCGCGGTGAGTTCCCGCGGCACTTCCGCGGGACGCTGGGAGGTGGCGAGAAGTTCCACGCCAAAATGCCGGTCCCGCCGGCAGAGGGTGGCGAAAAAGACGGACCGGACCGTAGGCGATACAAAGTCGGCGACCTCCTCCACGTGCAGCCGGGGGACGCGAAGCCGAAGGACAATCTCGCAAATGGTGTCAAATTCGTCGCGGTCGCAAAAGGGCGGCACGTAGGCGATATGTTGCGAGAGCGGTCGCTTGAGCCAATCGAATAAAATGCGGTGAGAATCGGTCTTTCGTCTAACGCGATGTTCCCCGTTCGGGTCGATGATGAGGGTGGGACCCGAGACGGCGAGAAATTTTTTTGCAAGCGTGGTTTTTCCGGAGAGCTTGCGGCCGAGGATGACGCGGGTGGGCATTTATGCATGAAGGGGCGCCGACGCCGGCGGCGCGGCCGGAGGCGGCGGCGCGGCGCCGGCCGCTTTCCACCGGCGATAGAGGACGACCTTGTCGGCGGCGATGTCGAGGATCGTCATGAGGGCCACCGTCTCCGCCATGTATTTGAAAATCGGATGATCTCGGTTCTTGAGGTAGAGCGGATAGATCGCCTCCTGGACGGACTTTCTCTGTCCGTCGGTCAGACTGACGGCGTCGCAGCCGGTGGCGGTGGCGCACATGCCGAACAAGCCTCCGACGATATGGCCGAGGACCACAGGCTCAAGAACGGCAGCAGGAGGGGCCGCCGGCGGACTCTGCGGCCTGGGGGCCTCCGAGTCCGCCGGCTCCTTGTCCGGCGCGCGGCGGCAGCCGAGCTTTTGGTGGACTTTCAGGCCCTGGTCGGTCTTGCAGATTTTCCCGCACGCCGGACACTCATGGCGGCGGGCGGCCAGCTCGCGGGCGGCGGCGTCGACGATTGCGGCGCGGTCCGGTGGGTCCGGCGCCGGAGGCGCCGTCACAGCAGCGGTCGGTCCCACCAGGATTTTTCCTCCGCCGGTTTTTCTTCCGTCCTGGGTATTGACTCGCCCGCCGTTCGTTCGTCCTGCGCAATCACAGGCGCGGAATTCGGGTCGTCTACGGCGCCGGCGCCGTTTTCATGCGCCGAAGCGTCCACAGGCGGAGGCGCCGGCGGCTCGTCTGGGGCCGGCGCCGGCGCCGGCGGCGGAGTTTCACAAATATTGCAGACCTTTTCCGGGTCGGTCACGGCACACGCGCGACCGCCGAGTCCGGCGGCGCGGCCGGCGCTGACGTCGCGGTTCCGTCCGCCGAGTCCGGCGGCGCGGCCGGCGGCGTCGGCGCGGATCCGGCCGCCGGGTCCGGCGGCGCGGCCGGCGCCGCCGGCGCGGATCCGGTCGCCGGGTCCGGATGACGCTTGTCCTTATTCGTTCCTCTTCGTCCACTCATGAGGCACTCCTCCACAAATCTCCCGAGGGGAGTTTTCATCGAAGCACAATCAACGTTGTGCTTATAAAATCTATCTTCCATCCTCGCGCGCGGTATCGGCGGCGCAGCTCCCGTTGCGTATCGGCCGATGTACACCGTGAGAGCCGTATTGTGAGGGCGTCGCCGTTCCAAAATCTTGTGATCATCGGATCAATCTCACGCTCATAAACGTTGGCCTCCATCGTTGTGCCGTCATCACAGAACGGCCGCAAGGCTTGAGCATGACTGATTGCCAAAGTTATCGAACCTCCGCCGAACCTTGCGGCAATCGTTTCATAACCTTGTCCAGGGCGGCCCGAAGGTAGAACAACCCTCCGGCAACGATCAAACCCTTGGCATTCAACGCGGCGCCCGCAAAGTCTCCCATAGAAAGCGGACTGATGACCGGCGGGGCGCTGACGATGGCCAAGAGGCCCGCAAACAGTTTCGTTCTGAATCCTGAAAGGTTCATGACGTTTGACCTCCTCTCATGCGATGTTTGAAACCATTGATCTATGGTTCGGAAAGGGTTTGCAACCCTTCTCAAATGGTTCTTCAAACGATTCGAGCAACTCGGAATGAACGGTTTGTCGAATCGTTTCGCGGCGCGCCAGGCACTCCTCCAGCGTCACGTCCGGCCAGCCCCAGGAAAGGGTCGTTTCGGCGTGCTGTCCGAGCCTGGCGAGAAAGAGCAGGTTTTCCCAATCGTCGGTGAAGATGAGACAGAAGTCCCGGGCGCGCGTGATCTGAACGTACTGGGCCCGCATGGTCTCAAGGTCCTTGCGGGTCGTGTCGGCGTCGATCAGGACCGTTCCGACGGTCCGGCCCTGGGCCTTCCAGGTTGTGACGGCGTAGCCATGGTCGAACCACGGATAAAGCGCCGGATTGATTTCGACGGTCCGGCCGCCGTCGAGCCGGACGGTGAAACGGTCCCGGCCGATATCGGCCACCGTTCCGGTGAAGCCGTTTCGGAGATTCAGGCGGCCGTAGAGGTTCTTCGTGCAGACGATGCGGTCGCCCGGCAAAATCTCCACGTCGAATTCGGAGCGCTTGCGCCTCGCGCGAAACTTCACGGCCGCGCGGCGCAGACGCAGGGGGAAAAGCTTTTCGCGGATCCGGCGGTTGATCTCCATGCACGAAAGGGCCGAAGGAGAAATGACAAGCATCCCGGGCCGAAAGAGGCGCGCGATTTCGGCCCACCGTTCCTCCGGCGGCCCGATCTCGCGGACCCAGCCGAGGTCCCGAAGCGCGCCCAAAGACGCCGGCATGTTTCGCGCGCGGGCCAGGTCGCAGGCGTGACGCAGACCTGAATGACGCTGTCTGAAATTTTCGTGCAGTTCCACAAGGACGCCGGCGCCGCGCGCGAAGTCGCAAAGGTTCGTGAAGGGATCGCCGGCCGTCAGGGGCGTCAGCTGCGAGGGATCGCCGATCAACAGGAGATTCATGCCGAGCCGTTCGCATACCCGGGTCAGGCGCGCCATGTCGGTTATGCCGATCATCGAGCTTTCATCGACGACGATGAGCATGGAATCGGCGGACCGGCGGCGCTTGATGCCCTCGTAATAGGCGAGGAAAGCGGCGAGCGTCACGGCGGGGATGCGGCTTTCCTCGTGCAGGTTGGCCGCCGCGGCGCCGGTGGGCGCCACGCCGCGGATCTTCCATCCCCGCGGTAGAAGTATCTGACGCAACACGTCGACCAGATACGTCTTTCCGGAGCCGGCGTCTCCACGCCAGCACATGAAAGTTTCGTTCTGCGCCGTCAGCGATTGAACGGTATAGATAAGGGCTTTTTTCTGGTCCCCTGTAAGATTATGTAGACTTTCCTCAAGCTCCAATCCCGCAAGGAGCTTGCGGAACGCTACTTCCCATAACGCATATTATGTAAACTAGCCCCGAGGGCGTTTTTTTACGCCCACCGCGAGGAAAACCAGCACGCCGAACAATGGCTCGGCGCGAACGCCTCGATCGGCGGCTCAGCCTCAGCGCACTTCAGCTCAGCATGGAGGCAACGCGTGTGGAACCGGCAGCCGGAGGGGGGGTCGGCCGGCGAGGGGATCGAGCCTTTGAGAACAATCCTCTCTTTTCGGGCCGCCGGGTCCATCGACGGGATGGCCGATATGAGCGCCCGCGTGTATGGATGCAGGGGCCGTGCATAGAGACGGCTGCGGTCTGCCAGCTCCATGATTTTCCCCAAATACAGGACCGCCACCCTGTCCGAGATGTGCTGAACGACCGACAGGTCGTGCGAGATAAACACCATGGTCAATCCGAACTTGCGCCGCAGGTCCGTCAGAAGATTCAGGATTTGCGCCTGGATCGACACGTCCAGCGCCGATACCGGCTCGTCGGCGATGACCAGGTCCGGCCGGACGATGAGCGCCCGCGCGATGGCGATCCTCTGGCGCTGGCCGCCTGAAAACTCGTGGGGGAACCGCGCCATGTGTTCGGCCGCAAGACCGACCTGCTCGAGCATGCCGGCCACGCGGCGCGCGCGTTCGGCGCGCGGGAGAGACTCGTGGATTCGCAGCGGCTCCGACAGAATGTCGTAGACCGTCATTCGCGGATTGAGGGACGAGTAGGGATCCTGAAAAATGATCTGGACCCTCGACCGGAACGGCCGAAAGGCGCGGCGCGAGAGGCCGGTGAGTTCCGCGCCGTTGAACCGGATGGACCCGGCCGACGGCCGGGCCAGGCCGACGATCGCGCGCCCCAGGGTCGATTTTCCGCTCCCGGATTCTCCCACCAGCCCGAGAACCTCCCCCCGCCGGACGGATAGACTCACACCGTCGAGCGCCTTCACCACGCCGATCAGTTTGGGGCGCAGCATTCCTTTCAATAATGGAAAATGGACTTTGAGGTCCTGGATTTCGAGCAACGCCGCTTCCGCTTCAGATGTCGACATGACAACGAAACGCATGTCCGGGTTCGGCCGACCGGGTCGGCGACCCCGGCCGGGTCAGCGCCTCCGGCGCCCCAAGTGCCGGCGTCTCCGACGCCGGCCGGGTGCGCTCATCAGGATCCGTCTCCCTGCAGACCGGCCGCGCGAAACCGCACCGCGGCGCAAAGGCGCATCCCGCCGGAAGGCGCGCCAGGTCCGGCGGCGTGCCGGCAATGGCCGGCAGCCGGTCCGCCGAGGCGTTCGGGTTCGGCATCGAGTCGATCAGGGCCTTCGTGTACGGATGCGCGGGATGCCGGAAAATTTCGCCCGGATTGCCCTGTTCGACGACCCGGCCCGCGTACATCACCAGAATCCTGTCGCTCATCTCCGCCACCACGCCCATCGCATGCGAGATCAGAATGACCGCCATGCCGAACTCGGCCTTCAGCTCCCGGATCAGCTCCAGAATCTGCGCCTGGATGGTCACGTCCAGCGCCGTCGTCGGCTCGTCGGCGATCAGAATGTCCGGCTGCGTCAAAAGCGCCATCGCGATCATCACGCGCTGGCGCATGCCGCCGGATAACTCGTGCGGGTATCCATCCATTCGGATGCCCGCATCCGCGATTCCCACACGGTCGAGCATCCGGATCGCCCGCGCGCGCGCTGCTTCTGCTGCAATCGCCTCGTGCGCGCGCAGGGTTTCGACGAGCTGGACCCCGATTTTCAAATAGGGGTTGAGGGACGTCATTGGCTCCTGAAAAATCATGCTGATCGATTTTCCCCGGACCCGCCGCAACGACTCTGCGTCCAGCGTCAAGAGGTCCCGGCCGGCCAAGAGCGCCCGGCCGGACTCGATCCGCGCCGGCGGCGCCGGCAATAGGCCGAGAACCGAAAGGCACGTCACGCTCTTGCCGCTTCCGCTCTCGCCCACGATCCCGAGAACCTCCCCGCGCTCCAGCCCAAATGAGACGCCGTCCACCGCCTTGACCACGCCATGCCGCGTGTGGAAATGTACCCGCAGGTCCTGAATGTCAAGGAGTTTTTCTTCTGTCTTCTCCACGAATCAATCCGCCCGGTACTTCGGATCGAGCGCGTCGCGGAGGCCGTCGCCCAGGAAATTGAGCGAAAAAAGCGTGAGCGACAGAAAAAATCCCGGAAACAGAATCAGCCACGACTCCAGTTCCATGTGCTTCACGCCCTCGGCGATCAGAATGCCCCACGAACAGTTCGGCGGCTGAACGCCCAGGCCCAGGAAACTCAAAAACGCCTCCTCCAGCATCACCGCCGGCACCGTCAGCGTCGCGTAGACGATGATCGGGCCCAGCACGTTCGGGACGAGATGCCGAAACACGATGCCGGGCGTGCTCACGCCCATCGCCACCGCCGCTTCCACGAACTCCTTCTGCTTCAGCGTCAGCACCTGGCCCCGGACGATGCGCGCCGTGGTCAGCCACTGCACGCAGCCCAGCGCGACGAAGAGATTGACGATGTTGCGGCCGAAATAAACCATGAGAATGATGACGAAAAAAATGAACGGCAGTGAATACAGAATGTCGACCAACCGCATCATCACCGCGTCCCACCGGCCGCCCAGGTATCCGCTCACGGCGCCGTAGGTGATGCCGATGATCATGCTGACGAGCGTGGCAAGGAGCCCGACCACGAGCGAGATGCGGCTGCCGTAGAGCATCCGCGTCAGAAGGTCGCGGCCGAGCGAGTCGGTGCCGAAGAGGTGCGCCCTCGTGGGCGGCGACGCGCCGAGATTGAGGTCCTGCTCGTCATACGCGTAGGGGGAGATCCAGGGTGTCAAGGCGGCCGCGACCAGGAGCGCCCCGGTCACGCACAGACCCAGCACGGCCGCGCGATTCTGCAGGAGCCGCCGGCGCGCGTCCGCCCAGAGACTTTCGCCTTGTCCCCTAGTCATACCTGACCCGCGGATCCAGCCACGCGTACGCGATGTCGACGAGGATGTTCATCGCGAGGATGAACACGGCGTAAAACAGGGCCGTGCCCATGACCATCGTGTAGTCGCGGTTCAGCGCGCTCTGAACAAAAAAACGGCCCAGACCCGGAATGTCGAAAATCAGCTCGATCACCAATGACCCCGTCGCAATGCCGGCGATCGCCGGGCCCAAAAACGAAACCGTCGGCAATATCCCGCCCCGCAACGCGTGCCGCAAAATCACCACGCGCTCCGGCAGGCCCTTCGCGCGCGCCGTCCGGATGTAGTCCTGCCGCAGGACCTCCATCATGCCGCCGCGCGTCAGCCGCGCGATGTAGGCGGCGTAAATCGCGCCCAGCGTCAGCGCGGGCAGGATCCGGTCCTGCGCCGTCTCCCAGCCCGCCACGGGCAGCCAGCCGGTCGTGAGAGAAAAAACGAGGACCAAAAGCGGGCCGAGGACGAAGTTCGGCGTGCACACGCCCACCATCGCGAGCGACATGACCCCGTGGTCCTTCCAGGTGGCGGGATAGAGCGCCGCGATGATTCCGGCGCCGATCCCCAGCGTCAGCGCGACGAGGATCGCCCAGAACGCAAGTTCGAGCGAGACCGGAAAGGCCGCGGCGATGATTTCGTTGACGGTGCGATTGGCGTACTTGAACGAGGGCCCGAGGTCCAGCACGAGGAGCGAGCCCATGTACCGGAGGTACTGCGCGCCGAGCGGCTCGTCGAGGTGATACTTGGCCTCGATATTTTTCAGAATATCCGGCGGCAGGCTCTTGTCCTGGTCAAAGGGCCCGCCCGGGGCGAGGCGGATCATGAAAAACGTGAGGGTCGCGACGATCCAGAGCACGGGGACCGCCCCGACAAGACGCTTCAGCGCGTATGCGGCCACGGCCGGTCTCAGCCCAAGGCTTTCCGGATCAGCGCCTGGCCGGCCTCCGACAGCGGCAAATCCAGCGCGATCTTCCGGGCGCGCTCGCTCATCTTTCCCAGCGTGCCTTTCAGAATCCGCACGGTCTTGGGCTCGTCCCACTCGCTCAGGTAGGCGTGGAACTTCGTTTCAAGGAAGGTCAGGCAGTCCGCATCCTCCAGCGCCTGCGCCTCCGGGTCGGCCGGGAAGTTTTTCATGAAGATGAGCGCCTCGACCTTCGCGAGGACGTCGTCGCCAAAGCCCGCGTCTCTCAGAATGTCCGACGCCGCCTTCGCGTGAAACGCCTGCAGCGCTTTTCGCCATCTGTGATAGCCGGCCGTCGTTTTCGGATACGTGTCGCGCGGGATCTCCCACCGGCGCAGCGCGTTGCACCGCGCGGCCAGCCGAAGCTCGGCCGACGCGGCCGGCGCCAGCTTCTCGATCCACCCGGACACCTTGATTGCGTGCAGATATTCCCGCGGGTGGCTTTGGCCGTCGAATTCGGCCGTGCGGGGGTCCCGGCGGTTTTCTTCGTCGAACCGGCGGATCGCCGATTCGAACGGGTCAGAACGCATGTTTGGAGCGCGCGCCGCTTCTTTTGCCGCCTCCGAAAACATATTCGTGGTCCATGAGCCGATAATGGAGACCTGGATTGCGGTTCAGAAAATCCTTCAGGTCCGACCCGCCGACCCGGTAGGCTTCGACCACGCCATGGCTGACGAAGCCGAGCTTGGACGGTTTCTGATTGAAGAGGCCGACGGCATCGCCCGCGAAATCTCCGGTGGAAAGCCGGCAGACGGTCTTCCTCGCCTGCAGCGCGTTCACCTGCCCGCGGCGGACAATGAAGGCGGCGGTCGGCACGGCGCCCGGGCGCTGCAAGTGGGTCCGCGGGCCGCAGTCCCACGGCTCGAGGATGTGTTCGAGCTGTGTCTTCTGCGTGGTCGACAGCCGTGAAAAAATCCGGCTCTCCGACAGGAGGTCCCACGATCCCGTGGACCGCACGCGGGCGAGGCGGATGAGGCGGGTGGCGACGGTCGTGCCCCGGATGAAGTGATGAAAATCATGTTCGGTCAGCGTCAGGAGCTGCACGTCGGTCTTCGCGTAGAGGCTGGACCTCCGAGCCTGCTTGAGCAGGATCGTGGTCTGGCCGAAATAATCGTACGCATCGTACACGATCGACCGGCCCTCGTACCGGAGCTCCACCTGGCCGGACATCACGATGTAAAATTTCTGCGGCTCGATTTCCCGCCGCTCGGCGAGGGAAACGGCGTCGCCCGACTTGTACGATTCGATCTTCGCCATCGCCAGAAATTCCTTGGCCTTCTCGATCGGGAAATCCGTAAAGAGGTCCACCCGCGACAGCGCGTCCAGCGTCTTCACCGCCTCCGTCCTATACGACGGCCGGACCGGCAGGGACATCGTGTTTTCGACGCCGCGGTCGGCGCGCCGGAGGCCGCTGGACGGCGGAATGTCGCGCATGTCGGTGTGGAGGAGACGCAGGCGTTTTTTCACGTCGTCCGGGAGCTTCGCGAGAACCGACGCGGGCGTGTGCAGGGGCGGCACGCCGGCTTCGTGAAATATCATGTCGAAATGCCAGGGGAAGTCCAGCAGGCTGCTCATCCGGTCGCGGCTCATGACACCGGTCTCGTGCATTTTCTGGATCCGCTCCGGATCGTAGAGCGTGTCGGACGAATACACGAGACTGTTGCCTTCGAAAAATACCTGAAAGCCGATCGTCGGGATCGAATGCAGGGAATAATTGCACCAGACCTCCGCGCCGCCGATCCGGTTCGGCCGGCCCAGCGACAGGGGATGAAAATCGAACAGGTCATAGAGATTGACGGCGGGCAGATCGGTCAGCGCGACGGCCTTGCGGATGAAGCTCTTGAAAATGGTCGGCGTCGTGTAGAGCGTGATTTTGGTTTCCTGAAAACATTTCTGCAAGACCCCGGCGTCATGGTCGGCGTGACAGTGCGTCAGAAGCAGGCCCTGGATGTGCTTGGGATTGATGTTGAACGATTCCAGTACGCGCGTGCTGTTGGCCGGCGGATCGACCATGATCCCGCGGTGGTTCACCCAGAGCACAAACCCGGACGTCGGTTCGGTCGCATCGAACCCGTGCGACGCGCCCAGGCAGGTAACGCCGAACAGCGGCGGCTCGAAGGATTGCGGCGTGTCGGGCGGGGGTTCGATCTGCGGCGCGAGGAGCGATTCGGGAACCTCCGTCCTCCGGTCTCCGTCCCGGACCCCTACGGCGTTTTTCCCACGCCTCACGGTGACCGCATGCCCCTTGGCCACCGGCGTTTCGCCGTCGGGCCGCAACTCCACGAACGTGACGAGATCCTCCATCTGCATGAGGTCGCCGCCCTTGAAGGGGTTCCGCCGGAAATAGTCCATCTCGCGCTTCAGGTCCGGCAGGCCGAACGGGACCGTGTCGCGCGGATAGTCGGCGGTGAGGTCGATCGTTTCGGGCCCGAAGACCGACTCGCGCAGGACCTCCTCGGCGCGCGCGCGCTGGGATTTCTCGCAGACAATGACCGTCTTTCGTTTCAGCACGAAAAAATTGAAATAGACCGGAAACTCAAGCTCCGCCAAACTCACGCCCCATTCCTCGCGGTAGAGCCGGGAGGGCAATATATATATGGAGGGGACGCTGAAATCGTAGCGCATGCTGTCTTTGATCGTTTCCGGCGGGGAACCTATCTGAACCGGGCCGGCGCTGGTCATGACGACGGCGCCACCGCGCTTCAGCTGGATGATCTCTCCCAATTTTCGAGCAAAGCCGCTGGCCGCCCCTTTCGAGTCCGACATTGGGGGCACATTGCCATGATTCCGCGCAACATTCAACGCGAAAATCTATTGAGAAAATCTATTGAGATACGCCAACCGGCCGGCGGTCCGGCGGACCTGATCGAGGTTGGCCAGCATGAGGCTCGTCGAGTCCCACGTTCCCTCGAGAAACGCGCGCCGCACGACGTCTGACAGGCAAACAGGCACGCGTTTCGTGTGGTAGCTCAGCGTCCGGTCGGCCAGCGACAGGCGGAGGCCGAGGGCCGGCGTTTGGCGGACCGCCGCCATCAAATCGGCGATCTCGGATTCGGAGGCTGTCACCGTCGGAACGCCCATCGCGGTGCAGTTGCCGGCGAAAATCTCGGCGAAGGACTCGCCCAGCACTGCGCGGATGCCCGACCGCATGAGCGCCTGGGGCGCGTGCTCGCGGGAGGAGCCACAGCCGAAATTCTTGTTCACGATCAGGAGGCTCGCGCCCTGGAACCGGGGATCGTTGAACGGATGCGGTTTGGCGGCGCCGCGCTCGTCGAAGCGCTGATCGTAGAAAGCGTACCGGCCCATGTTCGCGAACGTGATCTCCTTCATGAACCGCGCCGGGATGATCCGGTCGGTGTCGATGTCGTTGCCCTCGACACAAATTCCGGTTCCGGCGAGCTCTGTGATCTTCATCCGTCACACCACATATTTCCGGGCGTCCGCCAGTTTCCCTTCGATGGCGGCGGCGGCGACCATCACCGGACTCATCAAGATCGTCCGGCCCTGCGGGCTGCCCTGACGGCCGATGAAGTTTCGGTTGGAGGACGAGGCGCACAGTTCCCGGCCTTTGAGTTTGTCAGGATTCATGCCGAGACACATGGAACAGCCGGCGCCGCGCCATTCGAATCCGGCGTTCGTGAAAATCCGGTCCAGCCCCTCCGCTTCTGCTGCGCGCTTGACGCGCTCGGACCCCGGCACGACCAGCGCCCGGACGGAGGGCGCGACATGCCGGCCTTTCACGACCGACGCGGCCTCGCGAAGATCCGAGAGACGCGAGTTGGTGCAAGAGCCGATGAAAGCGACGTCGATCGGCAGGCCCTCCAGGCGCGCGCCGGCCTCCAGGCCCATGTGTTTCAGCGCCTGCGCGGCCGTCGCGCGTTCCGCCTCCGGCAGGCGCGCCGGGTCGGGAACGCGTTCGGTGATTCCGACCGCCTGGCCCGGCGTGATGCCCCACGTGACGTGCGGCTCGATCTCGGACGCGTCAAGCTCGACCCCGTCGTCGTAGGCCGCGTCCCGGTCGGAGGCGACGGAGGTCCAGAAGGCCACGGCGCGGTCAAAGGCCGCGCCTGACGGAGAATACTCCCTCCCCCGGATGTAATTGAAGGTTGTTTCGTCCGGGTTCACGTAGCCGATCCGCGCGCCGCCCTCGATGCTCATGTTGCAGATCGACATCCGCTCCTCCATCGTCATCCGCTCGACGCAGGGCCCGCCGTACTCGTAGGCGTACCCGATCCCGCCGTTCACGCCCAGCTTGCGGATGATCGCGAGGATCACGTCTTTCGAGTAGACCCCCCGAGGTAGTGCTCCGGTCACCTCGATCCGCCGGACCTTGAGGGGCGTCATCGCCAGGCACTGGGTCGCCAGCACGTCCTTGATCTGGCTGGTGCCGACGCCGAACGCGAGGGAGCCGAAGGCGCCGTGGGTGCTGGTGTGGCTGTCGCCGCAGGCGATGGTCATCCCGGGCTGGGTCAGCCCGGTCTCCGGCCCGATCACGTGCACGATCCCCTGCCGGCCGTCGCCCAAACCGAAAAAGGCAATCCCGAATTCCCGGGCGTTGCGCTCCAGCGCCGACATCATCTCCTCCGCCTGCCCATCCGCAAATGGCCGCGTCCGCGCATCGGTCGGCACGATGTGGTCGACCGTCGCGTAGGTCCGGCCCGGAAAGGCAACGGCGAGGCCCTGCTCGCGGAGCATGTCGAACGCCTGCGGGCTGGTCACCTCGTGGACAAGGTGCAGCCCGATCAAGAGCTGGGTCTGCCCGGTCGGCAACTGCGCGACCGCATGGGATTCCCAGACTTTTTGAAAGAGATTCCGCCCGGCCATTCCGTCCTCTTTTCGTGAAAAAATACTTGGCTTCTGCGCGGGATTTTAGAACACATCACCCGTTGGCGCAAGGTCGGTCAGTGTGGTGTACGGAATTAGGCCTGTATCTTATCGCGAATGTTGATCAGCGCAGTATCTACCCCGAATCCGGATCCGGTTCCTCCTTGCTCACTGCGCCGCGCCCAGCCACATGTGTTTGTACAGCCGCACATCCATCACGTTCAGGACCCAGCCCCCAACTTCCGGCCGCTTTAGAAAAGGATGCGTGTAGATGTACCAAGGCATGATCGGCGCCTCCTCCGCGAGAATCTCCTCGCACCGCTGAAAATACCGGTACCGCTCTTCCTGAGTCGCCGCCTGCGACGCCTTCCGCACCAGATCGTCATATTCGGCGTTGCTCCACCCGGTGTGGTTGTTCCCACCGTTGGTCACGTACATGTCGAGAAACGTGTTGGGATCGGGATAATCGCCCCACCATCCGGCCCGGCCGATGTCGTAGTCCAGTTTTCGTTTTGTGTCCAGAAATACTTTCCATTCCTGATTGTACAGCCCGACCTCGATCCCGAGTTCCCTCTTCCACATCTGCTGCAGCGTCTCCGCGACCTTTCGGTGACCCTCCATCGTGTTGTACAGAATGTCGAGCTTCGGAAAGCCCTTCCCGCCCGGATAGCCGGCCGCGGCAAGCAGCCGGCGCGCCTCCTCCGTATCATATCGCAGGCCTGCGCTCGGCGTGAACCCCGCCGTCGCCGGTGGCGTGAACGCGTACGCCGGCATCTGCCCGCCCCGCAGCACCTTCTCCACCAGCGCGGTCCGGTCAATGGACATCGCCAGCGCCCGGCGGACCCGCTTGTCCTTCTGCGGGCCGCGCGTCACGTTGAGTTCGTAGTAGTACGTCCCGAAACTCGGAAACGCGCTGTAGACGTCCGTCTGCTCCCGCCAGTAGGGGATGCGCTCGAGCGGCACCGTGTTCGTCACGTGAATCTTGCCCGCGCGAAACTGCTTCTCCTCCGTCGCTTCGTCTTCGATCGGATAAAACCGGATTTCATCCAGCTTGACAACCGCCGCGTCCCAGTACGTCGGGCTGCGCTCGACGGCAATCACCGAGTTCATTTCCCATTCCTTCAGCTTGAAGGGCCCGTTGCCCACGTAATTCTCAGGCCGCGTCCACCGCGTGCCGTGCGCCTCGACCGCACGCCGGTGTACGGGATAGAGCGCGTGGTGGTTCAACAGCGACAGGAAAAACGGCGTGGGGGACTCCAGCTCAACCACCAGCGTGTGCGAGTCCGGCGCGGACAGTCCGAGCGCGGCCGGGTCCTTGAGTTTCCCCTCGTTGTACGCTCTGCCGTTCTTGATGTAGTGCGCCTGATACGCGTATTCGGCGGCGGTGGCGGGCGCCAGCAGCCGCGTCCAAGAATAGACAAAATCATCCGCCGTGACCGGATCGCCGTTCGACCACCGCGCGACCTTTCGGAGGTGAAAGGTATAGGTCCGCCGGTCCTTGCTGACCTCCCAGCCCTCGGCCGCCGCCGGGATCGGCTGAAGCGTGGCCGGGTCCAGGCCGGTCAGGCCCTCGAGGAGTGCCTGCAAAATGTGAAACTCCAGCATCCCGGTCACGATCGCCGGGTCCAGGTCCTTGGGCTCCGCGCCGTTGCCGAGGTGCAGGACCGGCCGGGCCGGCCCGCCGGCCGGCGCGCGGCCGCCGCAGGCGGCCCAGACCAGGGCGAGGGCCGCCAGGCAACAGCATGCCATAGATATTTGACTGCTACGTATTGATATACAATATGAGTATATCCTTCGCATTGGATTCTTATCTATTGATTTTCTATTTATTATCACCGTCCGGGACGCCCAGGTCCCGCAAAAACGCCCCGATCTCCGGCCGCCGGCCCAGAAACGACTGCACCAGCTCGTCCGGAGGACGCGAGCCGCCCTTCGACAGCACCTGCTCCCGCAGGCGACGGCCCGGAACCGGACTCAACAGGCCCCCGCCGTCCCGGAACGCCTCGTACATGTCCGCCGCGATCATCTTCGACCACATGTATCCGTAATACCCGGCGGCGTAGCCCATCAGGTGGTCAAATCCGGCCGGACCGCACGTGCCGGGGATCTCGCCCATCTTTTCGATCTCACGCTTGAGGTCGAACCAGAGCTGGACAAGGTCGGGGACCTTCTGGTTCGGCGCCAGCATGTGCAGGGTGAGGTCAAAGATGCCGTAGAAGAGCTGGCGCTGCGTTTCGACGCCCGACGTCACGTTCCGCGACTGCACGATCCGCTCGACCAGGTCCGCCGGAATCGTGTCGCCGGTCTTGTAGTGCTTGGCGAACGTCGAAAGCACGGCGGTGTCCTGCAGCCACTTCTCGAACATCTGCGACGGCGCCTCCACAAAGTCCCGCATCACGCGGGTGCCGGAGACCGACGCGAAGGCCGTCGTCGACAGGATGCCGTGCAGGAGGTGGCCGAACTCGTGGAAGAAGGTCTCGACCTCGTCGAGCGACAGAAGCGACGGGCGGCCGGGCGCGGGTTTGGGAAAGTTCGTCACGATGGCCGACGCGGGAAGCTGAACGCGGCCGTCCGGAAAAATCTTGTGCGGCCGCAGGCCCCAGGCGGCGGCGTGCGTGTATTTGTTCGGCCGCGGATAGAGGTCCATGTAGAACTCGCCGATTTTTTCGCCCGCGGAGAAGACATCGTACCGCACCACCTCCTCGTGCCACGCTTCGCGCCCGCCAGCCACGCGCTTGAAATCGAGTTCGTAGATTTTCTGCGAGATCGACAGGAGCGCGCCGATCACCAGATCGGTCTGGAAATATTCCTTCACCTGCTGCGGATCGTAGTCGTATTTGCGGCGCGTCAGAATCTTGCTGTAAAAATTCCGGTCCCATTGCTCAAACGTCGCGGCTGTGTCGCCCGTCTCCTCGCGCTTCAGCGCCGTCAACTCGGCCATCTCGCCCGCGGCCTTGCGGTCCACCCGCCGGCGCACGTCCTCCAGAAAGACCCGCGCCGCGGCGGCGGTCTTGGCCATCCGCCGCGAGATGATCGAGTCGGCGTAGCTCTTCCGGCCCAAAAGTTTCGTCCGCTCCTGGCGCATCCGGATGATTTTTTCCAGGAGCGCCAGATTCTTATCGCTCGCGCGCTTCAGGTATCTGGCTCGAAGCTCTTTCCGGACGGACTCGTCCCGGCCGTAGTCCATGTACGGCAGAAAGACGGGATAATCGAGCGTCAGAACGTACTTGCCCTCCGGCGTCCGCTCCAGACGCTCGATGTAGTCGCTGTCCATTCCCGCGAGCTGATCCGCCGTCACCGGCAACGAGTCCCGGTAGGCGCGCAGGTTGCTTGAAAAATCGATGGCGAGGTCGGACAGCTCCTTCGACAGCTCCTTGAACCGCTCGCGCTTCTTGTCCGGCAGCGCCACGCCGCCGTCCTCGAAGTCCTTCAGCGTTTCGTCCAGAAGATACTGATCCTCCCCGCTGAGCGGCGGCTTGCGGGCCGCCAGCGCTTTGACCGCAAGATACAATGCCCGGGAGCTGCCCACATCCACCAGAAATTTTGACGCGACCTTGTCGATCTCCTCGCCGGCCGCGCGGACAAAGGGGTCCGGATGGACGTAGGCGTAAAAGCCGGGCCAGTTCACGGCTTCCTCCATCCGATTGTAAAAGTCATCCAGGGATTCCATCGTGTTTTGAAACGTCCGGTCGGCGGGAGCAATCGCCACGATCGCCTCCAGTTGGCGGTACGCGGTCCCCAACTCCGTCATGAAGGCGTCCACCATCGTTCGGACCGTGTCCCGGTCCTCCGCGCGAACCTCGACCCCGTTCGCCTTCGCGACCTCCTCAAGGTCCGGCCCCGGAAACGAGTCCGGCATCGCAACGTCCAGACGCCTCTCCCCCTCCCCCCTTGTGGGGGAGGCCGGGTGGGGGGACGACTTTCCTTCAGTTCGCATGGACGAAAACAGTATCACGCATGTGGAAAGAAGTAGAATCGGAACGCAGCGCTTATTGCTCAGGCGCCGGGGCCTCCGGAGCGGCCGGCGTCGGAATGCCGGCCGGATTGTCCACGCCGCCGGGCGTCGCCGGCGCCTCTTTCGGCGCCGTCTGCTCTTTGATCTGCCGCTGAAAGACCGCCTCCTCGCGCTTGATCAGAGACCGCTGGCGTTCGACGACAAAGGAGATCAGCAGGCACGTCGAAAAAAATACGATCGCCGCCACCGCCGTCGCCTTCCCCAGCGCCGGCAGCGTCCCGCTGCCGAACACCGTCTGGGACGCGCCTCCGCCGAACATGCTCCCGATGTTCGCCTGTTGGGACGCCTGCAGAAGCACGACGCCGATGATGAACAGACAGACCACCACGTGGATCACCAGCATTGCGGTTAATATCATAGGGTGTTTTTTAGCCTATTCCCTCTCTAAAAACAAGCCTCATCTCCCCTGCCGTCTCAGGACGTCCATCTCGGCCTTCAGGCTCTCGATCTCCTGCGCCTGTTCCTTGATCGCATTGAGCATGGCAAAAAGAATCGGCCCGTGGTCGAGCGTCAGATACCCCTTGCCGCCCTGAACGGCCTCAGGAATCACCGCCTGGACCTCCTGCGCGATGAGACCGACATGCTCCCCGCTGTCGCGGATGCCCGCCGGGTTGTTTTTCTTGTACCGGTACCGCACGGGCGTAAGCTGTCGGAGTTCCGCCAAGCCCGCGTCAAATACGCCTTCGACATTCTTGAGCCGGCCATCCGAAACCGTCGACCCCCCGGCGCGCGATCCGGCCCGCGCCGCAGCCCAACAGGCAAAGGGCAGCATCAAACACACGCAGATCAGAATTGTCTTTTTCATAGAGTCAACCCTCCTTTGAAATCATAAAAACTCCACGCGGTCCGTTTCCACCAGCCCGCGACGCCGGCCCTCCTCAAGGAAAACCCGGATGGCGCGCTCGCCGCGCTCGCCCATATCGGCCGTCAGGTCGTTCACATACTGGTTGACGAATTGACGTGTCCGGGCCGGATCCAGCCCCCGCGAGAAGGTTTGCGCGTAAGATTCGGCCTCGGCCGGGTGGGAACGCGCGTAGGAGATGCTGGCGCTCAACAACCGGCTGAGTTCCGCGAGTGTTTCCGTTCCCAGATCCCGGCGGATCGCATTCACGCCGAGCGGCAGCGGCAATCCACCCGCGCGCGCCTTCCACCACACGCCGAGGTCCAGGAGCAGGTGCAACCCGTTTTCGGCGTACGTCAACTGGCCTTCGTGGATGAGAAGTCCAGCGTCCGCTTCGCCCCTCGATACAATCTCCATGATCTGATCGAACGGCGCCGCCACCGGCCGGAACTCGGGCAGCGCCAGGGACAGCGCGAGAAACGCGGATGTCTTCAAGCCGGGCACCGCGATTGTCCTGCCGCGCAAATCCTCCATCCGGCCCGGCCGGCGACCGACCACCACAGGACCGTAACCGTCCCCGAAGGAACCGCCGCTTCGCAGGATCAGATATTTGTCAGCCACGTCAGGATACGCCGCCACCGAAATCGCGGTGACCGGCAGCTCTCCGGACTGCGCCTTGCGGTTCAGCGTTTCAATGTCATGAAGGGCGTGCCTGAAGACGTATCGTCCCGTATCGATTTTTCCCGCGGCCAGCGCGTAAAACATGTAGGCGTCGTCGGCGTCGGGACTGTGGCCCACCACTACTTCCATTTTAGATTTTTGATTTTAGATTTCAAGCAGACAGGAAAGTCAAACCAATATCTGCGGCCTCTTTGCCGTCGACCTGCGCGGCGACGGCTGCGGATTCGAGCCGGTGCAGATACTCGGTCAGCTCGCGCAGGTTGTCGAAAAACGATATCTCCGGGCGGCGGATCTTGCATTCCGAAGCCTGCGGATGGCCGCCGCCGGTGATCTCGTCCTTGAAGCCGTGCCGCCCGACCAGTCGCGACGCCAGGTTCGAGCATATTTTGCCCAGATGGATTTTTTCCGACGTTCCGCGCATGGAGAAATGCGTCCAGCCGTTGTTGAGCCGGACGGCCATGATCAGCGCGGCGGCCTCGTCGCCGTTTTTCTTCACCAGGTCGCCCAGTTTCACCGAGCCGATCATCGGCAACAGCGGCACTTCGCCGCCCACAAAGAAGTAAACCGTCACGGGGCCGATCTGGCCGGCGCGAAACGCGTTGTCCAGCTTCGCGCTCGTCGAGTCCCAGTCTTTCAAATACCACTCGTACATCCGGCGGATCGTCTCCGAATTCGGAATCATCCGGACGAACCGGTCGAGCGAGTCCACCGCCGGAAGGTTTGCCGCGTTTTGGCCCAGCTCGAGAAGCGCGTCGAGATGCAGGGTCGGCGGATGGGTGTCCTTCAGCGCCGGGTCGCGGTCGCCGTACCAGTACTGAAACCCGCCGCCGGTCACGGCGAAGGACAGCTCGGCGATCTGGTTCAAGACCAGCGTCCACTCCCGCTGGTCGATCTCCATCCATGTCGGCCGCGTGCGGATCTTCTCGAAGAGCCGGGGGAATTTTGCCGAGGCTTCATCATAAAACGGCACGATGTAATCCGCGATCGGAAACGTGTGCGGGCGGATCGACCAGTCGGCCCGAAGGCCCACGAGCGCGACGAAATCGTCGAAATCGGTCCGGCGGCCCAGTGCGGTCAGGATCCGGTGGCAGAGATACGCCGTGCAGCAGGGCTTGCGCGGATTGTAGACGATGCATTTCGCCGGCGTCCCCTGGTACAGATGATGGTCGATCACGACGAAGTCCCGGCCCGGCACGGCGAAATCGTCGTAGTATCCACACGTGCCCTTGTCGATGCAAAAAATCGCGTCGAACCGCTCCCGGTCCGCCCACGCCTGGACGCGGAACGCCTCCAGCTCGAACGGCGCCGGCAGGTCCACCCGGTACTCGATCCCGAGCGCCTTGAAGAGCCGGATCAGAATCGCCGCCGCCGTGCCGCCGTCCGGATCGTCGTCGGCGAAAATCAAAATCCGTTTCCAGCGCTTCGACCGAAGGCCGTCCACGATCGCGGCAAAGGCGCCGTCGGTTTTCAATTCGGATTCGATATGCTCTTGATAAGTCATGAGGGGAGATTAATTGAACAGCCGCGCCTTTTCAATCCGCGACCACCCGGCGGCTCGTGGCTGGATAAATTCGCGCGAACACGGCTTTCAGGTAACGCCCTTCCGGAAAAATGGACGACACCGGGTGGTCCCCCGCGGCGCCCGCGATCCGGAATGCCTGAAACACCACGCCGGCCTCGGCCGCCGATCGGGTCAGGATCGACAGAAAGTCGGGCTCGGAAATCAGGCCCGAACACGAACACGTCAGAAGAACGCCCCCTGGCCGCACCGCCTTCATCGCCAGACGGTTCAGGTCCCCGTACGTCCGTCGCGCGCGCGGAATCTCGTCCCGCACGCCGGCCAGCTTCGCGGGGTCGGCAATCACGAGGTCCGCGAGATCGCCGCGCGCGACCATGCCGCGCAGATGATCAAAAACGTCGGCATGCAGAAACTCCACCTGCGCGCCGTTCATGCGCGCGTTCTCGCCGGCCGTCCGGAGCGCCTTTTCGTCCAGGTCCACGCCGGTCACCGACGCGGCTTTCCCGAGCGCGGCGGCGATTGAAAATCCGCCTGTGTAGCAAAACAAATCCAGCACGCGCCGCCCGGCCGACATCTGCGCCGCCTCACGGCGGTTTTCACGCTGGTCCAGAAAAAACCCGGTCTTGTGGCCGGCCCTGAAATCAACCTTCATCCGCACGCCGTTCTCCTGAATGACGACCGATTCCGGCGCCGGATGCCGCCGCGCAAGTTCCGCGCATTCCTTTTCGACGCCCTCGCGCACCGCATGCTTAGCGTCCGGCCGCACCACCATCCGGCAGGACGGGTAGAGTTCTCGGAGGCCCTTGGTCAGCGCATCCATGAAATACACGTACCCGGCCGAATACGGCTCGATCACCAGCACGTCCGCGTACTTGTCGACCATGAGGCCCGAGAGGCCGTCCGCCTCGCCGTGGATCAAACGGTAACTGTCGGACTGCCTGCCGATCCCCAGAATTTCCTCGCGCAGGCGCCGGGCCTCGGCCAGTTTCGCCCGGAAAAAACTCCAATCCAGCGGCTCGGACTCGCGCTCGGTCAAAAGCCGGACCGCGATGTTGCTGACCGGGTTGTAAATCCCGCGCCCGACAAACTCGCCTTCCCGCGTCACGACCGTCACCGGCGCGCCGCACGGCAGCCGCTTCTTCGGCGGCCGCACCATCTTCTTGAAGATCCACGGATGAAGAGAATTCCGCCGCGCCCGAAGCTCGATCACGGGCAGCGCCTCATCCGACGGTCGAAATTTCATGCGGCGACCTTATCACGCGGCGGCCGGGCTGTTAATCTCCCTCTTCCCCCCTTGTGGGGGAAGCTGGATGGGGGGGTTCCCGCGAGATGTACCCCCTATGGAAGGAGGATGTTCGCGTGGCGTTTTTGATCCTGTCCCAGATTTCCATTGGAATCATCCTGGCGCTGATCGCGATCTCGCTCGACAAGGTCGGCCGGGGGTTTTTTTCGTTTCACGCGGCGCTCGCCCTGTCGCTGGAAGCGATCGCCCTCGCTCTGGATCGATCCCGCATGCCGGCTTTCGCGCCCTACGGCGCCTCTCTTCTGATCCTGACCGTGCTGTACCAGGTTCGGAAACTGCGCTGGACGGGGACGCTGATCAGGCTCACCGCTCTCCTGGGCGCGGCGGCGCTGGTCTGGATCGCCGGCCCTTCCACCGCGGACGCGCTCGCGCTGGTGTCCTCCGCATGGGTTCTCGGCGCGGTCCTCGTGGCGATGAACCTCGGCCACTGGTATCTCGTCATCCGGGGCCTTCCCATCGACCTCCTCGGCGTCGCCAACCGCCGCCTCATCCAGGCGCTCGTCCTGAGAATTGCCTGCATCGCGATCGGCGTCATCCTTGCGCGCGAGGCGTGGGCTGCGATGTGGACGGCCGCGGGAGGGCCGATGTGGGACAAGGTCCTGTTTCTGACCGTGCGCGTCGCGTTCGGACTGGCCGCCCCCTTGGTTCTCTCCTGGATGGTCCACGAGTGCGTGAAAATCAAATCCAACCAGTCGGCCACCGGCATCCTCTACGTCTCGGTGGTCTTCATCCTGATCGGCGAGCTTTCGGGCCTCTACTTCCTCCTCCACCGGGGCGTCCCGCTCTGACGGATCTCATAAACCGACCGCGTCCATGACCAAGTGATATCATGATATCATGATAGCTATCATGATATCATGATATCACTTTGGCAAAGGAGGGCGCATGGTGAGAGAGATCAATTTCTACTGCCGGGAGTGCGGCAACGGCATCCTGTTGTCGGGCCCGCCGTTTCCGGAAATGAGCCGGTGCGAAAAATGCAATATCGACTACCCGGTCAAGGCCGACCCCGCCCTGAGCGGCGGCCGGCCCCTTGAAAACTGCCCGCGCTGCGACGGCTCTGAGTTTTATGTTCAAAAGGATTTCAACAGAAATCTCGGGCTCGCCGTCGCCATCCTCGCGGCCCTCGGGGTGTACCTCGTCTTCGGATTGACCTGGAAAAGCCTCGTTGGACTTCTGGCGATCGCCGGCCTCGACGCCCTGCTCTACCGCATCCTGCCGCTCATCACCATCTGCTACCGCTGCAAGACCATCTACCGGGGATTCCCGATCAATCCCGCACACTCCGCATTTGATCTGCATGTGGGTGAGAAATACAGGAAACCCTCGTAACGATTCACATCCCCGTCGATCATCCGGTTTAGCCCGGATATTTCATAAACAACCGGATAGCGTGTGAATTTCAGAAAAAATTTGGGGTGAAAAAGTCTGGAGTATTCCGAGATGGGTTCAGTGATTCAAACTGACGGCATTACAGCGTATAGAGGGCACTGAAAATTCGATTTGGGCATAGAAACTTTGTCAAAGTGACCCAAGTTCGGTTCTCACGATGAACCCGTCAGGTCAGCCGCTGGATGGCCAGACGGTAGAGGTCTTTGTAGACCCACGAAATATTCTGACATTCGGATGAAGATGCGACGGGTGTTGACCAGGATGAGCGCGCCGATTTTAATGAGTTTGAGCCGGATGGTTTGACAGCGTGCTTGGGCCAGTTCGGTGCCTCGCAGGGACACGCGCCGAATATGCTCCAGCAAGACATAGGCGGCGGAGGCGAGGAACAGACGAAATTGGTTGGCCAAGAACCGATGGCAACTCGTCCGATCGGCAAACAAATCGAGTTGTTGCTCCTTGATCCGATTCTCCGAGTCTTCTCCGCGCTGTGTGTAGAAGCCGTCATATATCCGTTGGGGAGCGCCCCGCATATTCGTCGTCACATATCGGACGTTTTCACCTTTCTCCAGTTGCTCTGCTTTCACGATAACGCGGCGTTCGTATGCCCACGTCCTGGCCCCATACCGCACCTCTCCAAACAGCCGGACTTTCTTTTGAGTTCGTCGGGCCTCCGTCCGAGACGCTTCAATGATCGTTTCCGCCGCCTTCTCCAGCCGGTCATTCTTCCCGATTCCCACGGTATATTCGACGCCATGATGATCACACCACGTCAACATCCGATGCCGGCAGAATCCCGAGTCGGCCCGAAATTGAATGCGCACCTTTGGCCACGCCTTCCGCAACTTCCTCGTCAACAGCGCCAAGATCACCCACGCATGTTTTGCCCCATCAATATTCGACGGCCGCAGGTACCCCACCAAAAATCTATCGTCGCAGAACACGTATAACGGCAGGTAGCAGTAATCATCGTAATACCCGTGAAAAAACGCTTTCTCCTGTTGACCGTGAATCCGGTCGTCCGTCGCGTCGAAATCCAACGTCACAACTTTCGGCGGGCGCGCGTACGATGCGATAAACTGATCCACGAATACCTCCGCCACCCTCCACGCATCCTCGCGGGTCCCTGAATTCTCGAACCTGCAGATTGTGGGCGGACTTGCCATCGCATGCTCCTCGCCCGGCTCGCGATTCGCCGCGACCTGAAACATCGGATCTTTCCGCAGATGCTCTTGATCGTTCACATCCTCATATCCGCTCGCGATCCCGTATATCCTCTGCTTCAGCATTGTCTCCTGTTCATGCTCCACATATGACGGATGCCGCCGATCCTCGATCGCCCGATTCATTTTCTCGATGAATTTTGTCTGTTGATTGGCCTCCTCAGCAACATCACACCCGCATCCGATGTGATACTTCCCCCAGAAAAATCACTCTCAACTTTTTTTGATTGGACGCCTTTATACCTGATACACTTTGTAGTACCCATTTCCATCGGTAAATCCTCCTTCGTTTGGTTTTGCTCACCCCTATTCTATAGGGGATTTCGAAGGGTTAAAAGGATTTACCGTTATTTTTTCCTGCTTTTTTATGAAATATCCGGGTTAGGATCAGAGTTTATCCACGCTGCCCGGAAGGCGTTTGACAAAGGGACCACCAGGGTGGTAACTTTTAGTCATGACGCGGCTGGTCAACGTGAAAGAATTCAAAATGCGGGCGACAAAGTACTTGGGGGGCGAAGACGAGGTCGTCATCACCAAACGGGGCCGGCCGATGGCGGTACTGACGCCGATTGGGCCCAGATCGGCAGAACGGATCCTGACGTCGATTGGAGAGATTTTCCGGGAAGCCGGGGTCCGGCCGGCAGACGCGCAGGATGCCCTGGATCGGGTCCGGCGCCGCCTCTATGGCCCGCGTCGTTCTTGACGCAAGCGTTCTCGTCTCCGCCGCGTTCGGCGGCCTGCCGCTGAAGGCCGTCCAGAAAGCGTTCACCCACGAAGTTTTCGTTTCTCCGGCCATCCGCGAGGAACTGCTTCTGTTGCCCGACGAACTGAAATACAAACTCTCGCCTGACCGGCGCGCGAAAGTGCGGCGATGGATCCGGGCGATTCTGATCAAAGCGACCGAAGTTTGCCCCACGAAATCGTTGGACCTCTGCCGGGATCCCAAAGGCAACGTCTATCTCTCGGCGTGTCTGGCCTCCAAGGCCGACTATCTGATCACGCGCGATCACGACCTCCTGTCCATCCACAAAGACCTTTTGGCCCAGAACGGTCTTGAGCATCTGAACATGTTGTCTTCCCGGAAATTTCTGGCGGTTCGGTCGGTGTAAAGAAAATCTCCACCTCCGTCCCTGCAGAAAGGCTCCACGCGTTCACTTCCCCCAGTCCGGCATGACGGCCGGCAGGCCCAGCGCGCGCACAATCTTGTTCACCACGAAATCGACGGCATCCTGAATCGTCGCCGGCCGGTGATAAAATCCCGGGCTGGCCGGCAGGATCGTGCCGCCGGCCCGCGTGACGCGCGCCATGTTTTCGATGTGAATCAGGCTGTAGGGCGTTTCCCGTGTCACCAGGATCAGCTTCTTCCGCTCCTTGAGCATGGTGTCCGCCGCGCGCACCACGAGATTGTCCGAAATCCCGCCCGCGATCTTGCCCAGCGTGTTCATGCTGCACGGCACGATCACCAGCCCCTCGTACGCGTTGGATCCGCTGGCGATGGGCGCGAAATAATCCTTGTAATGGAAGTATCGCACCGGACTTCGAGGCTTGAGCGCCGCCGGGTCGAATTTTTCGAGCGTACCCGCGACCTTCTCTTCGAATTTCAGCACATCCAGACCGTCCGGCGTCATCGTCAGGAGCACTTCTTCAACGTCCAGTACTTCGAGCAGGCGGCGCGCGTAAATGCCGCCGCTGGCGCCGGTGATCGCGATGGCGACTTTCAAGACCAGACGCCGGGAATCGCCGTCAGGCATTTTGGGCAGGCGCCGCCCTTCAGGAGATTGCGGACGATCCGGAATCCGATCCGCTCGATCACGGGAGTTTCGCATTTCGGGCATACCGTATTTTCCCACTCGCCGACCCGGCCCGGCCGGTTGCCCGCATAGACGTAGTGGAGTCCCTCCTCCTTTCCGATCTCCGCCGCGCGGAGGATGTCCCGCTCCGTCGTGTCCCGCCGGTCGATCATCTTGTAGTCCTGGTGAAACGCGGTGACGTGCCAGGGAATGTCTTTCGAGACGCCGGCCAGAAACCGGGCGATGTCACGAAGCTCCGCCTCCGAATCGTTGAAGCCCGGCACCACAAGCGTCACGATCTCGACCCAGAAGCCCATCCGGTGCAGCCGCCCGATGGTGTCCAACACGACCGACAATTGCCCACCCAACGCGTGGTATCCTTTCTCGGTGAATCCCTTGAGATCCACTTTGTACAAGTCCACCCAGGGCCGAATGTACTCGAGAACCTCCGGGGTGCCGTTCCCATTCGAAATGTACGCTGTCTTGAAACCCGCCGACTTCGCCTGCTTGAACACTTCCACCGCCCACTCGCTCGTGATCAACGGCTCGTTGTAGGTCGACGCCACCGTCGAGGCGCGCTCGCGCCGCGCGAGATGCACCAGATCCTCCGCTGAAACGTCCCTCGGAGGCGCGGTCGAGTTTTCGTCCCGCAGCGACTGCGACGTGAACCAGTTCTGGCAATAGGAACAGTGAAAGTCACAGCCCAGCATCCCGAACGACAGAGCCTGCGTCCCCGGCATCGCGTGGAAAAACGGTTTTTTCTCAATCGGGTCGCACTGCAAAGCGCCCACGTAGCCTCGCGGCACATAGAGCACGCCGCCTTCGTTGTAGCGGACTTTGCATATCCCGCGTTTGCCGTCGCCGATGAGACACCGATGGCCGCAGGACACGCACCGGACCTTGTGGTCCTCCATCTTTTCAACCAGCATGCCCGCCGCCGCGCGACGGCGGAGAGCCGCCTCCAGCGTTTCAACGGGGGTCGCGCTTTCCATATTAAAATTGTACGGCGTGGCGCCGGCAAAGACAAGCTAGCCCCCGGATTCGGCGGCTGCGCCGTCCGTGGCTATGCCGAATTCCCGAATCCGGGGACTCGACGTCCGTGTCTAGGCCAGTAGAGCGGCGAAGCGGTCCGGCGCAAGCGGCGGCGTTTTCAGAAGCGACAGATTTTCCTTCACATGCTCCGGACTGCTCATGCCGACGAGCGGCGCCGACACGCCCGGCGTCGACCGGACAAACTGGATCGCCCGCTGGGCGTCGGTGGCCAGCCCCGGAATACTATCCTTCAGTTCCTTCGGCAGGCCGTACGCCAGCCGGCCCTGAAAAATCGGGACGCTGGTAAAAACGGACACGCCCAGACGCTTGGCGGCCTCCAACGCCGTGCACCGGCCGCCGGCCACTTCCTGGGTCGGCTCCGACAGCGCCTCCGGCATCATCAAATTGTATGGCAGTTGAATGACCCGGAACCGGTGCGACTCCCCGGCCACATCCCGGGCCAGCCGCACCAGTCGCTCCAGGCTGACATGGTCCGGCGCGCCCGGCGGCGCGCGAAACGCATTCCAGGTGGCGCACCCGTACCAGACGATTTTTCCGTCCGATGCGGCGCGTTCCAGCGCGTCAAACACCTCGCGCATCCGCCCGTAAAATTCCTCCGTCTCAACGGCGGAAAGCTGGGTCTCGGGATTGTGCACGTAATAGACGTCGATCTGTTCGACGCCCAAATTGGCGCGGCTGCATTCGATCTGGTGAATCAAATATTTTGGCGTCATGCAGTGCATCCCGCCGACAAGATCCCGGGGGCCGGCAATGCCGGGCTTGATGAACGTTTCGGTAAAATACGTCGGCGGATGCGCCGGCACGTCCCCGTCGAACGGGATGAATCCGCCTTTCGTGCAGAGCAGGAGTTCGTCCCGCCGGATGCCTTTCGCGTCCAACCGCCGCAGGCCCTCGCCGATCGACCGCTCGCTCCGCTGAAACCGGTAATTGGAGGCGGTGTCGATCACGTTGCAGCCCCCGCTGACCGCGTCCACCGCGGCCTGCGCGTAGGATTCGTCCGCCGCCGGATCCGGCGGCCCGAGGTACGTCCCCATGCCGACCGATCCGATGGTGACGCCGAGCGCCGCGCGAAAATGGCCGGGCGCGGCGTCGGAAAAACGCCGTGCATACCGCGCGGTTCCCTCAGGCGTGGCTTTTCCGGAAAATCGCGCGGTCATCAACGCGCCTCGCCCCGGCCGGCCGAGTCGAGCATCGCCTGAAGCTCCTCCACGACAGGATCGCCCGGAGACAGCCGCCGCAATTCCTCCAGCGCGCGGACCGCATCGGCCGGCCGGCCGCGCAGCGCCGTTCCGCGGATGAAGTCGGCCAAGTACGCCGTTCGAAGTCCCCGGCGATCCAGCGGCGTGTGCTTTCGCTCGCACGGCCCCGGCGTCTCGCCGGTATCCGACAGCGGCGGTATCCAGAAAGCGTTCACACAGCCGGGATGAAAATCCTCCTCATTCATCAGGATCAACTTCCCGCCAACTTCCCGGGTGATCGCCCAGGCCAGGCCCGCCACGCGTTCCTCGCGGCTGAGATCTCCGGAAAGAAACGGCAGCGTCGAGACGATCGACACGCCCGGATAAAGACGCGTGTAGCCCGTCACCACCCCGCCCGTGACCAGCGCCGTCGGTGGAAGAGAAGTGAGGGAATCGAAGATCAGAAGGTCGTTGGTCAGAATCAGGTCGGCCGGTTTCCCGTTTACCGGTACCGTCCCCAGCACCACGGACCACGCGAAGACCGACCTGCGGTCCCTTACGGCATCCGCCGCATACGGGCCGGCCCAGAATGGGGTCTTCTCACGCAACTGATCGACGGCACGGCCGAACTGCGTCGTGACGGTGTCGAGAATCGCGCGCACGTCCGGGGAATTCTCGTCCATGGAAAAGCTCGGCAGCATCGGCCGGAATTTTTCCGACCGCAGAAGATCCATGATCCGCGCATACACGAGCCGCTGTTGGTCCTCCGGCAGCGGCTGCCGGGGATCCAGCCGGTAGGCAAATCGCAGACGCCCGAACGGCTTGACCAGCGCGTCAAATTCCGCCTGCAAGTCTCCCGGCCGGGGCGCGTCCAACCGGACCTTTCGCGACAGGACCGCCTGCAGGTGCGCTTCGGACCGACGCAGCGCGCGGTCCAATTCCTCCGCCGGCAACACCGGCAGCGTCCCGTCCGTCCACCACGCCACGCGAAGGACGAGGTCGCCCTCGGCCGGCAGCGGCCCCGCAATCATTTTTTGACCGCACCCGGCGACGGACAGCACGGCCATCGCCGACAACGCCGCCGCAAGCCATCTCCGGATTCTCTTCATCGCGGCCGCCCGCGCCGGTATTCTTCCACGGCGCGCGACGCCTCCCCGGCGCCCGCGTATCGCATGGCCGGATCGCGCGCCAGGAATCCCAGAATGAGCTGGGTCAGGGCGGACTCGGAAAGAACCTGGTTGTCCAACAGCCGGGCCGGTTCCTCGTTCAGGTGCATGAACATTGTTTCGGCAAGTCCCTCGGCTTTGAAAAGCGGTTTCCCCGTGAGGCACTCGTAAAAAATGCAGCCGCAGGCGTAGAGGTCGGTTCGATGATCCACTTTTTCTCCACGGACCTGCTCCGGCGACATGTAGGCGGCCGTGCCGGCCACCATGCCTTTGCGAAGAATGGACGACTCGGTGGTCACCTTCGCGAGGCCGAAATCCATCAGCTTCACATTTTCCGCCCGGACGGCGCCGGCGCGGATGAGGATGTTGGCGGGCTTGACGTCGCGATGGACGATGCCGTTTTCATGGGCGTTCTCCAGCGCCGACAGGAGCGCGGCCAGGACCGCGAGGGAATCCGGCGGAGACAACGGCCCCCGTTTCAGGAGTTCCTTCAGTGTCGGCCCATCGATGAACTCCATCGCCAGAAGCCATTTCCCGCCTTCCTTCGCCACATCATAGATCGAAACGATGTTGGGATGGCTGAGCTTCGCTGTCGTCCGCGCCTCCCGGATCAGCATCTCGAGCGCCTCCGAATCCGCGGTCGATAGAAACTTGAGCGCGACCAGCCGGTCCAGTTTCCGGTCGCGCGCCTTGTGGACCACCCCCATGCCGCCCTCGCCCAGAACTTCGAGCAATTCATATCTCGATTCGAGCGCGCCGGCCGGTCGCTGCATGCTGACGGTGCGGTCCACCTCGTGAGCGTCTGCCTCCCGCTCCGCGCGCAGCCGCTCCAGCCGATCGGCGGCGTCACGAAACTGGTACTCCTTCTCCAGCAGCCGCTCATACAGCGCCACCGCCTTGTTCGCCCTTCCGCCCTCCTCCCAGAGGATGGCCGCCGAATAGCAAACCTCGGCCCATGTCCCACGGCCCGCTTTTTCCGCGTCGGGCAACGCCGATTCCAGGCGCTTGGCCATCCGCAGTCGCGACGCGTCATCCTCCGATCGCGCGATGGCGCCCAGCCGCATCAGTGCGTCCCACCGCGCCTCGCCCTCCAAGAGTTGCTCCAAGCGGTCCCTCGCCTCTCCGAGGCTGCCCGCCGCCTCCAGGTCCTGCGCCTCCAGCAGCCGGTAATGGTCCGCCGGGTAGCCCATGATTCGCGCGACGTCGTACAAGAGATTCAACAGGGGATACCGGTTCTCCGTGTTCTTCTCGACATACGCGTGCGCCGTCCGGATGACCGGTTCGGCCAGGTCCTGGTCCAGCCTCAGCGCCCGCCGGAACGCCGGCGCCGCGTCCGCGGCGGATCGGCACCGCAGAAAAATTTCGGCCAGACGCATGAGGTCGGCGGCGTCCGTCAGCGTTTCTGAAAGCCGCCGGGCGGCTTCAAGGGCTTGCCCGGGATCGGCCGCGGCCAGAAGTTCCGCGTAGGCCAGCCCGGCGCCGGCGTCGCCAGCCTGCCATGCCAGCGCGAACGTCCGCCGGGCCTCCTCCATATCGTTTTCCGCGATCGCCAGCTCGCCGAGCCGCCGGGCCACCTGGGATTGGGTGGGATCGTGGTTTAAGAGCAGCGTGTAGAAATATCGCGCCGAGGACGAATTGCCGGAGCTGTCCGCCAGATGCGCTCGGTGCGCCAGCGCCCACTCATCGGCGGGCTGTTCCGCCAAAATGGCGTCGAGCAGGCGCTCCGCACGGTCGCTGTGTCCGGCCTGAATGAAAAAATGCGCGCGGTGGTGAATCGGCAATGACGCGTCGGCCTCCAGCTTCTCCGCCACCGCCGTCTGAACCTGCGCATCGACCGACTGCAGATGCCCGACGGCCTGATCGAACTCCGAGTCGGCGAGATGTCGCCGCAAAAGTTCGAGGTGCGGTTTCTCCGATTGCCGCTGATGTTGAATCCATGCCGACAGCGCCTCTTTTGCCTTCGGAATGTCCTCTCCGGCCGACAGCTCGTGATACCAGGCCTCGAAGTAAAACGCCCGGAGATCCGGCTTCAACGCCGCGACTTTCACGCCGGCAAGGCTCGGCCCCTGTTTCCCTTCGTGCATCGACCGGTAGGCCAGTTTGACCCGCTCGTCGTCGTGATGGCCGGCCGACGGAAGCGCCGCCGCAAGTTCGGAGGCCTCCTCCAGCGTGCCGCGTCGGATGAGGCGGTCGAAGAGCGCGGTTCGCGCGGCGTCGAATCGGCCGCCGAATTCCTGCAGGCGCGGCTTGACGCCCGGAATGAATTCCATCTTCGACAGTTGATCAAGCGCAGCCCGCGCGGCCCTGGCCGAATCGAGGTTGGGCGCGGATTCGAATCGCGCGATCGCATCCCCGGCCTTTCCCCACGGCAGCAGGCTCATTCGACGACCTCCACCAGTTGAAACACAGGCACCGGCCGGGCCTTGCCCTTGATCGACATCTCCCCGCGCTCCCGCGTGACGACCCGGCCCGCCCGCCGCGCCGTCTCCTCGTCCATCAGAATTTCGCCGGGGCCGGCCAGCCCGCTGAGCCGGGCGGCCAGGTTGACCGTGTCGCCGATGCACGTGTGTTCCATCCGCTTTTCCCAGCCGATGTTTCCGGAGACCACTTTTCCGGACGTCAGCCCGTATCCCATTTTTGCGACGATGTTCTTCTCCCGCTGAATCCGCTGCGAAATCCCGTCGACCACCCGGCGGACCTCCAGCGACATCCGGCACGCGCGCCGGGCGTCGTCCGGCTGCCGGACCGGAGAACCGAACACCGCCATGACGGCGTCGCCGATGAACTTGTCGATCGTTCCCCCGTGATCGAAGATCGTCCGGGCGATTTGCTCGAAGAAGAGATTCAAAATCCGGACCAGCTCTTCCGCCGCCAGCGTTTCGGAAAGACCCGTGTAGCCGCGGATGTCCGAGAAGAAAATCGTCACGTCCCTGGCTTCGCCGCCCATTTTCAGGCCGTCCTCCGCCTTCAGCACGTGATCGACCACGTCCCGCGAGACATAGCGCTCCAGCATCGCCTTGTCCCGCTCCACTGCCCGCGCCGCTTTGCGCACCGTCGCGCCCTCGATGACCGCGCCAATGATGTTGCCGATGACCATCATCCGCCGCAGGTCCGATTCGACGAATGGCAAAAGAGGCGCCTCCAACTGCAATACGCCGATCACTTCGCCCCCCCGCATAATCGGCGCCGCGAGAAGCGATTCAATGCCGCCGGCGATGAGCGACCGGCCGATTTCCCGGTCGGCGCCCAACGCGCTCTCGGGCACGTCGCTGAATAGAACCGCGCCGCGCTTTTCGAGGACGCTCCGGATCACTTTGCGGGAAACCGTCGGCGGAGCGCTGCGCGCGCGGTGGGCCGCAAGTTCGGGCTGGGAAATATTTTTCCAGAGTATGATGCCGGCGGCGGACAGGGACGGAAAATCGCGCATGAGGATGTCGAGCAGATGCCCGAAAAACGCCGGAAGATCGCGGTCGGCGGTCAGGAGCAGGGATATTTCAAAAAGAACCCGGTCGAAGGAATTCTCCTGAAACAATGGGTCATCGGCGGGTTTGGTCATGAGCACGCTCATGGATTCCTTCGCCGCTTTCGCCTCCTCCGGCGCAGACGCCATCGGCCGGATCGTCGTCTCGCCGATCCGGATCGCCGACCCGTTCTCGCAAATGCCGCCCTCCATCACCCGGCCGTCCAGCGACGTGCCGTTGGTGGACCCGAGATCCTCGAAATATATCCCGCCAGCGAGGGCGCGAATGCGCAGGTGCCGGCCGGATACGGCGGCGTCCTCAAGCCGGAGGTCGCAGTCCTCATGCCGGCCGACAATCATCTCGCCCGCAAGGTCAATCTCTCGCCCGCCGGTTTTGTCCTGAACGAGAATTTTCATTCATCTTCTCCTGCTTTGTAAAGGATCCAGTCCTTCCATGGTTGTAAAACGTCCGGGATGCCTTTGTCGTCGGAGGCGCATACGGGCATCGAGGCAAGGACAAACGCGAGCAGGATGGCGACCCTCATCGGAGCTGGAAGCCGCATAGAGGGGAAATGTAGCAGAGTTTGGGCGGAAGGGCTATTCTAAATTATGGCGAAGAAAGAGGCGGGGCTGATGTGGAAGCGTTTGCTGAGGCGTTCGATATGTTCTCTGGAGAGTTTACGCTTTCCGTTGAGAATATCGGAGACGACGGATTGACCTCCCAAGTCGTCGGCCAAGTCGTACTGGCTCATTCCATTTTGTTCCATCAAGAACCCAAGCATGTTCTCCGGAGAAACCTGCTGTCTTGGATACTCCTTTTTCTCGTACTCCACGATGAATGGAACGATGGCCTCCAGATACCTTTCAATGGCGGCCCGGTGGGAACGAGTAACATCCTGTTCCAGTTCTTCCATTAAAATTCCGGCGACTTTCGCGTAGTCCTGGTGCATTTGCCGATTCCGGATGGGCATGGGCGGCAATAGGTCGTACAGCCGTTTCAGGAACCGGTTTTGAATGGGTCCTTTATAACGCAGTATTTTCTTCTCAAGCGTCTGTATCGTCACGTCAGTCTCTCCAGTCTCCATTGTCGTATTCTGCATGCGTTAAGATGCATTTAATGAAAATGGTACCCAACTTGTAATTGACCACGGAGATCAAACGGTATTTATTGCCCGATACGTCAAAAATGGTATGAGGCTTGACGTAATCGGCCATTCCGAAGGTCTTTTTCAGTTCAATCGGCGTCTTGAACATGTTGGTTTCGACGGTTTGTACCCATGCATCCAGCGCCGAAGCCGCGTCCGAATGCTTCGTCGAAAACTCATGAACCAGCTCTTTTCGTATCAGTCTCACCGACTAAATAATAGCAAATTGCTATCATTTGTCAAATTTTAGCAGAGTTTATTCGTATCGTAACCGCCGTAAAACTGCTGGCTGGATAGGGAGCCGGGTATTTGTGTCCATGCCCGGAGTGTGAGAAAATGTGGGCCGACATGGACACGCTGACGCAAGACACGCCGATCCACGCCTTTCCGGAAGCGCTCCTCGCGTATCGGTTGGCGGCTCGCCTGAAGAATCAAGACGCAACGCGCGCCATCTGGGGGTCCACGGCCGATTCGCTTCGCCGGTTCGGGCGGCACGTGCGGTTTTTTGATCCGGAGATCACGATCGCGCGGGCAACCGCCGCGCGACCGGCTTCTCTTTCGTCCGCACGGGAGGAGGATCACAGGGATTGGACGCGCGCGCTCCTCCTGATCTGCGACCGCCGGCCGGGACTTGCGCTCTTGCCGGCGGACCTCCTGAATGTGCCCATATTGTCCATTGAGAATTTCCGCGCCGGCATCGTGAGCCTCTCGGCCGGGGACGAGGTCGATCGGACGGACCTGATCGAAGCGCTGGTGGCGCGCGGATACGAGCGGGTGTCGACCGTTCGATCTCCTCTGACATTCGCGGTCCGCGGGTCGCTCGTCGATCTGTTCCCTCCGCAGGACGACCGGCCGGCGCGCCTGGATTTTGACGACGTGCGCATCGCGCGACTCCGCGCCTTTGATCCGCAGACGCAGGAATCCCTGCAGGACCTGAAGCTTGTTCGCGTCCCGCCCGGACGCGCGCTTCTGGATGATCCGGCCGACCCGCCGTCCGAGGCGCGAGCCACGCTCAGGGACTGGCTGGCCGGATGCCGCGTGTATCGGTTGGCGGAGGACGACCCGCGGGACGATCTGCCGGGGACGCCGCTGTCCCTTTTTCCGGTCGAGGGATCGGGAGAGAGACTCGAGGAGCCGGCCATGCCGCCGGGCATGGACGCGCAGGTCGAGGAAATCCGGAAGCTCTGGGCCGGCGGCTGGACCGTGGCGCTGGGCATGCCAGCCGATCTCTGCCGCCGCGTCGGCGATTTTTTCAAGGACAAAAAACTCCCGTTTGAAAAACTCCCGCCCGGTTCTTTTCCCGACACCTGCCCGGTCGGGCTCTCACTCATCGAGGGCGACCTGCCGTCGGGGTTCCGGGACAACGCGCGCAAGCTCATGCTTCTTTCCGCCACCGATCTCTTCCCGCGGCGGCGCCAGATCGAAAGCGCCGGGGAGCCGCCCGCGCCCGTTCGCGGGTACGCGGCACGCGCCATCTCGGACGTGCTCGAGCTGGCGGAGGGCGATTACGTCGTTCACGAGCAGTACGGCATCGGTATTTTCCGGGGGCTCAAGCGCATCAAGACCCGCGAGGAAGAGGGCGAGTACCTTGCGGTCGAATACCGCGACAAGGACATCCTCTACGTGCCGCTCGACAAGTTTCACATGGTCCAGAAATACATCGGCAGCGGCCGGAGACCCAAACCGCACCGGCTTGGCGAGGCGGCATGGCAGAAAATCAAACAGACGGCGCGGAAAAAAATAGAGGCCTTCGCGCGCGACCTCCTCGGCCTCTACGCGTCGCGCGAGCATCACAGCGGATTCGCGTTTTCGCAGGACAACGTCTATCAGCACGAGTTCGAAATGCGGTTCACGTTCGAGGAGACCGCCGACCAGACGCGGGCCATCACGGAGGTCAAGCGCGACATGGAGGCCCCCAAGCCGATGGACCGGCTGGTGTGCGGGGACGCGGGATTCGGAAAAACGGAGGTGGCCCTCCGCGCGGCCTTCAAGGCCACGCTGGACGGCAAACAGGTCGCGGTGGTCGTTCCGACAACGCTTCTGGCGGAACAGCACCGGCTCGTGTTCGAGGAGCGATTTCAGGGCTTCGCGGCAAAAATCGCCGGCCTGTCTCGATTCAAGGCCCGTGCGGAACAGGCGGCCATCCTCCAGCAGCTCCGATCGGGCGAGATCGATATCTGCGTCGGCACCCACCGGCTCCTTCAGGATGACGTGTCGTTCCGGGATCTTGGGCTTATCATCATCGACGAGGAACACCGGTTTGGCGTCCGGCAGAAGGAACGGCTCAAATTCTACCGCCAGTTCGTCGACGTCATTTCGATGAGCGCCACGCCCATTCCCCGCACCCTCTACATGTCGCTCATCGGCAGCCGCGACATCTCGGTCATCGAAACGCCGCCGCGTCTGCGCGTGCCCATCCATACGGATATCTTCGCCTACGACCCGCGCCTGATTCGCGAGGCCACGGTAAAGGAAATGCTTCGGGGCGGGCAGGTGTTTTTTCTCTACAACCGCGTCGAGACGATCGATCGCGCCGCCGATTGGATTCGCCGGGCCGTGCCGGAGGCCCGGATCGGAATCGCGCACGGGCAGATGACCGAGGAGGAACTCGAAACGGTCATGCAGCGGTTTTATCGGCGCGAACTCGACGTGCTGGTCACCACCACCATCATCGAATCCGGCCTGGACCTGCCCAACGCCAACACCATTTTTATTTTCGACGCGGAACGGTTCGGCCTCTCCACGTTGTATCAACTGCGCGGCCGGGTCGGCCGGAGCGACCGGCAGGCCTACTGCTATCTGTTGACGCCGGAAGGGTCGAAACCGATGACGGCGAAATCCCGCCGGCGGCTGGAGGCGATCGCGGCCATTGCCGGCGTGGGCGGCGGATACCGCGTCGCGCTGGAAGACCTGACGCTGCGGGGCGCCGGGAACCTCCTCGGGCCGGAACAGCACGGGATCGTCTGGGAAATCGGGTTCGAGATGTACTGCGAAATGCTGCGGAGCGCCATCGTGGAGCTGAAGGGCGAGCAGCAGGAGCCGCCGTGGAACGTGCGGATCGACGTGAAACTTCCGCAATTCATCCCGGAGGACCTTCTGCCCGAATCGTCCGAACGGATCGCGCTCTACCGGCGGATCGCCCGGTGCCGGAGCGCGCGGGAGCTCAAGGAAACCGAGACGCGGATGCTGGACCGGTTCGGCGACCTGCCGCCGCCGGTTCTGAACCTCCTGCGGGTGCGGCTGCTCAAATTCGTATCGAAGGAGTTTCTCATTACCGAGGTCATCGAGTGGAGCAAGAGCCTTTCCGTCTACACGGACGACGCCCGCGCCGTGATCCACCAGACGGCGCGCATAAAGCCAATGCAGGTGACGCCGCGGCAGATCGAGTACAACCTGCGCGGCATGACCGCCGATCTCTTCCTGCAGAAATTGCTGAACGCTCTGTCGGCCGGACTGGCTTAGAATGAACTTTGACCCTGAGAAGGCCCGGCGCTGGCTCGAGTCGCGTCCGGAGTCCCAAAACGTCTTTTATGCATCCGTCGACGTCCGCCGCGGGGCCGGCCGGATCTGCCCGATCGACGTGAATTTGTTTCCGGCCGGGTTCAACAACCTCTGTCCGGCCGACGCCGCCCGGCTGCCGGAACGTTTTCGTGAGGCGCTTGGCCGTGCCGGCGCCGGGAGCGGGTCGGCCGTCGGCGTCGTTGCGGAAAGTCACACGCGAAATCCTTTTTATGCCGAACACCTGCACGCGTTGATCGGCCTGTTGAGATGCGCCGGGTTCCGGGCGGAAGCCTCGTGCCCCGAATGCGCGGAAGATGTCAGCGTCCGGTCGGCGTCCGGGAAAACGCTCAACCTGCTTCCCATTGCGCGCAAGGGCGACACCATCGTGTTCAGCCCCGACTTCACGCCGGACATCCTCCTCCTCAACAACGACCTCGCTGCGGGAGTGCCGCTCCTGCTCAAGGATACCGCGCAACCGGTGGTCCCCCCGACATATCTGGGATGGTGCTACCGGCGAAAACACAGTTTCTTCGAGACCTATGAAAAACTGGCTGCCGAATTTTGCGCAGAGGCCGGCTTGGACCCGCGGGCCATTTGCCCGCGCAGCCTGCGGGTGCCGGACGTCGACTTCAAACGGAAAACCGGCCTCGACCGGATCGCAGCCGCCGTCGAAATCGTGTTGGGCGAAACTCAAAAATGGTGCGCCGAACAGGACATCCGTGAACCACCAACGGCCATCGTCAAAAGCAACCACGGCACCTACGGCATGGCCGTGATGTCGGTCACCCGCCCGGCGGACATTCTCAACATCAACCGGAAAACGGTGAACAAAATGCACGTCGGCAAGGGCAAAGTCCAAACCACCGATGTCCTCGTCCAGGAGGGCATCCCCACCGATGACACGGTCGACGGCTGTCCGGCGGAACCGGTGGTGTACCTGGTGGGCGGCGAACCGGCCGGCGCATTTCTAAGGCATCACTGCGAACGCGAAAACAGCTACAACCTGAACGTCTCGGGAATGTCCTTCAAACCGGTCTGCATCCATGACCTGAAACCGGACGACCCCCTCCAGCCGGCCCTGATCGTCGCGCGGCTGGCCTGTCTTGCCGCGGCGCGAGAACCGGCGCCGCGCCGTTAACGATCCTCAAGCGCGCGGGTGCGATTTTTCGTATACCGCCTTCAGGCGCTGTTTGGTCACGTGCGTGTAGCGCTGGGTGGTCGAGAGCGACTGGTGGCCGAGGAATTCCTGGACGGCGCGCAGGTCGCATCCGGCGTCGAGCATGTGCGTGGCGAAGGTGTGTCGGATCATGTGCGGGTGAACATGGCGGTTGAGGGCGATGCGGCGGACGGCGCCATCCAAAATCATGCGCACTGCCCGCGCGGTCAGCCGGCGGCCCGCCGCGTTCAGCCAGACGGCGCGCCCGTCCCGGACCGCCCCGTCTTTTCGGGCTGACAGGTAGTCCCGGAGCGCCGACGCCGCAGGATCGCCGAAGGGCACGATCCGCTCCTTGTTGCCCTTCCCAAGGACCCGGATCCACTGCGCGTCCAGATTCAGATCATCGAGGTTCAGTCCCGTCAGTTCCGAAACCCGGATGCCCGTCGCGTACAGCATTTCGAAGAGCGCGCGATTGCGAAGCGCCAGGCACTGATCCTCCGTACCGCGAGACCCGCCGGAGCGTTCAATCAGTTTTGTGATTTCCTCCAGGAACAGAAATTTCGGAAGTCGCCGGGAGGATTGCCGGGGCGCCTGAAACCCGGCGGCGGGCGATGACGGGAGCCGGCGGCTGCGCACCAGGTACCGGAAAAAACTCTTGATCGCCGCCACCTTCCGCCGCACCGACGCCGGCGCCAGCTTGAGGTCGGCCAGGCGGTAGAGATAGGCCCGCACGTCCGCTGGCACGGCCGATTTCCATCCGGCGCGTCCGCGGCCGTCCAGAAACACCCGAAACTGCCACAGGTCCCGCCGGTAGGCCTCCAGCGTGTGGGCCGACGCCCCGCGCTCAATCTTCAGCCACGCGGCGAACCGCTCGATCTCCTCCTCCACCCCTCGCCCTCCCGGCCACTGATATCATGATATCATGATATCATGATAGCTATCATGATATCATGATATCACTATATCATGATGTCACTTCGGCGGAGGCCGCGAGGGACCGGGGGTCCTGCGCGGCCAGGTATTGCGCGAGCGACCGAAGGGCGCGGGCCGACCGGGCCTCGCGCGGGGCGCGGGGGTCGCCGCCGAGGATGCCGAAGTTGATGTTCTGGGGCTGAAAGTTCAGGGCACGGGCGGGGTCGCGGACCGTGCGGCAGAGTGCGCCGATCGCCGTGTCGCAGGGAAACGGCGCCGGGGGCAGGCCCGCCGAAATCCGGGCGATCTGCACCGCGGCCGCAAAGCCTGTCGCGCAGGATTCGATGTATCCCTCGACGCCGCATATCTGGCCGGCGAAAAAGATTCGCGGGTCGGTCATCATCTGCAGCGACGCGTTCAGACAGCTTGGCGCGTGAATGTACCGGTTCATGTGGATGCTCCCGAGTTGCGCGAACGCGGCGCGTTCGAGGGCCGGAATCATTCGCAGGACTCGCCGCTGCTCCGGGTAGGTCAGACAGGTTTGAAATCCGACCATCCCCAGAATCGTGCCCTCCCGGTTGTCCTTTCGAAGCTGAACCACCGCGTGAATTCCGCTTCCCGCGCTTCCGTTGCGATCCGCCGGGCCCGGCCGCAGGCCCACCGGTTTCATGGGACCATGCGCAAGCGTCTCCACGCCGCGGCGCGCCATTTCCTCGACCGGAAGACACCCTTCGAAAAAACGCAGTTTCGCTTCGCCCGGAAGGTGCGGCTGGACGGTTTCAGCCGTCCGCAGGGCTTCCCAAAATGCCGTGTATTCCTGCTCGCTCATCGGACAATTGAAATAATCCTCTCCCTCTCCCTTCCCATAGCGCGACGCCCAGAACCCGCGGGAAAAATCGATCGAGTCGGACATGATCCTCGGCGCGATCGCGTCAAAGAAGAAACAGGCCTTGGAACCGATCCTCCGCTGAATCGCATCGAAGAGGCGGTCCGACGTAAGAGGCCCGGTCGCGATCAGGACCGGTCCCGCGCCCTCCTCCGGGATCGCATCTATTTCTCCTCGCCGAACCGTGATGTTGGGATGGGACAGGATCGCGCGGGTTACGCCCTCCGAAAAATGCTCGCGGTCGACCGCAAACGCGGCGCCGGCCGCCACGCGGCATTCCTGCGCGACCCGCAGAATAAGCGAGCCGGCCGCCCGGAGTTCCGCCTTGAGAAGACCCGGCCCGGTCGACAACTCATCCGAACGGAACGAATTCGAACACACGAGTTCCGCGCAGCGGTCCGTGCGGTGCGCCGGCGTGTTGGACACCGGACGCATTTCCCAAGCCACCACCTGCACGCCGCGCTCAGCCAGCTGCCAGGCCGCTTCGGAACCCGCAAGGCCGAGTCCAATGACCGTCACGCTCATCGAACCGTTCAACCCTCAGGCCGGCGCGGTTACCGCAACTTCAACGGAATGCGTGCACTCTTTGTTCGGGCATTTAATGAGGTTCTTGCCTTTGGCCTTGGATTTCACGAGGAATCCGCCGCCGCACACCGGGCATTTCTGCGCGACCGGCTCCAGCCAGCTCGTGAAATCGCACGAAGGATAGCTGGAACAGCCGTAAAAAAATCTCCCGCGCTTGGTTCTCCGTCTCACCACCTCGCCGCTGCAACCTTTGGGACACGCGACGCCAAGCGTGATCGGCCGGGTATACTTGCACTTGGGAAATGTCATGCACGCCCAGAATCTCCCGTAGGGGCCGCGGCGCGACATGACCTGCGAGCCGCAGAGCGGGCAGGGGGTCGGGGAAATTTCAATATCGAGAACCTTGAACACGCCTCCGGACTCGTCGATGTCCCGGACGGAGTGGCACTCCGGATAGCCGGAACACGCCAGGAATTTGCCGTAGCGGGACCACCGCATCACCATGGGCCGGCCGCAGCTCTGGCAGAAGACATCAATGGGCGGTTTGGTGATCTCCTTTTTCTTGTCCTTGAGCGATTCCTGCGCGGTTTCGTAGAGCTTGCTGAACTGCTTGTAGAAATCGGCCAGCAATTTTTTCCAGTCGGCCGCACCCTCCTCCACGCCGTCCAGTTTTTCCTCAAGACCGGCGGTGAAATCGATGTCGAGCACGAGCGGGAAATGTTCGATGAGGAGCTTGTTGGTGATCTCGCCCAGCTCGGTCGGCGACAGCTCCTTCGCCTGCTTCTGGACGTATCCCCGCTCGACGATGGTCGACAGGATCGAGGCATAGGTGGAGGGCCGGCCGATGCCCCGGTGCTCCAGCTCCCGGACCAGGGTCGCTTCGGTGAACCTCGGCAGCGGCTGGGTCTGCTTCTCCTCGACCTTGTGCTCCTTCAAATCCAGCACGTCACCCTTCTTCATCTGGGGAACGTACCCCTCTTTTTTCGGAATGCCGGTCAGCTTCAGGTGGCCGTCAAACCGGAGCGACTCGCCCCGCGCGACGAACTGGAAATCGGTCCGGTCGGACACCCCCACGTAGGCGGTCCGGACGTCATAGACGGCGGACTTCATCTGGCAGGCGACGAAGACTTCCCAGATCATTCTGTACACCTGGAGCTGCTCCTCATTCACGTATTCGGAAATTCTTTCCGGCGTGAGGGCGACGTCGGTCGGCCGGATCGCCTCGTGGGCGTCCTGGGCGGCGCGTTTGTTCTTGTAAAAGTTAGGTTTCGTCGGCAGATACGCATCGCCAAAATTTTCCCGGATGAGGGCCCGCGCCGCCGAAACGGCGCTGGCGGCGAGCCGGACCGAATCGGTCCGATGGTACGTAATAAGCCCGCGGCGTCCGAATTTGCCGAGGTTCATGCCTTCATAAAGCTGCTGCGCCACGACCATGGCATGGCGGGCCGTCATCCCCAGGCGGTTGACGGCGGCCTGCTGAAAGGCGCTGGTCACCATCGGCGGCGCCGGATGATGCTCGCGCTCCGTTTCGAGAAAATCCTGCACGGTGAGCGGCCCCGCTTTGGACTTGCCCACGATCTGGTCGGCCTCCTCGCGGGTCTTGACCCGGCGGCGCTTGCCCTCGATTTTGAAAATTTCGGCGACAAAGGATTCGTCCGGCCGGCCCTGCGGCGCGAGCGTCAGGAGGATGCGGAAATAAGTTTCGGGCACGAAATTTCGGATCTTCTGCTCCCGGTCGCAGACCAGGCGGACCGCCACGGACTGGACGCGGCCGGCGGAGAGTCCGGATCGCACGGATTTCCAGAGAAGCGGAGACAGGCGGTAGCCGACGATCCGGTCGAGAATCCGCCGCGCGAATTGCGAGTCGACCTTCTCCTGGTTGATCTGCCGCGGGCGCTCAAGGCTCTCGCGGACGGCGCTGGCGGTGATCTCGTGGAATTCGACGCGTTTGATGTTGGCCGACTTGATTTCCTCCGCCACATGATACCCGATCGCCTCCCCCTCCCGGTCGGGGTCGGTGGCAATCAGGACTTCAGACATGTGCGCCGCGCGGTCCCTCAGCTCCTTCAGAAGTTTGGCCCGGGCCGGAATGACGCGCCAGTAGGGTTTGAAATTGCGCTTGATGTCAATGCCGAACCGGTCCTTGGGAAGGTCCCGGACATGGCCCATGGTCGATACGACCTCGTATTTGCCTTCCAGATATTTTTCGATCGTCTTGGCCTTCGCCGGCGATTCGACCACGATCAGCCGCCCTCCGCTGGGCGATCCTGCCGCGACCGCGGCCTTGCGGGACGCCGATCGCTTCCGGACCGGTGTCGCCACGGCCGAATCCGCCGCTGCCTTTTCTTTTTCTGCCGGTGCCGACTCCGGCGCCTCTTCCGCCGCCGCTTTCGGCATTTTGGCTTTCACGCTTTTGGCGGTTTTCTTGGCCATATCTGTTCCTCCATCAGTGGATCACCGGGCTGTCGATGTTGCCGTCAAAGAGATAATCGGACTGACCGGCCGTCAACCCCAAGACCTCCGCGACCGTCTGCCGGGCGCGGCTATCCTGCTGGTCCGGCGGAACAAACAAAAGGTCCGTCATCACAGACTCCAGATCCTCTTTTTTGATGTACCCAAGGTAGTACAGCCGGAACAATTTGCCAACCACCTCCGGGTTTAATCCTTGGAGCTCCTCGGACGACAGGATCCGCGTGGGCGGACTCTCTTTCTTTCCAGATGCAATGTCCCCGAGGACATCCAGCAGAAAGAGGGCGTCGGCAATGAGATGGTCGGACACGCCCTTTTCGCGAAGCCTTTCCCGAACCTGCGCAGGATCCGGCCGGGTTTGCCCGCCGGCCCCCATCTGGCTCAGGATTTCACGCAAAATCAAAATCAAATCGCTGTTCATGAAAAACCCCCCACCCAGCCTCCCCCACAAGGGGGGAGGGGATTGCCTCGTTCATGCCGTCCGTTTTACCGCTTCAAATGTCCCGGCCGACGTGCGGCGGATCCGGCCGACGATTTCGAGCCTCGTCAGTTCCGAGAGAACCGCCGGAACGGCCAACCGGCTTTGATCCACCAGATCGTCCAGACCGGTCACACCGCCTTTCAGAAGTTCATATATCGCGGACGCCGGCCCGGCGACGGCGACCGGTTCGTCCGGGGTCTGCCGGCGGAGGCGACGGCCGACCATTCGCCGGACCTCCGGCTCGATCACGGAAAGGATGTCCTCCACCCGCTCGACCAGATGTGCGCCCTCCTGGATCAGCCGGTTCGCGCCGGCGCCGAAGACTGACCGGGCCGGCTGGGGCACCGCGAAAACTTCCCGGCCCTGCTCCACCGCCAGCCGCGCCGTGATCAGCGCGCCGCTGCGTTCCGGCGCCTCCACCACGATCACGCCCAGCGTCAGGCCGCTGATGACGCGATTGCGGATCGGGAAATGATACGGCACGGGCTGGGTGCCCGGAGGATATTCGCTCACGATCACGCCACGCTCGTCTTTCAGCAGCCGGTCATAAATTTTCTGATTCCGGGCCGGATAACAGACGTCCGCGCCCGTCCCCAGCACCGCCCACGTTCGGCCGCCTTCCGCGTCCATCGCGCCCGAATGCGCCGCGGCGTCGATGCCCAAGGCAAGCCCCGACACCACGGTGATCCCGGCCGACGCCAGCTCCAGCCCGATTTCCCGGGCGAATTTCACGCCCCCCGGCGTCGCCTTTCTCGTTCCGACCACCCCCAGCGACAGCGCATCTGTGGGGAGCGCCTCTCCATATATATATAGCGCCACCGGAGGGTCCGGGATTTCCTTCAACCGGGCCGGATATCCGTCCTCCGTAAGCGCCACCACGGTCTGCCCCAACTTGCGGGCCGCCTCCAGTTGTTGCCCGGCCAGTTCAAAGGCCGCCCGGCGGCGCGACCGGATCGTGTCCAAGTAAGCCGCGGGGATATTTGACGACTCCGAAAGATCGGCCCCGGCCTCGAAGACGGCCTTGAAACTTCCGGCCTGCTCCACCAGCCGCTTGGCATAGGTCGGCCCGATGCCGGGAATGTTCTGGAGCGCCAGTGCCGCCAGCCTTTCGGACATCGCGCTACAATCCCAGTTTCGGCCAGAGCCGGTCCACCGTCTGCCTGACCTCGTCCGTCATTCGGATCTCGTCCGGCCAGGGGCGGGTGAATCCCTCCTCGGGCCATTTGCGGGTGGCGTCGATGCCGACCTTCCATCCCACGTCAGGCAGGTCAGACGCGAAATTCAGTGTATCGAGCGGACCTTTGACGAACGTGAAATCTCGTTTGGGATCGATCAGATTTCCGAGCCGCCAGACCACCTCCGCGTAATCGTGGAGGTTTACGCCTTCGTCAAACACCACCACGATTTTGGTGAACATGAGCTGTCCAAGACCCCAGAGCGCGTGCATCACTTTCTGCGCGTGGCCCGGATAGCGCTTGCGGATCGATACGAGCGCCAGATTGTGAAAGATGCCCTCGACCGGAAGGTTCATATCGACGATTTCAGGCAGGGTGAGGCGGACCAGCGGCAGAAAGAGGCGCTCGACAGCCTTGCCCATCCAGCCGTCCTCCATCGGCGGCCGGCCGACGATCGTGGAAGGATAAATCGGCGCGCGGCGCCGGCAAACGCCGGTGACATGAAAGACCGGATACTTGTCCTCAAGGCTGTAATATCCCGTGTGGTCCCCGAACGGCCCTTCGGTGGCCTGCGGTTCTTTCGGGTCGATGTAACCCTCGATGACGATTTCGGCGTTGGCCGGAACCTCCAGCGGGATCGTTTCGCAGGGCGCAAGCTCCACGGGCGCGTTTCTGAGAAACCCCGCGAACAAATATTCGTCGATGTCCGGCGGAAGCGGCGCGATCGCGGAGAATATGAGGGCCGGGTCGCCGCCCAGCACCACCGCCACCGGCATTCGCTCGCCCGCTGCGCGGTATTCCCCAAAGTGCGCCCGGCCGGCCTTCTGAGTCTGCCAGTGGAGGATGCAGGTTTTGCCGTCGAGGACCTGGATGCGGTACATGCCGACGTTGCGTTTCTTTTTGACCGGATCGCGGGTGACGACCTGTGCGAAGGTGATGTACCGGCCGCCGTCGCGCGGCCAGCATTTCATGATCGGAAATTCCAGGATGTTCACGTCGCCCTTCTGCACGATTTCCTTCACCGGCCCGGACGACGACGCCGTCGGAATGAAATTCCCGATCTTCATGAGGAGCGGGAGCATTTTTATTTTGTCGACCAGCGACCGCGGCTCCGGAATCTGGATGAGGCTCTCAAGCTCGCGGACCTTGTCGTCGAGGCGCTCAACCCCGAGGGCCCAGGCCATCCGGCGGTCCGAGCCGAACAGGTTGATCGCAAGGGGAATTTGGGACTCGCGCACGTTCGTAAAGAGGAGCGCCGGGCCGCCGCGTTTCATGACACGGTCGGCGATTTCGGTGATCTCAAGCTCGCAGGACACGGACTCCGCTACTTCTTTGAGTTCCCCCTGCTTCTTCAAAAAGGAAATGAAATCGCCAAGCCCGCCGTATTTCATCGGCGGCGGCGCCGCGCAAGCGACGATTCGATCAGGTCGCACAAGATGTGCAGGGTCGCAATGTGCGCCTCCTGGGTGCGGGGGGTCGAGGCGGCCGGAACCCGCAGCTCAATGTCCACGAGGCGCGCCATCGGCCCGCCGGTTTTGCCGGTTAGACCGATCCGGTAAAGGCCCATGCGCCCGGCGAGCCGCAGCGCCCGGTTGACGTTGGCCGACCGGCCCGAGGTCGAGATCGCGAGCGCCACGTCGCCCCGCCGGCCCAGCGCCTCGATCTGCCGGTCGAAGACGCGATCGTAGCCGTAGTCGTTTCCGAGACACGTCAGGACCGAAACGTTCGTGTTGAGCGAGATCGCCGGATAGCCCGGGCGCTCACGCAGAAACCGGCCGACCAGTTCCGCCGCGAAATGCTGCGCGTCCGCAGCGCTGCCGCCGTTGCCGAACGACAGGATTTTCTTCCCGGTCCGGACGGCCCGGACGCACCGGCGCGCCGCGGCCTCGACACGCGTGAGAAATCCCCCGTCGGCCGCGAGCCGCCGCAGAAGATCGGAGCTTTCACTGTAAGACTGCCGGATATTCACTCGATCCATGCGCGGAGGCTACCCAGAACGCCGAAAGATTGCAAGAGAAGGATTGACGGCGACGCCGGTCGAACGTATTTGCATCGTATGAAAGCTGGCGACTCAAAGAACGACACGGCGGCCCGCGCGCGGAAAATCATCGCCCGGCTTCGCAAGGCCTACCCCGACGCGACCTGCTCGCTCACGCACGAAGATCCGCTGCAGCTTCTCGTGTCGACCATCCTGTCGGCCCAGTGCACGGACGAGCGGGTCAACCTCGTGACGCCGGCGCTGTTCGAGAAGTACCGCACCGCCCGGGATTTTGCGGGCGCGCCGATTCCGGAAATCGAGAAATTCGTCCGCTCCACCGGCTTCTACCGCAACAAGGCCCGAAGCATCAAGCTCTCGTGCCAGTCCATCTGCGACCGGTTCGGCGGACGCGTGCCGGACACGATGGAGGAGCTTCTTTCGCTGCACGGCGTCGCCCGAAAAACCGCGAACGTTGTCCTGGGGAACGCGTTCGGGAAAAACGAGGGGATCGTCGTCGACACGCACGTCTTTCGCATCGCCCACCGGTTGGGCCTGTCAGCCGAAAAGAAAAACCGGGACCGGATGGAGCGGGACCTCATGCCGATGGTGCCGAAAAAAGACTGGACCGACTTCAGCCACCTCCTGATCCACCACGGCCGCGCCGTCTGCAAGGCGCCGAAACCCCGGTGTGAGGGCTGTCCGGTCGAGACGCTATGTCCCAGGGTCGGCGTTATGTCAGGCCGGGGTCGAGCGGGAGGCTGAGGACCGGAGGAACGGGATCGTCGAAACGAAAATCAGGACGCCGAGGACCAGGAACACCAGCCGGATGCCGACGCGGTCGTAGACGAGACCCGCCAACAGAGGGCCTGCCGCCGTGCCAAGACTCATCGCGGTATTGAACAGTCCGATGAGCGCGCCCGGCCCGTAGATCCGGCCCAGCCGCCCGCTTTCCGCGGTGGCCGCCGCAACGGCCAGGCCCGTGCCGATGCTCATGAAAAAAAGCGGAGCCCAGCTCCCCGCCCGGCTGGTCATCCATGACATGAGAACCAATCCGAAGACATGGAGGATCTGACCCGTGACAATCATCCGCCCGCGGTCGAATCGGTCGGCCATTTTGCCGAACGGTTTCTGGAGGAATCCCGAGAACAGAAGAAATCCCGAGACGATGAGTCCGATCGACGTCAGTTTCACGCCCCGCTCCACGGCCAGAATCGGCATGAACCCCATGATGGACGACACAATGACGGCGTTCGCAAACCGGAACAGGCAGACCGCACGCACCTGCGGGTCGACCAACGGAGACAGGATCGACGCCATGGGCGCGTCGGTCTGGAGGGAGACGGGACGCGGGGCGGAGGGAGGCAGAAGCCACAGGACAAAGAACATCGTCAGGACCGAGAGAACGCTGATGGTGTAAAAGGCGGCGGCCATCGAATAGACATGGGAGATCCAGCCGCCCAGGAGCGGGCCGAGGGCCATGCCGGCAAAGAGCGAAATCGAAAATGTCCCGAGCGATTCGCCCTCCACTTCCGGCGGCGTCTGCTCCACCACATAGGCCATCGAAATCGGCGTGACGACGCAGGAGGCCAGGCCCTGGAAAAACCGGATCAGCGCCATGTCCACCGCGTCCCGCGCCAGCGGGTAGAGTGCTGAGAGAACGGAGAAAAAAAACAGGCCGGTCACGATGAATCGCTTGCGGCCCGACAGGTCCGACAGCCGGCCGAAGACGGGCGTGCCGATGCCGCGGGCCAGCGCGAACGCGCCGAAGATGAATCCGATCGCGAGGCCGGACGCGTTGAACTGCTGGGCATAAATCGACAAGAACGGCGCGACCATTCCGACACCCAGCATGGTGATCAGGTTCGAGACAAACAGAACGGCGAACACCTGCCGCCGCGTGGATTGGTCCGGAAACATGTCGGAACGCCGCCCGGGTTAGAGTTTCGCGCCCTTGGGGATGACGATGATGCCGCTCTCGCTTACGAAAAACCGCTTGCGGTCCTCTTCGAGATTGTATCCGATCTCGATTCCCTGCGGAATGCGAACCCCCTTGTCGACGATGGCCCGGCGGACCTTCGCGTGGCGGCCCACGTCGACCTTGTCGTACAGGATCGAATCCTCGACCTGCGCGTAGGAGTGGACAAAACACCCCGGTGAAAGAATGGACCTCAAGACCATGGCGCCGGAAATGATGCAGCCCTCCGACACCAGACACTCGACCGCATGGCCCCGCCGGGTCGGACCTTCGTCCAGGGCAAATTTGGCCGGCGGATAATCGATCGGATAGGTCCGGAACGGCCAGGCGACGTTGTAGAGGTTCAGGACCGGCGAAACGCTTCGCACATCCATGTTGGCCTCATAATAGGCGTCGACGGTCCCGACGTCGCGCCAGTACCCGATTTCCTTGTCGGTCATCCCCGGCACGCGGTTGGTGGCGAAATCGTAGGCGTAAACGCGCCGGTGCGGGATCATCGCGCGGATGATGTTTTTTCCGAAATCGTGCTCGGAATCCTCATGCGCGTCGGCGTCCAGCTCCTCAATCAGCACGTCCGAATTGAAAATGTAATTACCCATCGACGCCAGGCACCAGCCCGGTTTGGAGGGAATCGTCTTGCCCTCGGCCGGTTTCTCCTCAAACCCCACGATCTGCCAGTCCTCGTTGACCTCGATGATGCCGAACTGGTTCGACTGGTCCTGCCGCACCGGGATGGCGGCGATCGTGAGGTCGGCGGTCTTGCTCGTGTGAAACTCCATCATCTGGTTGATGTCCATCTTGTAGACGTGGTCCCCGCCGAATACGGCCACCCGCTCGGCGCCGGAATCGACGATCAGGTTCGAGTTCTGGTAGATGGCGTCGGCCGTGCCCCGGTACCACACTTCGCCAATCCGCATCTGGGCCGGCACCGGGTCGACGTACATGCCCATGCTCCGAGGCAGGTTGTAGGCGACCATGATGTGCCTAATCAGCGAGTCGGCCTTGAACTGCGTCAGGACCTTGATCTTGCTCAGGCCCGAGTTGATGAAATTGTTGAGCACAAAATCGATGATCCGGTACTTGCCCGCAAACGGCACCGCAGGCTTCGCGCGGTCCTGCACGAGCGGCCCCAGCCGCGTCCCGCGACCGCCGGCGAGGATCATCCCAAGCGTGTTTTTCATGTTACTGCATCATACTCCGCCGGCCCCGCAGACACAAGACAGGTTCAAGGATGTACCCTCAAATCAAGAAAGGCGAGGATGCGCCCCTTTCGGTCGTAACGAATGATTTCTCCCGCTTCGGTCTCGACTTCGAGCGTCAAACCGTTCGACATGCCTTCAATTTCGGCCGTTCGAAGTCTCCAGATCCAATCGTCCACCCGCTTTCGCCCCTCTTCGTCCAGCTCATACGAAAAGGCTTCACGAAAACGGCGGGAGTAAACGGCCTCGTATCGAATCCTCACGCCAGGCCGAATTCCTTCCGCAGGTCATCATACTTGCGGCCTTTGCCCGCGGCAATTTCGGCCCGGGCCTCCTGAATCCGTTTCATATCGCCGGGGTTCCGGAACAACCGCTCCATCGCCTTGTAGGATTGATATTCCTTGAACGACATGAGCACGGCCGCCGGCTCGTCCCTGTGACGAATGAAAATCCGCCGCCCCCGCTTGATCTCCTTGACCAGCTTCATAAAATCCGCGCGCGCAACGCTCGCCGCAACCTCGTATGGCATGGACGCCACCTCCTGTACTGTGTATAAGCATATGCCGGGTTGTAGCCTTTGTCAACCGGCAGGGATGAAAAGAGGGGGGTTGACCCCTTTGCCTTGACTTTGGATGCGCGCCAAATTTGTATGGACGGCGCATGAATTACATCGGCTTTCTGGTGACGGCCTTCGGTCTCTATGCGGCGATGACACTGGAGCACCTCCCACTCCATATCTTTTACGCCCCCAGCGCCATCTGTCTGATCCTCTTTATGGGCCTCGGCGGGACTCTCGTGTCTTACCGGTGGGCAGAGATCCGACGGGCCGTATCGGCGTGTTTCGACCGGGCAACCCCGCGGCCGAAAGAGGACTGGCTGACGTACTCCCGAATTTTTTCGCTTCTGTCGAACTACACATTCGCCGCCGGGTGGATGGGCGTCATCCTCGGGACCATACACGTCCTCGGCAGCGTCGAGGAGGTGGATGGCGACATCGGGAAATTGGCCGCTGGACTTGCCCTGGCATTCCTTTGCCCTCTGATCGGAACGCTCATCTCCAAGTTTTTGTTCGATCCGATGCGGAATTTTTCGGAACGAAAGGCGCTCGATACGGGGCCAGCAAGCGCGCCCGTGGAACAGGCGGCCGCGCCGGCCCCCACTCCCAATCTCCTCTTTAGAATCGTTCTTTTCTCCGCATCCGCCCTTGTCTTATTGGCAATCGCCGTCATGGTTTCATGGAAGGTCGGGTCGATGCAGGCTGAGCACAGGCGCGACCGGGCTGCGACAAATCCGGACACCGCCCCCGTCATCCATAGAGACCGTACCACGATCCTCGACACCTTCCTGCTCGGCACGAAGCAGAAACCCGGCCTGGATATCTCCATCCGCGATCAGGGGAAGATCCACCGGCTCCGATGCACCGTGTATCTCGGATATTCGCGCGACTACAACAGGAGCGGCTCCGGATTCTTCGAAGAACTGCGGTCCCGCACGCCCATGCTGCGGGAAATCGTGATCCGCGTCCTTGGCAATAAAACCGCGGATGAACTCCAGCCGCAACATCTGGATGCGATTGAGGACGAGCTTCTCAGCCGCATCAACGAAGTGCTGAATCACGGAACCGTCGTCGACATCATGTTCAGCGAATACGTCGTTGATTGATTTCGCCCGGGCGCGGTAGTAGTCTTTACGCGCATGAAGAACACGGCTGAGTTTTCGCTCGAAAACATTCTCAAAACCGACAAGATCCGCCATCTGCGTCCCCACGTCGTGCCGATGCTGGGCCGGAAGGCCACCATTTCGGACGCGATCCGGGCGATGCAGACGACGCGGCGGAGCTGTGTCCTCATTTGCCACGGCAAAGAGGTGGTCGGGATTTTTACGGAACGCGACGTGCTCCTCAAGGCCGCGAATCGAGGGCTCGAGGCGTTCGACCAGACGCTTGACGCCGTCATGACGCCGAATCCCCGGACCATCTCCATCAACGATTCGATCCTTTCCGCCATCCGAATCATGACCGAAAAGGGGTTCCGGCACCTCGCCGTGATCGGCGAAGACGGAGAATGCATCGGGACGATTTCGATGCGCAATGTCCTCGGGTATCTTGCCGAGCATTTTCCGGAAACGGTCTACAACCTGCCGCCGGTCTCGGGGCAGGTCAACGAAGACAGGGACGGCGCCTGACGGCGATGAGCGCCAAGGAGCGGCGGATCGAGGACATCGATCACATCGTGATCAGGTTCGCTGGCGACTCCGGCGACGGCATGCAGCTCACCGGCACGCAGTTTACCGATACCTCCGCCATCCTCGGCAACGACATCAGTACCCTGCCGGATTTCCCCGCCGAAATCCGCGCGCCCGCCGGGTCCCTCGCCGGCGTCAGCGGCTATCAGGTCAATTTTTCCAATTTCGACATCCGCACGCCCGGCGACGCGCCGAACGTCCTCGTCGTGATGAACCCGGCCGCCCTGAAAACCAACGTGGGCGACCTCGAGCCCGGCGGCATCCTCATTTCCAATTCGGACGCCTTCGTCGCCGACAACCTCCGGCAGGCCGGCTACACGCAAAATCCCCTGGAGGACGGCACGCTCAGAAATTTCCGGCTTTATAAAGTCCCCATCACCAAATTGGTCGACAACGCCCTCAAGGAAAATCCGCTGTCATTTAGGCAGAAGGAACGCTGCAAGAATTTTTTCGCGCTGGGGCTGGTCTACTGGATGTTCAACCGGCCGATGGAATCGACGCTGAAATGGATTCAGGACAAGTTCAAGAAAAACCCGGACGTCCTGGACGCCAACACCCGCGCGCTCAACGCCGGGTTTTATTATGGAGAGACCACCGAGGCCTTCGAAACTCGATACCAGGTCCGCAAGGCCATGATCGCGCCGGGCACCTACCGCAAAATCACCGGCAACGAGGCGCTCGCGCTCGGCCTCATGTGCGCCGCCGAACGCGCCGGCAAGCATCTCTTCATGGCCGGATATCCGATCACGCCCGCGAGCGACATCCTGCACGAGCTGTCGAAACACCGGCGGTTCGGCGTGAAAACGTTTCAGGCCGAGGACGAGATCTCGGCGATCGGCGCCGCCATCGGCGCGGCCTTCGGCGGGGCCATGGCCGTCACGGCGTCCAGCGGGCCAGGCATCGCGCTCAAGACGGAGGCCATGGGTCTGGCCATCATGCTGGAGCTGCCGCTTGTCATCTGCAACATCCAGCGCGGCGGGCCGTCGACCGGACTGCCGACCAAGACCGAGCAGGCGGACCTTCTGCAGGCAATGTTCGGCCGGAACAGCGAGTCGCCGCTGGCGGTCATTGCGCCGGCGACGCCCGGCGAATGTTTCACGATGGCCTTTGAGGCGTTCCGGATCGCGGTCAAATACATGACGCCGGTGATGGTCCTGTCCGACGGGTATCTCGCCAACGGGGCCGAGCCGTGGGCGATTCCGAAAATCGAGAGCCTGCCGGTCATCCCGGTCCACCATCCGACGTCGAAGACCGACGGCGCGTTCCTTCCGTATCAGCGCGATCCCGGGACGCTGGCCCGGCCGTGGGCCGTGCCGGGCACGGCCGGATTTGAGCATCGGATCGGCGGGATTGAAAAGGCGGACGTGACCGGAAACGTGAGTTACGATCCGGACAACCATGAGCACATGGTCAGGACCCGCAAGGCGAAAATCGACGGCATCGCCAATGACATCCCCCACGCGGATATTTTCGGAAGTCCCGAGGGCGATCTGCTCGTCGTGGGATGGGGCAGCACCTACGGCGCGATCGTTTCGGCGGTCGAAAAGGCGCGCGCGGAGGGACTGGACGTGTCCGCCCTGCATCTGAGATATCTCAACCCGTTCCCGAAAAATCTCGGAGACGCCCTGAAACGATTCCGGCGCGTGCTGGTGCCGGAAATGAATCTGGGACAGCTCCGGATGCTCCTGCGCGCCGAGTTTCTTGTCGACGCCATCGGGCTGAACAAGGTTAAAGGCCAGCCGTTCAAGATTGCGGAGATAGGCCGGAAAATCCACGACCTGAATCCCAAACAGATGCCCTCGGCTCGCCGGGCCGCGGCGGTCGCCTGACATGGAACCCGGAAACGGCGGGAGCGCGGCGACGACGACGGCGGCGACGGCCGCGCCTGCGGCGCTCACCAAAAAGGATTTCGTTTCCAATCAGGACATCCGCTGGTGCCCGGGCTGCGGCGATTACGCGATCCTGTCGTCGGCGCAAAATGTGTTTCCCAAACTGGGGATCCCGCGCGAGAATTTCGTGGTGATCTCCGGCATCGGCTGTTCCAGCCGGTTTCCCTATTACGTCAACACCTACGGCTTTCACAGCATTCACGGCCGCGCGCCGACGTTCGCCACCGGCCTGAAACTCGCGCGGCCCGACCTGTCGATCTGGATCGTCACGGGCGACGGCGACGGCCTTTCCATCGGCGGTAACCACCTCGTCCACATCATGCGCCGCAACGTCGACTGCACCATCCTCCTCTTCAACAACCGCATCTACGGACTCACCAAGGGCCAGACGTCGCCGACCTCCGAATTCAACAAGAAAACCAAGTCGACCCCGCTCGGGTCCATCGACTATCCGATCAACCCCATCTCGCTCGCGCTCGCCTCCGAGGCGACCTTCATCGCGCGCACGCTCGATACGGACCCCAAACACATGGCCCGGATTTTCCAGCAGGCCGCCGAGCACAAGGGGACATCGTTCGTCGAGATTTATCAGAACTGCATTATCTTCAACGACGGCGCCTTCGAGCCGATCAGCGACAAGACCACGCGGGCCGACAACGCGCTCTTCCTCGATCACGGCCGGCCACTCGTGTACGGCAAGGACAGCCACCAGGCGATCCGGCTGAACGGCTGGCAACCGGAAGTCCTGACGTTCGACGGGACGCCGCCCGCTAATGTTGCGGTACATGACGAAACCGCCGTCGACCCCAGTTGGGCCTATCTGCTCAGCCGGATGGACCCGCAGGCCGGATTTCCAGTCCCGTTGGGCGTGTTCCGGCGCGTCACGCGCGACACTTATGAAAACCTGATGACCCGCCAGATCGAGGAGTCGCGGAAAAAATCCGGACCCGGCTCCGCGAGCGAACTTCAGGCGCTCCTTACGGGCGAAGACACATGGACGGTGCCGGCATGATTTGTCCGGATTGTGGATACGACAACTACCAGGGCGAGGAGGTCTGCGAGCGATGCCTCCATGATCTCACGCAGGTCGACACCGCGCCGCGCCCGAAAAATGAGATGCACCGCCACATCATCGAGGATCCCGTGTCACGGCTCAATCCCGCCGCACACCTCCTGTCGTGCAAGCCGGGCGATAAAGTATCGGATGTCATCGAGTCCATGAAAAAGCAGAGGCTCGGCTGCGTGGTGATCGAGGACAACCGGCGGCTGATCGGAGTATTCACCGAGCGCGATGTGGTCATGAAACTGACGGGAAAACCCGTCGATCCCCGCGTCACACCCGTCCGGGCCCTCATGACGTCGCCGGCCGAATCCGTCAAATCGACCGATTCGATCGCCTATGTGTTAAACAAGATGTCGATCGGGGGGTTTCGGCACGTTCCGATCGCCGACGAGTCCGGCCGCGCCACCGGCGTCGTCTCCGTCCGAAACATCCTCGAGTATCTCGCCGCGCAGATTCACTGAGCGGCGCCGGCGGACCCGCCGGACCGGATCCCGTTCCTGACGGATTCCATCACCGACTGCACATAAAACAGGTTGTGATACGTCGCCAGTTTCAGACCTAGAATTTCGTCGCACTGGAACAGGTGGCGCAAGTACGCCCGGCTGTATTTCCGGCATACGCGGCACGCGCAGGCCGGGTCCGGCGGTGATTCGGAACGCTCGTGCTCGCTGTTCCGGATGTTGACGGGCCCCTGCGAGGTGAGAAGCTGTCCCCGGCGCGCGTTGCGCGTGGGCAGGACGCAGTCGAAAAGATCGACGCCGAGCCGCGCGCAGGTTTCGAGATCCGCCGGCGCGCCGACGCCCATGAGATACCGTGGGCGGTCCGCCGGATAATCGGGCAATATCCGGTCGAGCGTTTCGTACATCACCTCGTTCGGCTCACCAACGGCCAGACCGCCCACGGCATAACCGGAAAATTTCAGCGACTGGAGCGCGTCCAGGCACTGTCGACGAAGGTCGAGGTCGGTACTGCCCTGCGTGATCGCAAACACGCAGCCGCCCAACGGATTTTCGCCGAGCCACCGCGCCGAACGCCGGGCCCAGTCGATCGTCCGCTCGACGGCCTTTCGCAGCGCCTCGGCCTCGCACGGAAACGGCGGACACTCGTCGAGGACCATCGCGATGTCGGCGCCGAGGTCGCGCTGGATTTCGAGCGCGCGTTCCGGCGTCAGGCGGTGGACATCCCCGCCGTCCTCGGGGGCGCTGAACGTGACGCCGTCGTCGTCGAGTTTGCGGATCTTGGAAAGCGAAAAAATCTGAAAGCCGCCGCTGTCCGTCAGGAGCGCGCCCGGCCAGCCCATGAACCGCTTGAGGCCGCCGAACCGCGAGATCACCTCCAGCCCCGGCCGAAGCCACAGATGATAGGTGTTGCCGAGAATCAGGCGGTAGCCGAGTTCCAGCACTTCTTCCGCTTCCAGTGTGCGAACCGTTCCGAGCGTTCCGACGGGCATGAAGGCCGGCGTTTCGATCACCTGGCCGGCGATTTCCAGCCGCCCGAGCCGGGCACGGCCGGATGTCTGCAGAACCTGAAACTTCAGGGACGGGAACTAGGCGCCCTTGCCGGACGCCTCTTCCAACGCGCGCTGCCGGTCGAGAATGTCCTTGGCGGTTTGAATCGTCAGCGACGCGTAGGAAAGCAATAGTTCGAGCAAGCCGACCTGCTCCAGCGTGATTTCCGGGGTGGGATGCGCGGGGAGGTTCGAAACCGACATGATGCCCATCACCTGTTTGCGGGACCGCGTCGGCAGCGGAAAAATCGCGATGCATTTCGCCGGCGCCAGGTCCGGCGCCGTCTCCCGCGCGACCAAGTCCCGGTACTGCGGATCGCCCGACCGGTCATTGACGATGATCCGCTCGCCGGTGCGGGCCACATGGCGGATCATGCCGTAGCCGGAGGCGTCCTCCTCCTGATCCGACTCGATGGAAATGTCAAAATTCTCGATGTAGCGTTTGGGCAGCCCGATGAGCCCAATTCCGCGGATCCGGTTGCTTCTTTGATCCACGAGATACGCGCCGACTCGGTCGAACCCGTACAGGTCGTGCACCATTTTGATGAGATCGTAAAGAATGGTCGGCAGATCGGGCGTTGTGAACAGGCCCAGCATCCGGACCTGCTGCCAGAGCGTCCGGCTGAGCTGCCGCCGCAGCGCGGGCGGCTCGATCGCGTTGAAGGCCGGCCGGCACGCATCGCACAAAATCCGGGCCACGCGCACATCCCGGCCGCACAGCACACACGTCTTGAAATTCCAAAACTCGCGGATCTCCGGCACCGCCGGGTCATCCTTCGAGTACGCAAACATCTGCTCGCGGTCGTCCTCGGTCAACTCGATCATGCGTGCATCCTAGCTCCGCGCGGCGACAAACGCAATCAGAGCACCAGCATCGCGTCGCCGAAACTGTAGAACCGGTAATCGCCGCCGATCGCCGCCTCGTACGCCTCGCGCACGAGGGACCGGCCGGCCAGGGCGCACACCAGCATGAGCAGGGACGTGCGCGGGAGGTGGAAATTCGTGAGGAGCGCGTCGACGGCGCGGAACGAAAATCCTTCGCGGATGAACAGGTCCGTCGCGCCGGCGTCCGCACGGACCTCTCCGAACTTCGCCGCAATGTGCTCCAATGTCCGGCAGACGGTCGTTCCGACCGCGACGACCCTTCGGCCCGCAGCCCGCGCGCAGGTGACAGAGGCCGCCGCCTCCGAAGGCAGCCGGTAAACCTCCGGATGGAGCCGGCCCGCGTCCAGCTCCCGGCGCGTGACCGGCCGGAATGTTCCGGGCCCGACGTGGAGCGTCAAGAACGCCGTTCCGATTCCCGCGCGCGACAGGCGGGCGAAAAGCTCCGGCGTGAAATGCAGCCCCGCCGTCGGCGCGGCCACGCTGCCCGCTTCCCGCGCAAAACACGTTTGATAGCGCTCGGATGGAATTGAAGAATTGTGGATGTACGGAGGCAGCGGAACTTCCGCCATTGTCTCGATCACCTCGTCCAGCGGCCCGGCGCCTTCCGCGGCGCTCACCCGCAACCTCCGGCCGATCTCCGTCGTGGCCAGCACGTCCACCACAAGCGCCGCCGCGTCCGGCGCGCCGCCGATCCGCACTTGCGAGCCGGGCCGGAACCGCCGGCCGGGACACACCATGGCGTCCATTTCCCACACATCCGGCGTCCGGCACAGAGTGGTCACCGCCATAAATTCTGCCGCGCGGCTGACCGGCGTAACGCCGGACACGCGGCACCGCGCGACTTTCGTGTCGTTCATCACCAGACAATCTCCGGGATTCAACCATTCCGGGAGGCGATCGATGCTTGAATGCAGAATAACGCCGTCCGAGCGGCGAAGCACCAACAGGCGCGCCATGTCCCGCCGCTCGATGGGCGTCTGCGCGATCCGCCCGGGGGGCAGATCGTAGTGGTAAAGCTCCTCTGTCAGCGGACTTTTTGCTTCATGATCCGGCCGGCCATGAACTTCACGGCCTTCCGCGGCGGGATCGGCACCACCTCGCCGGTCTTGGGGTTGCGCCCCTTCTTCGCCTTGCGCTGTACCACCTCGAAGACGCCGAAATTCCTAAGCTCTATCCGGCGGCCCCCCTCCAGCGCTTCGATCACCCGGTCCAGAAACTGGTCCAGCACGTCCCGGACCACCAATTGTTTCACGCCGAGCTTGTAGGAAATCTGCACCACAAAGTCCCTCTTTGTCACCGCTGCCATCTTCTGTGTCCTCCTTGCGCCCTATTTCGGATTATGTTCCACGCCGGTCAACAACCAGCGATTGCCCTTTTCCGCAAACCACAGCTTTTCCTTCACGGTCCGCTGGACCTCGTCGTTCTTGGCGCGGTCCAGATATTTTTCGATGTAGGTGTGATTCACCACCGCGGTCCGGCTGTCCTTGAAACGGATCTCCTTCTTCTTCGTATCCACCCGGATCTTGTCCGAATGGGTGAAGAAAAACCGCAGGTCCTTTTCGAGATCGTAATAGCCCTCCTTGCCGTGCGCGTAGTCCCGGCTGACATGCGCCATGATCTTGTCGACGTCCTCGGCCTGATAGGCCGTGTAGATCAGCGTGAAGACCTTGTCGATCTGCGCCTCCTCCTCCTTGAACGAATGGCCGGACATGACGGCCGCCATGTCCTCCCCTCCGATCGCCGACTTCGCGCGCATCCCGCCTTCGGCCGCCTGCCAGAGTTTGAGGTTCTCGATCGCCTGCCGCGTGTTCTCGACGCGCTTCGACGTCGGCGGGTGATCCCACACCAGCTCCTGCACGCTCGAGGGCTGGCCGATCCCCGCATCTTCCTGCTCGTGCCGCAACACGTCGAAAAATCCCAGCATCTCGCGCGGGTCGTATCCCGCGGCATAGGCGTATTTGACGCCCAGCGCGTCGGCGCGATACTCGGCTTCGCGGTCGTACCCGAGAAAAATCAGCGCCGCCATGTCCCCGGCCGCTCCGGAACTCGCGATGTCCCTCGCCGTCCCGCCCTTCACGGCGCCCGCGATCTGCGCCAAAAGCGTCACGGCCTGCGCCTGCAGGCGCTTCATCGCGTGCCGCTCGACCACATGCGCGATCTCGTGCCCCAGAATCCCCGCAAGCTGCGCTTCGTTTTCAACCACCGATAAAAGACCGCGTGTCACAAACACGTATCCGCCCGGCGCCGCAAACGCGTTCACCACCGGATGGTCGAGCACCGTGAAATGATACGGGATGTTGGACCGGTCCGAAATCCGCGCGACCGCCTGGCCCACGCGGTTCACGTAGGCGTTGACCTCCGGGTCATCGTAGGCCGAGTACTCCCGCAGAACTTCCTGCACAACCGACCGGCCCATCTCGATCTCCCGGCTCTCGCTGATGATCGCCCCGCCCGTCTCCGCCTTCGGGCTGCTCCGGTCGGCCGTGGCGCAGCTTGAGAGCATCGCGGGCAGCGCCAGAAATCCCCACACCCAGATGCGGCTCATCGGGCCTGCCTCTCGTTCGCCGCGAGCGGCTTTCGGCCGGGATCGTAGTCGACCAGCTTGGCGTAGAGATTGCCGAGCTTGATGTTGCACTTGATCAACATCGGAATCCGCCGGAGGTCGTCCGTGAACCAGATTCCCACGCTTCCGATGATCCGGTACTTCCCGTCCAGCTCGATGTGCGGCCGGCCCATGCGCGCGGGCAGGCGCTTGGACAAAAACGCCATCGGCTGGGCCTTGCCGAGTTCGAACGACATCTGATAATTGCGCTTCCAATCGTTCAGAGGCGCGTAGATCGTGTCGGCCTCCGGCTGCCATTCGATGCCGCGCAGGTAGTAAATGGCGGAGATGAAATCCTGCGTGAACGGCAGGATCTCGCCGCGCATCTCGCCGTTCTTGCTCCAGAGTCTTCTGCCCTGATCGTATTCGTAAATCTCAAGCGTGTCCTGCCGGGGCTCCTTGAATTTCTTTTCGTGAATCTCCTTCACCATCCTCCACGTGAACAGCCCCTCCGCGTCGACGTAGCTCGTGAGCGTGTCCGATATTTCGTAAATCAGAGAAAAGGCCTTGTTCGTGTAGAGATGCGCGCTCGTCACGTACACCGGCCGGCCGCGGTACGTGGAGAGTTCCGAAACGCTCAGCACCACTTCCCCGCAGGGAATTCCCATGTACCGGACCGACAGCGTGATTTTCTCTCCGACGTTGAACGCCTGATGAGGGATCTGGCGAAACACAACCGCCGTGTCGCCGGAAGAAATTCCGGAGGTGTCAGCCCACGCGGCCGCCGACGCAAAGAGCGAGGCGGCCAGCCATCCGCTAAGGAGAAGGCCGGGGCGCAGGAGGCACGCCGGGCGAATCCTTCGGCGCGAATCTGGCGGTGTCGGATGAAGTTGTTCCGAAAAAACCGGGAACCAATTCACTGACACGCCCCCGAATCACGGACACAAACGGTTCTTCGGTCCATAAGAGGTTAGAATTATTATAGTTACCAACAAGGTCAAAGTCAAGTTTTATCCCTTCGCGCATTCCGCCGAAAAGATCGAGGATTTTGCTCTCGTGAAGAATCCTTGTGAAGATATTTTCCTTCGGATACATCGTGACGTGAAAGGCGCGGTCCGAGTCGGTGAGCGGCGCGTAGGACGCATCCAACCCCAGCCTTCCGCGAATGACCCAGCGGCCGACATTGGAGGATTGATCCAGATCGAGCTTCAACATCCCGCGCTCGATGTCGGATTTGAGTTGAAACGGCTGGAACACGGCGGCCTCCGTGAACGACAGGCGCATAAGATCCAGCACCTTCAACATGGGCGGCGCTTTCTTGAACGTGAGCCGGTCCAGGAAGAGATCCATGTCTCCCGAAATCGTACGGGAGTCGGCGAAGCTCCCCGCGCGGAGCGACACGGTTCCGGCAATGTCGCCGGCCAGCGCGGCCTGGGGAACAAAAAGTTTCCGGATTGGATAGGAATCACGGACGGCAAACATCAGCTCCTGGTCCCCGCCGCCCTCTTCCGTGCGCGGCCCGCGCCGATACTCGCTGACGATCGGATCGTCGACATGCACGGTGAACCCGTCCGGCGCGATCCTGAATCTTCCCCGGACATCGGGGATGTCGAAGGCCTGGAACAGGAGATGGTCCGCCGAAACGTCCGCCACAATTTCGAACGGCTTGGGCGACGCGCCCGGGCGTGTCGGCCGCACCCGCCGCAGGAGATCTGCCAGGCGAAGCTCCGGCGTCTGAAAGGTCAGCGTCCAGCTTCGCGGGTCTCCGGGAACGCTCCGGCCCTCCACCCGAAGCGGCGTGCCGGCAAGGTCGCCGGTGACCTGCGTGAGACGCATCGACTGTGTTTCAAAAACCAGAACCCCGGAAACAGAATCGACCGGCGCGGAAAACGGCGGAAGGAAGAGCCGGCCGCCGCGAATGTCGGCCGAGCCGTCCATCCGCCAGGCCGGCGCCTCCACTTTGAGCGTTACCTCGCCCCGGCCCGCAAGCGGCACAAACGAAATCGAATCCGGGTTCGCCCATGCCCTCGACAGGCGGTCCCACGAAATGTTCGGATCCTTGAATAGCGCGCCGTACTCGACATCGGGCGTGAAGAGTTGCCGGACGTAGGGACTGACCCGGGTTTCATAGCTGCCGAGCCGCACAAGCATCGCGCCGTCGGCTGTCGATCCCGAAAACGTCATCCGGCCGTACGCGCGCGCGGGCGACGCCAGAAACCTGAGCGGGGCCGACATGCGTCTGAAATCGATCGATCCATCGAGGCCCCACGCAGGACCGAATCGCGTCAGAACCAGGTCGACGTCCGCCTGACCCGCCGGCGGCGGCGAACCGCCGTCCTCCGGCGCGTCGGACCGGAGGCTCGACGGAATATAATATTGAATCATGGGCCCGATCTGGAGACCCCGGCCCTTGAGCGTGAGCCGTGCCGTGCGCGTCGCGTAATCAACCGCCGTGCCGGTCATGACGAGGTTCGAGGCGCCGAAGGGAATCAGGATTTCGGGAACCTGGACCCCGTGTTCGTTGAACTCGATGGCGCCCAGGAATGAATACTGTCCGAGGAACGGTTCATACGCAAACGTGTCCTGTCGGATGTCGACCAGCCCCTCATACCGCCAATCGACGGGGCGGGCCAGCGGTCCCCGCAAATGCATCTTGGCTTGAAGGTCGGACGGGCTTTCGATGGTTTTTAGAAACGCGTGAAGGAACCGCAGCGCGTGAAAATGCCGGCTCACGCGTTCCAGCGCGGGCTCGTCGAAACTCGACGCATAAAATTCCAGGTCCGCGTCCAGCCGCCGCGACCGCGTGACCCGGCCGCTCGTTCGAATCCGGACCCCGGCCACTTCGAGATCGCCGTCCACCACCCGCAGTTCCGGATCGTCCCATCGACCGGACCACGTGAATTGGATGTCGAGGGGCGGGTCGATGAACGGGATGATCTCGGGCGCAACAGGCTCTGTATCCGCCGGCTCTGTATCCGGAGCGGCCGGCGCCTCTTTCGGTCCGGACCACTTCAGACCCTCCACGCGGATCTCTCCGGAGGTCTGGCCGTCATCGCGGAAAACCTGCGCGGAAATCTGGCCCTGCAATTTTTGGGGCAGGCCCAGAATGTCCGTCAATACGGAAAGGCTGAAGGCCCGAACGTCCAGATGAAGCCAGTGGTCTTCCCGGTACGTGAGTTCAATATCACCGAGCTCCCGGCTGTCCAGTCGCACCACCGCCGACATCGTTCCGGGTCCGGACCGACCGATTTCCGCGTCCAGCGGTTCAATCACAAGCGACGGGCCGCCGGGCCCGCCCTCCCGCATCAGATGAATCTTCGCCCGGCGAATCGCCAGATCAAACGTCGGCGGCCACCGAAGTCCCCCGGGCGGCGGCCCGTCGCTTCGGACCGGCAACGCCGCGGGGAAGTCCTGCGACGCGGGGAGGCGCAGGGTGAACGTCGGATGCAGAACTTTGAGGCGCTCAAAAACCGGCCGGCCGCGCGAGAGACTCTTGAGCGGGCTCCATCCGAGCGTCAGCTCATGGATCTCCAGAGTCGCCTGCCGCGCCGGCCACACGGAGGTCACGCCGGTCACAATCAATCCCCGGATGCTCACCCGCACCGACCCGACGTCGACGTGCAGCCCGTACCGGTCCCGCAGGTGGCCCTGAACGGCCGGCCGGAGAAACCCGATGGGCACGCCGTAGTAGGCAAGCGCGGCCAGCAAGAGTCCGGCGAAGATCAGCGTCCGTTTCCGAAATCGGCGGTTCCCCGCTGGTGCTTCACTCATGCCGATGAACTCTCCTTCACGCCGGCGGGTGTGTCAATAAATAAAAAAATCCCCGGCGTCCGCCGCTGGGGCGGGCTGCCGGGGAATCGAAAGGCGCAAATGGCCGCTCGGAGAATTACATCTCCGGCATGCCTCCGCCGCTGCCGAACTTGCCGGGACCCTTCTCGTCCTTGTCCTCCGGCTCGTCGGAGACGAGCGTTTCGGTGGTCAGGATGAGGGCCGCGATGGATGCGGCGTTCTGAAGCGCGAACCGCACCACCTTGGTGGGATCCACCACGCCGGCCACCATCAGGTCCTCGATCTTGCAGGTCTGCGCATTGAATCCGATGTTGCCGTTCCTCTCGGACTTCAACCGCTCCACAATGACGGAACCTTCCTCGCCCGCGTTGATCGCGATCTGGCGAATGGGCTCTTGCATGGCGCGCTGAACGATCGTCGCGCCCACGCGCTGGTCGGCGCTCAGTTTCAGCTCGTCCAGCTTGTCGGACACGCGCAGAAGCGCGACTCCGCCGCCCGCCACGACACCTTCCTCGATGGCCGCGCGGGTGGCGCTCAGCGCGTCCTCCACACGGGCCTTCTTCTCCTTAAGCTCCACTTCGGTGGCCGCGCCGACACGCACGACCGCAACGCCGCCGGACAGCTTCGCCAGCCGCTCCTGCAGCTTCTCCTTGTCGTAGTCGCTCGTGGCTTCGTCGATCTGGAGCTTGATCTGGGCAATGCGCTTCTGAATGTCCGCCGCCTTGCCCTTGCCCTCGATAATGGTCGTGTTCTCCTTGTCGATCTTCACCTTCTTGGCCTCGCCCAGGTCCGACATGGTCACGTTCTCGAGTTTCATCCCCTTCTCCTCGGAAATGACCGCGCCGCCGGTGAGGGTCGCAATGTCGTCCAGCATGGACTTGCGGCGATCGCCAAAGCCCGGCGCCTTGACGGCGGCGGCCTTGAGCGTCCCGCGCAGCTTGTTGACGACCAGCGTCGCGAGCGCCTCGCCCTCGACTTCCTCGGCGATGACCATCAGCTCGCGGCCGCCCTGGGCGACCTTCTCCAGAATGGGCAGAAAATCCTTCATGTTGCTGACTTTCTTGTCGGTGATCAGAATCAGAGGCCGGTCCAGCTCGGCTTCCATCGTGTCCGGATGGGTGATGAAATACGGCGAGATGTAGCCGCGGTCGAACTGCATGCCTTCCACGTACTCGACGGTGGTCTCCATCGACTTGGCTTCCTCCACCGTGATCACGCCGTCCTTGCCGACCTTGTCCATCGCGTCGGCAATGAGCTTGCCGACGACGCTGTCGCCGTTGGCGGAAATGGTCGCCACCTGCTCGATCTCGTGCTTGCCCGAAACCTTCTTGCTCATCTTCTTCAGCTCATCCACCGACCGCTCCACGGCCTTCTCGATCCCGCGCTTCAGTTCCATCGGGTTCGATCCGGCCGTGACGTTCTTCAGGCCCTCGGTCACGATCGACTGCGCCAGAAGGGTCGCGGTGGTGGTCCCGTCGCCGGCCACGTCGTTGGTCTTCGAGGCGACTTCCTTCACCAACTGCGCGCCCATGTTCTCGAACTTGTCGCGCAGTTCAATCTCCTTCGCGATGCTCACGCCGTCGTTCGAAATCGTCGGCGCGCCAAAACTCTTGTCCAGCACAACCGTCCGGCCGCGCGGGCCCAGCGTCACCTTGACCGCGTTGGCCAGCTTGTTCACGCCGGTCAACAGGCTCCGGCGGGCGTCCTCTCCAAAAATAATCTGCTTGGGCATATCCACTCCTCCTACTCGACGATGGCGAGGATGTCACTCTCTTTGAGAATGAGATACTCCTCGTCATCCACGGTAACTTCCGCTCCGGAATATTTTCCGAATACGATCCGGTCCCCGGTCTTGACGTCCAGCGGAACCAGCTTCCCTTCAATGTACTTGCCGGTGCCGACGGCCATCACTTCTGCCTCTTGTGGCTTTTCCTTGGCGGTGTCCGGCACGTAAATCCCGCCCGGGGTCTTTTTCGCTTCGTCACTCTCCAGGACCCTGGCGATGACCCGATCGCCGAGTGGTCGCATCCGAAGCCTGGTTTTGGTAGCCATGCTTGAGATCACCCCCCATGGCAAGTTGAATTGTTAGCACTCGCCTTAGGTGAGTGCTAACGGCAGTATAGGACGGGGGCGCGGGCTTTGTCAAGCTCGCGGCGGAAAAATTTCTTTCGGAAGTTACGCGCTGCGGTCGAAGTCGCCGTGCCGGGCTTGGCGGCGGCGGGATTTGAGGTGAGAGAGTTTGCGGCCCAGGTCCCGCCGAAGATCCTGCAACCGGGACTTGGCCGACATGAGCGTGGCAGTGGCGGACGTAAGACGCGCGCGCAGGTCGTCGCGGGCCTGCGACACCGGCGATGGCGGAGAAAGGGTCAGCGACTCCCGCATCTCACGCTCGCCGAACTTCTCCGCGTACCGCGCGTCCACCCCGTTCAGTTCCTCCACCAGCCGCTCGGCGGCCGGAAGATTCTTGAGGACACGCCCCGGCGCGGACCGGGCGATCTCGCGCCACTTCTCCTCCAGTTGGAGCACGATCGAGATTTTCTCCCGGTAATACGCCCGGAGATCCTTTTCGGTAAGCGTTGTCACGGCCTCACCCCGAGACGCTGAAACCGCCCGCGTCGGTCGGCCCCGGCGGTTGGGCCTGTCCAGGCTCGGCGCTCACGTCCCGCGCCGGGCCGAGCTTCTTGAACATCTCCTCCCAGGTCTGGTGAAGCGTGCTCAGCATTTTTTCGATCTCGTCGAGAATCTGCGGATTTTTTTTCATGTTGGCCTCGATCAGCCGGCGGTTGACGTAATCGTAGATCCGGTACAGGTTCTGGGCGATGGGACCGGCCTCCATTTTGAGGGAAACCATCAGTTCCGTCACAATGTCCTGGGCCTTGATGATGTGGTTGGACACCACATCATATTTCTTGCCGGGCATGGCCTCCCGCGCGGTCTGGATCGATTTGATCGCGTGCGCATACATCATCAGGATGAGTTGTTCCTGCGAGGCCGTCTGGATCTGGACTTCGCGGTATTCGCGGATCGGATTTTTCATTCGGTCTCGAGTGCCTCGGTGATGTCCCGGCGGCGCCCGGCCTGTGGTCTAGGCCCCAAGCGCCCGCCTCAATTCGTCGGCGACCTCACGGGCCGTTTCCGACAGTATGTCTTTGGGGGCTTGCCGCGTTCTTCTCATCCGGTTGAACACGGCGGATTCCACGGCGATCCGGAAAAGCGGATCGGCCTCGACCCCCGACGACAGCCGCCCCAGAAGCTCGCGGCGGACGGCCTCGTATCCCGCCGGCGTCGACCATGCGCTGGCCGTCGCCGACGTCTCTTCCATATTATATATCGGCACCCCCGCAAGGCTGCTCAAATCCTCGACGCCTTCGACGCCCCCAAGTCCAAGGGCCGGACAGAGCTGCCGGCAACGGCCACGGTATCCGGCCACCAGGCGTTCCAGTTGCCGCCGGTACGCCAGGAGATTCTCGCCGGTCCGGAGCCTGCGTCCGCCGGCGATCTCCAGCCGCGGCGCCCTTTTCTCCGCCTCGTCGTAAGTCCAGTTTTCGACCGTATCAAACCGGCCAGCCGACAACAACGCCCTTCGCACTTTGGCGCTTTGCCGGCTGTGCGAAACACGGCCGGGTCCCAGAGAAAAGTCGGCGCCCGCAAGGATGATCTCCGACGCGCCGGCGCGGCAGGCCAGATCAAACGCCGGCAGAATCACCGATCCGCCCCCGGCGAGAGTTCCCGGATCGCCCCACGTGTCACACAGCCACCGCTCCAGCGGATGGTCGCCGGCAAACACGCACAAGCGATCCGCCGGAAGTCTCCGCAGAACCTGTGGATGGACGGCGGCTGAAACGGCCCATCGACCCGGCGACCGCGACGACTTGCCGAGCCCCGCAAGATGCTCTGCGGTGTCCGGCCGCGGATCCAAGCACACCCCGACGTCCACCCGGACGCCATACTCGAGCAGCGGCAACACCGCGCTGTCGACGGCGATCACCCGCAGACGGTCATGCCGGCGCGCAATTTCCGGAGCGGACCGGTCCAGACTCGGCCCGGACCCCGCCACGCAGACAGCCTCGCCGGCCCACGCCGAAAAGAGCGTCCGCACCGGTCGCATCGCCGACAGCGCCGAAAGATTCGCGATGAGGTTGCCGGCCACGAGCCGGCCGATTTCCGACAGCGTCATCACGGCGGCGATCCGCTCCTCAAACGCCGCACGCGCCGCGCCAGACAGCGCGTCCAGATATTTATCCAGGGGCCGCTTCAACGATGGATGCGGAATGAAACGGTATTGGATCATGTCTTCAACGCCGACTTCGCGAAGGAACGCCATTAGGTCGGGCGCGTGCGTGAAACACCGCGCCCGGCCATCGGCCGGAGGCGGCTGCAACGCCAGCTCAGAGAAAGGCTCGAAGTACGCGAGCAGAATGGCGCGGCCGGTGTTCAGGATCGACTGCGCCGCGCGCGCGCCGCCGCCCACCAGAACCACAAGGTCCCCGTCCTTCACGTCCAGCCCCGCCACCCATCGTTCGGATTCCCGCGATGGGTCATATCGGCTGGCCATGTAAAATCGCTCGCCGCCCACTTCAAGGACCGGCGCCGGCTCGCCATTCTGCGCCTTTTCCATCCGCAAACGGTAAGGGGGAAGCTCCGGGCATCCGGAGTCGCTGGCATCAGGCATGGCTGCATTTTGGCATTGAATCGACCGATGTCAATAAGATTAGATGCGGTCATGAAGGTTCTTGTCACGGGGGGATGCGGTTTTATTGGAAGCTACGTGGTGAAGCTCCTGCTCGCGGAAGGCGTCCGCGTGGTCAATCTGGACAAGCTGACCTACGCGGGCAATTTGGCCAACCTGCGGGAGGTGGAACGCCACCCGAAGTATCGGTTCATTCGCGGGGACGTCTGCGATCCGGGAGCGGTGGCAAAAGCCGCCCGGGGCGTCGACGGGATCGTGCACCTTGCGGCCGAAACGCACGTCGATCGATCGATCCTCAGTCCCGGCGCGTTTGTCCGGACCGACATGCTCGGAACGTATGTGCTCCTGGAGGAGGCGCGCAAACAGCGGCTGAAATTTTTCGCGTACGTCAGCACCGACGAAGTCTACGGATCGATCGCGCGCGGGAAATTCCGGGAGACCGATCCCACGCGGCCCACCAACCCGTACGCCGCGTCCAAGCTCGGCGCGGACCGGCTGGCCCACAGCTATTTCGCGACGTACGGGCTCAAGGTCGTGATCACGCGCGGGAGCAACACGTACGGGCCGCGCCAGTTTCCGGAGAAGCTCATCCCGCTGACCATCATCCGCGCGCTTCAGCGGCAACCGATCCCGGTGTACGGCGACGGCCGGCAGCGCCGCGACTGGCTGCATGCCGAGGACCACGCGCGAGCCATCTGGCGTGCCGCCACACGCGGTCGCGCCGGAGAGACCTACAACGTGTCGGGACACGGCGAGCGCGAAAACATCTGGATGGTGCGGAAAATCCTCGCAGAATTGCACGCGCCGGACTCGCTCATCCGCTTCGTCCGCGACCGCGAGGGCCATGACCGGCGGTACGCGCTGGAGGACGGCAAACTCCGCCGCGACCTCGGATTCCGCCTGAGCCGGCCGGACATCGGCCGGGAGCTTCGCCGGACCGTCCGCTGGTATGTCGACAACAGACGATGGTGGGAGCCGGTGATCCGGCGGAACGCGGCGTTCAAGGAATACTTCAAAAAACAATACGGTGACCGACTGCGGCGTTCCAGGAGTTGACCCGGCCGATAATCTTCGACATACTTATAACCGATAAGATGAGAATGGAGCGGTTTGAGGGGAATACAGGATCAGCCGCCCGGCGGTGGGGATGGGTCGGGATCTGTGTGGGGGTGATGGCGCTGCCGGCACTCGGTGTCGAGCAGACCAAGTCGACCACCATCGACAAACCCAACGTCGCCGCCGCCCGCACGTCCTATGACATCAATCGGAACGTCGGGCAGACTACGTATCTGGATCGCCAGATCTCCGGGCTGTCCTTTGCGCCGAATGGATTTTCCTCCACGAAAGCCCAGCGAGGCATGACCCTCGACATGTACTACACGCTCGTGACCGGGTCCCTCTTGGGGAGCCGCCGTGGCATCGGGAGCGAGTTTGCGGACCCGATCCTTTCCCAGATCGCGTCGATCCAGGGGAAATGGACGCTGCTGCGCGAAGGCCCCTTGTGGCCGGCCATGGCCGGCGGCGTCGATCTCAACCTCGATTTCAACTGGCGCGGCGGGTTCCCGTTTTCCAAGTACCGCGTGCTGACCTATCCGAGTTTCATCGCGTTTTCCAAAACGATCTATCCGCGCACCGGGACGTTTCTCACGGTCGGCCGCTATTCGTCTCTCCAGATGGAACACCTGGCGTATCTGACGAGATTCCTGGATCCCAAGGCGACGAGCGTGCCCTTCGCCGGAATGGACTTCAAGGTGAAGGACCCCTCGAAGGGATTCCGGATGGAAATCTTCGCGCCGGCCGCGCACATCGACGGCGCCAAGGTCATGAATATTTACATCAAGGCCCTCGCGGCGATGCCGATGACGCTGATCAGCTACGCGCGAAGCGACGCCGGCCGCGCGGTGGTGCTGTCCTTCTCTTTCCGGTACGCCTTCTTTCCGTCCCTCACCCGCGAGGAGCGCTACAAGAAACGCTGGTGGAACCCCCTCTCGTGGTATCAGGATGACAACAAAAACATGGCGGCCCGGCTCGCGCAGCAGGCCGACACGTTTCTGGCGCGCAAGGAATACGAGAAGGCAAGAAAGAAATATCAGGAAAGCCTCTTTCTGAACGCCAATGTTCCCGAAGTCCACTACAACATGGCGACGACCGCCCTCCAGATCGGCGGCCCCGAGGAGGTGGCGCGCGCGATCTTCCATTACAACCGCGCCATTGAACTCGGCGGCGCCGACGCCGCGAAACTCTACGCGCTCGGCCTCGCGTATTTCAAAGTCGGCGAAAAAGACCACGCGCAGAAAGTCTTCTCCGACGCGCTCATCTTCGACCCCGAATACAAACCGGCCAAGTACGCGCTCGACCGCCTCAACGGCGGCAAGAGCTGATTTTCTATTTGATCTTCAACACCACCAGAAGCATCCCGACCCCCACGCTGAGCCAGAGGGTCGAGTGCCAGAATCGCAGGGAGGCGTTGCGGATGTAGACGGCCGCGAGACCCCACGCGAGCGGCAGGGAGACCGGCATGCCGGTCGAGGGGAAGGCCGGCTGGGTGTAATGCCAGAGGCCGTTCTGGATCGCGAGGTACTCGCCGAGCGTGCCGCCAAGGCCCGCGACGACCAGCGTCATGACATCGATCGGCGTGCGCCAGATCGACAATCCAACCGCCAAAAACAGGACGTAATAGCAGGCGATCCCGACGTGAATGCGAAGGAAAACTTCGCGGAGAAAAAGAAAGAACAGGACGCCAAACACGATGGAGAGAATCGTTCTCAGCCGCTCGCCGAACTTCCGCCAGAGTTCCTCCAACGGCTCCGCCATCAGGACGAAGAGCGCGTAGAGATAACCCCACACAAGGCCGATCCAGACCGGCAGGCCATCCCGGAATGTCGGGAAATGATATTGCCACAGATTGAATTTCCGGACGCAAACCCACTCGCCGATCGTTCCCAGCGCGGCCGCCACCAGCATCAGTTTCAGGATCTGCATCCGGCGCGCTCCCGACCACACGAAAAGCCACGCCCACCCGGCCGACAGCGCCAGCGCGCATACCCACGGCCACCGCGAAACGTACAGCACGACGCCGATCACGTACAAGCTCGCCAGTGCCAGAAACGCTCCTCGCATCAATATTTCCTTCCGAAGAGGAGATATCCCGTAAACCCGATCATGCGTTCCGACGGCCGCACGCCCTCTTTCTGCCGCACCAGCATGCGGCGTTCGAGAATTTCGAGGGCGGTCAGGTCCTGAAAGCCGGCCGATTCGGCGGCGCCCTGCGCCGCCTTGAGCTGCTCCGCGTTCGGAATGATCAGCCCGAGCGCGCCGCCCAGCCGGAGCGACTCGTGGGCCGGCCGGATCGCAAGCCACGGTTCCGGCATGTCCAGCACGACGGCGTCGACGTCCGACTGGCCGAAGGGCTGGCCCGCTTCCAGAACAAAGAATTCCACAAACGCCGCCAGACCCGCTTTGCTCACGTTCTCTTTCGCCACCTCCTGGAACTCCGCGTTCCGGTCGTACGAATAGATCCTGCCGTCGGGCCGGACCAGCGTCGCCATGAGGAGCGTGAGTGCGCCGCTGCCGCCGCCCATCTCGATCACGCGGGCGCCGGGCGCAATCGAAAGTTCGAGTGCGATCCGGGCCGCGTCCTTCGGATAAATGATCTGCGTCCGGCGTTTCACTTTCATCATCTTCTGCACCAGCGTCGGCCGGACCGCCACGAAGGGCATCTGCATGTGCGAGAGAATGGCGGATCCCTCCGGCCGGCCGATGACGTCGTCATGTTTGATGACCCCGTCATGCGTGTGAAGCGTCCGGCCCGGCGTCAGCTCCACGAGAAACGTTTTCCGGCCGGACCGGGCCTGCAGCAAAATCCGCTCGCCGGCCTGCAGGGTCGTGGGCGCCGTCACGATCCGGCCACCAGTTTCTCGAACGCCTCGCCCGTCATCGTCGCCACGCCCAGCGCGCGGGCCTTGTCGAGTTTGGACCCCGCGTCCTCGCCCACGATCAGAAAGTCCGTGGCTTTTGTGACCGAACTTCCGGCGACCCCGCCGAGGCGGCGCACCGCGTTTTCCGCGGCGCTGCGCGTCAGCGCCGGCAGAGCCCCCGTGATCACCACCCGTTTGCCTTTCAGCGGATTGTCCCGGGCTTCTATTTTTCTGGGGGCGGCGGGACGCAGCCCGACGCGTTTGAGATCGTTCAGAAGTTTTCGGTTTCGCTTGAAAAAGGAAACCAGGCTGTCCGCCATTTTCGGGCCGATGCCGTCGATCGCAATGAAGTCGGCCGCGACCGCCTTCTGCAGCTTGTCCAGCCCTCCGAACTGAAGCGCCAGGTCCCGCGCCGCCACCTCACCCACGTTTGGAATGCCCAGCGCGCAGATGACCCGCTCCAAGGGCGCGGATTTGGTCCGATCGATGGCCGACAGGAGATTTTCGACGCGCTTTTCCGCGAATCCCTCAAGCTCCAGCATCCCGGCGCGACGGCGGTCGAGCCGGTAGAGGTCGGCGATCGAGCGGATCCACCTCTGCCGGACAAACAGCTCAACCACCTTCTCGCCCATCCCCTCGATGTCGACGCCGGCTTTCGAGGCGAAATATTCTATCCCTCGCTCCAGTTGCGCCGGACACGACAGGTTCGCGCATCGTACCGCGACTTCCCCCTCCACCCGCGTGAGCGGTCCGCGGCAGCTCGGACAGGTCCGGCCTTTGTAGGTGAACGGCGCGCTGCCGCGAGGCCGTTTCCGCCGGACGACCTCGACGACCTGCGGGATGATCTCGCCGGCCTTTTCGACGATCACCGTGTCCCGGATCCGGATGCCTTTGCGCTCGATCTCGTCGAAATTGTGGAGGCTCGCCCGCGACACGGTGGTCCGCGACAGGTACACGGGCTTTTCGAAAACCGCGGTGGGCGTCACGGTTCCGGTGCGGCCGACGGAGAGTTCGATGTCCTGGATTTTTGTCTCCTTCCGTTCGGCCGCATATTTGTAGGCGATCGCCCATCGCGGGGCCTTGGCGGTCTCTCCCAGCCGCCGGCGGTCCGTGAGGCGGTCGATCTTCATCACCGCACCGTCGACGTCGAACGCGAGATTTGATTTTTCGAGATATATCCGCTCGATCTCTTTGAACAGAGGGTCCAATCCGACGGCGATGGCCACGCCGGGCGGGATCAAAAATCCGGCCGAATCGAAAAATTTCAGGGCTTCGGAGTAGGTTTCGAAGAGACTGCTGTCGGCATGACCCAACGAATGCGCAATGAACGCCAGCTTGCGGCGCGCGACCTCGTCCGGGTCCAGGAGTTTCAGGGAACCGGCCGCGGCGTTGCGCGGGTTGACGAAGGGCGCCTCATCGGCGAGGGCCCGCGCGCGGTTCAGATCCTCGAAGGCCCGGTTGTTCATGAAGACCTCGCCGCGGACTTCGAGGGTGACCGGCTTCGGCAGGGTCAGCGGGACGGTGGAAAGCCGTTTCAGATTCTCGGTGATGTCGTCTCCCGTCTCGCCATCCCCGCGCGTCAGGCCGCAGGCCAGGCGGCCCTTCTCAAACTGAAGGTTCACCGCCACACCGTCGATCTTCGGCTCGACCGCGAAGGCCACATCGGTCCGCTCAAGCCCCCGATGCACGCGCTCCACAAATTCCGCAAGCCCCTCCCGCGAATAGACGTTGTCCAGCGACAGCATCGGCAAGCGGTGCGGACGGCTCACGAATCCTTCGAGCTTGCCGCCCCCCACCCGCCGCGTCGGAGACGACACGTCCGCCAGCTCCGGATGCCTGTCCTCAAGCGCCAGAAGTTCGCGGTAGAGCCGGTCGTAGTCCGCATCCGAAATTTCCGGCCGGGCGTCCACGTAGTATTTCCGGTTGTGTCGATCGAGTTCCTCCCGAAGCTCCAGGAGACGGTCCTTTTCGCTTTTCATCGTACCCTGAATGTCCATTCCTTTCGGCTCACATTTCCGATCCGGTCCGCCACCGTCACGGCCAGCCGGTGCGGCCCACGCCCGACGCGCGTCAGAATCACCCGCACCCAACCGCGGTCTGCATCATAATACCACTCCTCATGCGCCCTGCCATCCACCTCCACACCTCCGGTGTCGGCCATACCGGAGCCGCGGTCGCTCACGACCACATGAATCTCGTCGTCACGGGACCACCGCCCGGCCGCCGGAAAGGAAACCCGCGGCGCAACCGAGTCGTCGGAGAGAATGTAAAAGGCCGTTCGATCGATTTTTGCGGACACGGCGCCGGCGGCCGTGTCCGCAAGAGCGCCGACGAATGACCATTTTTCGGGCTGCCCGTTCAAGGACGCCCGTCGATAAACAGCTAATTTCCCCGTTGGAATCTGCATCGTGACTGGCACGCGGAAGCGGAGAACGGCCGGCGAAGCCAGCGGAACACCTGTCGGCTCGAGCAAACACGCGGAGACAACGGGCAGAACGGATTCGTGAGGCGGCGTGAAATCGTTCCCGGAAGATCCGGCCCACACGCTCACGGCTTCCGAGGAATAGAACATCGAGGGCGCAAGCAGACATTCGACGGCGCCGTCCGGAGACGCCAGTTGACGCGTTTCCCCTTCGGAGGGCCGGAACATTAACCCCTCCCCCCTTGTGGGGGAGGCCGGGTGGGGGGTACCTATTCCTATCTCTGTCTCTGTTGCATTCCCGCTGTTGTCCTCCGCCCGGATCCACAGAACGTGCGTGTCCCCGCGCACGCGCGAAACATCGAGCGCCGGAGACTCGGCCGCCGATGGCGCGCGCGGCCGCGGCAATCCCGTGAACAGCCGGAATCGGTAACGGCCGCCGGCGCCGGAGGAACGCAAATCGTAAATCAAACCGACCCGCTTGTTCTCCTGCGACGCGTAACTCAAACGATCAAACAGAATTGTTTTCGTGTCCTTGTGATCAAGCGCGTAAATGATTTTCCTCGGACTCAGGTGATAGGCCGGAGCATATTCCGACGTGTCGGTCGCCACAAGATCGATCCAATACCTGCCGGGAAGATCTTCGGCGCCTTCAAAGACGCGGGTAAGAATAACGGACGACACGATCGGCGCCGTCCTGTCCGTGGGCGCCGGCAAAAATTCAAACGGATGGATCGGCGTCTCTTCGTCCCGGCGCAACTCAAAATGCAGGTGCGGCAGGCCCGCGCCGCTTTCGCCGCTGTATCCGATCAGTTCGCCCTTCCTCACCGGCGCAAGTTCCCCCGGCGCTACGGCGGCGTCGAGCTTGTCGCGAAATTTCATTCCGCGACGCCGGTGCGCCACCCACGTCTGGATCGCGCCCGCGAACCGGTCCAGATGCGCGTAGACCGACCGGCGGCCCTCCGGATGCCTGAGATAAATCGCCTTGCCGAATCCCGTCAGGCTGTCCGCCACGCGGTAGACTTCTCCGTCGGCCACCGCATACACCGGCCGGCCGACTTCGCCGTTCGTCGAAAAATCGATCCCTGTGTGAAAATGCCCCTCGCGGTATTCGCCGAACGTCCCGGTCACAGGCGCCTCTTTGCCCAACGGCCACGCGTAATCGCCCCGGACACCGGAGCAGAAGACACCGGAGCAGAAGACAGAATACAGAAGACAGAATACAGAAGAACCCAGCAGACGCAGACGCAGATTTACGAGTCCATCCCGAATTTTTTCAGCTTCATCAGGAGCGTCGTTCGCTTCAGGCCCAACAGCGCGGCCGCCTCCGTCTGGTTGCCGCCGCTTCGGCGGAGCGCCTCGGTCAGAAGCGTTTTCTCGTACGTGTCGACCAGCGTGTCAAAATCGGCGAGACCCACGTGCGCCGGCGCGTACACGCTGTCCGGCGCGAACGCCGCCGCTTCGCCGTGCTCGACCGACTGGAGCACGCCCGCTTGCGCCAGCGCGACCGCGCGCTGGATGGCGTTTTCAAGCTCCCGGACGTTGCCCGGCCACGCATACATGAGAAGGGAGGCCTTGGCCGGTTCGGCGAGGACGATGTCGGGCTTGCCGTACCGGGGGCCGTATTCTTTGACAAAATATTCGGCCAGAATGGGAATATCGCCGGGCCGTTCGCGTAGCGGCGGGATTTGAATGGGGATCACGTTGAGCCGGTAAAAAAGATCCTCCCGGAAAAGATTCTGTTTCACCAGCTCCGTAAGATTCTTGTTCGTGGCGGCCACCACCCGGATGTCCGCGCGGAGGGTTCCCTGGCCGCCCACGCGCCGAAATTCGCCGCCTTCCAGAACCCTCAAAAGCTTCGGCTGAATCTGCACCGGCAGTTCCGCCACCTCATCCAGAAACAGCGTCCCGCCGCCGGCCACCTCCACCAGGCCCAGCTTGCGCCGCTCCGCGCCCGTGAACGCGCCCTTTTCATAGCCGAACAGTTCCGCCTCCAGCAGGTTTTCCGGGATCGCCGAACAGTTGACGGCGACAAACGGACAGTCGCGGCGGCGGCTCAGGTGATGAAGGCCTCGCGCGATCAGCTCCTTGCCTGTCCCGCTTTCGCCCATGACGAGAACGCTCGCGTCGGTCGGCGCCACCCGCGCAACCAGATCCAGCAGGTCCTTCATCTTGGCGTCCTGCGTCACAAACGCGTCGGCCATGCCCGCGCCCTCCGCCGTCTCCCGGCGCGCCGGCTGATCGAGCCGCTGGAGCACGCGGTCGACGTCCGTCACGGAAAAGGGTTTCATCAGGAAATCGTCCGCGCCGAGCTTCATCGCAGAAACCGCCGTGTCGACGGTGCCGTAAGCGGTGATCACGCAGATGTGGCACCGCGGATGCCGGGCGCGCAGGTCCCCGAGGATGCTGAGACCATCGCCGTCCGGCAGCCGGATGTCGAGGAAGGCGGCGTCGTACGGCGCCGCGCCGATCTTCTCGCGCGCCGTCCGGATGCTGTCCGCGTGCGTGACGACAAACCCGATGCGCTCGCCGGCCTCGCACAGAAAATCCCCCATGATCGGCTCGTCGTCGACCACGAGGAGATGCCGGGCCATGATCAGGCGCGCGGAACCACGATCCGGACGGTGGCGCCGCCGCCCGGCGGACTTTCAATCTGAAGCGTTCCGGAAAATTCCTCTTCCACGATTTTTTGAACGATCGGGAGGCCCAGGCCCAGGCCCTTGTCCTTGGTGGTGTAAAAGGGATCGAAAATCCGGGACGGCTCCTCGTGGATCCCGACCCCGTTGTCCGACACCTGCACCTCGACCTTCCCGTTTTTCTCCTCCGCCGTCAGACGCACGCGGCCGTCGCCCATCCGGCACGCCTCGACGGCGTTTTTCAGAACATTCACCAGCGCGCGCTTGAAATGGTCCGGCGAGCCGACCATCGGGATGTCCGGCGCGGAAACCCGCACGGACACGCCGCGGCTCTCGGCCAGAAACGAAATCTCCGCCGCCGCCTTCTCCGCCACCTCCCGCATCTCGAACCGGCGCTCCTGCTGCGGCTGCCGCTCCAGCGACAGCTCCAGAAACTGGTTGATGGTGCTCGAGATGCTGGCCACGCCCTCGATGACCCGCTCGGCATGCCGGGCCAGCTTGGGATCGCGCTCCAGTTCCTTTTTGAGCAGCGACGCGAATCCCTCGATGCCGCCGAGGGGGTTTTTTATTTCGTGCGCGAACTCGGCCATGAGTCGCCGGTAAATGCCCAGATGCTCCTTCCGCGCGATTTCCGCGCGCAGACGCTGGAGTTCCGCGATGTCGAGCGCGGTGAACAGCACCCAGGTGGTGCCGTCGCCATGGACGAATCGCGTGGTGGCGTACTGGATCGGCACCTGCGTGTGATCGCCGCGGAGGAGGTTCCCCTCCGCGATCCGCACCTCCTCGGAAAGATGCAGGCACCGGAGAATGGGATCCGCCTCCTTGCTCGGAAAAAGATACACGTCCTCGCACAGGCGCTTGTCGATCAGCGCCTCCAGCGAAACCTGGCCGGTCAGAATCAGCGCGTTTCGGTTGACCAGCCGGATCCGGCCGCCCGAATCGACGGCGATGACGGCCGCCTGGCTCGCTGCCAGGACACGGTCGAGAAAATCGCGGGTCTGGCGCATGTCGTCGTGGATCAGACGGTTTTCCATGAGCAGCAGCGAATAGTCGCGCATCGCCCGGGCAATCTCAAGGTCCTCGTCTTTGAACCAGATGTCGTTTTGCCGGTCGGCCAGCACGAAACAGGCCGTGATGTCCCGGATCCGGAACGGCACGACCATCACCGAATGCGTGTGCGGCGGAATGTCGCGGCCGCGCTTGAGAACCCGAACGTCGCCCTCGAGGTCCGCGCTTTTCAGCCACTCCTCCAACTCGGGATTCGCCGGCGCGTTGATCGAGTGGTCGATCGTCCGGTCCCGCCCGCGAAACCGGACCATCGCGGAGGAAACCGGGCGCAAAACTTCGACGAGTTGCCGGAAATTCTCGCCCAGAAACAAATCGGGATCCATCCGGCCCTCGATGTTCGACACGTTCCGCAGCCGGCGCAGGGTCGTGACCTGCGCGATCTTTTGAAATGTCTCGCGTTCCTGCCGGACCTTCTGCTCGACCTGAAAGCCGAGAATGATCGCGACGGTGTAGAGCGGAATCAGGAGCGTCAACGTCCCCGGGGAGAACAGCTCAAAACCGGGATCGCCGGAGGCCGACGAGAGATAATACAGGATCGTGTTGAAAAACGCCGCGCCCACGCTCCCCACAAGACCAAACGACAGCCCGCCCGAAAACACCGGCAGAAGGTACAGCCAGAACATGACCTTCTGGTACTCGTGGCTGGCCATCCAGGCGGCGTGGGAAAAGAAAATGTAGAGGAGCAGGATGGTCAGGTTGGCCTCGGTGTACGGAAACCGCTTTCGAATCGACGGCTCGATGATGAAAAACAGCACGAAGGCCGCGATGATGACGACGTTGACCTTGTTCGGAAGCTCCTGAAAATAGCTGAAGGCGATGACCAGAAAGAGCGCAAGCCCGAGGAGGCTCAAAAACAGAAACCAGCCCCACGTCTCCCGCCGCGTCTCCGTTCGCAGGTAGCGGTATAACTGTTTGAAAGCTTCGATCGCGGCTATTTCACCAGGTTGATCATTTCGAACATCGGGAAAAACATGGCCATGACGATGATGCCGATCGCGCCGCCCATCGCGACGACCATGAGAGGCTCGATCAGGGACGAGAGGGCGTTGACGGTCTCATCCACGATGAGGTCGTAGTTGTCCGCGATCTTGGTCAGCATCGAGTCCAGCGATCCCGTTTCTTCGCCAACCGCGATCATGTGCGTGACCATCAGCGGAAAGACCTTGGACTTGTGGAGGGGCTTGGAGATCGTCTCGCCCTGGCTGATCGAGGCCGAAACGTCATCCATCACGGCGGCCAATACTTCGTTGCCGATCGTGTCCTTCACGATCTTGATCGCCTGCAAAATCGGCACGCCGCTGGCCACGAGCGTGCCCAAGGTCCGCGTGAACCGCGAGATCGCGACTTTCTTGATGAGGTCCCCGAATACCGGAAGTTTCAGGCGGACCTTGTCGCACTGCAGGCGGCCCCGGCCGGGCTGGTCGTACCAGTTCAACGCAATGATGGCGCCGATAATGCCGAGGATGCACATCCACCAGTAGCCGACCAGAAAATTGCTGATGGTCATCACGACCCGGGTCGGCAGCGGCAACGCCACGCCCATCTGCAGAAACATGGTCGCGAAGGTCGGAATGATCTTGATCATCAGGAACGTCACCACGGTCGTCGCGACCAGCGCCATCACGGCGGGATACGTCATCGCGCCCTTCACTTTCGTCCTCAGCTCCTGCTCCTTCTCGGCAAATTCGGCCAGCCGGTTCAGGACCTTCTCCAGCACACCGCCGATCTCTCCGGCCTTCACCATGTTGTAATACAGGGGCTGAAAGACCCGCTTGTGCTTGGACAGCGCATCGGAAAAAGAACTGCCGCTCTGAATGTCCGAGCTCAGCGTCGTGATCAGCTCCTTCAGCTTCGGATTTTCGGCCTGGTCCTGCAGGATGGTCAGGGCCCTGAGCAGCGGCAGGCCCGCGTCGAGGAGCGTGGCCATCTGGCGGGTGAACATCGTGGTTTCCTCCGTCTTGACGCCCCGCTGAAGAAACGGAATGGAAAACCCGGCCGCTTCCTTCTTCTCCTTCACCTGGTACGGCCGCAGGCCCATCTCGCGCAGCCGAGCCGACGCCAGCTTCTCGCTGGCCGCCTCGATCAGGCCGTTCATGTCCTTGCCGGCCGCGTCCATCGCCTTGTATTCGAAGACCGGCATCCCTCAATCCCTCCCTGCGGCGTTCATATTTGTTTCTGAATCTCCTCGCGGTCCTGCGCCTTCAGCAGGACCTCCTGATGGGTGATCAGGCCGCGCTGATAGAGATAGATCAGATGCTGATCCATCGTCTGCATGCCGAGTTGCCCTCCGGTCTGGATCGCCGACACAATGTTGTGGGTTTTCATTTCGCGGATCAGGTTCCGGACCCCGGGCGTCACAAACATGATCTCGAACGCCGCCACCCGGCCGGCGCCCTGGGACTTCGGACACAGCGTCTGCGAAATCACTCCCTCCAGCGCCACCGAAAGCTGCGTCCGGATCTGCTCCTGCTGGTCCGTCGGAAACACGTCGATGATCCGGTCGACCGTCGCGGACGCGCTGTTGGTGTGGAGGGTGCCGAACACCAGGTGCCCGGTTTCGGCCGCCGTGATCGCCGCTTCGATCGTCTCCAAGTCCCGGAGTTCGCCGACCATGATGACGTCCGGGTCCTGCCGCAGGGCCCGCTTCAGCGCCTCCTTGAAGGACGGCACGTCCACGCCCAGCTCCCGGTGGGTCACCACGCTCTGCTTGTGTTGGTGGATGAATTCGATCGGATCCTCGACTGTGATGATGTGCGTCGACCGCTCGGTGTTGATCCAGTCGATCATCGCGGCCAGGGTCGTCGTCTTGCCGGAACCGGTCGGGCCGGTCACCAGGACCAAGCCCCTGGGTTTGGTCAGAAGGGTGAGGATGTGTTTCGGGAGGCCCAACTGTTCCACGGAATAGATTTTGTTCGGAATCAGCCGGCACACCATGCCGTGGTAGCCGCGCTCCTTGAAAATCGACACGCGGAACCGGCATTTGCTCTCGTAAGAGTATCCGTAGTCGGACCCGCCGTGCTGTTCGAGCCGGGTGATATGCTCGTCCGGCGTGATGGACTTGACGATGATCTGGGTGTCGTCCGGCGTGAGGACCGCCGTTTCGATGTTCACCAGTTCCCCGTCGATCCGAAGCACCGGCGGGCGGCCCACCCGGAAGTGGATGTCCGACGCCCCCCGCTCGATGGCCAGCTCCATCACATCGTGAATGTACATAGGTCAGCACATTAACTCGATCCTCAAGTGTTGGCAATAACCTCCTCGATCGTCGTCATGCCCAACGACACCTTCCGGAACCCGTCCTCGCGCAGACTCCGCATCCCGTTGCGCTTCGCGGCGTCGGCGATCACATAAGAGGGCTTCACCTGAAGAATCAGCTCCTTGATCTCCTCGTTGAGAACCATCATCTCGAAAATACCGCTCCGGCCCTTGTAGCCGGTGTTGTTGCAGACTTCGCAGCCGGCCCCCTTCTGAAATTTGGTCGCCGCCGCCATCTCGGGCGGAAACTTGACTTCCTTCAAAATCTTCTCCGACGGCGTGTAGGCATGCTTGCAGTTCTTGCAGATCGTCCGCACGAGCCGCTGGGCCATCGCGGCCTGGAGCGAGGAGGCGATCATGAAGGGGCTGACGCCCATGTCGATGAGCCGCGTCACCGAACTGGGGGCGTCGTTGGTGTGAAGGGTCGAGAAAACGAGGTGGCCGGTGAGGGCGGCGCGGATGCCGACCGACGCGGTCTCGAGGTCGCGCATCTCGCCGACCAGGATCACGTCCGGCGACTGGCGAAGAATCGACCGGAGGCCGGCGGCGAAGGTGAGGCCGATTCCGGAGTTGACCTGCATCTGGTTGATGCCGTCGAGCTGATACTCGACCGGGTCCTCCACCGTGATGATCTTGCGGTCGGGCGTGTTGATCTCGTTCAGGGCCGAATAGAGCGTCGTCGTCTTGCCGGAACCGGTCGGCCCGGTCACGAGGATGATGCCGTTGGGCTTGCGGATGAGATCGTTGAAGATCCGCAGGTTGTCCTCGATGAAGCCGACCTGCTGAAGGCCCAGGGACACCGAGGCCTTGTCCAGAAGCCGGAGCACCACGCTCTCGCCGTAGATGGCGGGTAGGGCGGAAACGCGGAAATCGATTTCGCGGCCCATCATCTTGATCTTGATCCGGCCGTCCTGCGGCGACCGCTTTTCGGAGATGTCCATGCCCGACATGATCTTGATCCGCGCCAGGACGGCGCCCTGGAATTTTTTCGGAATCTTCGGCTGATGCTGCAGAATGCCGTCCAGCCGGAACCGGACGTCGAACATTTTTTCATTGGGCTCGAAATGAATGTCGCTGGCCTTGTTCTTGAGCGACTGCATGAGCAGCATGTTCACGAGCCGGATCACCGGCGCCTGCTCGGCGGCGGCGGCCTCGTCGGCCAGCGACATGTCCTCCTTCTCCTCATCGACCATCTGCAGCTCGCCGAGAACGTCGTTCAGGTTCTCCTCGGCGACGGCGTAAAAGGAGTCGATTAGCGCGGAGAGCTTGCGCGGGTTCACCATCACAAAATCCAGGTTCGACTCCAGAACGTGCCGCAGGTCCTCCTGGGTCCGCAGGTCAATGAACTCGGCGCAGGCCATTTTCAGGAAACCGTTCTCCGCGGCGACCGGGAAAATCTGGTACTGCTGGGCGCTGATGGTGTCCAGGCGCTTGATCAGGTCCTGGTCCGGCGTGTAGGCGTCGATGTCCTCGTAGGGAAGGCCGATGTGCTGGGCGTAGGCCTCGTAGACCTGCTCCTCGTTCATGATGCCCATGTCCTGCAGGGCGAAGATGGCCGACTTCTCCTCGGCCTGCATCGTCGCCTCGACGGCCTCGATCTGGCCGTCCGCCAAAAGGCCCTGCTTGGCGAGAATCTTCAACAGCTCCGCGGACTCAACCATGGATCATCAATCCTTGATCGCGACGCCGGTCTCGATCGGCGCCACCCGCAGGACTTCCTCGAGGGCGGTCTGGCCCTGCAGCACTTTCAGCCAGCCGTCCTCCCGCATGGGCCGCATGCCCATCTCCATCGCCTTCCGGTGGATCACGTTCGCCGGCTGCCGCTCCACGATCAGGTCGCTGATCTCGTTGTTCAGCTCGAGCACTTCATACAGGCCGATCCGGCCCTTGAACCCGGTCATGGCGCATTCGGAACACCCGCGCCCCCGGAAAAATTCCTGGCCCTCGTAGTCGGAGGAACGCTTGCCTATTTTTTTGAAATCATCGGAGTTCGGCGTGTATTTCTCCCGGCACGCCGGACAGATCTTGCGCACCAGCCGCTGGCCGATGATGGCCCGGATGCTGGACGTGAGCAGAAAGGGCTCGCAGCCCATGTCGATGAGACGGGTGACGGCGCCGGCCGCCTCGTTCGTGTGGGCCGTCGCCAGCACCAGGTGGCCGGTCAGGGCGGACTGGATGGCGATCGAGGCCGTTTCGGCATCGCGGATTTCGCCGATCAGGATGATGTCCGGGTCCTGGCGGAGGATGGACCGGAGGGCGGCGGCGAAGGTCATGCCGACCTTTTCGTTCACCTGGCACTGGACGAGTCCCCGGATCTCGTACTCGACCGGATCCTCCACCGTGATCAGCTTGATGTCCGGCGTGTTCACTTCCTGCACGCCCGCGTAGAGCGTGGTGGTCTTGCCCGAGCCGGTGGGGCCTGTGACGAGAATGATCCCGTTGGACGCCCCCAGGTTCTTTTTGAATTTCTCCGCGTCGTCCGGCTGGAAGCCGAGCTGGGCAATGTTGAGGACGGTCGCGCTGCGGTCCAGAAGACGCATCACGACGCTCTCGCCGAACATCGTCGGCAGGCACGACACGCGGATGTCGATCTCCTTGCCGGCCAGCTTCACCCGGATCCGGCCGTCCTGCGGCAGGCGCGTCTCGGCGATGTTCAGGTCCGCCATGACCTTCACGCGAGACACGATCCCCGACTGCAGCGCGCGGGGCGGCGACGGAAGGTCCTTCAGCACGCCGTCGATGCGCTCCCGCACCTGGAACCGGTGCTCAAAGGGCTCGATGTGAATGTCGCTGGCGCGGTCCCGCAGCGATTGAAGAATGACCATGTTGACGAGCCGGATGATCGGCGTTTCGCTCCCGACCTGCTCGGCCCCGCCGCCCAACACGCCGTCGACGTCCTGGATGATCTGCACGTCGTCCTCCGTCAGCTCCTGCAGGACGCTTTCGACCGAAATCTGCTCGCCGTAGAGATGCTCGATGGAACGCATGACGTCCGACTCGGCGGCGATGACCGGCTCGATGTCCAAGCCCAGCATGAGCTGCAAATCGTCCAGGGCCGTGATGTCGAGCGGGTCGGCCACCGCGACGATCAGCTTGCCGCTCACTTCCTCGATCGGCAGGAGCTTGTGCTGGCGGGCGACACGCTCGGGAATTTTTTGGATGAGTTCCGCCGTGATCGAGTAATCGGAGAGGCGCACGTAGGGGATGCCGAGCTGGGCCGAAAGCGCGGCGGCAATCTGTTCCGGCGTCACCAGGCCAAGCTCCACCAGGGTCTGGCCCAGCCGGTGGCCCGTCTCTTTCTGGCGCGCGATCGCCTGCGCCACGGCCTCCTCCGACACCAGCCCCGCCTCCATCAGAATGTCGCCGAGCCGGCGCCGCTCCGGGATCGCCATGATCGCTACCTTTCCGAATTTCCGACGCCGGCCGGCGGAAGTTCGTCGCCGTCGGGGGCGACACACGCTTCCAGGAAAAGGGTGACGAGGTCCGCGTTCAGATGACCCGCCGCGGCCGTGTCCCGCAAAATCTTCTGCGCCTCCGGCTCAGGGATCCGCTTCTTGTACGGCCGGTCGGCCGCGGTCAGCGCGTCGTAGATGTCGGCGACCGCCAGAATCTGGCCTTCCAGCGGAATCTCGTCGCCTTTCAACCCCTGCGGGTAGCCGGTGCCGTTCGGCCGCTCGTGGTGCGTGGCGGCCCAGACGGGAATCTCCTTCAGATCCTTCGGCCAGTGGATCTTGGCAAGAATGTCCCACGTTTTTCGTACGTGGTCCTTCATCACTTTGAACTCCTCATCGGAAAGGTTTCCCTTGGCCAGAACCAGGTGTTGATATTCGGTCTCGGTAAGCTGCGGCGTCGGATCGTCGGCGATCCGGTACACCGACCGCCGCATCCGCTCGAACGCGCCCTTGTCCTCCGCGCTGACGGCGCCTGGCGTGATGTTCCGGCGGATCCGATCCAGGTCCGAGTCCAGCCCCGCGCAAAAAGACCGGTAGGACTCCGGATTCAGGCCGCCGTTTTCCAGAGCGCGGATCTTCTCCGCCAGCTTGATCTGCCCGAACCTCAGCCGGATCGCTTCGATCTCGTGCGGCTCCAGCTTGTCACGCTTGTTCAGGATCGCCTCCGGCACCGTGATCTTGCCGATGTCGTGCAAAAGCGCGGCGAACCGAAGCTTCCGCAGCGACTCCTCCGAGTAATGAATGCGCTTGAACGGCGCCCGGCCGCTCGCGCTGATCGCGCGCGCGATCCGGTCGGAATAGAGCGCCACCCGCACGGTGTGGCCGTAGGTGATCCGGTCGCGTTCGCCGAGGGCGTGGATGGAGGACTCGATGAAGGACTCGAAGAGATTGATCTGGCTTTCGATGAGCAGGGAATTCTCCAGCGCGACGGAGGCGATGGAGGCGATCGACATCAGCATCTTTTCGTCCTGCGGCCGGAATGCTCCGGACTTTTTGTTGAGGACCTGCATGACGCCCGTCACGCCGCCGCCGTGCGACCGCATGGGCGCGGCCAGAATGTTCCGCGTGTGATAGCCGGTCTGCTTGTCCACGTCGGGGTTGAAGTCCGGATGGCGATGGACGTCCGGGACGTTCACCAGCTTGCCCTTCCGGAGCGCCAGACCCGCGATCCCGCGGTCCGACGGCACCCGCAGCATCTTCCGGCCCGTGCCCTCCGCAACCTTCGACCAAAGCTCCTCCCGGGACTCGTCGTAAATGAAAATGCTGGTCCGCTCGGCGCCGAGCAGCACCGACGTCTCCATTGCAAGAAATTTCAGAAGCTGATCGACCCCGCGGGTCGACGAAAGAAGGGTCGACAGCTCAAGGAGCGTGTAGAGCCGGTCGTTTTCCTCCGCAAGCGCCTGCCGCGCGGGCGCACGACGCCCGCCGCCGCCTTTCATGCTGACACCTTCTCCCTTGGCGCTCTGGGACCGCAGAGCGCGCTTGGCCCGCACGGAACCCGGCCCCGGATGGGTATTCCTTGCCATATTCCAAAATTATATGGGTGAGGAGTGCGACTTGTCAATAAATGCTCATTCGGTGGGAATCAACCGCCCGAAATAGACGACCTTTTCGGTTGCCGTGTCGCCTGAGTCCATCTGCGAGAGGCGCTGCCCGAGCTTTTGTTTGAACGTCACCCGCCGCACCGCCTGGCCCGTGCCCGGGCCTTCGATCAGATATTCGCCGCCCGCGAAGATCATCACGTGAACAACGCGGTCCGGTTTCTTCGCGTTCGCGAGAAACACGAGATCGCCGCGCCTCAAGTCCCGGCGGCGGATCGCCCGCGACACCATCCATTGCTCGTGCGAGTCCCTCGGAATCGAAAGCCCGGCCGCGCGATAGGCCACATGCGCGAGGCCGGAGCAGTCAACACCTGTCACCGCGCGGCGATAGTCCGGCCCGTACGGACTGAGACCGCCCCAGTAATATGGAGTACGGATGAAGCCCTGCGCGTTTTTCAGAATCTCCAGCCGGGTCCGCCATTCGGAAGACTTCGGCCCATCGACAAGCCGGACGTCCTTTTTTCGCATCCAGCCTGTCAGACCCCCATGATAGGAGACTTCCATCCATCCGCCGCGCCGGCCCAGAACCGAGAGCCGGCTCCCGAAGGGAATCGTCAGCAACGGATCGCTCTTCTCTCCGAAAAGCCCCGCCGGCGCCGGGAAAATGTCCGACCACCCGCGCCGCGCCACGCCCGACGCCCCACCCGGCGCCGCCGGCACGGCACTCAGCGCCGACCGCCGAACCCAGCCCGGATATCCCTCCCACTGCTTCTTGTGCGTGTACTCCGCCTGCCCCGGAACCTCAACCAGCGCCCAGTCGTCCCGCCATTCGCGGATGACGACCGTTTCGCCAAACAGAAGCTGCGTTTCCTGCAAAGGATCGTGAACGTAACTGTCGATCGCGTCCTTCGGCTCCGACCGCACGTCGGCCACGGGAACAATCACGCGCATGATCTCATCCGACGCGCCCGCCATCGACGCGCAGAGGACAACGCAGACGAGGGCGGATAAAAAATACCTCATGAGCCGTGCCCGCCCAGCTCCGACAACAACGCTTCTGCCGAAAACTCGCCGACCCAACGGATCCGCTCCACGCCGGCGGTGTCGAAGTAGATCAGCGTCGGCACGCCGGAAATGCCGAATCTCTCCCGCGCCTCCTGCGCCTCCGGCGCGTCGTACAGGGTGAGGTCCACCTTGAGCCGGACGGCCTGCTCCAGCGCCGCGCGCACGCGCGGGTCCGCGTACGTTGTCCGGTCCATCAGCTTGCAGGGCAGACACCACTCGGCGGAAAAATCGAGGGCGACGGGCCGGCCGGCGGCGCGGGCCGCGTCGAAACTCGCAGCATCGTACGGAAGCCAGAATTCCCCGGCGGCGTCCTCGCGCGGCGCGGTCAGAAAAAAGCTCGCGCCGACAACCGCCAAGCCGATGGCGGAAAGACCGGCCCACAGGCGCGGCCACCGGCGCGCGCGTTTCACACAAACCCACGCCGCCGTCCCGCACGCCGCCAGTAATGTAAGGCCGAACAACGCCCGCTCGGCCGCGTCCGGAATCAGGGGCGCGCAGAAATAGACGGCCAGCCCCAGAAGCACAAATCCGAAACACCATTTCACCACATCCATCCACGCGCCCAGTTTCGGGAGCGCTGGAATACGCTCCGAAAAAAGGCCCAGGAGCAAATACGGCAAGCCCAGTCCCGCCGACAGCACCGAAAACAGCAGAAACCCCAGCGCCGGAGACTGGCGCGAACCGACATACGCCAGAAGCGCCACCACGAAGGGCCCGATGCATGGCGCGGCCACCACGCCCATCGTCGCGCCCATCCCGAACGCTCCCAGCGGCGCGCTCCCGCCGCTCACGCGCTGCGCCCACGAGGCCGGCAGGCCAAAGCCGACCCAGCCGAACATGCCGGCCGACAGATACAGCATGAGAAGCGACAGCGCGATCAGGACCGGCGGATTCTGAAGCGCCGCGCCGAAGAATCCGCCCGTGAGGCCCGCCACGGTCCCGAGCGCGCTGAAGACGAGGACGAGACCGAGAAAATAGGCCACCGCGTCGGTCACCGGGCGGCGGCTCGGCCCGCGGCCGCCGAAAAAGGCGACGGTGATCGGAATCATCGGATACACGCACGGCGTGAGGTTCAGGGCCACGCCGCCCCAGAAAATCAACAGGAGCGCAAGAAACACGCCCTTCTCTTGCATGAGATGTGCGATCGCGTTCCCGCCGACCGATTCCTCCGGCGGGTTCGGGATGCGCAGGCCGCGCGCCAGACCATAATCCAACTGGGGACTCGGGTGAGCTTGGGGAAGCGGCGCGACCGTGAGCGGAATGTCAAGCCGCGCCTCGGCCGGCGGCAGGCACTTCTCGTCATCGCAGGCCTGATACCGGAGCGCCGCCGTCATGCGATGAACGCCTGCGCCAACGTCCGCGATGTGTACTTTCCATTTGAAAACGGTCCGCCCTTCATACAAATCCAGCGGTGACTCGTCAAAGGACAAAACCTTGCGGACGCCCGCCGGATAGGCGACCTCCGAAACCGTGAACCCCTCCGGCGCCGTCACCCGCACGTCGGTCGGAATCAGATACTCCATGGCAGGCCGATGAGAATTGATGTGCCAGCCGCCCGCAACATCCGCGGTCAGCCAGACCTCCACCGTTTGCATGGCCGTGACCGTTTCGGCGCGCACGTCCGCCGAAAGCCGCACCGGCTGCTCCGCATCCGCGGGCCCGGCCGCGAAGGCCGGACACACCCCGATTAGAAACACAGACAAGAGGAAAAACGTCGATCGACGGACAGCGCCCAACCGCATGCTATGTGAGATACCGGACATCCCCGCAAATGTCAATTCCCAGCGACGACCCCGTCCCTTTTATTTTCAGGATTTTTCTTGTATTGAGATAGATGGACGTTCAAATTGGGGCGTCGTCTAACGGTAGGACTGCAGGCTCTGGACCTGCCTGTCCAGGTTCGAATCCTGGCGCCCCAGTATCACAGTCTCTGACAGCCATCCACGGCTCCCTCCGCTTGCGTGTCCGCCGTGTCGCATCCTATGCTCCGAGCATGCGCATCGTGATCACCGGCTTGAACGGTACGGTCGGGCCCAAGGTCGCGCGGGTGTTTCGGGGGCAGGGGGCCGACGTCGTCGGGTGGGACAGGAGCGAGGTTCCTCCGGACGACAGGAACGCCGTGGCGAAGTACATCGAGCGGACGCGGCCGGACGCGATCTGCCATCTGGCCATGGGGAGCGAGGCATGGGCGGGAGTTCTGGCCAGGTATGCGGCGGCGAATGACATCCCGTTCCTGTTTGCCAGCACGGCGATGGTCTTTGACGCAAGCCCCGACGGCCCGCACCGCCCGGGCGACCGGCGGACGGCGAAAGACGACTATGGACGATACAAGATACGCTGTGAAGACGCCGTGCTGGAGAATCATCCCGGCGCCATCGTCGCGCGATTTGGATGGCAGATCGATTCTGATGCAGTCGGAAACAACATGCTCGCGCATCTGGATCAACAACAGTCGCGGGACGGAAACGTACAGGCCAGTCGCCGGTGGATTCCGGCGTGTTCGTTCATGGACGACACGGCAGTGTCGCTTTGGGCGCTGATCGCCGGGCGCGAGCGCGGCGTGTTTCACCTCGACAGCAACGCCCGGGACGCTTGGACGTTTGACCGCATCGCCCTCGCCGTCCGGCGCCGGTTCGGCCGGGAGAGGTGGGCCATCGAAGTCACCGAATCCTACACGCACGATCAGCGACTGGGCGGCCACGAAAACCGCATCACAAGCCTCTCCGACCGCCTGCCTTTACAAGGGCTGGGGGATAGGTCATGATGCCGGGCCTAGGATGCGGGCTACAAATTATGGAGTCGCGAAAGGAGTTTCACATGGGAGAAATCAGTTTTGACGAGTACAAGGGGCGCGCCATGATGGTCATCTCGAACGGTCCGAACGACCGGTTTCCGTTCAAGTTCGGGCTCAAGAAGGCGAAGATGGTGGTGGAACACATCGAGGACATCAAAAAATGGGTGGCCGAGCAGGAGGCCATGCAGGCGAGCTTGAAGGCCGACGGCGAGCCGGAGGAATAGGTGGCGCCCGGCGGCGCCTGCGATCTGTGTGATCGCCAAGTCGGGGAGGAAAATCTTCACGAACACCACCTCATCCCGAAACTTCAGTTGCGCCGCATGAAACGCAGAGGGAAAAAAGTCGCGTCCGCCACGGTCCGGTTTTGCAAGCCCTGCCACAACGAAGTCCACGGGCTCTTTGAGCCCCCCGTTCTGGCGCGGGAATATTCGACGCTCGAACTCCTGCGCTCCGCCGGGGCGATTCAGCCGTACCTGGAGTGGATCAGGAAGAAGAAATAGGCGCCGGACGCGTCATTCGTACCGCAGCGCGTCGATCGGCTTGAGGGACGCCGCTTTTCTCGCGGGCCACAGGCCGAAGAGGACGCCGACGGCGACGGAGAATCCGAAGGCGAGGGCCACGGCCGACGGGGCAACGGCGGCGGTCCAGCCGGCCCAGTGGGATAGGCCGAGCGTGATGAGCCAGCCAAGCACAATACCGGAACAGCCGCCGACGATGCTGACCGCGACCGCTTCGATGAGGAATTGCCACAAAATATCTTTCGGGCGCGCGCCGATGGCCTTCCGGAGGCCGATTTCGCGCGTTCGTTCCGTGACCGAGACCAGCATGATGTTCATGATGCCGATGCCGCCGACGAGGAGCGAGATGGCGGCGATGGAGGCGAGGAGCGCGGACAACGTGCGGCTGGTTTCGGTAAGCGTTTCCTGGAACTGGACCAGATTGCGTATCTGGAAACTGTCGTACCGGGCGGGCGGCAGGCGGTGGCGGCGGATGACGGTTTGCCGCACCGATTCCTCCACGCCCGCCATGTGCTCCGGCCCCTCGACTTCAATGTCGATCTGGTCGACATATTCTTTTCCGAAGAGCCGCTTCATCGCGGTGCCGAGCGGCACCACGACCAGGTCGTCCTCATCGCGCCAGGTCGTGGCGCCTTTTTCGGGCAGGATCCCGATCACCTGAAAATTCACGCGGTTGATTTTGATCATCTCCCCGATCGGATTGACCGGGCCGAAAATTTCCCGGACGATCGTCATGCCGACGACGGCGACCCTCATCCGTGACTGTTCCTCGGCCGACGTGAAGAACCGGCCGACAACCGGCCGGGACGCGCGCATGTCGGCGTAGTCGGGGAGCGTTCCCGACACCGTCGTATTCCAGTTCGCGGCGCCGTACACAAGCTGGCCCCGGCCGGACGCGGTCGGCGACACCCGGCGGACGCGCGCAAGTGTGCGGACGGCCTCCGCGTCCTCCAGCGTGAAACGGGTCACCGTGCCGGCCTCGAGCATCACGCCATGCGTGCGGAGCGACCCGGGCCGAAGGACGAGGAGGTTCGACCCCATCGAGGCCAGACGCTCTTCGATCGATTTCTTCGCGCCGTGCCCCAGCGCCAGCATGGCGATCACCGCCGCGACGCCAATCAGAATGCCCAGAACCGAAAGACCCGTTCGGACCTTGTTGGCCGACAGCGCGCGCACGGCCTGCCGCAGGTACTCGCGGGCGTCGCGCCAAAAAAGTTTCCATCGACTGCCGGCCACCGCCGGCGGCTCGGCCGCCTCGGCCGGGATGGGCGCAACGGATGCCCGGGCGCCGGGATGCGCCGCGTCGTCCACGATCCGGCCGTCGCGCATGCGGATGATCCGCCGGGCCTGTTTCGCCACGTCCTCTTCGTGCGTTACCAGAACCACTGTGATGCCGCGGTCATTCAATTTCCGGAAGATGTCCAAGATTTCGACCTGGCTCCGGGAATCCAGGTTGCCAGTCGGCTCATCCGCGAGAATCATGCGCGGGCGGTTCATCAACGCCCGCGCGATCGCCACCCGCTGCTGCTGCCCGCCGGACATCTGGTTGGGCATGTGACCCGACCGCTCGGCAAGCCCGACATCGGCGAGCAATTCGCGCGGGCGGGAGGCAGGATCGACGCCGTTGGCGCAATAGATCAGCGGGAGAGCCGCGTTTTCGAGGGCGCTCATTCTCGGCAGGAGATTGAATTGCTGAAACACGAATCCAAGCCAGCGCGACCGCAGCGTGGCCAGGTCCTGCTCCGCGAGCCGCGAAACCCGGCGGCCCATGAGTTCATACACGCCGTCGTCCGGCGTATCGAGAAGCCCCAGCACATGCAGAAGCGTTGACTTGCCGGACCCCGACGGCCCCATGATGGCCACCCACTCGCCCGGCTCGATCGCCAGGCTGACCCCGTCCAGCGCGCGGACGACCGTGTCGCCCATGACATAGGATTTGCGGAGATCAACGCAGCGGACGATCATTCTGCTTCGCGGTCCCAAAGCCAAAGTGATATCATGATATCATGATAGCTATCATGATATCATGATATCACTTTACTCCCGGCGGGAACTGCGGCGCTGGCCGAAGGGCGAGAACGGATTGGTCGGCGCCTGCGATGCGCGGTCCGGCAGGCGGGACCGTGCGACCAGGATTTCCTGGCCCTCCGCCAGACCCGAAACGATCTCGGTGCGCTTGCCGTCCGTCAATCCCGTGCTCACCGGCCGGCGGTCCGGGTCTCGGCCGCCCGGGGCCGGCAAAAGCACCCAGCGGTCGCCGTCGCGGTCGCGCACCGATTCGGCCGGCACGAGGAGGACGCCCGATTTTGCCGCGACCTTGAACGTGACGTTGGCCGTCATGCCGCTGCGCATGAAGGGCGGGACGTCGCCGGGCAGGACGTCGACGGCGTAGACGGTGACGTTGTTGACCGTTTGGGCCTCGTACGCGATGTGATCGACCACGGCGGCGATGGAATGTTGGGGATAGGCGTCGAGGACGACCGATGCGGCCTGCCCGACCTGAACGGCGCCGATGTCCGTTTCATCCACCTGCGCCTTGACGATCAGCCGGTCCGATAGAACCACGACGGGATCGGCCGACGTGACCGACTGGCCGGGTTCGACGCTGCGCGCGATGACGGCGCCGTCGATGGGCGAAACCAGCGGCGCCGGCTTGTACAGCTCGCTCCAGCGCGCGACCTCCTCCGGGCCCTTCATGCGGGCCGCGTCGAGCAGGGCGGCGCGCTCGGTCGAACTCATCCACGCGACGATCTGGCCCCTTCGGACGGACGCGCCCTCGCGCACGAGGATGTCCTCGATCCGGCCGCCGATCGGCGGTTTGACCTCCACCCGGTTCTGCGGCTCCACCCCGCCCGTCGTCAGCACGACCGTTTCGATGTCCCCGCGCCGCACGCGCACCGTGTCCCATTCGATTCCATCGGCCCGACGCCCGCCGCCGCGCCACCAGCCCCAGGCGCCGATGGCCAGCGCCACCACGACCAGCGCGATCATCCATTTGACCCTCACGGCTCCAGCTCCTTTCCTGTCGCGTTCAGCCACTCGGCCTCGGCTAGGACGGCGTCCCGGCGGGCCGCGAGCGCGGCCCGTTCCTGTGAAATGAGATCATTTTCGATGATATCCCAATCCTGATACGTGAGCAAACCGCTCGCATACTGCGCCTGCGCGATTTCGGCCCGGACCCGCGCGGCTTCCAGAAACTCCTCGCGAACGGCGACGAACTCCGCCGCGTCGACGAAGCCGGCGTGCCGGTCCCGCAGATCCAGCGACGCGAAGTTCCGCGCCGACTCCTCCACAAACGCGAGCCGCTCCGCATCCGCGCGCGCCGACTCGACGTCGCGCCATTCCTTGCCGCCGGAAAAGAGCGGGAGCGACAGCGCCAGGCCGCCGGACCAGTCACCCGTGGTTCGTCGCGGCGGCCAGCGGCCGTCCGAGCGTTTGGCGGACCCGGACAGCGACAGGGTCGGATAGAAATTCCGGCGCTCGATGGTGACGCCCAGTTCCCCGGCCCGCCGGTCCGCAACTGATTTTCGCACGGCGGGCGTACGATCGGCGAGCGCCGCAAAGTCCGGTTCCTCCGGCGGCACGCCGGCTTCAAGCCCGCCCACCGCGCGAACCTCGCCGTCGTCCCGCCCGCCCAGCGCGCGGCGCAGTTCCTGCTGCGCGACCCGCACGGCGCGCCGCGCCTGCCGGACATCGAAATCGGCCTCGTGGGCCTGAGCCTTTGCGCGCAAAAATGACCCCTTATGCTCGCGGCCGGCGTCAAACCTCGCGCGGACCAGATCGACGTTCTGCTTGCGGCGGTCCGCGATTTTTTCCGCCAGCGTCAAAAATTCCTGCGCGTGCAAAAGGCGGGCGAAGGCCGACCGAAGATCGATCTGCACATCGGCCGACGTTGACGCGAGGTCCGCCCGCGCCGCGTCGAGCGCGGCCTTCGCCTTCGCTACTTCCGGCTGGTCGGTCAGGCCGGGGAACAGGCGCTGGCTGGCGGAAAGGCTGTAGGCATACTGATCGCCGGAGGCGGACGAATGAGACCGCGAGTAATCGACGCCTCCATCCAGATCCGGCCAGTACTCGGCCCGCCCGGACCCGACCGCCGCCGCGGCCGATCGAACCGACGCTTCGGCCGCCCGAAGGTCCGGATGCCGCGCGCGGGCTTCGCGCGCGCATTGCTCCCAACTCACATCGCCGGCCCAAGCCACCATCGCCCCGAATGCGACGGCAGCGCCGACCGCAAACGTCCTTGCGATCTTCATCGACAATGGTAATATCACAAACTTTCAAATCTGGCGATTCAAAACCGCCCAAAGGGGAGACGCATCCTATGAATACCATCTTGCTCTTGGTTTTCTCAAATGTGTTCATGACCATCGCATGGTACGGGCACCTGAAATACAAATCGCACGCGCTCGGGGCCGTGATCCTGATCAGTTGGCTGATCGCGCTGCCTGAGTACATGCTCCAGGTGCCCGCGAACCGGTTCGGCCACGGGGCGTTCACGGCGCCTCAGTTGAAGATCATCCAGGAGATCATCTCGATTTCGGTGTTTGTTCTCTTCTGCATGACGTACCTCAGGGAACCGATCCGGTGGAACTACGTGGTCTCGTTCCTCCTGATCGTCGCCGCCGCCTTCTTCGCCTTCGCCGATCTGCCCCGAATGCCGGCCTAACTTTTTTTGCCTGACATCTCCTCCTGAAGCTGGTCGGACCAGGGGTCGGAGGCGGCGGGGCCGGCCGGGGCGCCTTTGAGGACTCGGTCGATCTTGGTCGAGAGTTCCGCGAGCGTGTAGGGTTTGAGGAGGAAGGATTTCAGGCCGAGCCGGAACATGGCGTCGGTGTCGCCGCGGATCGAGTAGCCGGTCGTCAGGATGGCCTTGACGTCCGGGCGGATCTTGCGCATCTCCGCGAAGGTTTCAAGCCCGTTTTTTCCCGGCATCTTCATGTCCACGATGACAAGATCGATCTCGGCCCGGCGCTCCTGAAAGATGCGGATCGCCTCGTCCCCGTCCTTTGCGGAGTGAACCATGTATCCGATTTCGCTCAGGAGTCGTGCCGTCGTTTGCAGCACGGACGGCTCGTCATCGACGACGAGGACGGTCGCCGTGCCGGGCGCCACCTTTTCTTCGGCCGACATTTTGACGAGCGCGGCGTCGGACTCGAACGCGGGAAAATAAAGATGGACCGCCGTCCCCTTGCCCTCTTCGCTGTCCAGCTCCAGGTACCCGCCGTGGGCCTTGACGGTCTTGTAGGCCATCGTGAGCCCCAGCCCGCTTTTGCCCTGCGCCTCCTTGGTGGTGAAAAATGGTTCGTAGGCGCGGCGCAGAACCTCCGGCTTCATCCCGCCGCCCGTGTCGCGGATGGTCAGTTTCACGAGCCGGCCCGGCGGCAGGCCCGGCCGCATCTCCCGAAACGCATCGTTGGGCGAGAAGGCCGAGGTTTCGACGGACAGCACGCCGCCCTGCGGCATCGCGTCCATGGCGTTCAGGCTGACCGCCATCAGCGCCTCCTCGAGATGTTCCTGCGACCCCACGATCGGCGGCACGGCATCGGCCACGGCAAGCTGGATCTTGATCTTCGCGGGAACGGTCCGCTTCAGTGTCTGGAAAAATGCGCGCGCGAATTCATTGACGTCCATCTGGACCCGCGAGGCCGGCGCGTCGGCCGATCCGCCGGCGCGCGCGAACGCGCGGAGTTCCTTGATGACCGCCGATCCTTTCTGGACCAGCGCCTCGATCTGGGAAGCCGATTCGACGAGCTTTCCGTCCTGGGCGACCATCCGGATCAGGGTCGCGTAGCCTTGAATCCCGAGCAGCAGGTTGTTGATCTCGTGGGCCACGTCGCTGGAGAATTTGTCCAGAATCTCCATCTTCTGCGCTTCGTATAATTTCTGCGCCGCCTTCTTGCGCTCGGTCACGTCCCGGAAGAAGGCGCAGGCAAAGAGTTTGTCCCCGAGGGTCAGGCCGGTCAGCAGCGCCTCGCAGCGGATGTTCGACGCGCCGGCGCGCATCGCGGTGACTTCGATGGCCGTGCGCTCGAGCCTCTGCGCGGGATCCTTTTCGAAAAACCGGGTCAGAATTTTCCGGAACGCCTCGCGCTGCGGCTCGATCAGCACCTCCTCCAGCGGCATGTCCATCGCCTGCTCCTCGCCGATCCGAAAGAGCCGGGCGGCGGCCGGATTGAAATGCGTGATCCGGCCCTTCTGGTCCGCGCCGACGACGGCCTCGCGGGTCGACGCGTAGATGTGAGTCAAAAATCCCGCCGGGTCGGCGGTCGTCACGTTTGCCATGATCTTAAACGCCATCATTCTTGACACGCGATATTTTGTAAAGGGTTTCTCTGACCAGCGCATTCAGCCGCGCGAGGTTGTAGGGCTTTTCGAGCGTCGGAATGTTGTTTGACTCGACGAATTTCCGCGGCTCCGGGCTCATCACGTCGCCCGTGCTCAGGATGAACGCCGGCAGAAGTTCCGGCCGATGATTTTCGACGTATTCGTAGAGCGCCTTCCCGTCCTTCTCCGGCATTTTCAAATCGACGATCAGAAGGTCATAGCGCCGCTCCCGCAGGCGTTCGACCGCCTCATCCACCGAGGAGGCGGCCGTCACGCCGTAGCCCTGCCCGGTCAGATGACGTTTCAATACATTGCGAATCGACTCTTCATCGTCCACCACCAGAATCCTCGCATGGCCACGGCCGGCCGGCGTCCCTCCCTGCGCATCGACCCTCTCCGGCGGCGGGACGAGGCCGGCGGGCGCCACCGGCAACTCGACGATGAAGCGGGTGCCCCGGCCGGCCTCGCTGTCCACCGAGAGCACGCCTCCGTGCTCGGCGACGATGCCGTGGCTGATGCTGAGGCCCAATCCCGTGCCCCGGCCCACATCCTTCGTGGTGTAGAAGGGATCGAAAATCCTGGAAAGCTGTTCTGCCGGGATCCCGGAACCGGAATCTTCAATGATCATCCAGATGTGAGAGCCGGTGTGCCGGCTGCGTACCGCCACGCGGCGCGTTCCGGAGACCGGTTTCACCGCATCCAGCGCGTTGTTCAAGATATTGAAGAACACCTGCTGAATCTGGTTCGGATCGGCCATCGCCGGGGGAAGGCCCGGATCCAGCCCGGTTTCGATTGACACATTTTCTATTTTGAACTGATGCTTCATCAGCTCCAGCGTGTCGTTCATCACCCCGTTCAAATCGCAGTTCAGCCGGGCCGGCTCCCATTTCCGGGCGAAGGTCAGAAGGTTCTGGACGACGCGGGCGCACCGCGCCGCCTCTTTTTCGATCATGTCAATGTCGCTTCGGACGCCGGACATGCTCCTTGAGTGCCGGATGAGCTCGGCGTAGCCGAGGATGCCGGTCAGGGGATTGTTGATCTCATGGGCGATCCCGGCGACGAATTGCCCCACCGCCGCCATTTTGTCGGCCTGCCGAAGTCTCTGTTGCAGCCGTTGCTCCCGGTCGGCGGCGGCCCTGCCTTCGGTCATGTCTCTCGAAATGGTGGAGTAGTATTCAATGTCCCCGGTACCGTTCCGATGCGCGACCAGGACCATCAGCGTGGGAATGGAGCGACCGCCCAGGCTCCTGAATTCTATTTCCCCGCGCCAGAATCCCCGCCGGCTGACCGCCGGGAGGATCTCGCCGACGAATTGCGCATCGAGTTCCGGCGGGTGGAACTGCCTCATGTGGTACTTCCTGACATTCTCATCCCAGCCGACGCCGAGAAGTTCCCGCCCTGCGGCGTTCATGTAGAGCGCGTTGCCCTTCGGGTCGGCGATCGCCACAATGTCCGGCGTCGACTCAAGGATCGCGGTCAGGCGCTCGAACCGCGCCGCCTGACGGCCTTCGTGGACCAGATGCGCTCCGAGGATCAGTGTGATGGCGAGCCCCACGAACAGAACCATGAGCGACTGCGTGCGGTCCAAGGTCGCGTCGAAGGCGGGAAGCGACGCGTAGTGGACCGACCACTCCCTGCCGTAGGCGTTGATATGGACCGTGGAGACAAACAGCGGGGGGCGGCCGGTATCCTGCCGGCCGAAGCAATGGTCGGCGTCATACAGAAGCGTGGTCCCGTTCATCTCGCGTCCGTCGAATATCTCAAGGTCGATGTCCCGGATGCTGTCGCCGAGAATGCCCCGCATGAGATCGTTCATCCGGTACGGGCTGTAGACAAATCCCTCCAGCGCCGCCCAGCGTTCCTCCGTCGTTTCTGCCGGCGCGTTCCTTCGATAGAACGGCACGTACATGAGAATGCCGTGCTGAATGTCCGTTTCGGTCTCCTGAACGAGACGGACCTTCCCGGAAATGGTCGGTGCGCCGGAATCGACGGCCATCGACATGGCCCGGCGCCGGACGGTCTCCGATAACATGTCGTATCCGAAAGCGCGAAGATTACGTTGGACGAAAGGCTCCAGGTAAATAATGGAAGTGTAGACGGAACGTTCGCCGGCGGGCCAAATATGAAAGTTCGGGTACCCCTCGGCCCGGATTTTCGCGACAAACGAATCTTTTTCCTCCGGCCGAATCCATTTGGCATATCCGACACCCTGGATTCCCGGAAAATTCTCCTCGAGCTTCAGGGTGGTGACGTAGTCCCGCCACTCGTCCCGGTCGACCGTATGAGATCCCCTGAAATGCCCCACGCCGCCGCGCAGGACGAGTTCGTGGTCGAGGAGCCGCTTCCTGATGGCGAGATTGGTCCGCTCGACATGGGCGTCGAACCGGTCCCGGGCGAGTTGGAGTTCCTGCTCCTGCGTGAAGTTCCACGCCACGATCGTTCCGATGACATCGAGCAGCAGGATGACCACAGCCGCCATCCGGCCGACCCGCAGTCGGCGGGGCCGGCGTTTGCCCATGGACTTCATACCAGCGGGATGGGTTTAATGCCGCGTCGAGTGGCGTCGTACTTGAACCGGACCCACGAGAGGGCCTCGGAGACGTAATAGGTGGCCGGCCCGATGAGAATGCGGACGCCGCGATGGACGCGGCCGCGCACATCGAGTTCGCCGTCGGTCCGGTTTTTCATCGAGTCGATGAAGCCCTCCTCCTCCTGCTGGATTTTTTTCAGGCGCGTGCAGAGCACGATGACGGTCTTGGCCAGCTTCAACATCTGCCGGCCCTCGTCGGTCATCGCCTGCTCCTGGAGCGCCTCCGAGGAGAGGCCGAACCGGTTCAGGGCGGCCTCCGCGTCGTCCAGCGCCTTCTGCGCCGCCTGACGGCGCGCCTTGAGTTTGGTCAGCGCCATCAGGTTCTGGCCGGTGACGCCCAACTGGACCACGGTCGATTCGCCCGACCCCGCGCCCAGATCCCGGACCTCCACGCGCGCGCCCGCGTAGATTCGGCCGCCGATCACAACCCCGCGGCCTTCCGTCACCACCACGGCGTCCCCGCCGGCCAGCTCGCTGTTCACGGCGCTCTGCGTTTTCAAAATCCCGCCCGCGATCACCGTCGCCTGCTCCACGAACTTCGCCGTCACGTCCCACGCCGCCTGCACCATGCCGCGGCCCGAACCCTGCACGCCCTTACTGATGTAGATGCTCCCGTCGACGGCCCGCACCGTCGCGGCCTCCACGCCACCCTCGATCACGATGTCCTTGTCCGCCTGGATCGACAGCCCGCTCCGGACCCAGCCGCGGATGGCCAGCTCGCCCGGAAAGAGGATATGGCCGACCGAGATGTCGGCGTCCCCGGGAACGACCATCAGATTCTCGACGTCGATCCGGTTCCCGTCGATCACCACGCGGCCCGGGCATTTCGCGTAGAAGCATCCCTCATGCGCGTCCAACGACACGTTCTTGCCGACCGCCGGCGCGATCGGTTTGCCTGCACCGGCCGCAATGTCTCGTCCGTGGACGTCCCGGCCGGGCGTACCGGGGACCGGCGGCAGAAGCCGTGCGATTTTCTGACCGTTGGCAACCGTTGCCAGCTCGGAAAACGGAATGGCGACGGCGGACGCCGGCACGGCCACGGGCGGCGGCGCGGACGGCTGCTGAGGGACGACCGCCAGGCGGCCGTCTTTGCCCGGCTGCATGGGAATGCCTTTGGCGACCTGATATCCGGTGACGCCGGTGACGCGCCCGGATTCAACGGCCTTTTCGACGGCCGCGTCATCCAAGCCGAAGACGACGCTCTGCTCCTGCAGAATTTTCCGGACCTGTTCGACCGTCACCGGCAGCCCATCGCCTGTCGCCGGCTCGATGTCGACAACCGCCCGCATGCCCTGGTCCAGCACCCGGACCTTGCACGTGCCGGGCGCGGGCGGAAACCCCAACAGATGCACGAGCCGGGGGCCGAATCGGCGGGACATTTCGCGGATTTCGGTGAAGGCCTCCTCCGAGGGCCCGGACTTGTTGAACATGATTTCCTTAAATTCCGAATCGACGTCGAGGTTGCCCTCCGTCGCGGACAGGCCCGCAAGGACATTGCACAGCTTGTCCTCGAGTTCGAGGATTTCCTCGGGCCGGAGCGCGCGGCCGGTCACAAGTCCGACCCGCCTTCGGGTTCGCGCCGGTCTTCCTGCGCCATCCGCGCCGCCAGGCCGCTGCCGCGCGGGCGGCGATGGCCGTCGCCGTCGGCGAATTCGGAAGCGTCGTCGATCGGCGCCTGCGGGGACGGTTTTTTCGGATCCAGCACCGCCCGTATTTTTCTGACGAGGGTGTTCGAATTGAACGGCTTGGCCAGGTAATCCGCCGCGCCCGCCCGGACCGCGGCCATGACGGTGTCGCGGTCGGCGACGGCCGTCATCATCACGACGGGGATGTGGCGGGTGGTCGGATTGGCATGGAGGCGCCGGCAAACTTCCAACCCGTCCAGGCCGGGCATTTTGACGTCCATCAGCACCAGCGCCGGATTGAACTCGGCGACGTGTTCAAACGCCTGCTGCCCGTCATCGGCGGAGTCGGCCTCGAACCCGGCCTGGCTGAGCAACAGCACTGTCGTGATCCGCACCGACATCTCGTCGTCCACCACCAAAATCCGGCAGGGATCGGCCGTCATGCGCGCCTCACCATTACATCCCGAATCACTTGCGCCAGATGGCCCATGCTGTACGGCTTTTCCACGATCCGCACGCCCGTTTCCTCAACGAATTTCCGCGGCTCGTCACTCAGCACGTCCCCCGTGCTGAGAAGAAACGACTCCAGAAGTTCCGGATGATGCCGGGCGATGTGCCGGTAGAGAACCGTTCCGTCCTTGTCTGGCATTTTGAAATCCACGATGAGGGCGTCGAACACCTGCGTTTTCAGGGCGTCGATGGCCTCATCCACCGATCCGGCGGCGATGACACGGAAGTCGCGGCCGCCAAGGTACCTTGACACCGTCTTTCGAATCGACGCCTCGTCGTCCACCAGAAGAACCGACGCTTTGTTTTCCCCGTCCCGGACGCGACGTTCCGGACGATGTTCAACGTCAGATGGAGGAAGACCGTCGGGCAATTCGACCGTAATCGTGGCGCCACGCCCCTCCTCGCTCTCCGCCCGGATGGTTCCCCCATGCTCGGCGACGATGGCGTAACTGACGCTGAGCCCCAGGCCCGTGCCCTGCCCGACCTCCTTGGTCGTGAAAAACGGATCGAATATTTTCTTGAGGTTCTCCCTGGCGATTCCCGGCCCCGAGTCCTGAAAGACAATCCGGACGCGCCCGTCGGTTTTGCACGTCTGGACCCTCAGGCGCCGCGGGCCTTCCGTTTTCTTCAACGCGTGGTGTGCGTTTTGCGCCAGATTCAGGAAAACCTGCTGGATCATGTCGCAGTCCACCCGGATCGGAGGCAAGTCGGAACACATCAGGGTTTGAACTTCGATGCTGTCCAACCGCATCTGGGCCGAACAGAGTTCCAGAACATTTTCGAGGTGATTGTGAATGTCACAGAGACTCCTCTGCGGGTCTCCTTTCCGGGCGAACGTCAGCAGGTTCTTCACGATCCTGGCGCACCGCTCGGCCTCTTTGGCTATGGCCGCAACGTCGGCCTTGCACTCCCCCAGATTCTGGGAATTTTGGACGAGTTCCGCGTAGCCCAGGATGCCCGTCAGTGGATTGTTCAGCTCGTGGGCGATCCCGGCGATGGTCGTCCCGAGGGCCGACATTTTTTCGGCCTGGTGAAGATGTTGTTGAAGCGCCCGTTCCCTCGTTTCGGCGGCCCGGCGATCGGTCAGGTCTCTCGAGATGGTCGAGAAGTAATCAACGCCTCCACTCGGGTTGCGATGCGCGATCAGAATCATGGAGGTGGGAATGACCCGCCCGGCCCGGCTCTGAAACTCCATGTCCCCGGCCCATATCCCCTCCTGGAAAATCGCCGGGAGCGCCGTCCGCGTCAACTGCCGGTAGCCCTCGCGGCTGTGGAATTCTTTGATGCGCAGTTTGGAAACATCCTCATTCTCTCCGATTCCCAAGAGCACCCTCCCGGCCCGATTGACGTAAAGAATGCGTTCTTCCGGAGTGGCAATAGCCACAATGTCCGGCGTCGCGTCGAGGATGGCGATCAGGCGCTCAAATCTCTCCGTCTGGCGGCCTTCATGGGCCAGATGCGCGCCCAAGATCAGTGTAATGAGCAGTCCCACGGCCAGCACCATGATCGATTGCCGGCGGTCCAACGTCGCGTCGAACGCCGGAAGAGAGTAGTAATGAAGCGTCCAATCGCGTCCATAGGCGTTGATATGGGACGTGGACCGAAACAGCGGCCGGGCGCCGGTGTCCGCCAGGCTGAGCGGTGGCGCGGCGTCGAAGAGAATCGCCTCCTCCTGAATCTCCCGGCCGGCGTCGGAGACGCCGGCACTTGGGGCGCCGGAGGCGCTGACCCGGCCGTCGTAGATTTCGAGACAAATGTCCTTGATGCTGTCGCCGAGGATGCCGCGCATGAGGTCTTTCATCCGGTACGGGCTGTAGACAAACCCGACCAGCGCCGCCCGGCGATCCTCCACGGTTTCGGTGGGCGCGTCCTTTCGATAGAACGGCACATACATCAGGATGCCGTGCTGGATGTCCGTCTCGGTTTCCTGAACCAATTTGACCTTCCCGGAAATGGTCACCATGCCGGAGTCTCTTGACAGGGACATGGCCTGGTTCCGGACAGGTTCCGCCCACATGTCATACCCAAAGGCGCGAAGATTTCGTTTGACGAACGGCTCGAGATAAATAATGGAAGTGTAGGCGGGACGATCGCCCTCCGGCCAGATCCGGTACTTCGGAAACCCTTTGGCGCGGAAGCTCGCCTCATGGGCCGCCTTTTCCTCCGGGCGAACCCATTCGGCAAATCCAACGCCCTGAATCCCGGGAAAATTTTCCTCCAGCCTCATGTTGGCGATGAAGTCGCGCCATTCCGTCCTCTCCACCCGGGCGGAGCTTCTGAACAATCCAACCCCAGACCGGAGGACCAGTTCATGATCAAGAAGCCTTTTTCTGATCGCCAAGTTCGCGCGTTCCACATGGGCGTCAAATCTGTCCCGGGCGATTTCGAGTTCCTGCTCCTGTGTGAAATGCCAGGCCACGATGGTTCCGACGACGTCGAGAATCAAAATAGCGATGGCGATGAGCCGTCCGATCCGTATACGCGCTTGGCAGACTCTATTGATCTTCATCACCGCCCCCCCCCACCCCTCAACTACTTGGAGATCAGAAGGTTGGGATTTCATGATCATAAATCCAAAATGTGCCAGGGGCGACATATATATATGGAGAGGAGGCTTCCGATTTTCATTTCGTGGCCTCCGCAGAGTGTCGCAGGGCCGGCAGATACTGCGGCAGAACGTCCAGCAACTCCTTCATATCCGTTCCCTTCTGAAAAAACGCGTCGGCGCCGGCCTTGAGAACCGCCTTCTCGTCCTTGACGTAGCCGGACATGGCGAGAATCTTGATGCCGGAATAGTCCGGCACCGACTTCAGGCGGTAAATGACCTCAATGCCGTCCATTTTCGGCATCAGAAGATCGAGGATCAGGACGTCCGGGAGGGCATGTCCGATGTGGAGGAGCGCCTCGACGCCGTTGTCGGCGGTCTGGATCGTCACGTTCGGAAACCGGGCGAGAATCCGGCGGGGGAGCGTCTTCAGGATGGATATCTCGTCATCGACGATCAGGATGCGGGGGACGCGGGATTGGAGTTCCGGCGGCACGGGAAAATGCTGGTTCCGGAGCATCCGGGCGACTTCCTCCCGGCGGAACCGCGCATGCCCGCCGAGGGTCTTGATGGCCGGAATCTTCCCGGTATGGACCCAGTCCGCCACCGTCACCCGGTTGACTTTGAACATCCGGCAGATGTCACGCGTGGACAAAAGCTCCGCCTCTTCAGCCATCGTACCGCCTCCCCGCCACCCTCCAGCGCCGGGGTTACTATTCTCTAATATCAAACATTTCTAACAATGTCAACTAAAATTTCAATATTGGGGTCAGGGCGGCAGGGGCGGGCGGCGGGCGTTGACGAGGGCGTCGTTGATCGTGGAGGTGGCGGCCGAGGTTGACGATTGAAGCTGGTCCGATTGGAGCTGTTCCTGCGAAAGCCGGGCGGGGGGTGCGTCCAGAATGTCCGCGGACGTTTGCGCAGCCTCCCGCTCCGCCTCGGTCGCTCCGGCCGGCAGGAAATCTCCGAGCGCGGCGTCCCGGAGCAGGTCCAGCGGCCGCCGGACCGCCCCGAGTACCGACGGCTCAGACACAACCGCTGACATCCCCTCGCCCACCGGCATCGACCGGTCCGCACGGACCGTCTCCGGCCCGCCCGTGTTGAAGGCGGCTTCCAGGAACGCGCCCAAGTCGGAGGGCTGTTGCGGCGCGAGACCAAAAAAACCCCGCAACGCAGCCGGCAGTTGACCCGGATCCACCGGCGCGACGTACCCCGCGCCTTCGTCCGTCCTCACCGCCGCGCCCGGGCCCTTCAGGTACGAAACCTCCTGGACCGTCCCCGTCACGCCGGCCACCGCGGTCGGCATGATCACGCGCGCGCGGATTTCCCGGCCGGGCGACTTGGAGGAGACGGTGCGGACGCGGCCGAAGTCGAGGAGAACCTCGACCGAATGTTCGTAGCCCTCCTGAACGCACAGGCCGACGGCGAGGTGGGTGAGGGGCGAGATTTCGAAATACACTTTTTCAAATTTCAATACGGCGCGCCCTTCGATCCCCGTGGCGATTTCGTCCCCGCGTTCGATCTCGATTCTGCCGGCGCCAGCCGCCGTCCAGCGGGTCTCGCCGCTTTTCCGGATCTCCACTTCTCCTGTCACTTCCGTGAGCTCCGCCGTCATTGGGAACCGCAACATCGACACGGGGCCGGAGCTTCCCGCCCGGAAGGCGCGCAGACGGCGCATGAGCGGCATCCGGGCCGGATGGCGGGATTCGGCTGCGCCGAATCGCTGTTCCATGCGGGTGAGGAACGCCAGAAGTTCCGGGCCGCTCATCCACTCGTCCGGATGGGTTTCGGGCGGAACGAGTCCGATATTCGCGGCGACCCGGAAGGCGTATCGCCGGCTGTTCGGAAACCAGCGCCGGAGCCAGCTTCCTTTGTATTCCAATCCCGACAGCATCACGGCCGCCGCCGCGCCATGCGTCACCGGCCGGCCGGCCTCACGCCAAAGATCCGGATCCAGCGGAACGCCCGCCTCCCTCAGATGCTCGATCTCGTGGTCCGTTCGGTCCGGACCCGCGTACCGGCGAAACCGGGCGGCGGCCCGAACCACATCGGCGACGGTGGCGGACGGCCTGACGGCCAGCGCCCGATAGAACTCCGTCGCGGCGCGGTCTTCGGCGTGGGACGCGAACGGCAGACAGAAAATCTGGACAACCCACAAAAACGCTCGGAGTAACCGGGCTGTCCCCCTCTCCCGCCATAGGCGGGAGAGGGTTGGGGTGAGGGTGGCAGGCTTCGCGCGGCGCCAATCCACCCCCCTCACCTCAATCCTCTCCCCCCTGCGGGGGGAGAGGAGGTGAATAACCACTGCGTGCTTCACAAATCCACCGACATTTTAAACCGCAGGAATTCCTCGTGGCTGCGGTTCAGGCCGTAGGCCGGGCCCGGGACGAACATGCCGAGCTGCAGGAGATAGCGGAGGTCGGCGAGAGGTTTCCAGGAAAGTTGCGCATCGTATTCGTGGCCGATGTTGTCTCCGAGTCCGCCGGGCGACACGTTGTACACCGGGTCGGACGTCGGGCCGGCTTCGTCTTCGGCGAGGAAATAATAGTAGGTCAATTGCAGGGTGCAGTCGTTGAGCGCCATGTGCGAGCTTCGGGCAAACGGCCGGACGCTGAATCCCGATTTGAAGGCGTGCAGGTTCGCCAGGGCCGGCGCCAGCGCCACGCCGAGATTGAGTCCGCCGAATCCCCGGAACACCGTGTCCCGCCCCGCCGTCGATCCGCCGCTCGAGGAGAACACGTTGCCGATCCGGTCCCGGTCACCCGACGCGCCGGCAACTTCGGCGAAAATCGAGGGCGCAAGATCCGTGCCGCCCACAAAAAACTGCATCCCGAGATCGTAGGCCGTCGCGTAGACGCCGATCCGCTGCGTCGTGCCGAGGTGCCCGTAGGTCAGGCCCCGCTCGAGGACAAACTCGCCCCAGATCGACAGGCGCGAAAGGGGGCTGGCCTCCATCGTGAAGCCGTAGTAGCGCGAGTCGAGCTGGTGGCGCTGGCCGTTCACGGCGAAATCGAAGTTATGATCGAGGTTGAACAAGAGGTAGGCCCCGAAGGACTGGCCGCGGCGAATCTGATAGCGCGTTTCGAATCCGTAGAATTGCCGTTTCGTGCGGCCGGGGCCCGGCGCGAGGAAATCGAGGTTGTCATCGCCGGGATTCTGCCGGAGCGCCATCGCCCGGAGCGACCACCGGCCCCGGTCGGCCTGCCACGACAGGCCGTCCGCCGTGAGGCCGAACGCGAGGCCGCGCCCGACCGACACAAAGTGCCGGCCGAGCCGCAGGCGGTGGCGGAAATGCGCGGAGAAGGCGCGTTCCCAGTAGAGCATTTCGATTTTGGGCTGGATAAAATCGCTGCCGCGGATCGCCGGAGAATTTTTTTTCGTCTCGGTGTATCGCGCGGCCGACCGGAAGTAGAATTTGCTGGTCCGCGGCGCGTTCTGGACCAATGCGTACACCCGGCCGTCATACACCCACGCGTGGTCTTCCGCGTCGGCCACGGTGTCCTGCCGGTCGTTGTCGTCCGAGGTCGTATAGGTCGTCGAAATCGTCGAGCCGATGTCGAGGAGCCATCCGCGCCGCCGGCTCGCCCCGAGCCCATCCTCGGTCCGCCGCAACTCGTCCACGGATTCGACCCGCTCGCGCCGCCGGTCCTCGCCCGACATCTGGGCGGCCGCCGGGGCGGGCAATAGGCAGAAGACAAGAAGCAACAGGTAAGCGGGGAACGGTACCCCCCCTCTCCCGCCGTAGGCGGGAGAGGGTCGGGGTGAGGGTGGCAGTCTCCGGTCGTCGTCATCTGCCCCCCTCACCTCAATCCTCTCCCCCCTTCGGGGGGAGAGGAGGTGAATAGACAGATCAATTCTCATAATACGCGTAGACAACCTTTCGGCCTGATGAAGACGAGATCAGCCAGTCTCGCAGGTCTCGGAGGAAACCAAACGGCGGCCGATTCGCGCCGGGCCACCAGCGTCGTATCAAGCACGCCGCCGGATACGCCGCCAAGCCGCCGCTTCCGCCGCTCGCCGTGAAGAGAAACGCCCGGAACTCGCCCGGCGCCGGCGTGTACACGTACTCGGGCGACGCACGAAGATCCACGACCGCGCCCGAGACGAGATCCTGCAGCGTCAGCGGAATGTCCGGCGGGATGGATTCGATCCCCTGCGCGCGGATCGTGACCTCGCCCTCGGCGTCGGTGCCGACCTTCAGGCGCCACGATCGCGCGTCTGTCGGCGCGCGGTACACGGCGCTGTAATGCTCGCCGGCCTCCTCCCATCCGACCCAGATGCCTGTGGGGGCTGAGGGCGCTTTGGGCGCGCGCGAGGACCGGCTCCGGACGCCGGCCTCCGTCTGCCGGTTGGCGTCGCCCCGTTGATTGACGACTTCGAACCGCACAGACCAGTCATACGCTCCGGTAGCCAAAGAGGGCGCGGAAAATCCGGCGCCCGGCGGCGCGAGCGACGCATACGGCGGGACCAGCATGGTGCAATTCTGCGCGGCGTACAGCCACAGGCCCTTGAACGGCTCCAGTGCGGGGTTCGTCACCGTGGCGCCGGCGAGGCTGGGGCCGTGGATATATCCGGTTTCGGGTTTGTAGTAGTAAACCTCGCCGTCCCGAAGCAGGCCGTTGGTGATCGCGGCCGAATAGGTGTAGGTCGATCCGGCGGTCGAGACGAATTTCAAATCTTTCACGAGAATTTTAAATTTAAACGGATTGCCGATCTGGTTCCATCCGGAAAACAGCGCGACCGGCACCGTGTCGTAGCGTGTCGTATCGCTGAGGGCCGAGGTCTGCGCGGTTTCCTGAATGTCCTTCGACGTCGAATCGGTCAGTCTGGCCCAGTAGCCGTATCCGGCCGAGAAGGCGGAGGTCAGGGACAGCGCGGAATATTTTTGCAGGATCGGATCCTCCTCGCCCGAGGAAACCTCGGGGTTCCAGCGAAAGAGCTGGGAGGCGGAGAAGGTGACGCCGAATTCGTTCAAATCGCGGACAAGGCTGTCCGCCGTGTATGTGATTTTGTGCAGGGGAAACGGGAGAGAAAACAGGGCCCACTGATCGGGCGCCGTCAGAAAGGAGTCGACCGGCGCCTTCACATCCGCAAAATCGACCAGCAGCGTGAGTTTGCTGTTCTGCAGCGTGATGTACTTGATCGAAAATCTCGCCGCTGCGTCGCTGTTGGGCCGGGAATTCGGCGTCGTATTGTCGGCAAAGGCCGTCTTGCCTTTCGCGCCGGGCCACGGATGGGACGAGGTGGCGACATAGGACCCGCTGAGCTTGCCGATGTCGGTCCCGTCGGCCTCCTCAAGGTCGAGCCGCCGGAACTTGACGACCGTCGTGTTGTTGACGTCGTTGTTCGTGATCGTTCCCGTATCCTGGTCAATGTGCCAGATGAGCAGCCCCACGCCCGCGGCCGTGTCGGGATCGCCGGCGCCCGGGTAGCGGAACTCGAGCAGAAAATATTCGGACGTGTCGCCGGCCGCGGCGAGGATTTTATAGATGCGGGAGTCAGATTCGACCGGGTTCATCGTGACGTAGGTTGTCGTGTCGATCTGCACGGTATCGCCCCAGTTCAAGTACTCCCGGCTCCACGGGTCCATCCACGTCGGGCTGTCGCCGAGAATGGGCGCGGCGGCGCCCTGAAAATTTCCGTTGCCGAGGAGTGTCCAGTCGCCATTGCCGCCGTCGGCCGACGTCGTGTTGTAGAGGTCGGGCAGGCCCAGCTCGTGGCCGAATTCGTGGCAGAACGTGCCGAAAAAGCTGATCGAAAGCGACGAGGTGAGCTTGTAGGTTTCGAGCGGCGTGATGATCGCGTAGCCCACGGTCTCGTTGGTCTGCGTGTCCGTGAACGGCATGGACGAAATGTTCTGCACCTTGGTCTGAAGGTCTCCGGTCTTGCTCGTAATGGATTTGCCGGGCCCAGCATGAAAGAGCGTCACGCTGTGGTACTGGGAAAAGTCGACGTAGGTGTCGACGCGCGCCAGGACTTCCCGCACAAGCAGGATCAGGCCGTTCGTATCGGTGCGCATCGTGTAACCGGCCTTCGTGTCCGACACGGTCACCATGAGCGTATCGAAGACGGTGTAGGCCAACTGCATTTTTCCGTACGAGATCCGCCGGTAAAACGTGTCGGCGCGGTCGAGCAGGACGCGCGCGTAGTTGCCGAGCGTGGTCGTATCGGCATGAAACACGCCGGTGTCGGCCGTCAGAGACGTCGACGCCTGCTGGAACTGCACGAGGAACGCGGCGATCCTGGCGGTCCCGGCGGGCGTGACATTGGCAAACCCGGGCGCGGCCTGAGCGGCGCAGACCGGCCACAGGCAACAGGCGATCGGCCAGAGCAAGATCGTGCGGAACCCCGTCCTGAAATGCTTCGACATTTGCTTATTGTATATATCGGAAAAAAGCCTCAAAAAAACAAAAAAACCGGAGGCCCGCTTCTTCGCGGACCCCCGGTCGATGTATCTTGAAGGTACCCTAGTTCAGCCTCAAACCGCTTCCATCGGAATCGGATACGGCGGCGGCGGCGCCAGCGGCGCCACGTAACCGCACCCGTCCGGCTCACAGCCGGCTACAAACGTGTTGGTGCCTTCCGGCGGAATCGTACACTGACTCGTCGCCGGATCGTAGGTCGTGCCCGGCGGGCAATCGATCATCACGCTGCCCGGAGGCGGCGGCTCGGGAGATCCCGGCGGAGGCGGCGGCGCGTCCGGTGGAGGTGGCGGCGCCACTTCCATGCCCGGCGGCATCACCGCGTACTGCGACTCGTTCGGAATCGTCACCGTTCCCGAGGTGGCATCGACTTCCGATCCCGGCGGGCAGGTCCATGCGACGGTTCCGTCCGGATTCGCCTGGACATCCGGCGGCAGGACCGCCGACTGGTACTCGTTCGGAACCGTCATCGAGCCCTCGCCAAACTCCGTGCCCGGCGGCGCCACAAACGTCACGGCGCCGTCCGGTCCCACCGCCACGTTCGGCGGCAGAACTTGGTACGTCTGGTCCGGCGGGATGACGCAGGTGCCTGTGGCCGGATCGTACGTCGCGCCCGGAGGGGGCGTAACGGTTACCGATCCGTCCGGATTGCATGAAGCTCCGTCCGGCATCACCATCGCCGAGTACTCCTGCGGGATCGTGAACGTGTTGGAATTGGCGTCAAACGTGGTGCCTTCCGGCATCGCGCACGTCACCGTGCCGTCCACGGGACTGACCGTGATGTTCGGCGGCAGTACCGCGCCGGCCTCGGCCGGCGGCAGAACGACCATGGGCGGCGGAGGCGGCGCCCCCGGCGGAACATCCGGCGGAGGCGGAAACTCCGTTCCCGGCGGCATCGTGCAGGTACACGTGCCGGCGTTCGGATCGAAAGACATCGGCACCGTCGCGTACGTCTCGCCGAAGGTTTCGGGCGGCATGACGCACATGGGCGGCGGCGGGGGAGGCGGCTCCGCGCCTGGCTCGAGCGGAGGCATGGGCGGCAGAGGCGCCATCTGGACGCCGTCGGCCGGTGTTCCCACATCCACCGCGATCGCATACGCGGGCGGCGGCGGGGGCGCTTCTCCCGGAGGCATATCCAGGGGCGGCGGCGGCGGAGGCGGCGCGTAACCCTCGACGTCTCCGGCCGGCACCAGTTCCCCGGTCCCGGTGTTCTCGCAAATCATCGCCGTGCCTTCCGGCGGCATCGTGAATTCGCCGGAATTGGCTTCATAGGTACAGCCCGGCGGAACTTCGCAGGTGCAGGACCCGTCCGGATTCACCGTGACTTCCGGCGGCATCACCATCGGCGTGTACTCGTTGGGAATGGTGCAGGTCCCGGCGTTCGGATCCACCGTCCATGCGGCGTCCCCGGCCGTCGGATAGGCCATCGTGCAGGTACCGGCGTTCGGGTCGAACTGCATGACCGGCGCGATATCGCCCGGCGGGGGCAACGGAGCTCCCGGCGGAATCGTCTCGCATCCGGTGATGGCGGCCTGAACTTCCGATGTCGGCGGGATCGCAAACGTCCCGGCGTTCGGATCGATGTTCGTACACTGGATCGTCAGCGCGCCGTCCGGCTGAACCGTACAGCCTTCCGGCATCACAGCGGGCGCGCCTTCGGGCGGAACCATGAACGTTCCCGCATTGGGATCCATGGTGGTTCCCTCGGGACACGTCATGGTCATCGTCCCATCGGGATTGGCCACCACGCCCGGCGCGGGTTCGGCCATGTAGGGCGGGCAGTCCGGAGCGGGGCAGGTGATCGTTCCGTCCGGGGGATTCATCGTCGCTTCCGGGGGACACTCGCACGTGACGCTCCCGTTGGCGTTGATGTCCACGTAAGGCGGCACATAATCCGCAGTGGCATCGGGCGGAATCGTCACGGTGCCGGCGGCCGGATCATACTGGGTGCCCTCGGGGGCCACGCAGTTGATCGCGCCGTCCGGCGCATAGGTCATATCCGGCGAGGGCAAGAACATCCCGCCGGCGCCGTCGGTCGGCATGGTCATCTGACCGGCGTCCGGATTGTACGTCGTCTCGGGCGGCATCTCGCAGGTGCAACTGCCGTCCGGATTGACGGTCGCATAATCCGGGCAGACCATCTCGGAGCCTTCCGGCGGCAGCGTGAACTCGCCGGAGTTGGCGTCGAAGGTGGTTCCTTCCGGACATGCAAGGGTACACGATCCGTCCGGCGCGATGTCGACGCCCGGCGGAACGGTGGGACAATCCTGAGGCGGATAGTTCAACGATCCCGCGTTGGGATCATAGACGGTGCCCGGAGGACACTCCACACCGATGTTGCCGTCCGGCATGACGGTCGCGTCGACCGCGGGCGCGAACGTATCGATCGCGTCCTGCGGCGGCATCGTCACCGTGCCGGCTTCTGGATTGACTTCACACGTCGGCGGCAGCGCGCAGGTCACCGCTCCGTCCGGAGCGACCGCCACGTTGTCGGGACAAACCATGCTCGCCTCGGCGGGCGGCAGCGTGACGGTCCCGGCATCGGGATTCATCTCGCCGCCCGGAGGCAGGCTACACATGCAGTCGCCGGTCGGCATCACCTGAACGTCCGGCGGCGTCACTGCGTACGCGCCATCCGGCGGCAGCGTGAACTCGCCGGAGTTGGCCTCGAACGTCGTGCCTTCCGGCATCGCAACCGCAACCGACCCGTCCGGCATCGGAGCGCATCCGTCCGGCATACAGGGTGGGGGCGGCGGGGGCGGAACGCCTGCGTCGGCCGGAGGCGGGGGCGGATATTCCACCGTGCCTCCGTACGGAGCGTCCGGCGGCGCGGGCGCGACTACCGCGTCCGGCGGCAGGGGCGCCACGACGTCACCTGTCGGCGTCACCGTCGTCTCAGGCGGCAACACCATCGCCGCTTCGCCGGCCGGGAACGTCACCACGGGCGGCGGGGGCGGAACATCGGGCGGCAGATACGGCGGCGGGGGCGGGGGTTCCTGGAAGGTACACCCGTCCGGGCAGCTCATGACCACCGAGCCGTCCGGCATCGGGGCGAGGCCTTCCGGCATCACCGCGTCCGCCGATTCGTATGGAACCGCCAGCGCTCCCGCGTTGGGGTCATACGTGCAGTCCGGCGGGCATGTCATCACAGCCGCGCCGTCCGCGTTGTACATGCAGTCCATCGGGTAGGCATCCACCGGCGGCGGGGGCAGTGCGCCCTCCACCATGGTGGCGTCACCGGTCGCGGGAATAAACGTGTCCGCGCCGGCGGTCGCGCCGCTGTCGTACTGCGTCATGTCGTACGACGTCGACGTGTCGGCCGTCGATTCGGCATCGGCGGTCGTGTCGGTCGGCGCGTCCATCGGGATTGCCCCTCCGAGCGCACCGGGCGCTACAATCTCGTCCAGCTTCTCGACTCTGACTCCCTTCTTCTTACCTTTACCGGGATCCTTTGGAGCCAATCTTCCACCTCCTCAAATGTGATTGTTGAAGGACATCGAAACCTCGATCGTCCCCTCCCAATCCCCCTTGTTGCCACTCGTATTTTTATCCGCAGTCACGCGGAATATCAATGAATTCGTTGTCAATATTGGCACTTCCGGAAAGTAGAGTCTGACACAGAATGCGTGTGTCCAAAGACACAGGCAAAATGTGAATAAATTCACTTTTGATTATCCACACATTGTGGATTCTGTTGCAACACAAATGTTATCAATTGGTTACAAATCAAGCACGCGCGCCCCGCAACGCCGCCCAGGACACTTGTTGTTTTGTCTTGACACATCCCCTTTAAAATTGGATTATATAGGGTCATGCCCGAAGCAGCCCAGAAACGGCTTGGACCCAAACTTCGAGACGACCTGATCCTGGTCGAGAAGATTCGCCAAGGCAAGCGGCTCCTTGTCATCAAGGACCCGCTGAAAGTTCAGTACTACCAGTTCGGCGAGCTGGAGATCACGCTCTTTCGCCTGCTGGACGGAAAGACGCCCCCGCCGAAGATCGTCGAGGAATTCAACAAGACGCACCCGGACGCCGAGATGGCGATGGACGAATTGAAGGAATTTCTCGGGGAGATCGAGAAGATGCACCTTCTGGAAAAATCGGCCGCCGAACGCAACGCCCTCCTGATTGAACGCCTCAAAGAAGAACGCAAGAACAAATTGATGAGCAAAAAGGGATCGATCCTCTTCAAGCGCTTCCCCCTGGTCGACCCGAACGACTTTTTCGACCGGATCCATCCGTACATCGCGTGGCTGTGGAGCGTGCCGAGCGTGATTTTCCAGTGTCTGGTGATTGTGGCGGCGGGGGTGGCCCTGGCGTACAACTGGGACCGGTTCATCGACGGCATCGAGGCGGTGTTTTCGTTCGGCGAGCAGACAGCGTCCAGCTTTCTGTGGCTGTGGCTGACGATCATCTGCATCATCATTTTTCACGAGCTGGGGCACGGCCTGACGTGCAAGCATTACGGGGGCGAGGTGCATGAGATGGGGTTTCTCCTGCTGTTTTTCCAGCCGTGTTTTTACGCGAACGTGACGGACGCCTACATGTTTTCGAACAAGAACCACAAGATGTACGTGACGTTCGCGGGCATCATCGCGGAATTTTTCGCCGGCGCCATCTTCTGCTTCCTGTGGCTCCTGACCGATCCCTCGACGGGCTTCAACGCCATCTGCTACCAGGCGATGACGGTCTGCAGCGTCTCGTCGGTCGTGTTCAACCTCAATCCCCTTCTCAAGTACGACGGTTACTACGCCTTTTCCGAATGGGTGGACCTGCCGAACCTCAAGCAGAACTCGGGGGACGTGCTGGAGAAGTGGCTGCAGAGGATCTACAAGCGGAAGGAGGACATCGAAGAGGACGAATTGACGATGCGGGAGCGGCGGATTTACATCTGGTACGCGATCATCTCCAACCTTTTCATGATCTCGATGCTGACGGGGCTTTTTTTCATGATCAAGGACATCTTCTTCGAGGCGGCGCCGGAACTCGGGTGCCTCGCGTTTCTCTTTGTCGTCGGGAAACTCCTGAACAGCCAGATTTCCGCGACCGTGAAATTTGTCAAGGATTTCTACCAGTACGAAAGCGCGGCCTTCGGCGCGATCAAAACGCGGTTCGTGGCGCTGGCCCTCGTCGCGTTTCTGGTGGGGCTCTGTTTTACGGTGCCGTATCCGATCGTGGTGGAGAAACAGGTGACGATCGAGGCGAGGGACCGGTGGGTGGTGCGCGCGCCGGTGGAGGGATTTCTGGAGGAGATGTACGTGAAGAGCGGAGACGAGGTGAAAAGCGAGCAGCCCCTGTTTCTGATCGCGAATCCCGAAAAGAGCCGCAAACTGGCGGACCTCGCGGCCGAGGGGCCGAAATACCAGATGCAGCGCGACCAGGCGCTCGCCACGGACGAAGTCGGCAAGCTGGCCGACATTCAGCTTCGCGAATCCCAGACGGCGGCCGAGCGCAGGGCGATTTTGCGGGACCTTGAAAAAATGAAGACCTACGCGCCGGCCACCGGCCTCTTGCTGACGACCGGCGTGGAGGAGCTGAAAGGCAAGTACTACAAGGCCGGCGACAAGATTCTGGAAATCGTGTGTCTCCGCAATCTCTATTCGGTGGTGGAACTCGAAGAGCGCGAGGCGGGGGAGGTGCGGGACCAGAAATCGGCGGCGCGGATGGGCGGCGGGGTGGAGCCGACGACGGCGCGAGTGAAAGTGAACGCGATGCCGGGCCGGCTGTTTGAGGCGCGGGTGGGCGAGGTCGATTCGTTTGCGGACACCGGCGGCGTCACGCGGAAGTTCCGCGCCAAGATCGTCATCCCCAACCCCGACTTCGACTACGGCGTCAACATCCTCGCCTCCGGCCAGATGCTGCGGCCCGGCATGACCGGCATGGCCAAGCTCGACATCGCGACCGCCACACCCGCCGGCGCCATCGGCCGGTGGCTTGCGGGATTTTTCAGAATGGATTTGTTCATGTACTGAGATGCCGCCCCAGAAAATCGCGCACCGGTTCGGCCAGAGAAAAACGATGGCGGCCCCGGTTTCCTCCTTTGCGCTCCTCTCCCAGCACCCCATCTTCTCCAAGATCCCGGAAGGGGTCCGCCGGGAGCTGGTGGCCAGCGGGAGCCTCGTGCGTATACCGCAGTATTCGCTGCTGTTTCACCAGGGCGATGAGGTCACGGCCGCCTATCTCGTCATGGAGGGCCTCGTCAAAATTTACAGGAACATGGGCGAAGCCGACCGCACACTCGGATTTATCTACAAGTCGGGCATGGTCGGCTTGGACGCGCTCCACGCCACGGACGGCCATCCCTACAGCGCCCAGGCGCTGGGCTCGGTCGTCGTCTGCGCCTTTCCCAAGGAGGCGATCCAGTCGATTCTGGCGCGCACGCCCGAGTTGGGGCCGCTGCTTCTGGCTGAAGTCACGCGCCAGTGGGAGGAGGCGCTGCACGAGCAGGACATCCTGACGCGCCGGAGCACGAACGGCCGGATCGCCGACAAGATTTTGCGGCTGGCCGAAAAGTTCGGCCGGGTCGAGGCCGCGGGGACGGTGCTCCTGCTGAAGATCACCCAGCGCGAGCTGGCCTCCATGGCCGGCACCAACCGCGAATCGGTCTGCAAGGCGCTCGTGACCTTCAAGCGGGAGGGCTCGATCGACATTCAGAACAAGCTGATCGTGGTCAAGAACAAAACCAAACTCGCCGCTTGGCCATAAGCCCGATTCTGCCGATATTATTCATATGCGGACTGCCTTTTTTCGGACAGCCTGTTTCCTGATCTGTCTGATAACTATTCACCTCCTCTCCCCCCGCAGGGGGGAGAGGACGAGCGAAGCTCGGGTGAGGGGGGTTGATTGGCGCCGAGCTAAACCGGCCACCCTCACCCCAACCCTCTCCCGCCTATGGCGGGAGAGGGGAGGGTTCCAAACGCCTCCCGCCCACGCCGAGGGGACGAGGAGACTCTCCATCACCGACGCGCTGAAGCTGGCGCAGGAGCGGAACCCCACGTTTTCAAAGGCCAGCCTAACCTACGAATCGTCGCGGCTGACGTACCTCAAGACCCTCCACGGGCTGGGCTGGGTCGAGTCGTTCACGGCGTCCAGCGACTACAAGCGGGACGAGTCGTTCAGCTATTCGAAATATTTCAACACGACCGGCGAACGCGTCAGCGCGACCCGGAGCCGGACCCTGAGCAACACGACGTCCTGGAACCTCAAACGCACGTTCGGGTCGGGCATGGCCACCGACTTTTATTCCAAGCTCACGACCAGCGACGGATCCAGCCGGTACAACGCGTTCAAGGGCGCGCTCGCGGACGACGCCAGCAGCAGATACAAATACATCACGCAGAAGTTCAATCCCGAAGTCGGCGTGAATCTCACGCTGCCGATCATCGGCAAGGACAAAAACAGCACCGACTACAGCCGGAAACAGGCGGACGCCTCGTGGGCGCAGGCCGAGATCGATTTTGAGGAGGCCAAAAAAAGCCTCGTGCTGTCCGTCCGGCAGGGATACTTTGATCTCCTCAAGTACCGGCGGATGGCCGCGCTTCGGAAAGAGGTGCTGGCCGAGGCCGAGGAACGGCTGGAGGTGACCAAGAAGCGGCTGAGTGTCGGGATGACGACCGAGATGGACGTGTCGCAGGCGGAGCTGACGGTTCTGAGAAACAGGGCGGACCTCGCCGACGCCGTTTTTTCGGAACAGCAGGCCCAGAGCCGTTTCAACAGCCTGATCGGCCTGCCGCTGGACGACTACTACGACCTGACCGACGGATTTCCCCCGGAGCCGGTCCGCGAAGTGACGATGAAGATGGTGCAAAGCCGTGTGATTTCCGCGAGCGGGGATTTGCGGCGGATGAACAAGGACATCGAAGTTTCGACGATCTCCGTCGAGCAGGCCAAGTCGAAGATGCGGCCGGCCTTCGCGTTCAAATCGAATCTTGCGCTCGAGGGCGAGCGGCGGGACCTGCCGAGGGTCCTGCGCAATCCCGAGGAGAAATATTCCTTCACGCTGACCTACGATTTTCCGTTCGGCGAAAAGGTGACGCAGAAGGCGGACTTGGAGCTGGCTGAGGCGGGCCTGAGCACGAAGGTCCTGGAGCGGGACGAACTGAATCAGAGCCTGATCCTCGACGCGACCGAGACGTACCAGGAGCTGTTGAAGGTCCAGCGGCGCCTGGCGATCGCGCGGCAGTCGCGGGAGGTGTCGGAACGGAGTCTTCGGATCGCGCAGGCGAAGTTTGACGAGGGCCGGGGCGAGATCACCGACGTCATCTCCGCCAAAACGTCCCTCGTGAACGCGCAAGTCGAAGAGCTGAACAACCTCTACAGTCTGGCCGTGGCGACGGCCGAACTCGAGATGCTCACCGGAGAGTCGATCTAGGATGGCGGCCGACACGCAGACGGCGAACCTAGATGAGCTGCAGGCCAAGCTCGAGCGGCTGACGCTCCTTTACGAAATCAACCGCGATTTCCACTCCACGCAGGACCTCGCGGAACTCATGCCGAAAGTCTTCGAGGACGTCCTCAAGGCGATGAACTGCGAGGGCGGGTCGCTGTGGATGTGGGATGACGATGCGAAGATGATCACCTGCGAAAACGCGTTCGGGCCGGGCAGCGAAAACGTCAAGGGCTTGAAGCTTCCGAAGGGCACCGGGATTGTGGGCTGGGTGATCAACATGAAGAAGCCGACGATCGTGAAGGACGCGACGGCCGACAAGCGATTTGCGGGCACGACGGACCAGAAGACGGGCTTTGTCACGAAATCGATGATCTGCGTGCCGCTCCTGACGCAGGCCGGGGTCCTGGGCGCGATCCAGGTCCTCAACAAGAAGGGCGACACCGGCCAGTTCAACGACGAGGACCTCGAGCTTTGCAAGGTCATGGCCGAAAACGCGGCCGGCGCCATCGTCAACGCGCGGGCCTACGAGTCGGAAAAGACGGCGCGGGAGCGCATCCAGGTGTTCAACGAGTTCAACAAGGCCCAGAGCACCACGCTCGATTTGGACAAGCTGCTCGACATCATCCTCAAGCGCGTCGTCACCATCCTCGACGCCGTCGCCGGCAGCATCTGGCTCCGGCAGGGCGGAGACCTCCTCGCCAAGGTCGCGGTCGGGCCGACCGCCGGGAAGCTGGTCGGCGCCAAAGTTGGGGTCGGCACGGGGATCGTCGGGAGCGTCGTCCAGAAAAAAGCGCCGGTGATCGTGGAAGACACCTCGAAATCGGAATTGTTTTCCGGCAAGGTCGACGATGCCACCGGATTCAAGACCAAGTCCCTCATTACCGTGCCCCTCATCCACCAGGACGAGGCGATCGGCGCCATCCAGATCATCAACAAGAAAAAGGACGACGACTGGTTCACCAAGGACGACATGGACCTTCTGTCGAGTCTCGCGGGCCTGTCGACCAGCGCCATCAAGAACGCGACGCTGTACGAGGTCGAGCGCAAGGCGAAGGACCTGTCGATTTTGCTGGACATCTCGAAAGAGGTCTCGTCGAACCTCGACATGGACAGCGTCCTTGTGACGGTCGTGAACCTCACCAACCAGGTGGTGCCCTACGAGCGGGCGGCGATGTTCGTGAAGAACGAAAACAAATACGATTTGCGCGCGGTGTCGGGCGCCGCCAAGATCGACAAGGCCGACCCGGCGATCATGGCGCTCGACAACGCGGCCGACGCGATCGACAAGGACCTGTACATCGCCGACGCGGAGAAGTATCTGGCGGAGGGCGGGGGGATTGCGGCGGTCAAGGACTATCTGAAACAGGCCGGCATCGCGTCGTTTTACGCGCGGGTCCTGGCCGACGACCAGGGACCGCTGGGCATGATGACGATGGAGAGCAAGAACAAGGATTTCGTCCAGCCAGCGCAGATGGAGATGCTGACGATCCTGGCCAACCAGATCACCGTGTCGATCCGCAACGCCGAGCTGTACAAATCGGTCCCGATGTTTTCGGGCTTTGGCAAGGGCGCGACCCTCAAGAAGGTGCTGGTGGGCGGCGCGATCGCGCTGGGGGTTCTGGCGGGGCTCGGGGCGCTTTTGTGGTTTCCGAAAGTCGAGCACCGGCTCGGCGGGCAGGTCGACATCGAGCCGATCGTGCGCAACAAAATTTACGCGAAGGAAAGCGGGATTCTTGACAAGGTCCACTTCCGGGAGGGCGACACCATCAAGGTCGGAGACCTTTTTGCCGAACTTTCCCAACAGGACATGGAGCAGGAGAAACTGAAGATCCAGACGAAACGCGAGATCGCCCGCCAGTCGTATCTGCGGTCGGTGGGCCTGTCGAACATGGCGGAGGCACGGATGAAGGAGGCCGAGATCGCGCAGGCCGACCGCGAGATGTCGAACCTGTCGAACAAGATGGAGAACACGCGGATCATCTCGCCGCACGAGGGCCAGGTCCTGACGGCCGACCTGCCGCAGAAGGTCGGGGAAAACATCAGCCGGGGCGCGGTCGTCGGCGATGTCGTCGATCTGTCGAAACTTCAGGTCAAGTTCGGCGTGCCGCAGGAGCAGATCCGGTACGTCGCGGCGGGGCAGGAGATCCGGTTCAAGGTCTCCTCCTACCCGACGCGGACCTACACGGTCAAGATCGAGCGCATCGGCATGGAAGGCTCGACCCAGGAGGACAAGACGATCTACAACGTCTACGCGACCATTGAGAACGCCGACCGGACGCTCAAGGCGGGCATGTCGGGCCGCGGGAAGATTCTGGCGGGCAAACAGCGCCCGTTCCAACTCCTGATGGAGGAACCGGTCCATTGGATGCGGATGAACTGGCAGTGGTGACCAACTACCTGCCACCCTCACCCCGACCCTCTCCCGCCGGAGGCGGGAGAGGGGGGAGAGCCGGCGTGTTTCGCACGGTCGTGCCCGGACTCTTGTTCGCTGCCCTTTACCCATCATTACCCGTTACCCGGTGCCAGGCGGAGGTCTACACGAACGGTCTGACGATGATCTACCGGGAGGTTTCGGTGAGCCCGAGGTCCTCGGGCGTGATCGAGAAGCTCTACGTGCAGGAGGGCCAGTGGGTGTCGGAAGGCGACGCGCTGGGGGAATTGGACGCGACGAAGGAAAAAATGGATTTGCTGTTGACGGACATGGAGCTTGAGGAGCTGCAGCTTTCTCTGGAAAAAATGAAGCTGCCCCTGCGGCCGAAAGAGATCGAGAAAATGGAGATTGACCTGAAAAAGACCCAGCTCGCCGAGGACAAGACCAAAACGGAGCTTGAGCGCACCAAGCGCCTGTATGATCAGAAGGCGGTATCGGACAAGGATGTCGCGGACGCCAAAAACGCGGCCGAGGCCGCCGCGCTCGCCACCAAGGCGCAGAAACTCTCGCTGGAACTCGCCAAGGAGGGGCCCCGCAAGGAGGAGATCATGCTTCACGAAATGAAAATCGCGCAGAAACTCCACGCGCAGGACCAGAAAAAGCTCGCGCTCGAAAAAATGACCGTCCTCTCCTCCGCCGCCGGCGTGATCTCGAAACTCTACTACGCCGCCGGCGAAAACGCGGCCGCCGGCCAGCCCTTCTGCGACGTCCTCAACACCGACTCGCTCTACGTCGAACTCAATCTGCCCGTGTCGGAGATCAACCGGATCACGGTCGACCAAAAGGCGACCGTGACGGTTCCGTCGGTCACCTCAAAATCCCATCCGGGCCGCGTCGTGTTCATCAGCCCCACCGTCGATCCGGCCAGCCGGACGTTCAAAATCCGCATCGAAATCGCCAACCCGCAGCGCGCCCTCAAACCGGGGCTCTTCGCCACCGTTTCGATTTAGACCTCCTGAGAATCCCTGTTGCCGGTTCGGAGAGATTCACCATCCATGGCGAATCCGGAGCCGGAGGCAACAGGGATAGTCCATCCATGGACAAAAACAGGGGGACGCTTGGAGCGTCCCCCCTTGGTTCTCGATTCTGAACCTTACCGGTAAAAGGGCGAAACTACCTGCTTAAAAATTCACCCCGAGCGAGAGGGTCAGCGCGTCGGCGTCCTGAGAAGCCCGGTCGTTCGTATTCGCGGCGAGCTGGTTGCCGAACCCGTCCCCGTCTTCATCAAACGTCGTCCACTCCGCCTTGACCATGGCGCTGTCCGCGAGCTTGTAGCCGGCCGCGACGCTCCAGAGGCTGGGCTCGCCCAGTGTATTGGAATTCACGTAATCGGGATCGAGCTGGTTCCACCGGACTGCGAGATACGAATTCTCGTCGAAGGTGTAACGGCCCTGCAGTCCCATGTAATTCCATTCACGGCTTGCGCCGGTCGTGCCCGTGTCCGCGTCGATGTTGCCCCAAAAGCCGATGAGATATCCGTCCCCGTAGTCGTACTTCGCGGACACTTCCCACATCTGCCGGTCGTAGCCGTTCATGAAGACCAGACCCTGGAGGTTGGAGTTGACCCCCGCGCCAAGCGTGGAGTTGACATTCTGAACGAGGAACGAGCTTCCAACGTTCAGGGGATCCTGATCGCCGTCCTTCGTCTGGTCGCTGTTGTAGAAACTGGCCTGGACCGTCAGGTTGTCCTGAACCTGCGTTTCGACCCGCAAGGCCCATGCCAGATCGTCGTTCGACCTCACCTGATTGCCTGTTCCCGCCGGATTTCCGTCGACCACGCCGCCGCCGTTCATGAGGGCGATCTCCCACGTCGACGGGGTTTTGATGTGTCCCTCAAAGGACCCGGACAGCGAGATGCCGTTTTCCGTGCCGTTGATGTCCAGCAGGCCATTGGTGATGAACTCGTTGTTGCGGTCATCGCCATGGTTGGTCCGCTTCGCGTACTCCCAGCCGTACGGAATGTCAATCAGGCCGGGTTTGAGGTTGAGCCCGCTGCCGAGAAAATCCTTGATGACGATGCACGCGTTGAGAAGCTCGAGAGATTCGGCGATGCCGGGGTTGTTGCCGGTCACCGGGGTGCCGCCGTCCGCCACCGTTCGGGTATTCTCGTGGCTGTAGTCATTGCCGGCCCAGATGCCAAGCGCGATGGAAATCTTGTCGGAGATGTCGGCGTTGACATACAGATTGATCCGCGGGTCGTTGAAATTCAAATCCTCATCGACGCCGCCCGTCGTCGAGTCGAAATCGATGTCCTGCACGCTTACGAGCGCCGCTCCCGACAGTTCGATTTTCGCGTCCGAACCCTGCGGGAACGCGAAAAGGAGCGCCGCAAAAAGTGCGGCCGTCCACAGATTCTGCTTCACTGAAATCAGTCCCCCTTTGCCTTTGTGATGTGGGTCGCGAACTAACCGATCGCGACGTTCCCTGTCTCGCTGGTCCTGATCCGAATGCACTCCGGCAGGTCCAGCACGAAAATCTTGCCGTCGCCGATGTTGCCCGTCCTCGCGCCCTTGATGATCGCATCGACCGTCGGCTTGACGAAATTCTCGTTCACCGCGATCTCGAGCTGAACCTTGTTCAGCAGGTTCACCTCCTCGATCGCGCCGCGGTACGTTTCCGAAAACCCCTTCTGCTGGCCGCAGCCGACGACCGGCATGACCGTCATTTTGAAGACCTCGGCCTCATAGAGCGCCTTTTTCACGTCCGGCAGTTTCTCCGGCTGGATAATCGCAATGATCAATTTCATCGTCGTTTCTCCCTTCTCAGGCGCGCCGGCCTATTTGGTGACGAAAATGTTGAAGCCCGCGTAGGCTTCCATGCCGTGTTCGCCGATGTCGAGGCCTCGAAGCTCCTCGTCCCGGCCGACCCGGATACCGCCGACGGCTTTGAGAAGGCCAAACCCGGCCAGCGCCACGATGAAGGTGAACGCGCCGACCCCGACGACGCCGATGAGCTGCGTCATCAACTGGTCCGTCCCGCCGCCGTACAATAAACCCACTTTCGGCTGCGCGGCGCCTCCCGCGAAGGGGGCGCTTGCAAACAGCCCCACGCACAGGGTGCCCCAGACGCCGTTCACGAGATGCACGGCCAGCGCTCCGACCGGATCGTCGATGTGAAGCTTGTCGAAGAGGATGACACCGAAAACCACGAGGACGCCCGCGACGGCGCCGATGAGCACCGATGCGCCGACGCTCACGAACGCGCACGGCGCCGTGATCGCCACCAGCCCCGCCAAACATCCGTTCAGAATCATCGACAGGTCCGGCTTGCCGAGCAGGACCCACGCCGTGAGCATCGCCGTCACGACGCCGGCGGCGGCGGCGGAATTGGTCGTGATGCAGATTCGCGCCATGGACTCGGGGTCGGCCGCCATGGTGGAACCGGGATTGAATCCGAACCAGCCCAGCCACAGGATAAACGTGCCGAGCGTTGCGGCGAGCATGTTGTGTCCCATGATGGGATTCACGGAGCCGTCAGGCCGGAACTTGCCGATCCGCGGCCCCAGGAGCATCGCGCCGGCCAGCGCCGCCCAGCCGCCGACCGAGTGGACCACCGTGGATCCCGCGAAATCAAAAAATCCCTTCTGGGCCAGCCAGCCGCCGCCCCAGATCCAGTGGCCGGTGATCGGATACATGACGCCGACGAGGAGAAACGAGAAAAGGACAAACACGTGAAACTTGATCCGCCCGCCGACGGCGCCCGATACGATGGTGGCCGCCGTGCCGGCGAAAACCAGTTGGAAGAAAAATTTCGCCCAAATCGGAACACCGGTCCAGTTCATCGAGGAATAGACGCCCTGGTAGGCGGCGCCGGTGGCGGGGCTGTTGTCCGCGCCGCCGACCATCCAGAGACCCTGCAACCCGGAGAATCCGTTGCCGTCTCCGAACATGATTCCCCAGCCGACGAACCAGAACGCCAGGGACGAAATGGCGAACACGACGAAATTCTTGGCGCAGATGTTCACGCAGTTTTTCGCCTGCTGAAGCCCCGCCTCCAGCATGCCGAAGCCCGCGTTCATCCAGAAGACCAGCATGGCCGTCACCAGGACCCAGAGGGTGTCGGCCATGACCTTGCCGTTCGCAATCGCCGCGGCGTGTTCCTGCGTAAATGCGGGCGACGACGCCGCCGCGTCTTCCGCGGCCACCGCGCCCGCGCCCGCCAGCGTCACCAAGCCGGCCAGGAGCAGTGTCCCCATCCAATTCACCCTGTTGTTCATCCGCTGTTCACCTGCTTTCGAATATTATTCCGGCGCTTGGCCGTTTGTCATGGACGCGGACGGTACCAACCCGTTTTTCATTTGTCAAGATTATTTCAAAAAAAATTTTCAAACGTTTAGATTATTGTCAGCCAACTGAATAGATGCATCGAAAGCATGGGGCGGCACGGCCATTTGGCGGACGGCGCCGGAGACGCCGTCAGCTCCGCCAGTCACCCTTTTTCCGGAACGTCCATTTGAGTTTTGAACGCAGGCCCAGGAGGGCGTTGATCCAGGAGCCCGGGAGGGGCCAGAGGGCGAGGAGGGACCAGGAACGGAGGTTGGCCGGGTCGTGGCGGAGGCTGTCGAGGAGGTTGCCGAGGGCCGGAAGTTTTTTGCCGAGGAGCAGCTCGTAGTAGGCGGCCCATTGCAGGAAATATCCCAAACGCTTGGGTGCGCGCTTGAGGACGTGGCGATAGCGTTCGGCGAGGTAGGTGTTGTACTCGTCCGTCATGGCCCAGAGCCTGCGGCCGCCGCTCAAGACCGTCACGTTGTCGGTGCCGCTCCAGCCGGCGACGCCCAGCGGCCGGCGGAAAATCCGGAGCTTGCCGTCGGGCAGGAGCGCCTCCCAGAGGCCGGTGAACCAGTTGAAGGGGTGCTGGTAGAATTGGAAAAAGTTATCCCAGAATACGCGTTTCCCGATGAAGAGCACGTCGGCGAAGCCTTTCGTGCCGAGCAGGAAATCCTCAAACGTCAGCGCGAGCCGGTCGTTCTGCCAGCCGGTGAAATAGTCGATCGGCGCATGGGTCCGCTCGTCGATCCAGAGGTATCCGTGGATGAACTCGTCGTCGGGCGACGAGGTGAGGTTGCGGGCGATGATGTCGAGCGCGTCGGTCGAGAGGAACCGGTCATCGCTGTCGAGCCGCAGGAGGTAATCGCCCGAACACTCCCGGAAATGCTGCGGATACCGGACGGCGTGGGTCTCGCTGGAGTTAAACCGGATATAGCGCAGGCGCGGGTCCTTGAAGGATTCCATGAGTTCGGGCGTCGCATCGGTCGAGCCGTCGTCGATGACCCAGTACTCGAAGTTCGCGTGTGTCTGCGCCAGCACGCTGTCGATCGTCTGCTTGAGGCGATAGGCGCGGTTGTAGGTGGCGGTGAGGATGCTGAATTTTTTCATGGATTTTTCACCCCCTCTCCCTCTTTAGAGGGAGAGGGTCGGGGTGAGGGTGTTCTCTCAATCCGGTCAATTATTCGTCCGAGGACTACATCCATCTTGTTCAATACATCATTGTCCCAGAACCTCAGGACGTGAAAGCCCTCCTGCAATAGAAAGGCCGTCCGCTCGCAATCCTTCTGGAGGTTGACATCTTCGGCATGTTGGCCGCCATCCACTTCGATGACCAATCCCCGCTCCACACAACAGAAATCGGCGATGAACCTGCCGATGGGATGTTGCCTCCTGAATTTATATCCTTCGAACCGGCGCGACCGAAGATGCTTCCAAAGTTTCCGTTCGGCGTCGGTCATTTCTTTGCGCAACCTTCGCGCAAATGCGATGTTCTTCTTCATGCTCCCCTCACCCCAACCCTCTCCCCTCTTCGAGGGAAGAGGGGGGAATGTTCAATCCGCCCCCCATACGCTGGGCCATGCTTATAGAAAACATGATTATACAGAGACAAAGGACAATCCCTATAGGGGTGAATTCTTCGAGGCGCGAATGCGAATTCGAAAATGTGGGAACTTTAAAATCACCGAAAATTAACCCTTCAAGATACGCCCTGAAATATGTGAATAGAACAATCAACAAATATGTGAATGGAATACTCAACGATTCAAGCATCGAGCTTTTAATCGTAGATAATTGACGAATACTTCTTACAATCCCAACTACAAATAAAGTCAGGATAAATCCATAGGTCCCTAGAATCTTTTCGGTGAGCCATACAGTGCCCCCAGATAAATCGAACGGGATGTTTTTGAGTGTAAAAAAAACGATACATCCCAATGCAGGATACATCAGATAGCGGCGCTTCCTCTGTAGTGGTATTTTACATGTGATTATTTCTATAAAACCCAACGTGGCACCCCAAGAGCAACCCAATAAAGCAGCAATAATACACACGGGAAATATGTATTTTGTACATTTTAACGCAAAATCCAATATGTCACCTGCCAGAAGCAATTTACTATACACTACTACGACGCAAACAAACGCCCCAAACCAACCTCCTAAAAACCCACCCCATATTCCACTTACGATTGGATTGAATAAAAATCCGTGTCGAACCGCTTTAGACTTTGTCGTTGGCGGAGGCACACTCTCTTTCGCAGAATTTGATTCCATCATAGAATCCGTTCAACTTTAATATACATATTAGAAGTCAAAAGAACCCCCTCACCCTGACCCTCTCCCCCTGCGGGGGAGAGGGGATCATCCAATCTTCTTCCGATTCTTCGTCCCAACATGACGCTATCATGCTGAAGCCTTCGCCTAAGCCGCGCATGTCACTCCGATACGGCGATCCTGTCGAATTCGGCGTAGGACCGGAAGGCGTCGCTGATGGCGCCAATGAGGGACAGGCGGTTGGCCCGGAGCGACGCGTCGTCAACCATGACGAACACTTTATCGAAGAACGTGTGGAGCGGCGCCGCCATCTCCAGGATGGCGCGGAGCCGGTCGGTGTACTTGCGTTCGGGCATCCTCCGGACGGCGGCCTCCCAGTCCAGAAAGGCCTTGTGGAGCGCACGCTCCTCCTCCTGCTGGAATGCGCCGGGGTTGAGCGGCGGGAGATTTTTTTCGTTTTTGACGATGTTGTGCGCGCGTTTGGCGGTGCGAAGCAGCGTCACCCAGCGGTCCTTGCCTTCGCGCGCTATTTTCGAGAACGCCTCGACCTTGCCCGCGATCTCACACGGGTCGTCCGACACGTTGAGGCACGCCAAGACGAACTCGGCCGGATGGGTTTCGCGCAGGAGCGCTTCGAGCCGGGCGCGGAAAAACGCGAGCACCTCCGGGGCGGCCTTGCGGACGGCGCCGGGGTCCGGGAAAATCGGGGCGGCGCTTTCGGCCATCTGGCCGATGCGCAGGTGCCAGGCGCGCGCGAGGAGGATCCGGGCGATGCCGATGGCCGCGCGGCGCAGGCCGTAGGGATCGCCGGACGCGGTAGGCCGAAGGCCGACCGAGTAGGCGCCGAAGAGCAGTTCGAATTTATCGGCCAGAGCAAGGAGCGCGCCGAGCGGCGTTTCCGGCAGAGGGTCGGCCGGTCCGCGAGGCTGGTAGTGTTCGGCGATCGCAGCGGGAATTTCCGCCGGCAGGCCCTCCTTTTCGGCGTAGATGCGGCCCATGACGCCCTGAAGTTCCGGGAATTCCCGGACCACCTCCGTGAGCAGGTCCGCCTTGCAGAGATAGGCCACATCGGCGTACCGGTCGAGATCGAGGTCGATGCCGATGCGCGGCGGCAGAATCACGAGGAGGTCCCGGAGGCGCCGCGCGCGGTCGTGCAACGTCCCGAGACCCTCGAGGTAGACCACGCCCTTGAGGCCGTCGATCCGGTCGGCCAGTTTCTTTTTGCGGTCGGTTTCAAAAAAATATTTCGTATCCGAAAACCGCGCCGTCAGCACCCGCGCGTTGCCCTTCGCGACGATGCCCTTCGGGTCCGGCGGCCCGTTGCGGACGACCAGAAAATGCGGCGCGAGTTTCCCGCCGGCGGCCGTCACCGGGAAATACCGCTGATGGTGGCTCATGGCGCTTTTGAGAATCACGGCGGGAATGTCCAGAAAGGACCGGTCGAACCCGCCCAGAAGGACGGTCGGGAATTCCGTCAGATGAACCACCTCGGTCACCAGGTCCTCCGGCAGGTCCGCCGAAAGGCCGCGCCGCGCCAGAATCATTTTCGCGCCCCGCAGGATTTTTTCCCGGCGTTTCGCCGGCGAGACCATGACCATTTTTTGTTCGAGCTTGCGGAAATACCCGGCGGCGGACGCCGGGCGGAACGGTTGCGGATGAAAAAACTTGTTGCCGAACGTCACCGCGCCCGACTCCAACCCGTGGGCCGCGAACCGGAGCGGGCGGCCGTGCAGGAGGCACAGGATCCAGCGGACGGGCCGGGCGAAGGCGGCCGCGTCGCCGGCGCGCCAGCGCATGGCTTTGGGGAAGGAGATCGACGCGATCAGCGCGGGTAGAATCTCCGGCAGGATCTTCGCCGTGGGACGGCCTTTTTCCTTGAGCCGGACGCCGACGAAGGCGCGGTCCTTTTTCTGAACCTTCACGATGCTGTTCGCGTCGCCGCCCACCGATTTCAGGAATCCCTCGAGCGCGGCCGTGGGCCGGCCGTCGGCGCCGTAGGCCGCGTCCCACGGCGGTCCCGTCCGCTCCACCACGCGCGTGTCGGCGGCCCGGCCGATGTCGCGGGCCCAGACGACGAGCCGGCAGGGCGTGGCGTACGCATGGACGGCAGCCACCGGGATGCGGTGTTCGGCGAGGATGCGCCGAAGACCCGTCTCAAGCTGTTCGGTCGCGGGCGGGAGGAATCGCGCGGGAATTTCTTCGCACCCGATCTCGAGCAGAAAATCGCGGTCAGGCATGGCGGGGGGCCAATGGAAAGCCGAGCGATTCGCGGAGGCGCAGATACCCCTGGGCCGAGAGCGCCGCGAGGTCCCGGACGCGGAGGATGTATTTCATGCGTTCCGACACGCTGATGGCGCCGCGGGCGTCGAGGAGATTGAACGTGTGGGAACATTTCTGGACGAACTCGTAGCCCGGCAGAACGAGTCCGGCGGCGAGGAGGCGTTTGGCCTCGGATTCGAACGTATCAAACAGCCGGAACAGAACGGCCGGATCAGATTTCTCGAAATTGTACGTCGACTGCTCCCACTCGTTGCGCTTGTGCATTTCTGCGTAGGTGAGACGATTGTTCCACTGCAGGTGATAGACGTTATCGACGCCTTGAAGCGCCATGCAGATGCGTTCGAGTCCGTAGGTGAGTTCGACCGGGATCGGGTCGAGCTTGATCCCGCCGACTTCCTGGAAATACGTGAACTGCGTGATCTCCAGACCGTCGAGCCAGACTTCCCAGCCCAAGCCCCAGGCGCCGAGCGTGGGCGACTCCCAGTCGTCCTCGACGAAGCGGATGTCGTGCGCGCGTTCAGATATGCCGAGGGCCCGGAGCGACCCGAGATAGCTTTGCTGGACATCGTCGGGCGCCGGTTTCAGGATGACCTGATACTGGTAGTAATGCTGAAGCCGGTTGGGATTCTCCCCGTAGCGCCCGTCGGTCGGCCGGCGGGACGGTTCGACGTACGCGCAGTGCCAGTGCTCGGGCCCGAGCGAGCGGAGGAACGTGTTGAGATTAAAGGTCCCGGCGCCGACCTCGAGCCCGGCTGGCTGGACGATGGCGCAGCCGCGGTCGGCCCAGTAGGCGTTCAGGGCGGCGATGAGGTCCTGGAAATACATGTGTTCAGTTACTGCGCGGAGGTTTCGTCGGCCAGCCACCGCAGGTAATCGGGGTTGCCGCCCTCGATCCGGAACGCGATGACTTCCGGGACCGAGTAGGAATGGAGGCGTTTGACCTCGGCGATGAGTGCGCCGAGATTGGCCTCCTGCGTTTTGATGACAAGCACGCACTCGGCCGACTCGTCGATTTTGCCCTCCCACCAGTAGAGGGACCGGGCGCCGGGGAGGATGTTGACGCACGCGGCCAGGCGCTTTTCGAGAAGCCCCCGGGCAATCTTCTCCCCCTGGTCCGGCGACTCGCAGGTGACGAGGCACATCAGAAATTCCGGCAAGGATTCCATGTCGATGACCAAGCTCTACTTCGAGGGCGATGTCCCGTCAACCCCGGCGAGACCCCCCCACCCAGCCTCCCCCACAAGGGGGGAGGGGGGAGAAAAGAGAGTGAGTTTCAACAGAGGTACTGCTTGTTTTTTGCGCCGGACTCTGGCAAGAGGGAGCGCATGAGCTGGTTTCGGAAGGTCATCGACGCTGTGGCGCCGCCGGCGTCCGGGAAATTTTTTCAGAGTCTCAAGGAGATCAGCCGGATGGCCCAGGAAGCCGCCAAGATGCTCGAAGGGGCGGCGCGGGACGGGCGGCTGGGGACGGCGGGGTTTGCGGCCGAGATTCATGCGCTGGAAAACCGGGCCGACGCCGCGACCGAGCGGTTTCTTCTCTCCGTGCGGCACACCATGATCCATCCGATCGATCCGGACGACCTGCGCGAAATCGCCGACCGGCTGGATTCGTGCATCGACACCATGGACCACTACTCGTGGCGCATGGAGGCCTTCCGGCTGAAGCCGACGGCCGTGATGATCGGTTTCATCGCGCTGATCCGCCAGATGGCCGACACGATGACCGAGATGTTCGACCTGCTCCTTCATGCCGACCTCACGGGCCTCGACGCGGGGTATCGGCGGCTCAACGAGCTTGAACGGCAGGCCGACGGCCTCTTCCATTCCGCCGTGCACGAGATGCACGCCTCGGGGGGCCTGTGCTACACGGTCGAAGACGAAGTGATCTCGACGCTGGAGAAATGTTCCGACCGATGCCGCGACGTGGGGCACCTACTGGTCGTCATGACGGAGCGGAACCGGTAGATGGAAGGTGTGGTGCTGCTGATCGCGGTCGCGCTCGTGTTTGATTTCGTCAACGGCTGGCACGACAGCGCCAACAGCATCGCCACCGTCGTGGGCACCAAAACCCTCACGCCCCTGCAGGCGGTGCTGCTGGCGGGCTTCGGCAATTTCATCGCCATCCTTTTTTTTGAACTTCACGTCGCAAAAACCATCGGCAAGGGCCTGGTGGTTCCGGCCGTCGTAGACCAGCATGTGATTTTTGGCGCGCTGGCCGGCGCGATCGTTTGGGACGTCATCACGTGGTATTTCGGCATTCCCTCGTCGTCGAGCCACGCGCTGATGGGGGGACTGGCGGGCGCGGCGCTGGTCAAGGCCGGCTGGGGAGCGATCCTGGTCGAAGGCTGGGTGCGGCCGGTTCTCTTCATAGTGCTGGCGCCGCTTTTGGGTCTTGCCATGGGCATGATCCTGATGACGCTGGTGGCGTGGCTGATCTTTCTGATCGAGCCGCATGCGCCCCATGGCGCCGTCCGGTCGGGCGGCCGGATTCTCCAAGTGTTCAGTTCGCTGTCCTATTCGGTCGGTCATGGCGGCAATGACGCGCAAAAGACCATGGGCATCATCACCGCCCTCCTAGTCGCGGTGGGCTGGCAGGCCACCTATGACCCCCCGTTGTGGGTGATCTTCTCCTGTCAAGCCGCGATGGCCCTGGGAACCGTCGCGGGCGGATGGCGGATCGTGCGGACGCTGGGCACGAAATTATGCGACCTCAAAGTCCCGGCGGGGATATCGGCGGAAGCCGGGGGCGCCGCCACGCTGTTTGGCGCGTCGATGCTGGGGATACCGGTGAGCACGACCCACACGATCACCGGCGCCATCGCCGGCGCGGGCTCGGTGTGGTACCGGCGGCTGTCGGCGGTTCAGTGGGGCATCGTGCCGAGGATCGTATGCGCGTGGGTGCTGACGATTCCGGCCTCGGCGGCCGTCGCGGCGGCAGTCTACCGGCTGAGCCGGGGCATTTCTTTTTAGCCAAGTGCGTTGGCCGGCGGAGTGGGAACGGCAGGACGGAGTCCTTCTTGCGTGGCCGCACGAGGGGACCGACTGGGCGCCGCGGCTTGGGGAGGTCGAAGGTGTGTACGCGCAGATCGCGGCGGCGATCAGCCGGCGGGAGCGCGTGCTGATTGTGAGGCCCGGGGACGCAGGGCCGGTCCTAGAGGGCCTGCGGGCCGGCGGCGCGGACCTTTCGCACATCCAATTTTACGATATCCCAACAAACGACACATGGACGCGCGATTTCGGGCCGATCGGTGTTTTAGAAAAGGGCCAGCCCGTGCTTCTGGATTTCATGTTCAACGGCTGGGGCCTGAAATTTGCGGCGGATCTCGACAATCTCGTGACTTGGAAACTGGCCGAGCAGAGAGCGTTCGGGAAGATGCCCTTGAGAGCGCCGGGGATGGTGCTGGAAGGCGGCAGCGTGGACGGCGACGGCGCGGGAACCGTCCTGACGACCGAGGCGTGTCTGCTTTCCCGGAACCGAAACCCGCATTTGACCCGTGCGAAGATCGAGCGGAAGCTGGGACGGTGGCTGGGCGCGGACCGGATTTTGTGGCTGCGTCATGGCGCGCTGGCCGGAGATGACACCGACTCGCACGTCGACACGCTCGCGCGGTTCTGCCCCAGCGACACGATCGTCCATGTCGCGTGCGCCGACCGGCGGGACGAGCAGTATGAGGAACTGGACCTCATGCGGCGGGAACTTGCGGCGCTGCGAACGCGCCGTGGCCGGAAGTACCGGCTGCTGCCGCTGCCGCTGCCGGGGGCGATCCGGGACGAGGAAGGGCGGCGGTTGCCTGCGACGTACGCGAATTTCCTGGTGATCAACGGCGCGGTCATGGCGCCGCAGTACGGGGACGCGGCGGACAAAGTAGCGCGCGCGACGCTCAAGGCGGCCTTTCCTGGCCGGGAGATCATTGGTATGGACTGCACGCCGTTGCTTTTCGAACATGGATCGCTTCATTGCGTGACGATGCAGATTCCGGAGGGAACACTGTCATGAAGAAGCTGGTGGTTGGGCTTGTTCAGCACAAGGCCGGGGAATCGATGGAGGCCAACACGGACAAGAATATGGAGGGCATCCGGGAGGCGGCGCGGCGCGGCGCGGGGCTCGTGGTGATGCCGGAACTTCACCGGAGCCGGTATTTCTGCCAGAGCGAGGACGCCCGATTCTTCGACTGGGCGGAGGCCGTGCCGGGTCCGTCGACGGAGCGATTCGGGCGGCTGGCAAAGGACATGGGCGCCGTGCTGGTGATCTCGCTGTTCGAGAAGCGGGCGACCGGCCTGTATCACAACACGGCCGTCGTGCTCGACCGAACGGGCGAGGTGGCCGGGACCTACCGCAAGATGCACATCCCGGACGATCCGCAGTATTACGAGAAATACTATTTTGCGCCGGGCGATTCGCAGTTCCGGCCGATCGCAACGTCGGTCGGAAAGCTGGGCGTGATGGTGTGCTGGGACCAGTGGTATCCGGAACCGGCGCGGCTCTCGGCGCTGCACGGCGCGGACGTTTTGGTCTACCCATCGGCCATCGGATGGGAGCCGGCGGACGAGGCGGGCGAAAAGGAGCGGCAGATCGACTCCTGGGTGACCGTGCAGCGGGGCCATGCGATCGCCAACGGGATTCCGGTCATGGCGGCGAACCGGGTGGGATTTGAGCCAAACCCTTTGGGAGGCAGTGAAGGGATCGACTTTTGGGGGTCGAGTTTTGTCGCCGGATGCCAGGGCGAAATCATTTCGCGGGCGGCGAGCGACCGGGAGGAAATCGTGATGGCGGAGCTGGACCTCGGCGCGAGTGAGAGAGTACGGCGGGTGTGGCCTTTTCTTAGAGACCGCAGGATAGATGCGTATACGGATTTGGTGAGGAGATACGGAGGGCAGTAAACAGACACCCCCACCCATCCTCCCCCATAAAGGGGGAGGGGTAAGTAATTCATAGAGATAAGAGAAAACAGAAAAAATAACTTGATTAAAACCAGCAAATCCGGTATAAATAGTAAAAGCACGAAAAGGGGAGGAAAGAATGCCCAAGCCATACTACACTACCGCAGAAATTGCTCGGATGACGCATGTGAGCGCCACGACGGTGGCGGATTGGATTGATTCTGGGAAGCTGAAGGCCTACCGGACGGGAGGGGGACACCGGCGGGTGGGGCCGGAGGATTTGCGGGTATTTTTCAGAAATCAAAATATTCCCCTGCCCGACACACTTTTTTCGGGCCATCCCTCCATATTAATAATAGACGACGACGAGGACTTCGCGGTGCTTTTGAAGGAGCGCCTGGAGCCTCGCAACATGCGGGTCACCATCGCGACGAGCGGGTTTGAAGGGATTTACAAGCTGGGGCAGTTGCATCCGGACGTTGTGATATTGGACATGATGATGCCGGGCATGAACGGGGACGAGGTGTGCGAGGAGATCAAGACGACGGAGGAGTTGAAAGACACCTACGTGATCGCGATCACGGCCTACGAAGGGGAGGACCTGAAGCACCGCGTGATGACGAAAGGCGCGGACGCGTTTATGAAAAAGCCGGCCAAATCCGGTGATTTTGAGGACCTGATGGAATTGATCGTGAAGCACACAGGCTCACCGGCCGCCGCCCGCTGACGGGCGCGGCCACAGGACGGGGGGTGAATTTGTTGTATGAACGCGACGCTCGTGGAGAGGAAGACGGCTGAGGTATTGTATGTAGAGGACAACGACGACGACATTCTGCTGGTACAGAATCTTCTTGGGTCCCGGGGCATTCAGGTGACGGGCGCCCAGAATCTGACGACCGCCCGGGAGCTTTTGTCGGGGCGCAAGTTTGATCTCGTGCTGTTGGATCACGTTCTTCCGGACGGCAACGGCCTGTCGTTCATCGAGGAGCTGTGGTGGTGTTATCCGGACGTTCCGGTGATTCTGATCACGGGCCGGAAAGACGAGTCGCTGGCGCTGGCGGCGATCCGCAAAGGCGCGACGAATTTTGTCCTGAAAGACGAAATCAAAGAAGATCTATACCCGACCCTTGTGGAAAGCCTGGGCTGGCGGCAATCCGAGGAGGCGGCGGCGATCGGCGTGAGCGACTGGCACATTCCTCCGGACGCGACGGACAAGCTGACGCCGTGGCTGGAGCCGTATCATGCGCCAAAGAAGGAACCCGGGAGCCGGTTTCTGCACCGCGCCAGCGAATTCTACCAGACGATGCGGAGGAGCAAGCGGAGCGGATCTTCGAGCTGTTCCAGCGGGCCGTGGGGCGGGAGGTGGAGGGGACGGGCGCGGGCCTGGCGATTGTGCGGCAGATCGCGGAGCAGCACGGAGGCCGCGCCTGGATGCGGCCCCGATCGGGGGGCGGGTCGGAATTCATCGTCACGTTCACGCCGCCGGCGCGGGCGGCCCGGGAGGGCGGGTTGACCCTCATAGAGTTTCTGGTCGTGACGGTGATCGTCGGCATCCTGGCGGTTTCGGTGGTCGCGAAGATCAAGACGAGCCTCAACAAGTCGAGGAAGGCGTCGCTGGTGTCCTACATGGCGGAGGAGGTCCGGCCGGGCATGACGCAGTATTACGTGGACGAGGGGAAGTATCCGTCGAGCGGCCTTGGGGGGCTGGGCCTCGGCGTCACCGATCCGACGGTGACGCTGAAGGCGGGCGACTACGTGACGAGGACAATCACGGAGAAGACCGTCGACATCGACGTGACCGTCGTGTGGGTCTACGCGTCGGGCACGCCGACGCTGGGATCGAATTCGTACTGGTTCGCGTGGTGCCTGATGGGCGCGAGTGCGGACGGGATTGACCTGCCGTGCTACAAGATGACGGACTCGATGCTGGAGGAGTCGTTGAATTTGTTGCCACCGCCGTAGCCAACACTGCCGCCATGAGCACTTGTCTTTCATGTATCGTTGGAGGACAATGGCAAGGTGGAGGTGAGGCGATGAGCAAGCCGGTTCTGGATATCAAGATTGGGAAGAAGGATGGCAAAAAGCGGCGGGCGGCGGCGCTCATCGATCCGGAACCATGCAAAAATGGGACATCACGATCAAAAATGGCCATACTCAAATCTTGGTCGGCCACGACATGAACGACCCCGACGCATCGGCGGCGTTGGAATGAATAAACCTATAAACCTACGCCTGACCCCCGATGCACGCACACGACTTTCTTTCTGCCTCCTCATTTCCTTGTTTTGCATTGTCCGGGACCAGCCCGCTTACGCCGCATGGTTTGTCAATGACACATCCGCAACCGGCGATTCTTACACGTTCGCCCCTGGCTACGACACGCAGCCCGGGTCCGCCAACTCACCCTTCAGGACTGTTTCCCAAGCTCTTAAATCAGCCAAATCCGGAGATACCATCTACATTGATGCGGGCCTCTATACGGAGACTGTTGTCATCGACACGGATTACATCAGTCTCATCGGCAAGGACTCGAACACGACGGTGATCGACCCGCCGGGGGCGAACTGGGTCAGCGGTCTCTACGGCATCTACGCGGCGAACCGGACAGGGCTGGCGATCAAGGATCT
>MFPR01000002.1:0-110220 GCA_001784175.1 Candidatus Lindowbacteria bacterium RIFCSPLOWO2_12_FULL_62_27
CTCATCTCACCTTGCACCAGATGATTATGACTCACAACCTCGAAAATTCACCCACAGGAAAACCGGAAGAGGCTAAAAAATATCTCTTTTTCTTATTGCTGTTCTCTGTTTCCTGTTCCCTATTCCCTCTTCCCTCCCATGCTCTGTCGATCATGTACCCCGGCGAAGGTCTGAAGACCATCGCGTCGTCAGCGGGCGTTGAAGTGAAGAAAGTCCTCGACGCGGACAATGACGCCAGCCGCGCGGCAAAAGGCGTGGTTGAAACTCTCGACCCGAACACGTGGGCGACGCATTTCGACAATTTCGACATGGACCTCACGCTCTCGGCCTATCACAACACCATCGACGGCAACCGCGCGCGCTCGTTTCTCAAACCGGGCACGCAGACCCAGGAGCAGGCGAACATCAGCGGCAAGAAACGCTACGCGAACTTCGGCGGAGGGGACTTCGAGTTCAAATCCGCCATCCGCTCGACGGACGATCGGCAGGTCGACGCGGTGAAACGCACACGCCTGCAGGGGCTGTACGGCATGTTCAGCCGCCCCGACGACTACTCGCTCCGGCTTGGCAACGTGAGTGGCTCGTTCACATCGTACTCGCTGTCGTCGAGCGCGAATGTGGGGGCGCACCTGACGAAGGAATTGGGCGGGAAAAACATGTTCAAAGAAATGCAACTCTATTTCGGCCGGCCGACGCGTCACATCGAAGGCAGTTCGTTCACGCGGTACGTCGGAGGAATGCGCCTGTCGGACCTCAAGATGGAAGGCTGGGACGAGCTGGACAAATTCGGGCTGTCCTACGTCAAGACGAAGGACATCGTGGACAGCATCAAGGACACCAGCGCCCGCCCGGCGAACGCGGTGGAGAACCAGGTGGTGTCGGCGGACGCGAGTTTCAAGTTCACGGACGACTTCACGGTGCAGGCGGAGTTTGCGTACGCGAGGACGGACCCGAACACACAGGCAAGTTTGGCGGACATTCTGCGGGGGCACGCGTACAAGGTGAACGGGGCGTACCGGGCCAAACCTCGACTGGGACTTGACGCGACGAGCATCACGTCCTCGTTCGAGGAGGTGGACCCCGACTTCCGCTCGACAAGCGGCGGCGGCTCGCCGGACGCGCGGCGCGTGACGATGGGCTTGAACAGCGGGATGAAGCTGTACGGCAACCTGCCGGACGTGTCGATGTCGTACAGCGGTAACTCGAGCCGGAACAATCTGGAGGGCCAGCTGGCGCGCCGGACGACATCGACAGTTCACAATTTCAATTTCTCGTTCAAGCCGTTTCAAAAGAAAACGACACCCTCACCCCAACCCTCTCCCTCTAAAGAGGGAGAGGGGGCCAACGGCAGTAACCCTCTCCCCCTTGGGGGAGAGGGCAGGGTGAGGGGGACGCTTGAGCTGTGGCAGAACTTCCAGAAGAACGCAAACGTATCGACCTCGTTCGGACAAAACATATCAAAGGCCAGCGACAATTCGACCAAGAACGCGATCAACAACCAGAACTATCAGCTCTCCACGTCGGCCGGCCGGCACACGTTTTCGACGTTCTACCGCTACCAGATCACGCAGGAGAAGACAGCGGCGACGGGGGACCGGCGAAACGCGAGCAACGGATTGACGTACGGCCTCAAAGAAATCATGTGGAAGACGTTCCTCTATCCGCAAAAGCCTTTCTCGACCGACCTCACGCTGAACGCGACGCGCACGCGCGACAAATCCATCGACGTGGCCGGCCGGTCGCACCAGCGGCAGTACGGGGTGGGGACGCAGACGAAAGTGAACGAGACGGAGCGGCTGGACGTCGACTACAGCCTGGGCCTGACGGACAACTACAACGTGAACAGCGACATCCGGACGATGAACTGGAAGTGCGCGTATGTGGTTCAGAAGTTCATTCAGGAGGACGGGAGTTTCACTTTGTCCTATTCGTCCAATAAGACCGAGGAAGAGGTGACGACGCAGAACTACCGGGAGGCGGTCTGGCGCGCAGACGCGAACCTCAAATGGGGCGGCCCGGCGCCGGAAGTGGTGGCGGCGAGGGACGCGGCGGAAGGCGCGGTGAAGGCGATTCTCGCCGTCTACTCCGAGGAAGACATCCTGAAATTCATGCAGTTGGTCAGCAAGAATTTCAAAGGCGACCGCATCGTCTTCGAGAACCAGGTCCGCGCGCTGTACGACCGCGTGGACGCGATCACGTACGAAGGCGTGTGGGCCTCGACGTTTGTGCCGGGCGACAACGTCCTTGAAATCACCTTCCGCTGGCAACGCCGCTGGCGCGTCTACGCGACCGGCGCCGAGGAGACGGCCACCGGCGTCGCGCTGTTCCGGCTAGAAAAATCGGGTGACAAGTGGCTGATTCAGGAAATTCGCGAAACCAGTCCCCTGTTCTGAACAGCCGCGGCCAATACAATGGCAGATAAACCCTCCGACGGCGTAAAGCCCCCTGATCCCAAGGGAAAACCGGCCAAATCAAAATCTAAATTCGACCTGCTGGCCGACCTGGCCGACCGATCCAGCGCGGCGGAGAAATTGCTGGACGATGACCTTTCGCTGGACATGGCCGTCAACGCATCCAAGGCGGCCGGAGGACTCGACCCGACCGCTCCGCAGCCGCTGAAATCCGCCGCGAACGTCGCGGGAAGAATCAAGGCCGCCGTCCAGATCCTGAAGGACGACTTCTCCCTGAAAACGCTGGAGCAGGTCATCACGCTATTCAAGGGCTCCAACAAGACGCTCGACAAAATCTTCGACGTGCTGGGAAAGATCCTCAAAAAACTCGGAGCGATTCTGTCGGGCAAGTGGATATGGACAGCCGTGGAGACATGGCACGAGCGGGAAAAAGCGAAGTTTGCGCTCCGGCAATCCACCGCGGAGGAGGACGTTCGGCTGGAAAAGCCGCGCCTCCTGAAAATGCTCGATCGGGTGGACGACTATCGAAAGAAGCAGGCGAAGGCGGAAAAAGTTCACGGCCTGTTCAAAAAAATCTGGAACTGGATCAAGCGGCTCTGGGAGCACAGTCAGGCCGTGGCCGCCAAGACGGTCGTGGCCGTCAAATCCTCCGCAGTGGCGATGACCGTCACAGCGTCCGTAGCCACAGCCGGAGTCGTCGGAACGGTGTATGTGGCCAAGACGGCGCTGGACGCATCCTCGAAGTCTGTTGCACAGATGCCCGAACATCCAGCCCAAATCGCTTCGACGGATACCGGCAAAATCTCACCCTCTTTCCCGCCGACGGACCCGATGCCCGTTCCTTCGCAGGTGGCATCCGCTCCGGCAGCCACCGCCTCTCCATCCCCACCCGCCACCTCCGAGGCATCCCAACCGGTCGAAGAAAAATCACCCCCAGACGCCCCCGCCACCGGCACGACCCTTCAGGAAGGCGAATACACCATCGAGGATCTGGAAAAACTTGGGATCGTTGTAAACGAGAAATAGAGGGCGTAAAGCTCTTCCAAGCGGCACCCACCCACCCGGTTACGGGCGTTCCCATCCTGACAGTTGCCAGACGGCGTCAGAAGATTTAACATTGCGAGACAGGCGGAATAGAAGTAATAAATATGCCTTCGGGTACAAATCGGGTACAAATTCGAGGGTGGTTTTTGAATTCATTTGTAACGCATTGAGAATTAAGCGCGAGCCCGTAGCTCAGTCGGTAGAGCAGCGGCCTTTTAAGCCGTGTGTCGAGGGTTCGATTCCCTCCGGGCTCATACAGGGATGTATTGTCCCTGTTGCCTCAGACTCAGGATTTGCCAGGGATGGCAAATCCCCCAGCCCAAGCAACAGGGACACTCCGGCGCCTATACAGCGCCGCAGGAAAAATTTTCCCGAGGCTTGACAAAGGTTCCGGCGGATGTAGAGTGTGATCGCGTTTGTCGAGTCGGACCATTTCCCAAAAAACATCGCTTCGGGGGACAACCCAATTCCATTTATGGATGAACAGATTGAATTGACGGTCGGCCAGACGCTCCAGCTCTTTTACAAATTCGGACTCTCCGTCCTGCCCATCGTCAACGACCGGGCGGAGCTGATCGGCACGTTCGAGAAGTCGGACGCCGTGAGTTTGGGCACGTTGCGGTCCCGGCTCGAAGAGAAACTCGGCGACCACCTCGGGCGCCTCATGGTCCCGGGCGGGCCGGCGATCGAGCGGAGTTTGAAGCGGCTGCTCTTTGAGAAGGCCCGGTCGGTGCCGGTTCTGTCGAAGGATGGCCGGCTGTCCCATTACTGGCACGTGGGGCAGGAGACGATCGAGTCGGAACTTCCGATGCCCTACCGCGACCTGTTCTTTGCGCTGGTCGGGGCGCTTCAGCGGCCGGTGGCTGTGGTGTTTCAGGAACCGAGGGCGGGCGAGGTGGTCAGCGGGGCCTTTCAGAAACGCCTGGGGATTCCCCGGGACCGGGTCCGGTCCTGGCTGGATGAAATTCGATGGCAGGGCGGCAGCCAGGACGCCGGCATCGCGTTTCATCGGGACGAGCATGATCTGTCCGTCCTTCTCATCCGCTCGCCCCTGCGTCTTCGGGACCAGCATTTCGGCTGGTGGATCGAGACCCGCGAGGAATACGAGCTGGCGGCCGATTGTCTCTGCGCGGAACGCACCGCGCCCTCCGGCCGGCTCCGCGGCAAGGTGGGCGCGCAGGGTCTGCGCCGCGTGGTGCAGTTGTTTGAGCAGTACATGTTGAAGCAGGGCATGGCCCGTTCGGCCGGCGACCTCCGGCGCCTGACGGGCCTTCTGGGGGTCTCGCGGCAGAGCCTGCGCTACAAACTGAAAAAGCACCGGCTGGCTTCGAAGAAAAAATGAAAGAATTTTCTGCGCTCTTTAAAAGTTCAATCGAAGGGTCTTTCGAGGATTTCTCGGCCCAGTTTTTGCGGCATCTCAGGCTTCTCCTCGGAAACGTCACCCGTTTCGAGGAGGTGGAAGACAGGCAGCTCGAAGGGATCGCCCGCGAGCTGGCCGATCCCGAATCGATCACCGTGCTCGAACACGGCGAGGGGGGGAAGACGTCGGATCTCCTGCTCCTCCCACTGAAGCTGGGGTCCGGCCGCGTCCGGTACGTCGTGGCGGAGGGGTCGCTGCGGCACGTCAACGTGGACGAGCTGCACATGCTCAAATGGCTCTATGAAATCCGGCTCGACACCGACGCGAGGATTCAGGGGTTTCGGGCCGGCGCCGTCTATGACTGCGACCAGGGGATTCTCTCTCGCACGGCGATCCGGCAGATCTTTGAGATAGAAAAATCCCGCGCGGAGGATTTCGGGTCCGGGCTCGGATTCCTGATTCTGAGGCTCCGCCAGGACCGCTTTCAGGAGGCGCTCGAAACCGTCCGGCAGCACTCGCGCCGGACCGACTACCTCTTCAGCCTTGACGCCGCCCGCACCGGCGAAGTTCTGCTGCTCCTGGTGGAATGCTCGGCCTTCGGAAGCGAGGCGATCCTGCAGCGGCTGAAGAAACTCCTGGAATCCCGGCTTCTGTCCTCCGGATATTCGATCTATCCCCAGCAGGGCGAGACGGTCGATGAGCTGATGTCGGAGGCCGAGGGGGCGCTGGTCTGAATGGCCGAACTCAACGAACTTTTGTACCGCCTGGCGGCCGCGCCGAGGGCGCTGTCGGATCTGGAGAAGGACCTCCACCTGTTCATGTCGGAGCGGCGAATGCACGCGACGGTGCATTTGAACGTGCCGCCGGAAATTTACACGCCGGAGCCTTCGGCGTTTTTGGAAAGCGACGTTTTTCATCAGCGCGCGTTTCCGCTGGCGGCGGGCGATGTGGCGCTGGGGCAACTGAAGGTCTGGTCCTACCGGCCCCTCGAATCGACGCTGCTCGTGGAGGTCGAAACCTATGTCCATCCCTGGCTCCTTGCGTTCCGGCACCGGCTCCTGACGCTGGTGGGTCAGGGCAACCCGTTCGGCCGGCGGCAGTTCACGGCCACGGAGGTCGATTTTTACAAGCGGAGGCTCTGGTACGAGATCGAGCGCGGCAAGCGGTACAACGTGTTTCTGACCTACTTTCGGACGGCCTTGCGGACCACGCCGGGAATTCACGAGGAGCGGATCGGGGACGCGCTCCACCGGATCCTCAGGCCCTTCGAACCCTCGCTCTGCCTCCTGCCGGGCCGGGTCGATTTTCTCAAGATCGGCCAGGCCGCCGCCGCGGCGGAGCGGTTCGTGCCGGAAGTGGAGGAGGCGTTCCGGCGGATTTCATGCGAGGCGCATACGATCGACCGGTGGACGTTCCCGAAGGATTTTTTCGAATACGAGGAATGTTTGGAAAAAATACAACTCTGATACTTTGGAGAAGACAGAAGACAGAAGACAGAATACAGAAGAAAACAGAATAACAGGAGGTATACAAGCGTGGAATTATCGGAACTTCAACAGAAAACCATCAGTGAGCTGATCCAGATCGCCAAGACCGTCAAGGTCGACGGGTACAGCGGTCTTCGCAAACAGGATCTGATTGTCAAGATCCTGGAGATGGACGAGACGGTCAAGCAAAAGGACGAGGTCCGGGGCGAAGGCGTCCTGGAGGTTCTCCCGGACGGCTACGGATTTTTGCGGTCGCCCAAGTACAATTACCTGACCAGCCCCGACGACATTTATGTTTCCCCGTCGCAGATCAAGCGGTTCAGTCTCCGCAAGGGCGATACCGTGACCGGCCTGGTGCGTCCTCCGAAGGACACCGAGCGGTTTTTCGCGCTGCTGAAAGTCGAGAAGGTGAATTTCGAGAATCCCGAAAAGGCGGGCGAGCGCGCGCTGTTCGACAACCTGACGCCGTTTTATCCGACGAGGCGCCTGAACCTGGAGTTCAAAGCCGTGAATTACCTCACCCGGATCCTCAACATGTTCACGCCCGTCGGCAAGGGCCAGCGCGCCCTGATCGTCGCGCCGCCCCGTACCGGCAAGACCATCATGTTGCAGGACATCGCCAACGCGATTTCGACGAACCACAAGGAAGTCTATCTGATCGTTCTTCTGATCGACGAGCGTCCGGAGGAAGTGACCGACATGGAGCGCAACGTCAAAGGCGAGGTGATCTCGTCGACCTTCGACGAGGCCGCCAAGCGCCACACGATGGTGACCGAAATGGTCCTCGAAAAAGCCAAGCGGCTGGTCGAGATGGGCCGGGACGTCGTGATCCTCCTGGACTCGATCACGCGCCTGGCCCGCGCCTACAACCAGGTCGTCCCGAGCAGCGGCAAGGTCCTGTCGGGCGGCGTCGATTCGAACTGCCTGCAGTTTCCCAAACGATTCTTCGGCGCGGCGCGGTCGATCGAGGAGGGCGGCAGCCTCACGATCATCGGCACCGCCCTCGTCGAAACGGGCAGCCGGATGGACGACGTGATTTTCGAGGAGTTCAAAGGCACCGGCAATTCCGAAATCGTGCTTGAACGCAAACTCTCCGACCGCCGCATTTTCCCCGCCATGGACATCAAGCGCAGCGGCACCCGCAAGGAGGAGCTGCTCCTGTCGGAGGAGGAGCTCAACAAGCTGTGGATCCTCCGCAAGGTCCTTTTCGACCAGCTCGGCTCGCAGGAGTGCATGGAGCTGATTCTTGAGAAGATCAAGATGACGAAGACCAACAAGGAATTCCTGGCCTTGTTGAACAAAGGATGATCTCTCTCACCGTTCTCATCCCCGCCTACAACGAGGCGCCCGTGATCGGCGAAGTCGTGCGCGGATGCCGGGAGGCGCTGGCGGGCCAGGTGTCGGACATCGAAATTCTGGTCGTCGACGACGGCTCGACCGACGGAACCGGCGCCGCCGCCGAATCGGCGGGCGCCCGCGTCGTTGCCCAGCCGATCAACCGCGGGTATGGCCGGTCGATCCTGACCGGGATCGAGCATGCGAAGCACAACTGGATCGGCCTCATCGACGCCGACGGATCCTATCCGCCCACCGCCTTCCGCGATCTTCTGCCGTACGCCGAAAAATACGACATGGTGGTCGGCGCGCGCACGGGATCGGTCTTCTGGGGATCGGCCCTCAAATTGCCCGCGCGCATGATGTTTCATCAGCTCGCCGAATTCGTCACGGGCCAGAAAATCCCCGACCTCAATTCCGGCATGCGGCTCTTCCGCAAGGACCATGCCGCCGCCGTGGAATTGAAATTCAGCCAGGGCTTTTCGTTCACCACCACCCTCACCGTCGCCTATCTGTCCGAGCACCGGACCGTCCGGTTTGCGCCCATCCCCTATCACCGGCGAATCGGCCGGTCCAAGGTCCATTATTTCCGCGACACGCTCCGGGCCGCGCAGATCCTGATCCAGGCCGTGGCGTTTTACAATCCGCTCAAGGCGCTTTTGCCGTTTGTTCTCCTGCAGGCCGCGCCCGCGTTTCTGTTTTTCGTCATCTGGTTCATCGGCGGGTCGACGCGGGTCGCCCCCTTCGCGGCTTCGATTCTCCTCGTCGGCGCCTGCGTCACGGCCGCCCTCGCCATGGCCATCGACGTGTTTCGAACCGCCTCCCGGAAAAAGTAGGTATGTTCTGGTCGGCGCTCGGCCTGATTCTGACCGGCACGGTGTTTCTCCTGATCGAGGTGTGTCTCTATCCGGGCAAAATCATGAACGCGATCCTGGGCGTGGGGTTTCTGGGCTGGGGCATGTATTTGTTTCTGGAGCATTTCCCCCCCTGGCAAGGCCAGTTGGCGCTTCTGGCGACGCTCGTTGTGGTGTCGGTCGTCCTGATCGTGGCCCTGCGGATCAAAACGGTGTGGCAGATGTCCAAGGAAGAATCGTCGAATTAATTTGACTCCGACCGCGTTCAGTCATACCATTGGAGAATTTATGTCGAAGACTCGGGTTGGTTTTCGGTTTTTGATGGGCGTCTGTTGCCTGCTCATCCTCATGGGTCCCAAGGCGTCGGCCGAGACCGAAGAGGAGCGGCGGGAGCGGGTCGAGCGGACCGAGCAGATGAAGCGCACGGAGGAGGTCACCGGCGTCACGTCCCGCATGTGGTCCAAGATCTCCAAAAAACTCGGCTGGTATGTCGACTACGGCGGCACCGCCCGGTACACCTACACGGGCGGCGACGAGGGCGACCGCAACTACGCGTCGCCGGATTCGCAGGAGTTCTCCAAGGATTATGAACTGAACACATTCCTCAACCTGACGGACCTACGGAGGGTTTCCAAGTTCTACACGCGCCTGCGAACCACCTACACCGAACGCAAGAAAAATTCCGCGACGACCAAGGGCAACGAGTGGACCGAGCTTGAGGTCGACGCGCTGTATTACGAGCGCAAGTACGTGGGCGGTCCCACGCGAACGACCCTGACGCTGGGCCGGCAGTCTGTTTCGGTCGGCCGCGGCATCGCCTATTCGGCGACCGCCGACGGCGTCCAGACCAGCACGACGCTCGCCAAGGGCCAGATCGTGCTCTTCGCCGTGCGGGCCGACCGCTCGCCCGACGACGCCGATCCCGGCAACCTCAGTCCGCCCAGCCGCGGCCGAACGAAGCGGGACTTTTTCGGCGCAGAAATGAAATGGAACTGGGGCCAGTATCTGAATCCCTATTACTATTACGTCGAAAACAACGACCGTAGCCGCAACGAGATTGACCCGTTCAGCAGCGCGACACAGATCGACGCGAATCTCACTCATATTTATGAGCCCACCTTTTACGGCATCGGCGCCAACGGTTCGATCACGCCCCGGCTGTCCTATTTCGCCGAATTCATCCGCGTCCAGGGAACCACCACCTCCGTCGGCAACCGGGGCGACACCACGACGGTTCAGTCGCGCGCCTATGACGCCGGTCTCAAGTACCGGTACGCCTCCGTTTACCAGCCGACGTTTTCGATCGAGTGGGCCTACGGCAGCGGCGATCCGGACCGCCAGAGCACCGTCAACAGCACCCTCTACGGCAACACCGCCAACGCCGACATGGCCTTCCGGCCCTTCGGCGGTCTGGGGCTGGGATACGCCCTCGCGCCGACGCTGGCGAACATCAAGGTTCGCAAGTACAGCGCCAGTTTCATGCCCTTCACGCAGGCCCGTCTGGAGCGCCCGCGCAAAATCCGCGTGACGGTGGATTATTACAAGTACCGCAAAGATCAGGACGCGGGTCCCACGTCCGATTTTGATATTCCGTCGGACCAGTTCTCCAAGAAAGAGATTGGCCGGGAGCTGAACGCCGAACTGTCCTGGAAAATTTACACGGATTTGTCTCTGAACGTCCGCTGGGGAAAATTCGCGCCCGGCAGCGGATACGACATCTTCGCGAACGGCGTCCAGACCCGAACCCGCGCCGTGCCCGAAATCTACTGGAGGTTCCAGTGGTCGCTCGATATTTGATCCGTCTGCCGGCGTTGATGTGGGTGTTGGCATGTCTCGTGGGAACTCCGGTGGATCTTTGGGCGGAAGACACGAAACCGGCGGCGCCGGCGGCGTCCAGCAAGACCATGTTTTATCGTCTCCTGGCCCAAAAACCGGCCGCAACGGTCGAGGACGCCATTCGGGCGCTGGCGCGATACAAGGGCGGTGCCCAGGAATTGAAGCCCTTGGCGGAGGAACTGTCATTTCTTAATTCGCAAGAGATTCGTTTCCCGAAAGACATCGTGCGCCGCAAGGATATGACGCTTACCATGGGCAGCGCCGCGCACATGCTGATGAAGGCCGTGGGGATCAAAGGCAAGAGCATCATGTACCAGATGCTTCCCGATCAGCAGCGGTACGCGATGCGGGAGGCGTCCGAACAGGGCATCATCCCGCCGGCCGCGTTCGTAGGCCAGACCCTCAGCGGCAACGACCTCCTGGGAATGCTCGTCCGGGTCAACGAAATCGTCGAAGCGGAGAGGAAGGCAGCGGAAAAAAAGGATACAGAGTAAGGGATTTCATGCTTATTCCTTGGCTCGTAGCCGATTGTGACCAAGATCACAAACTTTTTCCTTGCTTTGTTCTATATACTACAATATTATATAGGCACTCGTCACCACAAACCAGAAGGGGTGTGTCCATGTCCGTTTTCAATAAGAGAATGCTCGGAATGCTCTCCATAGCGGCTCTTCTTACATCTGCCGGTCCAGGGTTTTCGGAGGAAAAGGCCAAGCCGGAAGTCAAAGCGATGGTCGGCAAGTTCTCGAAGTTGCAGGGAACGGTGGAGGTGCAGAAATTCGGAACCCAGAAATGGGTGACCGCCACCGAAGGGATGGCGATCGGCTCCGGAGACCAGGTCGCGGCCGGGATCGACGGCAAAGCCCAGATCATCTTCGCCAACAGCAAGACCGATGTGGAACCCCTCGCGCAGTTTTCCGTGGGACGGAACTTTGAGACCAAGGAAAATTATTCGACTGAAATCTTCCTGAAGGTCGGCAAGCTCGTCGCCGACGTCGACAAGAAGAGTGGAAAAACGAACAAGTTTACGGTGACGACGCCATCGTCCGTCGCGGGCATTCGCGGCACCGTGCTCGAGGCCGCCTACACGCCGGGCGTCGGCGCGGTCAATACCATCAGCGAAGGCGCCGGATATGTCATGCCGGTCCAGCCAGACAAACTCCCCCCGGCCATTCAACAGATATTGAATATTCCGCCGCCGGTGGAAGCGCGCGAAGCCGCTGCAAAAGCGGCGGAGAAGGCGGGTGCGCCGGCGGAAGTTGTGGCCCAGATCGCGGCGGGTGTGCCGCCGACGGAGGAAGCTCGCGCCGTGATGGCGCAGATTGCGGTGGCCGGCGGAGCGTCGGCGGGCGCGGCCGCGGCGATCGAGCAGGGGTTCGCGTCGTTCGCGGCCTTTGCGCCGTCGCTGACCATTCCGGAAGGCCCCGTGGCCGGCGCGGACGTCGCGCCGATTGCGGCGGGTGGTGCGCCTGAGGCTGCGCCGGCAGGCGGAGCGCCCGAGGCCGCCGCGGCGCCGGGTGGAGAGCCCGCGCCGGGCGCGGCCCCTGAACCGGGCGCGGCGCCGGGTGGAATTGAAGCGCCGGCTGCGACGGGCATGGAAGCTTTTGTGGCGCTGGGCGGCGGCGCGCCGGGCGGGGGTCCGGGCGGTCCTGCGGGGATGGAAGGGTTTGGTGGGTTTATTGGATTTACTCCTGCTGGTGGTCCGGCCGAAGGAGGAGCGCCGGGTGGAGGAGAGCCCGCGAATCCGATGCAGGCGATGGCGGATCTCTTGGCGACGGTCGGTCTGGGTGGTGATCGGCCCGGAGCGCCGGCGCCGGAAGGTCCGGGCGGTCCGGGTGGCCCCGGCCCTGTGGGCGAGCCGGGAGCGCCGGGAGGACCTGGAGGACCGGGAGAACCGGGCGCGCCGACAGGCGATCCGGGTGTAGGCGGTCCGCCGATTGGCGAGGGTGTGCCGGGCGGAGGTCCGGGCGAAGGTCCGGTGGGAGAACCACTCATCGGCGGCCCGGGCGAGCCAGTGGGAGGTCCTATTGATAATCCGTTTGGTCCGATCGGTGGCCCGGGAGAAAATCCGTTCGGTCCGGTCTTTGAACTCGGGAACGGCGACCGGGGGATATTGCCGGAAAATCGCGAACCCGGCGGCCCGGCCCCCGGACCCATCATAGAGGGTCGTGATGTCGTAGGCCCCGGAGGCGGAGGATTGCCTTTTGCGCCTGTCCCCCTCGTAGTACCTGGCGGGGATCTCAGCAAAGCGCCCGATGTGGACCCGAACCAACTGCACGGGAATCTTCCGGACCGTGATTTTGACGGTCTGCCGAACGAATGGGAGGAGGCCAACGGCCTCAATCCCGATGATCCTTCGGACAAGAATCTGGACGCCGACGGGGACGGGTATCCGAACATCGTCGAGTACGTGAGCCAGACCAATCCGCAGGACGGCGCGTCCCAGCCGACCGCCAGCAAAATTGCTGAGAGAATCGCTTCCGGCCTGGCCGGCGCGGCGGCGTTTGTGATGAATGAGCGTTTGGATCTCGACGCCAGCCTGGGGCCGAATTTCTTCGCTGCGGCCACCTATGCGCCTTCCCACGACCGCGATGGAGACGGGATTCCCAACGACCAGGAGGTACTGTATGGATTGAATCCGGACGATAGGTCCGACGCCGGACTGGATCTTGACGGAGATGGCTTTCCGAACATCGTGGAATTTCAGCTCGGGGTCGCGCCCAACAACGCCTCGGATGTTCCGGACCGCACCGAGCTGTCCTCGCTGACGGCTGCGGGTCCGCTTCCGCCGGCGATGGACTACATGATCAACAATTTTCTCAACCTCGACGCCACCTTGGGCCCCAATTTCTTCAACGTGACGTCCTACGCCCCCAGTTTCGACGTCGACGGGGACGGGATGCCCAACGACTGGGAAGTCGCCAACGGTCTCAATCCCAATTCGCGGGATGACGCCGACGACGACGGCGACGGGGACGGGTTCCCGAACATCGTCGAATATCAGGTGGGAACCAACCCCGCCAGCGGAGTATCCGTGCCCTCGGCCACCATGGTGTCAACGCTTCTGGCGGCGACGGCGCTCACCCCCACGGCGGATTACATGCTGAACGAATTCTTCAACCTGGACGCCACGCTGGGCGCCGACTTCTTTACGGTGACCAGCTACAATCCCGATTTCGACGGGGACGGAATGTACAATCAGTGGGAAATCGACAACGGTCTTGATCCTAACAACGCGACCGACGCTTCCAGCGATCTAGACGGAGATGGATACACCAATCTGGACGAGTTCCAGGGCCATTCCGATCCTGCCAACAATGCCCTTGTTCCATTTTCTGAAATTACCTTCTCGGATGACGACGGGGACGGGCTGCCCAACGAATGGGAGTTGAGCCACGGTCTGAATCCCGGCTACCCGTTTGACGCCTCGGGAGACCTCGATGGGGACGGATTCACCAACATGGACGAGTTTTTCTCCGCCTCCGACCCCCTCAGCGCCGCGTCCACGCCGGGCTCCAACCCGGACGTCGACGGGGACCTTCTCCCGAACAGTTGGGAACTGGCGTGGGGATTCAATCCCAATTCGGCCGATGGATCGCTCGACGCGGATGGGGACGGGTACACGAACCTGCAGGAATTCCAGATGGGGACCGACCCGCGCAATCCGTCGTCGAATCCAGGCGCCGGCGGCGGGACCACCGGCGCCGACGACGATTTCGACGGGATGCCGGACAATTGGGAAGTCGCCAACGGATTTAATCCCATGAGTTCTTCGGACGCTTCGGCTGACGCCGACGCCGACGGATACACGAACCTGCAGGAATTCCAGATGGGAACCGATCCAAGAAATTCCGCGTCCAATCCGGGCGGCGGGACAACCAGCTCGGACGGCGACGACGATGGCATGCCGGACAACTGGGAAATCGCCAACGGATTCAATCCGGGAAGCGCCACGGACGCCTCGTCGGACGCCGACGGCGACGGGTATTCCAACCTGATGGAGTTTCAGAACGGCACGAATCCCCGAAGCTCGACCTCGGTGCCCAGCGGCTCCAGCCCGGACGGCGACGCTGACGGCATGCCGGACAACTGGGAGGTCGCCAACGGATTCAATCCGGGAAGCGCCACGGACGCTACGGCGGACGCCGACGGCGACGGGTACTCCAATCTTTTGGAATTTCAGAACGGCACGGATCCGCGCAACACCGCATCGAATCCCGGAACCACCACCACGGTGGCGGACGCCGATCATGACGAAATGCCGGACAACTGGGAAATCGCCAACGGATTCAATCCCAACAGCGCGTTGGACGCCGCCGGCGACGCGGATGGCGACGGATACAAGAACGTGTCGGAGTTCATCGACGGCAGCAACCCGCAGAGCGCGGCTTCCAAGCCGAACCGACCGTTCCAGGATCAAGACATGGACGGAATGCCGGACGCGTGGGAACTGCGATTCGGTCTCAACCCGACGAGCAACGATGCCGCCGGCGACGCCGACGGCGACCTCTACTCCAATCTGGATGAATTCACCGGAGGCTCGAATCCGAAACAGCCCACGGGACCCGGGGCGGCGCCCAACGGCGCCGACGACGACATGGACGGGATCCCGAATTCCTGGGAAGTGGTGTTCGGCCTGAATCCGGCCAGCGCGGTTGACGCTTCCACCGACGACGACGGCGATGGTTTCACCAATCTCGAGGAGTTTCTCAAAAAGAGCGATCCCCACAACAAGTTTGTCGTGCCGCCGTACTCTCACGGCATTGTTCAGTTGCCCGGCGTCCGCGACAACACCTGGGGCGTCATGTATGACGAGCATACCGACGGCTTCCGGCGGTATTTCGCTCCTGACCGCGCGAACGTCGCCGGCAGTCCGGACTTCCAGCACCCCTCCCTGGCCCATCCGCGGGAGGGACTCGGCTACATCAACGAGGGCGGCACGGTGCCGGCCGGATATACGGGCGCCGGCTCGACCATCTCGGATGGCGACAACGACGGCCACTCGCCCCAGGCGGCGTTCATGGGAACCGCGTTTCACGATCCGGACGATGGCAACTTCGGCTCGCCGTCGCCGCAGCACCCATTTGCGCAGCCGCATGACATCGGCGCCGGCGAATACCCGTCGTCGTGGGCAAACAACCCGAACCCGTTTCATCACTAAAAAGCGGATTCGGGTCTGCCACGTCATCACCCAGCTTGAGCTGGGCGGCGCCCAGGACAACACGCTCACAACGGTTGAGCGTCTTCCGGCCGAGCATTACGAAACCCATCTCATCAGCGGACCCGGCGGCCTTCTGGACGACCGCGCGCGGCGGCTCGGCGAGCGGTACCGCGTCGCGCCCCACTTGGCGCGGCCGGTGTGCCCGTGGAGGGATGTTGCGGCGTTCCTGGAATTGAAACGGCTTTTTCGAACCGGCCGTTATGACATCGTTCACACGCACAGTTCAAAAGCCGGCGTCCTCGGTCGCCTGGCGGCGCGCGCGGCGGGTGTGCCTCTGATTTTCCATACGGCGCATGGCTGGGGATTTCATGCCGGCCAGCCCGCCCCGGTGCGAAGTCTTTTCGTCTGGTGCGAGCGCGTGTCGTCGAGGGTGACGGACAGAATCGTCGCAGTTTCCGAGGCGACTGTGAGAAACGGCCTGGCGGCGGGAGTCGGCCGGCCGGCGCAATACCGGATGATCCGGAGCGGCATCGATCCTCGGCCGTACCGGGAGGCCACGGACGTGGCGTCGATCCGGCATAAAATGGGATTCGATCCGGCGCGGCCTCTCATCACGATGGTGGCGTGCCTGAAACCTCAAAAATCCCCGCTGGATTTCATCGACCTCGCGGCGCGGGTGCGTTCGAAACTGCCGGGCGTCCAGTTCGCGCTGGCGGGCGACGGAGAATTACGCGTCCCCATCGAGGCGTCGATCGAGCGGAATCGTCTCGGCGACACGGTGCGGCTCCTGGGATGGCGGTCCGACATTCCCGATCTCATCCGCGCCTCCGACCTGACGGTCCTCACCTCGCGCTGGGAGGGCCTGCCTCGCGTTTTCCTCGAATCCCTCGCGGCCGGCGTCCCGGTAATCGCCACGCGGGTGGACGGCGGCCCCGAAGCGGTGACCGACGGCGTGAACGGTTTCCTGTTCCCGCCGGGCGACACGCCGGCCATGGCGCAGCGCGTGATCGAACTGATGGAGAACCCGGCCGGACGGTCGGCGCTCCGGGAGGGCGCGCGGTCCTCTTGGAAGGACGACTTCGACATCCGGCACATGGTCGGCCAAATCGACAGGCTCTATCAGGAGCGAGTTTCCGGCGTATTTACACGGACGTAACGAGCGTGATAAACAGACGCATCGCTTGGAGGGGTGGCCGAGTGGCCGAAGGCAATCGCCTGCTAAGCGATTGAACGCTTAATAGGTGTTCCCCGGGTTCAAATCCCGGCCCCTCCGCCAATTTAATGGAGAGGTAGCCAAGTGGACGACGGCGACGGTCTTGAAAACCGTTGGGCCCTTGCGGGTCTCGTGAGTTCGAATCTCACCCTCTCCGTCTTCCGAAAATGGAGGGATGCCCGGCGCCCGTCCGACGGCATACGGCCGCCCGCCGGCACCTCTCCATATTTACATGCGTCCTCCGGTGTCCATCCATCCCGTCCCAAGGCATGAATGCGATCTCCGTTATCTCGGTATATCTTTATCGTTTCCGCCGGGTCTTGATCGCCCACGCGCACAGGTTGCGGCACGCCCCGCATCCGCGGATCTTCCAGCAGGGGACCAGCGACCACATTTTCGCCAGCGTGCGGCGGTGAAATCCGTGCTTGCGGACCAGGTGCAAGAGACACCGGGCCTTGGTCACCTCGGCGTCGTCGTACTGCCGGAACACCGCGCCGCCCACACGACCTCATCTTCGGAGAGGGAGGGATTCGAACCCTCGACCCCACTTGCGCGGGGTACACGCTCTCCAGGCGTGCCCCTTCGTCCACTTGGGTACCTCTCCATGGTCAAATGAAGGCGCTCGTATTGCAAGTTACCACCCGGCGCTATATACTCGCAACTTTGGAGGCCTGAAAAAAACCGGGGGGTGTGCTAAGCGGGGAGGTAGCGGTTCCTTTGTCCGTTCTGCGGGCTGCCTGCAATCCGCTTCAGCAGGGCCGAACTCCTGAGCGAAGGCTTGACGGCAAAATGCAGGCGCCGACGGAAAAGCGTTGAAGTTCGGGCCCCGCGGGGCGCGCGCCGGTGAACCGGGTCAGGTCCGGAAGGAAGCAGCCCTAAGCCGATACGAGCGTTTGCGCGGGATCACCTGGATGGAGCCGGCCCGTCGGAAGGCCGGTTGGGCCGGAGGGTCGAAGCCAGGTGCACACCCCCTTTATACTTCTGAGATTTTAGATTTTGGATTTTAGATTTTGGATTTTGGATTTTGGATTTGGAGGTAGGGCTGTGTCAGAAGGGCACCGGGTGTTTTCGCTGAAATACCGGCCGATGACGTTCGAGGAGATGACGGGCCAGCCGCACGTGCGGCAGACGCTCGTGAACACGCTCTTTCGGCGGCATGTCGGCCACGGCTACATTTTCTCGGGGCCGCGGGGCGTCGGGAAAACGACGGCGGCGCGGCTGTTTGCCAAGGCGCTGAACTGCGCCGAGGGTCCGGGCCCGAAGATCTGCAACCGGTGTCCCGCCTGCGTGGAGATTTCGGGCGGAAACAGTCTGGACGTGATCGAGATGGACGGGGCGTCGAACCGGAAGATCGAGGACGTGCGCGCGCTCAGGGAGAATGTCCGGTTTGCGCCGACCAGCGGCCGCTACAAGATTTACATCATCGACGAGGTTCACATGCTGACGCAGGAGGCGTTCAACGCGCTGCTCAAGACGCTGGAGGAACCGCCGGAGCATGTCGTCTTCATTCTGGCGACGACCGATCCGCAAAAAATTCCCGAAACCATCCATTCCCGCTGCCAGGAACTCGAGTTTCACCGCCTGTCCCCGTCGGACCTCGAGGGGCTGATCCGGGCGGTGTGCCAGAAGGAGAAGATCAGCATCGACGTGGAATCCGTCGGCAAGCTGGCGGAGTGGGCGGACGGCAGCGCGCGGGACGCGCTGGTGGCGCTGGAGCAGGCGGCGGCCTATTCGGAGTCGGACGTCCGGGAGGACCAGATCGACCGGCTGTTCGGCTGGGTGGACCAAAAGACGATCGATACCGTGGTGGGCGCCGTGTGGGCGGAGGACCGGCCGAAGATGTTCGAGGTGTCGCGCCGGATCGAGGACGAAGGCAGGGACATGACGCACTTTCTGGTGCAGCTGGCCAAGCGCCTCAAGCAGATGTGGCTGGCGGAGGCGGACAGAACAGCGCCGGCGGCGCCGGGGGCGCCGGCATTCGACCCTGACTCGCTTTTGCGGATGATCTCATCCTTGCTCGAATCGGAGCGCAATCTGCGCTCGACCCGGCAGCCCGGGCTGTTTCTTGCCATCCAGCTGATAGATTTGATCGAACTCAAGCGCCAGATGCCGGTGAGCGAGGTGGTTCGGCGCGTGGAGCAACTCGAAAGCCGCCTGCGGTCGGCGCCGGCTGCAGGGGGCGGAGGCGTCGCCGCTGACGATTCCTCGCCGGCGGCGCCGCCCAACCCCGGGGTGAATGTGAATCAACTCTGGTCGAAGTTGGTGGAGGCGTTGAGCAGCTCGCAGGCGTCGCTGGCCTCCCATTTGAAGGAAGGCCGGCCGGTGGAGTGTTCGGCCGCCAAGAAAACATTGACGGCCGTCTACGGCCGTCAGCGATCGATCCAGCAAAAACAGATATCGGCCGACAAGAACGCCGCGCTCATCGACGCGGCGCTGTCCCGCCTCATGGGATCGGCCGGCTGGCATCTCGATGCGCGGATCGAGACGTCGGGCGACGCGCCGGGCGCCGCAGGCCGGGGCGTCAAGGATATTCCATCGCGAGTCCGCGCGGGTGCGGAGCTGCTCGAGAGCCGGGGCGTGGCGCGGCGTGAGTAAGAAGAAAGCGCCGTACGCGCGGCTGTCGGGTCTGGCGAAGGAGATATTGGATGCGTATGCCGAGATCGAGGGCGCGACGCCCTCGACGGTGGCGGGAGAAATCCGGAACAACAGCGTCCTGATCAGCTATTTCGCGATCCGGCGCGGCGACCGCGAGAAGATTCTGGGCGCGGACCACGTGCGGGGGCTGCTCAAGTCCAACGAGCCTCTGCAGCGCGCCGCCGCGGCCGCCGCCGCAAATGAAGTGTTGGGCCCGAAGGCGACCGAGCTGTTGACGCCGCTGCTTCGGGATGCCCACCCGGTGGTGGTCGAATCGGTTCTGGACACGCTGGCGTCCGGCGTGACGCGCACGGAAACCGGCAAGGCCCTGGTCGAAGCGCTGCCGAAGATGACCGTGTCGAACCGTCACAAGGCGATGACCCTATTGGGCAGGCTGAAATACCGCGCGGCGGTGGGCGTTCTGGAGGAGGCGTTCCGTCGCCGGGACGGCGTTGATTCCCCGGTTGCCTGTCGCGCCCTGGCCGCGATCCAGGGCCGGTCCTTTACGGACGGCATCACCGAATTTCTGTATCCGGACAATCCGATCGAACTGCATACGGCGATCCTGGAGTGCATGGCGGACAATCCGGCGCCGGTCTATTACGCGAAGGCCACCCAGCTTTTGAAGGCGCTGCGGAACAAGGCCGCCGTGGCGGAAGTGGTCCGGCGAATTGCGCTCTGGTCGAACCAGGGCGTGGACCTTGCGATCACGCTGCTCGGAAACGCCGACATCGCCCTTGCGGATGCGGCGCAGGCAGGCTTGGTGCGCCATCTGCGCGCCACGGGCACGCTCCCGGCCGGATTTCTGCAGCGCCTGTCGAAGTCGCTGACGGACCGGGACGGCGCGCGTCCGGCGGCTGCGCCGCATGTGGCTCTCCCGCCGCCGATCGAGTCGCTGGAATCGAGGCTGTCGGAAACATTGTTGTCGCGTCCGGACGCGGATTTCCAGCAACTGTTCCTGATGGCGCTGAACGCCGAGAAACGGTTTCTGGCGCCGAAGCTGGTCCAACTGGCGGTGTCGCGGTGGGGCGAGGCCTTTTCGAAAGTGGTCGATCAGGCGCTGCAGCTTTCGAAGGAGGACGCCGTCCAGGTCCGCGCGCGGCTTCAGCAGCGTCTCGCGGCGCAGATGGAGCAGGAGAGCGCGGCGATGACGGTGGCGCGGATGATCGAGAGCGTCGGCGCCGCGGACCTCAAGGCGCCGGTGAAGGAGATCGCGCGCCATCTGGACACGCCGAGCCTTCCGGTGCAGATGGCCGTGATGGAGGCGCTGATGGTGATCGGCGGCGCGGCGGAGGCGGCGGAGATCGAGAAGAGGATCGGCGGCGCGCACTGGATGCTGAAACGAAAAATTGCGTCGGCCCTGTCGCATCTCTGCGCGGAGAACCCGCCGGCCGGCCTGTTCAAGCTGTGCGAGGATCCGGAACCGCTCGTCCGGATTTCCTCCGTGCGGTCTTTGGAGGGGATCCGGCACGAGAAGGCGTACAACATCCTGCTGAAATCTCTCAATGACCCCGACGAGCGCGTGCGGTCGGCGGCCTGTGCGGGCCTTCGGGGATTTCCGGATCGCAAGGAGGTCGTGGACCGGCTGAGGGACATGCTGGAGGACAAGGACGCGCGGGTGAGGGCGAACACGATCGAAAGCATGGATGCGGTCCTGGGCCGCGATCCGGACGAGCTGCGGTTCCGGATCAAACCGTATTTGAGCGACCCCAACGCCCGCGTGGTGATCAACACCGCCAAGGCCTTGTTCTCGGGCGATCCCGATCTCGCGTACCCGGTGCTGGAGTCGTACCTGCGCGCGCCGGATCCGAATCTACGCGCGGGCGCGATGTGGGCCCTGGGCCAGCTGTCGCGTCCGGACGCGTATCTTTGCCTGCATTTTCATTCCCTGCGGGAGAAGGATCCCTATGTTCTGAGTTTTGCGGGCCGGGCCGCTGCGCGCATGGAAGGCCGGCCATTTTATAAAGATGCTTATTACGTGCTGCAGAGCACTCGTACAGGAGGTACGGCATGAAACCGACATTCAGGCCACACGTTTTGAAGCGAAAGCGCAAGCACGGGTTCAGAAGGCGCATGAAGACGCCCGGCGGCCGGAACGTTCTGCGCCGCCGGCGGGCCAGAGGCCGCAAGCGGCTGTCTGCGTGAGCCGTGTGGCGCGGTTGCCGGCCGGCGCGTTCGACCGGGTCTACAAGAAGGGCCGGCGGGTTTCGCATTCGTCATTGGTGTTTCTGGTATCAGACCCGGAGGCGCCGGAGGCGCTGATCCGGCTCGGGGTGGTGGTGGGCCGCCGTGTGGCGCGTGACGCCGTGCCGAGGAACCGATTGAAGCGGATTCTTCGCGAGTCATTCCGTCATCTGGCCGGCGCGCATATTCCCGGGCCGGCGGACTGCATCCTGCTGGCGCGTGGGTCGGCCACGTCGTTGAAAACGCGCGCCGCCGCGGACGCCGTGTTGCGCCGGCTCTTGTCGAAACTCTGATCATGGCCGCACGCGTTCTTTTGCTGCTGATCCGAATCTACGCCGTCGCGTTTCGTCCCCTGACGGCGATGTGGGGCGGTTGCCGGTTTTATCCAACATGTTCGGACTACGCGTCGGAAACGATTCGCCGGCGCGGCGCGGTCCGGGGTCTTGGGTCGGCGCTCTGGCGGCTTTTGCGTTGTCATCCGCTGTCGCGCGGGGGGGTGGACCTTCCATGAACTCGGAGGACCGGCGGCTTCTTCTGGCGTTCGTTCTGTCGCTGATTGTTTTTGCGTCATATCAAATGTTTCTGGCGTACAAGTATCCGCCGCCGAAGCAGGTTTCCGGGCCTGGCAAAGCCGGTGAAGACACAGTCGCTCCGACTGCGAGTTTGAAGCCGATTGAACTTGCATCACCGCAGCCGATCCCCATTTCGCCTGTCGACACAAGCCTTGCGGAAGAGACGACCGTTCTCAGCGGGAATGGGATTGAATTGACCGCCACCAACCTCGGTGCGGGTCTGCGGCAAATCCGCCTGCCGGGGATCGCGAGGCTGCCGCACCGGGACACGCGGGACGTGATTTTGGTGGACGAAACGTGGCGGGCGCCCTGCGTTGGGCTGCGCCTGCCTGGCACAGAAATCCAAAGATACAGGAAGGACGGCGGTACGGAGCGGCAGGTCCGCTATGTGTACGAAGCCGTTTCCCCGCAGGGGTCGCCGCTGTACCGCGTCGAGCGCACGATAGAACTCAGCGGCCGGCCCTACGAGGCGCGGCTGGAGACGCGGCTTCGGAATCTGACCGCCGCGCCGGTCGAATTCGGCATCGATTCCTCCCATGCGCTGGGACTCCTGCTGGCGCCGCTGCCGCGCAAATCCTTCCGGACGGATCTCGACATCCATGAGCTGTTCTTGAAACTCGGCAAGGACATCGAGCACTGGCAGGAGCAGTCGCCTGGTTTTTTTGACCGGCTCTTCGGCCGGGCCAGCCCGTCAGCGGAGCGGCGGTCGGAGGTCCTCGACGGCGTGCTGCGCTGGATCTGCGTCGGCGACCGCTATTTCACGGTGTCCTTGATCCCCGACAGCGCGCTCACGCGCGCGATGCTGTCCATGGACGGCCCGACGCTGACCGCGGAGGCGCAGTACGGTGTCCTGACGGCGCCGCCGGGCGGAACGCTGACGCTGCGGGAGACGCTGTATGCGGGGCCAAAGAATCCGGAGTATCTGACGCAGTACGGAGAAGATCTTCTGGACATCATGAAATTCGGCTGGTTCGACTGGCTGGGATTCTGGATGCTGCGGCTCATGAACCTGTTCCACAAGGCGATTCCCAACTACGGCGTGTCGATCCTTCTCCTCACGTGCATCGTCCGGGTGGTGCTGTATCCGCTGACGTACAAATCGTATGCATCGATGGCGAAGCTCAAGGAACTGACGCCGAAGATGAAGGTGATTCAGGACAAGTACAAGGACAACAAGGAGAAGTTGAACAAGGAGCTGATGCGGCTGTACAAGGACAACAAGGTGAACCCGGCCGGCGGGTGCCTGCCGATTCTGCTTCAGATTCCCGTGTTTATCGCCTTCTACAACATGCTGCAGTACGCCATCGAACTTCGCGGCGCCTCCTTTTTATGGGTCCTGGACCTTTCGGAGCGGGACCCCTACTACATTCTGCCGGTCCTGATGGGCGCGTCGATGCTGATCCAGCAGAAACTCACGCCGTCGCCGGACCCGAACCAGGCGAAGATCGGCATGATGATGACGGTCATCTTTACGTTTCTCTTTCTCACCTTCCCGGCGGGCCTCAACCTCTACTGGTTCGTCTCAACGGTGCTGGGCATCTGGCAGCAGAAGATCATCGAGCGGAAACTGAAGCCTGTTTCGGCGGCCGCGCCCGCGCAGCCCGCAAAATCCGCCTGATTCGCAGGGGATCGCGGAGGAGGGCCGTGCCGATGAGGACGGCGTCGGCGATCCCGCGCAGCGGGACGAGGTCCGAGGGCCGGCTGTAGCCGCTTTCGGCGATGGCCACGCAGGTACGCGGGACGAGCGGCAGGAGGTTGAGGGCGACGGCGAGGTCGGTTTTGAGGGTGGAGAGGTTTCTGTTGTTGACGCCGATGATCCGCGCGCCCGCCGCCAGCGCCGTTTCCAATTCCTGTTCGTCGTGGACCTCCACGAGGGCCGCCAGTTTGAGCCATGTGGCGAGCCGGAGGAGCCGGCGGAGTTGCGCGGGACGGAGCGCGCGGACGATGAGGAGGACGGCGGAAGCGCCGAATGCCCTCGCTTCGTAGATCTGGTATTCATCGACGATAAAATCCTTTCGAAGGACGGGGAGCGGCACAACGCGCGCGACGTTTTGGAGGTCCCGCACGGACCCGGCGAAATGGTCCTGCTCGGTGAGGACCGAAAGCGCGGCCGCGCCGGCCCGGTGGTAGGTGCGTGCCATGGCGACCGGATCGAGGCCGCGGGCAAGATTGGGCGAGCTGGGGGACGAGCGTTTAATTTCAGCGATGATCGAGAGCCGTGTTTTACCGCGAACCGCGCGGGCAAAATCGGAGGGGCGGATTGCGGCGGCCCACCGAGTTATGAGCCTGAGGGGGAATTTAGTTTTTCGTTCCTGAAGTCTCTTTCGAACGGATGCAAGGATGCGGGTCAGGACGTCCTCAGGCATGGCTTTTCAGCCGTCCGGCCGTCTCAATTATTTTTTCAAGATGCTTCGCGGCCTGACCGGAGGCGAGGTGTGACAGCGCCGCCGTGGCGCCTTCGGCCACCGTCGAGACTCGGCCAACCACCAGGAGCGCCGCGGCCGCATTGACGGCGACAGCCGTCTGATCGGATTCGGCGCCTTTGCCGGACAGGACTGCGCTCGCGCGCGCCACAGCCTCGCGGACATCCGACACCTTCAAGCGGTCGGGCGCGACCGGCGGGACGCCGAAGTTGTGCGGCTCGTACTGCACTTCCGTAATGTCGCCTTCCTGAAAGAAACAGGCGGCGCGGGTTTTCCCGCAGGGCGAAATCTCGTCGAGGGCCGGCTCGCCATGGACGACCATGGCCGATTTCAATCCCAGCCCTTTCAGAACTTCCGCGAAGGGCCGGACGCGTTCCGGCGCCGGCACGCCGACGATCTGATGGTGGACGCGGGCCGGGTTGGCGAGCGGCCCGAGGAAATTGAACACAGTGCGGACCTGCAGGGCCTTGCGGACCGGCGCGATCGATTTCATGGCCGGATGGTAGAGCGGCGCAAAGAGAAAGGCGAATTGCGTCTCCCTGAAGAGTTGGGCGGACGCATCGGGGGAGAGGTCGAGCGGCAGTCCGAGTCCTTCGAGAACGTCGGCGCTTCCGCAGGACGAGGACACGGACCGGTTTCCATGTTTGACGATGGGCACGTTCATGGATGAGAGGAGGATCGCCGAGATCGTGCTGAGATTGAGGCTGCGCGATCCGTCTCCGCCGGTGCCGCAGGTGTCGAGGGCCTGGCGCATGTCCTCGGGCAGCGCGACCGCGTGCGCGCGCATCTCGCGCGCGAGTCCGAGGATTTCGGTGACGGTTTCGCCTCTGACGCGGAGCGCCGCCAGCACCGCGGCCTTCATTTCCGGCGGCGCGTCGCCGGTCAGTCCCTCAAAGAGCGGCGCGGTTTCCCCGGGGTCAAGGGACTTGCCCTGCAGCAATTTCTCGAGGAGCGCCTTGAATCCTAGATCTTGTTTTTCCATATTTTTACGAGGTCCTTGAGGCTGATCGAGAGATATTTTTTCTGCCGCTTGTAATAGATGGCCTGTTCGAATCGGGAGAGGTTTCCCAGAAGATCCCGGGCTTCGACGCGGACCCACCAGATGCGGGACCGGCCGCGCGGGGGCGCGGTGGTTTCGGTGCGGCCTTCGAGCCGGAGTTTGGACACGCGATGGAGGGGAATCTCGACGCGTTCGCCGGCATCGCTTTCAAAGATGGCGAGTGCCGGCAGGTCGAGTCCGATGCCGAGATCGACGACGTCGGCCAGCACGTAGAACCGTTCGGCCGGGCCGCGTGTTTCAAGGCCGACGTTCAGGATTTTCGGCCCCTCGACGTCCTGTTGGACCAAAAGAGTTCCGAAGGGCTGATCATCGAGAAAAAACTCGAAGGTCCGCGCCGTTGCCGGCGGCACGGCGATCCGCGTGTCGCCGGGCGGCAGGCGCCTGCCATCCAGCCGTACCTCGGCGCGGGATGAAGCATTCCGGAAGGGCAGAATGTCGGTGCGGACAAAGAGCCGGCGCTCGATTTGTTCCGGCGGCGCCTCCAGCCACCAGGCGAAATGGTCGGGATCGGACAGGAGCGCCATCGCGCTCGCCCCAGGTCGAATATCGGCAATGACGAGCCCGTAGGGGAGATCGGGGGCGATTACAAACGAGCCGCTGTCATCGGAGACCGTCCGGACGTGATGCCATACCACTTCAGCGCGCGGGATCGGGGGGCTGAACTGGCCACGGATGCGGCCCGTCTGTATCCAGTCCGCGGCCCGCACCTCGGGCGGGCCGGAGAGGACTGTTGTCCGGAAGACCGGTCCGGGCGGTCCGGCCAGTCCGGCGCGATTGACGGAGGAGACTCGCAAGAATTTTGTCCCGTCGGACAAGTCCGTGATCACGACAGGCTCATCCGGCCGAACAATAAAATTTTCCGCCGCCTGCCAGAAAGTTTCGTGATCCGAGACTTCGACCCGGATGGCGCCGGCGGAAATCCGCTCGTCCATGCGGACCGCCGTCAGCGTCAGGGGCGGTTCGACGACCTCGTCCGGCGGGCGGATGACCGGCGGCGGAATGAGGCGCGCGCGCGAGATTTCGCCGGAGGAAGAAACGCGGAGGCCGTCCTGGGCCGCAAGAGTGAAGGTTTTGTCATCGGCCGAGACGACCGCGCGGCCTTCAAAAACGCGGATCGTCGATTCGAGATCGGGCGCGTGCAGAAAAGTGGCCGTTCCTTGCACGACAACGGATGCCCTGCCCAACTCGACCGTGATGGCCGAATCGGCCCGGACCTCGAGATGGCCGCCCCGGAGCGCGCAGTGGTCTGCCGGCGCATGGCCGAGCTCCAAGTCCGCGCCGTTGGCATCCGCGGATTCCAGGATGAGCGTTGCGGTCCCCCACGCGAATTGAATTCCTCCCGCGCGCGGAATCGAAACGGCCCGCGCGCCCGTCCATCCGCCGGTGTGGGGCGTCCGAAGCACGCCGTCTGCGCCTTTGATGAGAACCTCGCCGGTCGATTCGACGGTGGCGATCGCGATGGCCGGGCCGGTCAGCGGGAGGAGGCCGGCGAGGAGCGCGCGAAAGAGGCCTAGCACAGCTTGAGGAAATTCCGCACGATGTCGAGGCCGACGTGGGTCTCGATCGATTCAGGGTGAAACTGCACGCCGAACGTCCTGTGTTTGGACACTTCCAGAGCCATCACATATTTCCCATCGGCGGTTTTGGCCGTGACCGTGAGCGGCGGCGCCACGGTCTTGTGGGTCACGACGAGCGAATGGTATCGGGTGGCCTGAAAGCGGCGGGGCAGGCCGGAGAAGAGCCGGGATGGACGGAGGACGCGGATGACGGATGTTTTTCCATGGACGATGTCCCCGGCGCGGACGACCCGGGCGCCGAAGGCGATGCCGAGGGCCTGATGGCCGAGGCAAACGCCCAGGATCGGGATGCGGCCGGAATACGCCCGAATGAGCGGCACGCAGATTCCCGCGGTTTCGGGCCGGCCGGGTCCGGGGGAAAGGATGATTCCGTGCGGCCGGAGCCGGCCGACGTCCTCGACCGTCAACTCGTCGTTCCGAGCGACGCGGACATCCTTTCGGAACGTGCCGACATACTGGACGAGGTTGTAGACGAAGGAGTCGTAATTGTCGATGACCAGTATCATTTTGACGCGGCCATCTGTTTGGCGAGGTGGACGGCGCGGAGGAGGGCGCGGGCCTTGTTCTGGGTTTCCATGAACTCGCGTTTGGAGATGGAGTCGTGGACGATGCCCGCGCCGGCCTGGACATAGGCGACGTTGTTTTGCGCGAGGATGGTCCGGATCGTGATGCAGAGGTCCATGTGGCCGCCCGCGCCGAAGTACCCGACGGCGCCGGCGTAGGGTCCGCGCCGGGTGGGTTCGAGTTCATCGATGATTTCCATGGCCCGGATTTTGGGCGCCCCGGTCACGGTGCCGGCGGGAAAAGCGGCGGCGAATACGTCGAAGGCGTCCTTGCCGGGCCGCAGGATTCCCTCGACCTGGCTGACGAGGTGCATGACGGCGGAGTATCGTTCGATGGTGAAAGCCTCCGTGGTCTGAACAGACCCGAACTGCGCGACGGCGCCGACATCGTTTCGGCCGAGGTCGACGAGCATGAGGTGTTCGGCGCGTTCTTTGGGATCGGCGCGGAGTTCCCGTTCGAGGTCGCGGTCCTCGGCGTCGGTCCGGCCCCGCCGCCGGGTCCCCGCGATCGGCCGGAGATACACCTTGCCGGATTTGAGCTGTACGAGTATTTCGGGCGACGAACCGACGAGCGAGAAATCGGGGTATTTCAAATAGAACATGTACGGAGAGGGATTCAGGGCCCGGAGCGCGCGGTAGAGCCAGAAGGGGTCGCTGCGGAACTCCGTCTGAAACCGCTGGGACAGCACCACCTGAAAAATATCGCCGGCCCGAATATAGGATTGCGCCTTGCGCACCATCCGGTCGAACCGTCGCCGGGACATGTTGGATGAAACTCCTCCATTCCGGCCGGCGTCTTCGGCTGTCTCGAACAGTTCAAAGCCTGTGCGAGTCTTGCGGATTTTTCGAATCAGCGCGTCCGCATAGGCCTTGGCGGCCGCCTCCCGGCCGCGGCGGTGGTGAATGAAGAGGCTGATGCGCTGGAGCAGGTGATCAAACGCGACGAGGGCCCGCGGCAGGACGAGCATGGTGTCGGGGATGTCGAGCCCGCACGGCGGCGCGTCGGGCAGGCGCTCGAGGAGCCGGACGATGTCGTATCCGATGTATCCGACGAGCCCGCTGGAGAGCGGATAGTCGGGGTCGGCGGTGACGTTCTGGAAGGTCTGTCTGAAAAATTCGCGGAGGGTTTCCAGCCCCCTGTGATCGAGGCTTTCAAATACGGCCCGGTCCCGGGTCGGATCGAGGACGCTGACGCGATTTGCGTCGATCCGGACAACGCGTTCGGGATCGAGCCCGACAAAGGAATACCGCCCGACCCGTTCGCCCCCCACGACGCTTTCGAGGAGAAACGAATACGGCCGGTTGGCGAGATGCTTGTAAAACAGCACCGGCGTCACGGCGTCCACTCTGATATCCCGGCGATAGACCTGGTACATAGCGGGAACTATATCAAAAATCGGGGAGGCTGAAAACAGAGAACCGCCGGAACCCCCTCACCCTGGCCCTCTCCCCACAAGGGGGAGAGGGGAGGGTAGGGTAGGGATTAAAAGCGGAACAGCTGCAGGACGTTTTGCGAGACCAGGTTGGCCTGTGCGAGCATGGCGGTGGAGGCTTGGAGGAGAATCTGCTCCCTCGTGAAGTTGACGATTTCTGCGGCGACGTCGGCGTCGCGGATGGAGCTTTCCGTCGCCAGGTGCGCGTTGGCCTCGATGTCGACCATGTTCTTGGCCGTCTCAAGCCTGCGTTCGACCCCGCCGACCCGCGCGCGCCGGGAGAGAAGCCGGCTGATGGAACTGTTCAGCAGGAGGACCGCGTTGGAGGCTTTGAGCTGGGAGGTGATATCAAGTCCGTTCACGCCCAGTGATTTGGCCGAGGTGGTCGAAAGAAAGGTGCTCAACTTCGCGCCGCTGTAGGCGCCGACATGAAACACCAAACTTCCCACAAAGGACCCGCCGCCGATGAGCGCGCCGGTGGGGCCGATGGAGGAGAATGCGCCGTTGAGGAGCTTGATTCCGTTGAACCTCACGGCCGTCGCCAACCGGTCGATTTCTGTGATGAGGGTGTTGATTTCGGTCTGGTTCTTCTGGCGGTCGCTGGTGGACAGCGCGCCGTTGGTTGATTCGATCGCCAGGTCGCGGATGTCCTGGAGAATGCCGACGGATTCTGTCATTCCGTCGAAGGCTGTCTGGATGAAATTGGTGGCCAGGGTGATGTTCTGAGATGCCTGCTGCAGCGCCCGGACCTGCGTGCGGAACTTGTCAGCCAGCGCGAGTCCGGACGGATCGTCGGACGCGCGGTTGATGCGGTATCCCGAAGCGAGCCGTTCGAGGGCCCGGGTCAGGAGCTGATTGTGGATTCCGATGTAACGCTGGACGGAAAAAGCGCCCAGATTGGTGAGTGTCGCCATGGTCAGGTTCCTCCCTCCGTGGAATAAAATCCCTCTCCTTCCGGAGAGGGCCGGCGTTTCAAATCATAGATGTCTTGTGGCGTTGATCCCCGAACTTACTTGCTGATAACCCGATCCTGCTGGGGCGGACGGCTGGCGGCAGACGCCTCGCATCTTTCCGGGTGCGGCATATATTGCAAACAATTCCTAATCATCTTATCGGCGTGTTTGGGTGAAACTTTAGGGGAAAATCAAAAGAAATTGAAAATCTTACCGGAAGCTGGCCGTGGCCAGGGGGAGATGGGTCGAACCTGAGGGGGACAGGAGGCTTTCGTAGAGGCCGACGCTGGAGAAGCGGGCCGCGAGGGGGTCAAAGGCCGGCAGTAGGTCCGGCGGCGGCGCGGGGCCGCGCCGGACTCGACTGATGGTCAGGTGGGGGTGATAGGGGCGTGGTTCCGGAGGAATGCCGTGGCCGGCGAGCCAGCGTTCAAGGCATTGAAAGAGGGCCAGAAAGGGGTCGGGCGGGGTGACTTGGAGAAACAGAACGCGGGGATTCTTGAGATTCGGAAATGCGCCCAGAGGGCCGATTTGCGCGGCGATCCCAGGCAAGGATTGGACGGCCGATTCCCATCCTTGAAGTTTGAGGAGTCCGTCCGCCGAAGTTTCCCCGAGGAACCTGAGCGTGATGTGAAGGAGACCGGGGTTCACCCACGAGACTTTTCCGCCTCTGAACACCGGGCGAATGATCCCGAGATACTCCGCGACCTTTGCCCGACTCTCCGGGTCGAGCGGGAGTCCGAAGAAAAGTCTTTTACTCAGGGTTGCAGCATGACGCTGAGATCAACGTCGAGGTCCCCCTGCTTGGAGATGAGGCGGTCGAAATTCTTTTTAGGGACGGCGCTGTCTTTCCGTCCTTGGGTCACGGCGATCTGGGTGGCTTTGAAATAGAAACGCAGCGCCTGGTCACGGTTGCCGAGCAGCTCATAGATGACCCCGCGGTTGTTTTGGATGGCGGTGGCCCGGCTGCCCTTGGACTGCATATTCAGGAGGATGGTCTCCGCGAGTTCCATTTGTTTGAGGTGGATGAGGCACGCGGAGACGCGAAAGAGGAAGGGATCGGTTGGCGCGATGTTGGCGAGGAGCGGCTTCCAGGCCTCGAGCGCCTCCCGGTGCCGCCGCAGCCTGAAATAGGCCTCGCCGAGGGTGCGGAAGAAATCCTTGTCCTCGAACTTGAGGGTCCGCGCCTGCTCGAGATACTTGAGTCCGGCCTCATACTCGCCATAGGTGTGGACGAAGATTTTCCCCATGAGGACGTAGAGGGGCGCATACTTGGGATTAATGACGCGAATGCGCTGAAGTTCCTCGATGGCGGTGCGGATGTTTCCGAGTTCATAGTTGGAGACCGCGCGCAGATGGTACATGTCGAGGGTGGGGCTGGGGGCCTCTTTCAGTGTCCGTGTGATCTGCTCGCCGGCGAGGTAATACTTTCCGAGTCCGATCTGGCTTTTGGCAAGGAAGTACCCGGCTTCCCACAGGGTGGGATCCTTTTCGAAAGCCTGTTTGAGGTATCCTTCGGCGGCGGAGAATTTCTCGTCCGAATAGTAGATCTTGCCGAGGTCGAGCAATTTCTGCGCCTCCGGAATATCCTTTTTGACCTCGGTCAGTTGATGCTGGAGGGTGAGGGCCTGGCTGTAGTTTTTGAGATCGATGTAGATGTCGCGCGACAGCTCGAGGGCCGGCACGTAGTTGCGGTCGCGCGCGAGGACGTCCGCGATGCGGCGCTGAGCCTTGGGGATGTCCTGTTTCTTGTAGTAGGCGGTGGCGAGGAGGGTGAGGGCCTCGAGGTTGTCGGGGTCGATGACGAGCGTATTTTTGGCGTTGTTTTCCGCCTCATCGATGCGCCCCTGGAGGATGTAAATGCGCGCGATCCGGTTGAGGGCATGGACGTAGACAGGCGCGATCTCGAAGGCCTTACGGGCGAAGCCGAGGCTATGGGGGATATCTTTGTTCTCGAGCGCGATGTCGGACAATTTCATGAATTTTTCCTTCGTCATTCCGAACGTTTCGGACTTGAGGAGGTGTTGATCGGCGTCGGCGTAGCGTTTTTCCTTCACGGCGGAGACCAGGAGGTGGTAGTAGTAGGCGCGAAGGGACGGCTGGATGAGGTAGGTGAAGAAGAGGAAAGAAAGGAGCGCGGCCGCGGCGATGCCGAGGGAGGTTTTGGCGTAAAACCTCTTGCGCTTTTCCGACAACTTTTCCGGCTCGACCACCACGACTTCCTCGACCCCCGGTTTGGCCGGCGCCTGGTAGAGGGTGGTGATATCGGCCGGCGCGACGGCGATGGGCTCGCCCGGCACGGGCGCGACTTGGGTTTCGGGTTCCTCCCAGGCCTCCTCGATTTCGTCGAAGGTGGCGGCGGTGACGGGTTCGGCGGGCGCAGCGAGGGCGGATGCGAGGGCGGTTTCCATGTCCTCCATCTCCATCTTTTCCTCGGCGAGTTTGGCCTCCTCCTCGGCCTTGGCGGCCTCGACGTGTTCGGTGAGGGAAGCGGAGGAGAGAAGCTGTTCGAGGTCGGCGGCCATTTCATCGACCTGGGACATTTTTTCCCCGACGGCGTCGCGGGAGGATGCCGAGGGCGCGGCGGACTTCTTTTCCTTTTCCTCCTCCTCGGCCTTCTTGGGCGCGGGCTCAGAAAGCCCGGCCATCAGGTCTTCAAGCGCTTTTTCGTATGCGTCCTTTTCCGCCATCCGGTTCTTCTCCTGCGATGATGGTATACCTCTACGTTACTTATCGGCCAGATACATCCTATAGTACAGGCGGGCGGGAGTCAAAAATCAGAGATACAGGAGGCGGTGGCAGATGTCGCAGCGGGAGAGGGATAGGCGTTTTTTCATGTTGATGACGATCTGGTGCGAGACCGGCGAATTGCAGGCCGAGCAGTAATAGGTGTTGTCTTCGGCGGAGAGCCTGGAGAGGATGCGGCCTTCCGGCAGGGCCGCGCGGAGTTTCTTGTATTCTCTGAGGGCGTCCTCCGGCAGCGCCTGGAGGCGCGTCTGGGAGTCAACGTTCGCGGCTTGGGACTGGTCCTGGAGGGCCTTTTCGGTGGCGGCGAGGGCGTCGAGTTCCAGTCGGATCTCCTTTTTTTTCAATTCGGCGGCCTGTTTGTCGCGTTTGACGAGATTTTTAAGTTCGGAGATCTCGTCCATGAGGAGGAGGATTTTCTCCTCGAGTTTGCCGCGCTCGGCGTTGGCGAGTTCGATTTCCTCCTTGAGGGCGTCGTATTCCTTCTGTGTTTTGACGCTGTTGAGCTTGACCTTTTTGTCGGCCTCCTGGGTCTGGGAGGTTTTGCAGTCGAGTTCGAGGGTGGAGATGGATTTTTCCTTGACAGAGATCGACTGTTCCTTCTCGGACAGGGATCGGTCCAATCGCGCAAGTTCGGCATTGAGCCGCTCGCGCCGCGCGGGTATTTCCTTCAGGCGCTCGTCGATCTCCCTGCGTTTCTGATCCAGTTCCTCAATGGCAAGGAGAAGCGAGAGGTCCGGCAAAGTCTGAGGTTTCGTAGTCATATGCGTTTTTTTTCAAACAGCCTCTATATGAAGTACGGGCCACCCTCCCTGGGCCCGGCAGGCCTCGAACCTGCGACCGGGGCATTATGAGTGCCCTGCTCTGACCGACTGAGCTACGGGCCCTATAACTGAACAGTTTGCCTTTCCGGGGCGAAAAACACAATGAGGATTTTCACTAACCTGTATACCGGGGAGTTCAGACGATATGGAAACCGCCTGAAATCAGGTAAGGTATCCTGCATGGAGAAGGCGACAGGCGGGACGGCGATGCGAAATTTGCGATTCAAGCAGATCAGATATGACCTCAAGAAAAAGATAGCGGTGGTTCTGGGCGGGATGGTGCTGGTCAGCACCGCCCTTCTGCTTATTTTTTCTTTTTTCTGGAGCCATTACCAGGAGAAGCTGTTTATCCGGAAAAGCGTCCTGGCATCCGTGTCCGGCGTCCGCGCGTTCATGGCCAGACAGAACAACTGGAAATCCGTGACCAACCTGCGGGAACTGAGGCTCATCCTGAAATCCGTCATCGACTCGAATCCCTACATCTACCAGGTCATCGTCTATGACGATGCCGGCGGCGTGGCCACCTACATGTCAAAGACCGAATCAGAAGAAACGGCGCCGTCCGACGCGCCGCGCGCGGAGCTCGACCGGCAAAACAGGGACCGGGGATATGCCTTCGTGACCGTCCGAGCCTACAAGCGCCGATCCCTGCTGGGGTACGTAAAGGCCGAGCTGAAGCCGGAGCGGATGGATCTGGAGACGACCGTGCTGCCGAGCGTGCTGGTGATCGTGGTCATGCTGATTCTGTGTCTGTCCCTGACCTATTACTGGGCAGCGCGGATCTCGAGGCCGCTCAGGGAAGTAATCCAGGTTGCCGACGAAGTCGCCGAGGGAAAGTCGTTTCGCGAAGTGAAGGCTTCGGGTTCGGACGAAGCCGGTGTGATTGCCGGGCTGTTCAACGACATCAACCGGAGGCTCCAGCATCGCATCGACGATCTGGAAAAATTGAACCGGCTGGCCATCGACATCAACTCGGAGCTTGACCGAGTCCTGCTGCACAACATCATCGTCACGAAATTCGCGGAAGCCACCGGCGCGCGCAAAGTGGCCCTGCTGCTCTGCGGCGCCGATCAGAAATCGCCGAGCGTCGCCGCCGGCATCAACCTGATCAATCCGAAGGTTTCCCTGGACATGGACGGCGGTCTGGCGGCAAAGGCGATTTCGACCCGGGGCCATGTCCAGACCGGCGACATCAGCGGGCATCCGGAACATGCGCTGTTCTACGAAGACAAGGCGCACATTCCGTCCAACGCCTGGTATCTGGTCCTTCCCCTGACCGCGCAGGGGAAGATTCTCGGGGTGGTGATTGTCGGGGAGCCGGAGCACGCGACCGACCACGGCTATGACCGCGAAACCGTGTACTTGTACCAGACGTTCGCGACGGCCGCCGGCAGCGCGCTCGAAAACGCGCGGCTGTATGAACTCGCCATCACCGACGAGCTGACCCGCGTCTACATCCGGCGGTTCTTCAATCAGCGCCTGACGGACGAGATCGATGCGTCCACGAAGAACCGGACGCCTCTGTCCCTCCTGATGCTCGACATAGATCATTTCAAAAAAGTGAACGATACCTACGGCCACCAGGTGGGTGATGTTGTTCTCGTAGCGCTGGCCCGCATCCTGACCCAGACCGTCCGATCGATCGACGTCCGGGAAGCCGAGCGGCGCCGGGACATTGTCGCCAGGCTGGGCGGCGAGGAATTTTCGATCATCCTGCCGGGCACTTCCCTGTCCGCCGCCGCGGCCGTCGGCGAGAGAATCCGCGCCGCGGTCGAAACCTATCAGGACCTCAAATTCGAGGACGGCGGCGTTCTCACCTTCACCGTCAGCATCGGCGTCGCCGAATGGCCGGCCGGGCAGTCAGGCGAGGATCTGATCCGCGCCTCCGACGAAGCGCTGTATGAAGCGAAGCGCGCCGGCCGAAACCGCGTCGTCGCCTCCAAGCTTCAGGAGGCGGGGTAGACCAGGCCAAGGGATTTTCACTTGTTGCGGATGAGGGAATTCTGGAGGCGCTGGATTTCGTCACGGAGTTCGATTCCTTCCCGGGTCGGTTCGACGCGGTCGGCGGTGATGTGGTAGAGGGCGAAGACGCTTTCGCCATAGACGTTTTCTCCGACCCGGATGCGTCCGGAGACTTCCAGGGGCATGTCCTTGGCGAGTTTTGTGCCGCGACCGTCCGGGAAGGTGACGAAGATCATTTCGTTCATTTTCGGCATGATGCCGAAGCAACAGGCCTGCTGATTGGGGAGCAGGATGAAGGATCGGACCGTTCCTTCGGAGAAATCGATGGGCATCATGTAGCCGACCAGGGAGACCTTCTCCCCGTCGAGCGCCCGAACGGGCGCGGGGATCAGTTTTTTCTGCCTCAGGCGGGCGATGGCCGTTTCGGGGTCGGTGAAGATGTCCTCGTTGGAGATATCGTAGGTGAAGCCGGAGATATGGCTGAAGGCCAGTTTCCATCCGTCGCCGGCCTTGGCCAGCGTGTCGATGAGGCTGGTGTCGCGGCGCGGCGTCTGCTGAGAAATCTTTGGGTGCGTGTCAGCGGCAGACGGCGGCTTCTGCGCTGCCGTTGCGGGTCCGGGCGCCGCGAGGAAGCACGCTGCGACGAAAGCCGCTGTTGCCCGCATCATGAAACCGGGGCGAGATGGGCTGCCACGTCGGTGGCGTAGGCTTTAATGGCCGGGACGATGCCGACGGCGCCGCCGAGCGCGACCGCGCCGATGGGACCGAGGATGAGGGCGGGGTGGAAGTAGAGCGCGTCGAGGACGACGCCGGTTTGGGCACGAATGACCGCGGCTGCGCCGGCCAGGAGCGCGCCGTAGACGAGGAAGCTTGCGGCGGCGCCCAGGGCGGTGATGGCGGCGGATTCGATGACGACGGCGGAGAAGACCGTTCGGCGCCGCGCGCCGAGGGCGCGGAGGATCGCGAAGTCCCGGCGGCGTTCCTGGATGGTGTTGTAGACGCCGGCGAACACGGTGGCGCCGGCGACTCCCACGATGAGCCATGCGACCATCTGAAGGATGCGGTACATCCAGCCCATTTTATCAAAGAGTTCCGCCATGACCAGCCCGATGGGCCAGGCAAGGGTGGCGACACGACCCTGCCGGTTGATGGACTGATCGAGCATGAAGCCGGCTTGGGGGTTGCGGAGTTTGAGCATGACGGCGCTGACTTCCTTGTGCTCAGCCGGAATTTCCTCCCCGGGTCGGGGCTGGTAGGTTTCACCGGTTCCGCGGAGGACATGTCCGGTCATATGAAACACACCATCGATGGGAATCCAGATGACGCGATCGGATGGGGAATGGGACGTTTGAAGGACGCCGGCGACGACAAATTCGTCGGCGTGGCGCATGTTCTCGTCGAAGTTGACGCCATGAAAGGGGCTGAAGACCGATCCGACGCGGAGTCCGGTTTTTTCGGCGACGACCTGTCCGATGACCGCCTCGTTTTTCGCCGGGTCAAAGGCCCGGCCGCCCGGCGCGAACTGGAATTGTGAAAAGAGGTCGCCGATGGTTCCGACGATTCGAAAGCCCATGAAGTTGTCGCCGACCGCATACGGGATCGCCAGGCGCACCCGGGGGTCCCGGCGGATGGACTCGTAGAGGGACCAAGGGATGTTGCCGGGGGAGGTTTCGAGATGGAAGACGGTGTTGAGGACAAGCTGGATCTGGCTGCCGCGAGCGCCGAGGACGGCGTCGAATCCGACGGGTCCGCCGGTGAATGCGCGATAGGTCTGAGCGTTGATGCTGAAGACGGCCATGAGGAGGCCGACGGCCAGCGCAACGGATGCGGCGGTGACGAGGGTCGACACGGCGTGCTGCCGGAGGCTTCGCCGGACGATGAGCGTAATTGCGCGGAGCGTGGCCCCCGTCATCATGCTGATTTGGCCGAATCCATCGCGCGGTTCATGGCGGCGAGCGAAACGACCGACTCGAACCCGGCCAGAATTTCGCGATCGTGCGTGACGAGCAGGAGCGCCGCCCCGGTTTCCGCGCATACTTCCCGGATCAGCGCCAGCGCCTCCCGCGCGTTGGCCGGGTCGAGATGGCCGGTCGGCTCGTCCGCCAGGACGAGGCTGGGTTGGTTGGCGAGCGCGCGCGCGATCGCGACGCGCTGCTGCTGCCCGCTGGACAACTGCCGCGGCCGGTCGTTCAAGCGATCGCGGAGTCCGACGCGATCGAGGAGCGCCCGGGCGCGAGGCGGGTCCATGCCGCGTCCGAAGGCCATGGCGAGGAGAACGTTTTCGATGGCCGAGAATCCCTGGAGGAGGTTGAAGGTCTGGTGGATGTATCCAATGGATCGCCCCCGGCATTTGTCCCGGCCCGCCTCCGACAGCTTTGCCATGTCCCGCCCGCCCACCAGGATTTGTCCGGCGTCGGCCGCGAGAATGCCGGAGATCAGGTTCAAGAGCGTCGTTTTGCCAAGCCCGCTTTCTCCCATGACGGCCGTCTGGGCGCCGGCGGGGAGATTGAATCTCTGGATGTCGATGACCGGGCGCAGGCAAGCGTCCGGCGACAAAAAGCTTTTCTTTAGTTCAAGTAATTCAAGAATGTCCATGCGAGTCGGCCGGCTGGCCGCGGTAGCGGAGGACGCGGGCGGGGTTGCCGACGACGATGGCGTTGGGTTCGACGTCCTTGATGACAACCGACCCCGAGCCGATCACGGCCCCCCGGCCGACGCGGACGCCCTTGCCGATAAAGACGTTGGACCCGATGAACACGTCGTCCTCGATGATGACTTCCTTGCCGACGCGGCCCTGCGTGAGGATGGGAATGCCGGGGTCATCGAAGACGTGGTCGTCGGACATGATGGTGGTTCGGTGACCCATGAGGACGAAATTGCCGATGCGGATGCGGCCGTAGGCGTTGAAGTGGCAATACTCGTTGATCCAGCAATTTTTGCCGATGGCGAGCCGCCATGGGTAGTAGACGGTGAGGCCGTCGCGGAGCCAGGAGAATTTCACGTCGGCGCCAAACAGCCAGAGGACCGCGAGCCGCAAGAAATCACCGACGGGCGACGGCAGGAATTTGACGATGCCGAACAGGTTGTGAAAGAGACCCTGTCGAATGAAGGCCGAAACGGGCACCGTTGAAAAGAGCGTGCTGTCGCGATCTGCGTCTTTGGAGATCACGACAGAGATAAAAGCATAAAATCACGCAAAGCGCCAGAAGATGAGCGTCCCCAGGGCGCGGAGTCCGTCCCAGGCGGTGATTTTTTTACCCTCGGCGCGCGATCTCGGCGTGTAGCGGATCGGGACCTCGAGGATGGGAACGCGGCGCCGGAGGAGTTTGGCGGTGATTTCGGGTTCGATGTTGAATCGATCCGAGCGCAGGTCGAGGTCCAACAGGATCGCGCGTTTCATCATCTTGCAGCCGGTTTCCATGTCGGAGATGCGGCGGCCGTAGAGGAGAAAGACGACGGCGTTGAGGAAGAGGTTGCCCCAGTAATACAGGACGGAATATCGCGGGTTGTCCGTGAGGTTCCGGCTGCCGAAGACGACTCCGGCCCGCCCCTGGCGGATCGGTTCCATGAGCGCGGGCAGGTCGGCCGGATCGTATTCGAGGTCAGCGTCCTGGATGACGACGACGTCTCCGGTGGCGGCGCCGAGCGCGGTGCGGACGGCGGCGGCTTTGCCGAGGTTGCGGTCGTGGCGGAAGATTCGGATGTCGAACCGCGGCGCGAGGCCGTGGGTTTCCGCGTTCTGAAGGATGCTGAAGCTGTCGTCGGATGACGCGTCGTCGACGAAGATCAGCTGCACCTCCGTGTCCGGCATGGTGAGGCGGTCCAGCCGGCGCAGAAGTTCCGGGAGGAGGCGGGATTCGTTGAAGACGGGGATGAGGATGGAGAGGCGGATCATTCTTCGAGGGATTCCTGGAGCGCAGTGGTGTGGGTCCAGCGGGTATTGTCCAAGCGGCAGATGCGGAGGCGGCCGTCGATGGAGGCGGCGAGCGGGTCGGGGATGCCGGCCTGTTCGAGGTCCGCGAAGATTGGTTTGAGTTTTTCCGGCGAGATCGCGCCGGCCAGAAACACGTGGTCCGGGTGGAGGCCATCGGGTATTTTGAGTGTTTCGCCGGCCACCGGTTTGGCGGCAAGCCACGTTTGTGTTTTCGCCCGGGTCTTTTTGAACTGTATTTTGTCGGGCTTTCCGAATTCGGAATAGACCACACGGAGTCCCTGGCCTGTCCATACGAACCCGCCGTCCGGCGGGACGTGGAGTCCATCGACGGGCGTTTTCTGATCGACGAGTTTGAATTCATTTTTCAGAATCTCTGTCGCCTGCGGTTGAGCCTCGATGTTATCTATCCGCGTCACTCCCGCTCTCAGCCATTCCTGGACCATCGGTTTCAGCGCCGAGCCCGTCTCACCGGGTGGCAGGTCCACCCGGGCAAAGAGTATCCGGTTGCCCTTTCTCAGGTCGACGTACGGCACGCGGTCGCCGCCCATTTCGATGCAGAACGGCGCGACGCTGTTTCGGGCGAGCGGGAAGAGGGCCAGGCAGAGGAGGAAGCCGGCGCTGCCGATGGCCCAGTTTCGGGGCGTGCCGGGGATGAGGAACAGGAAAAAGGTCCAGGACGCCAGAAACGGAATCAAAAACCAGAGCGGCAGATGGCCGAAATTCGATGAGATGGACAGAAGTTCCGGCAGGTCGCCGAGGAAGTAGAGAGTCGCCTCGAGGCAGACATCGCCGGCCGAGAAGACCCAGCCGGCCAGGGCGGGCGAGACCCCCGCGAGCGCGGCGCCGACGGCTGCGAGGCCGATCAGGAGGGTGAAGAGGGGCAGGAAGACGAGGTTGGACAGCACGGAGAGGAGGGACCACCTGAAAAAGAGGTGCGCGGTGAGCGGCGCGGTGAAGACCTGGATCATGAGAAGGGGCAGTACGGTTTTTGTCCATGCGGGCGCTTCGACGAACTGATTGCGAGTTCTGTCGAAGAGGGGTCTCAGCGCGATTGCGCTGAGCGAGATGCCGAGGATGGCGAGGTAGGAGAGCTGGAATCCCAGGTGCCCGAGGTGTTCGGGAAAGGCGATGAATTCGATCACAAAGGATGCGGCGGTGATGTGAAGGAGCCGGACGGGCCGGTTGAGGAGTGTGGCGAGGAGCGTGAGGGTCGTGGCGATCGCCGCGCGAACGACGGAGGGCTGGAGGCCGACGATCACGCAGAATCCGACGACCGCCGCGCAGGTGAGGGCCGCCGCGGCGGTGCGATCCAGAAGGGGCGCGAGGAGGAAAAAGAGCACGGCCGCGAGGAGCGTGGTGTGCATGCCCGACACCGCGATGATGTGCGTGAGCCCGTGATCCTGAAGGATGCGGAGCGTTCGCGGATCGAGGTCCGAGCGTTTGCCGAAGAGTTCAGCGCGAGCGAATGCCAGGAATGCGGGCGGCGGCCGGGCCTCGATGAGTGCCCGGTCGATCCGGTCGCGAACGGCCAGACACACCCGGCGGATTTGCTCGATGGGTCCGGGCGCCACGACCGGCCCAACCAGGGGTTCCCAGTGAGCGGGCACGAGCCGGCGGCCGTGCGCGACGCCATCGACGAGGATGGTCTGTCCGAGGGCCGGCGCCGATTCGAGGTTGCGCAGGGATAGGATCATGTGCAATCCCGTGTGGGGCGGCCGGGCCAGCTCGACCGACGCATGGCGTTCGAGATAGGGATCGGACAGAACGCGCACGGCGAGGCCGTCCACCGGCCCATAGAGCTGCGCGAACCGGCGCTCCTCCAACTCCAGGGACTGCCGGGTGAGCCACAGGCCGAGGATCGCGGCGGCCATGAGGATGAACAACCACGCGGCGTGTTGGAACAATTTTTGAACATGCGCGCCGACCGCCAGCACGGCAAAGACGGCGAACAGAACAGCGACGGAATCGCCGGGAACATGGAGAAAGAATCCGAGCGATCCGCCGATCAGGAGGGCGACGGCGAGTTTGGGGAGAAAGGCTTTTGACATATCAATCGACCGTGATCAGGGCTTCGAGCCACTTGTAGGTTTTCCGGCCGACGCCCCGGACGCGCATGAGGTCCTCTTTTTTTCGAAACGGGCCGCGCGTGTCCCGGTCGGCGACGATTCGGCGCGCAGTTTCCGGGCCGATGCGCGGGAGGGTTTGAAGGGCTTCAGCGGATGCGCGATTGATGTTGATTTTCGGGGGTCCCGCCTCCCCGGCGAGCGCCCCGCCCGGCGCGGCCGTGGACCGGATGCGGACGCGCTGGAGCGCGTCGTCGGACAGGGCGACGCGCCCGGCGACCATGCGGAGGTTGGCGGGCACATGGACTTCGTCGCCGTCCTGGAGCGCGCGCGTGTAATCGGCATGATCGATGTAGGCGTTGGGTCTGGGCCGGACGATTTCAAAGAGACCCTTGAGGCGTGTTCCCTCGATCAATTTGATCGGGCCGGCGCGTTCGACCTCGCCCGTCACGATCACGGCGATGGTGCGAATGTTCCCGGCGGACTCCGGGCCGGCGGACCGGGGCTGCCGTTGTTCCTGCGCCGTCGTGTAGACAGCGGGCAGGGCGGGCGGATGTGCGCGCAGGACCGCGAGGGCGGCGCCGGCCATGAGGATGGCCATCGACGCCTTGGAGAGATGCGACTGGCGGTGCCGGGGGTTCTTGCTCAGAGAAAGAATACTTTGTAGGCGAGTTCAGTACCGATGCTGTAAATTTCTTCCGGAGATTTCTCGACGGTGGTCTGGCGGGTTTTCCCCGTTTTGGTGTCGAAGACGTATGTATCGATGCGGAGCCGGCCGTCGGGGAGATCGGAGAAGAACCCGAAGATGACCTTGTTGGCGCCGAGGATTTTGGCCCACTGGCCGCCGGAATTGGTGGTGACCTGCTGGTTGCCTATTTTCTGCGCGACCTCCACGCGGTCGATCATGTCCCATCGCTGCAAGAGTTCGTTGTAGACCATGTCGGCGATCCCGAGTTCGAGCCACGCAAAATCGCTTCGGCCGGTGAGGTTGACGAAGTTGGCGACGGCGACGCGGCTGGAGGTGGGGACGTCGGATATCGACAGTTTCTGTTCATACGACATCGCCTCCATATCGGTGGGCGCCGCCGCGGACGGGGAAAAAAACTGGGAGTACGCCGGCGCTGTGGACTTGGGGCCGCCGAGTTCGAAGGCGAGGGACGCGAAGCTGGTGTTGCCGCCGCCGTCGGGTTCGTGGCGGAGCGCGTAGTCGAATTTGAGGGGCCCGAACCGGAGCCCGGCGCCGGTGGAGAAGGTGAGGGTCGACGCGGAGAAATCGCGTTTGATTCCGCTGCGGAGCGCGAGCCCGTAGAGGGTGGGCGCGCGGCGCGTCTGGAGATACTTGAAATACCGGTCGCGCGGCGAAGTCCCCGTGGCGCCCTCGTCGAGCCGGTAGGATTTCCAGACCCACATTTCGCCGCCCAGGATGCCGTGCTGGAGCGATTCCTCATCGTCGCCGGCGACATCGACCAGGAGGCGTCCCTTGTCGGAGAATTCGTACTGGAGACCGAGCCTGTAAATGAGGAGGAGGTCTTCGGTGAGGCCGGTTTTCCAGTCGACGTTTCCCGTGATGTTTTTGAGGGACAGGCCGATCGCGAGTTTCTGGGTGAGGCGGAACAGCGCGCCGACATCGACGCCGTAGCCGGACCCCTGGCCGCCGCCCGCCGTCAGGTTCGAGGTGATGTCATAGTATTTGAGGTTGGCGCCGAGGTAGAAGTTCCGGATCAGGAAGGACCGGGCCACGCTGTAGACCATGGTGGTTTCCTTGTATTCGAGCCGTCCGAGTTCCGCGAAGAGTCCGGCGGAGGAGAAATCGAAGGATATCTGATTGGTCGCGTAGGACAGCCCGTGGACGGTTTTGCCCCACGGCACCACAAATCCGAGGTTGGTCTGGGTGATGTAGTCGAGGCCGTAGAGGTCCGTATAGAGGGAGGTGAACTGAAACCGGTCGACCGCGCCGATGCCGGCGGGGTTCCAGAAGATGGATGCGATGTCGCCGTAGGCGGCGCCGTAGGCTTCGCCCATGCTCTGGGGGGTGACGGAGAAATACTCGTCGTATCCGCCGAGGGCGTGGGCGGGGCCGGGGAGAATACAGAAGACAGAATACAGAAGACAGAAGAGAAACAGGCATCGTTGGTAATTCATGCGCAGGAATATTGTGTACGGGATAAACAGTGAAGTCAAGGCGGCCGGAGCGTGGTTCATTTTACTACAGCAATCGGCACGATCTGGACCTTGCCGTTGATTTCGAGGCGCATGAGGTAGACGCCGTTTTTGACGACCGTGCCGTCGTCCTTGCGGCCGGTCCAGGTGAGCGCGTCGCCCTGCTGCTGGATGTTGGCCATGGTCTGTCCGCCGACGCCGAAGACGCGGAGTTTGGCGTCCGCGACGCCGGGCGGGACCTTGAATTGAACCGCATCGTCCGCGCAGTGGATGGGGTTGAAGGTCGGCTCGTTGCCGGCGTCCGGGCAGGTGAGCCGGACGGTGGCACCCTCCTTTTCGACGGTGAGGACGTTGGAATACTGCGTGAAGTTGCCTTTGGCGTCGACGGCGATGACGACGAAGGTGTCGCGGTTGGTGGCCGGTTCGAGGGGTATGCGCGAGAAGATGGCGACCTCGCCGGACACGGGGACCGACGTGAAGACCTTCCCGTTCCGGAGAATCTGCGCGCTGACGATGGCGAGGTCGCCTCCGGTCGTGGCCCGGGCGGTGATATCGATGAACGGCGAGAGCGTCTTGAATGCGCCGAGGTTGGGATCGGGGCTGACGATGGTGATGGTGGCGTTGTTCTGGAGGTCGACCTTGAAGGTGCGTGTATTGAGGCTGCTGGGCAGTTCGATGTTGTTCGAATCGTCCCTGGCGATCGCGATGACCTTGACGGTGACCTCGCCGGCGGGCACGCCGAGCGTGACGGAGGTTCGCCACGAGTATTTGTCGGTGAAGTCGGACGTGCCGGGTTTGATGGTGACGATGTTGGAGAACCCGCCGTTGATCTGGAGCGGTATATCGAGTCCGAGGTCGGCGCGGAAGAAGCTGAGGGACACGGACGCCACCGAATCGGACCTGGGATTGCCGATGTCGAAGGACGACCCCGCGATCGTCACGCTGTCGAACTTGCCGAACACGGTCCCCTGGAGCGGCTGCTGGATGGCGGTGATGGGCGGGGACAGGTCGAGAATGAGCGCCGGCGCGGTGACGTTGACCTTGACGGAGGCCTGGGCGGACTTGTTGGAGAACGGATCGAACGCGAAGACGGTGATGGTGTAGTTGACGCTGGGCGCGACGGTTTCGCCCTTGTCATTGAACATGTTCCAGGTCATCTGATTGGTCTGCGCGGGCTGCGTGAGCGGCGGAATGGGCGTGAGGAGCCGGACGACGGTGTCGAAGGGATCGGTGACCTTGACGGTGACCTGCGCGTTTTTGGAGAGGACATAGGAGATGGTGGCCATCCCGAGGGAGGGGCTGCCGAGGATGATGGTTTCGGGGTTGACCCGGAGATTGGCGATGGTCAGCTCGGACTTGTCGACCGTGATCGATGAGAAATACTCGGCGAGGTTACCGGCGTTGTCGATGACGCGGATCCGGCCCTTGTAGACGCCGTCGGTGGTCCCGGGCGACGGCTGCCAAGTGACGGAGTAGTTGCCGTCGCCTTTAAAGGGCGGCGTGATGCCGAGCGTGGTGACGGCGTTCCCGGCCGCGTCCTCGACGGTAAAAGAGGCGTTCCCGACCTTGGTGAGGAGCTGGAACGTATTTTTGGCGGCGACATCATCGCGTTCGTCGGTGACGCGGAATACGGCGTCCTTGACGGACTTGAAGGGCAGCCCGACGGTGAAGACGGTGCCGCCGAGGGTGCCCTTGGGGATGGTGATGGCGTTGGAGTTGATGCCGTTGCCGAATTCATCGAATCCGGTGATGGTGACGGTAATGGCGTTGGCGACGACCTCCACCGGAACGATGATGAGGTCCGTCGGTCCCGTGAAGGCGAAGGGCCCCTGCCCGCTGACGAATCCCTGGCCGATAAAGACGTTTCCGCCGGAGGACCACTCGTAGAAGATCGTCCCCACATTCTGGGCCGCGCCCAGGTTGGAGGCCTTGAACGAGATGTTGGTCCGGTCGTTCAGCCCGATCGGGTTGATGGGATTGGGGATGACCGTGACGTTGGAGATGACGGGCGGCGTGAGGTCGATGCGGAAAGAGACATTCTGCGCGATGGCGTGGTTTCCGCCGCTGTCGACGGCGGTGATGACGAACGTGTAATCGCCTTCGGGGAAATTTTTTCCATAGAACGTAAACGAGTTCTGCCCGACGAGGTACTGGCGGGAATCGGTGTTGTCCGGCCCGTTGGTATTCGGCCCGAGCGGCGTCGTGTCAACGCCCAGGGGAATCGTCAGGAGCGACAGGTCCTTGGCCTTGATGGTGAAGAAGCATGTGGCGACCTCGTTGAGCGTGAAGGTGACCGTCGCCTGATCGGCGATGCCGTCATTGTTGGGGCTGAAGGGATTGGGCGTGATGCGGACGTTGGAAATCTGCGGCGGGATCATGTCCGCTTCGCCCGGATTATAAGTGACCGTGACCGTGTCGGACGGAATCCCCACAAATCCAAAGCGGTCGAGCGGTTCGGAGACGAACGTATACACGCCGGGCGTGTCCAGCGTGAAGAGCCTGCTCCAGGCCTTGGCGCCGGACGCCTCGTAGAAGGCGAACTGCGCGCCGGCGTCTGGGCCCTTGACGCCGACGCGGATGCGGACGATGTCATTGGGGGACGCGTCGGTGTCGGCGGCGACGCCGTTGATGAGGATCTGCGCGGCGTTGACCTGGGTACCGGTGGCCGGCGTGTTGATCCTGGAGCTGAGGGTGCTGCGGACGAATTTCTGCTTCTGCAGAGGCGCGATGAGGGTGGTGTCGATGGTGAGGACGTTGTTGACCGAGTCAAAAATCTTGATCCTGACCGTAATGGGCAAAGACTCGGCGGCGGCGTAGTGGAAGGCCCAGTAGTAGGTGTCGTTGGCGGTATTATCGGCGACATCCTCGTCGACGAGCGGGAAGATGAGCGTGCCGACCTTCGTCGCGACCACCTTGCTCGATCCGGGGAACCGGACCTCGTTGGCGCCGTTGTAGACGTAGGGATTGGTGTCGGCGACGTGCGCGAGCATGACCTTGTCGGCGCCGAGGGTGTATCTCCACGCGTAGAGGCCATCGGGGTCGTCGACCCAGAAATCTCCGGCGACGCCGCCGAAGGCGCCCGGATAGTCATCGTTGATGTGATAGGAATCGGCGGCCTCCTCGTCCAGGAGCCCGTCGCGGTCGTTGTCGACGCCGTCCCCGGCCACCATGGCGGGCATGTCTGACATCCCGTCGGCCGCGATGCTGACGCGGACGGCCGTGACGCGCGTGCGGCGGGTGACGTTGCCGTTGGGGATGGTGGCGTCGGCGACGCCGTGGATGCGGAGGCCGAAGGTGTCCTGCGTGATCTGGACGGTGGATGAGGGCTTGCTGGAGTCGATGGTGAAGACGACCGTATCGTAGGCGGTGTTGCCCATCCCGTCGGTGGCGCGCACGACGAAGGTCCAGACGCCGTCGGCGAGGTTGAGGGTCGAGAGCGCGAAGGAGAACATGGCCGCGCCGGTATCGGGCGAAGCGAAGAGCTGGAAGGATCCGGCGTCGGGCGCGACGGCATTGCCGGCCTTGACGGCGTACTCGAGTTTGGCGATGCGCCCGTTGTCGGACGTGACGCCGCGGATGATGGTGAGCGGGATGCTGGTGTCGGCGGTGACGGTCGAGTAGAGGCCGGCGAACTGCGTAACGGCGTTTTGTTGTGTCACAAGATTTTTGACCCCCGTGATGGACCCGCCGGTGTTGGCGGTGGCGAGGAGGAGGTTGGGGTTCTTGACGGATCCGGAGAGGTCGATGGCGTCGACGACGATATTGGACAGCTTGGCTTCGGAGGTGGCCTGCGGCATCGCCTCGGGCTTTTCGTCTTCGGCGCGTCCCAGCGACAGGAGGAGGATGCGCCGGTTGGTGGCGGTGGCGTTGGTCCGGATGAGGGACACGGCGTTGTTGATGGCCGATGGCAGGAAGGACTGAACGCCGGTGATGGTGACATTGTCGTTGATGGACCGCTTGAGCAGGTCCTTGTCGGCCGTGAACGTCTGGAGGACCTTGATCTGGGTCGGGTCGCTGAAGGACACGATGGCCGCCCGGACCTTGGCGGGCATGCCGTCGATGATGCCATTGGCCACGACCTTGGCGGCCTGCAGGAGCGAGATCGTGTCGGAGGACAGGATGCCGAAGACGTTGGACATTCCCGTGGTCGCGTCAAAGACGATCACGACGTCGAGCGGGTTCGTCACGATGGCTTCGGGGAAGATGATATTGGAGAGCAGCGCGCCGTCGCCGGGGAAGGTGATGTCGACGGCGGGCGGCGTGAAGTCGCTGACGCTGGTGATGCGGGCGGACGCGGCCGACAGGCGCGCGCCGAGCGTCTGGGTGGCGTCCTCGAAGATGATGTCGTTGGGTTCCAGCCTGACCACGAACGCGTCGTCCCGGCCGATGGTGGAAGAGGTGCGGATGAGGACGAAGAAGTCGTTCCCGGCGAGCGGCCCGAGGTCGGTGTCGGGAATGGCCGAGTCGGCGGCGCCGGCGGCCCGAACCTGGAGGGTGGTGCGGTAAGCGCCGCCGAATCCGGTCCAGGTGATCGGCGCGGTGACGGGCAGGATGCTGTCGGCCGCGTCGTAGAGGCCGGTTTCGGCGCCGTTGTCCACAGCGATCGCGATGCCGGACTCGGCGTGGAGATCGGACGGCGAAAACCCGCCGAGGTCGTCAATCCGCACCGTGACCTGTTTGAGGTAGGGACCTGTCGTGTCGTCCCGGACGTTCAGGCCGAAGACCGAGACGTACCCGGATGCGCTCGGGACGGCGGTGTCGGACGGAATGACCGACGCCAGTTTCGCCGAGATTTCGAACAGGACCGTGTCCGTATAGACGGCGGCCTGCGGGAAGACGCCGTTATTGAGCACGATGCCTCCGGCCGGAATGTAGGCGCGGAAGGACTCCTTGTATTTTGCCGACGCGCTGGTGCGAATAGCGACGAAGAAGTCGGCGCCGGCGTCGCTGATGGTCGTGCCGGTCGGCAGAAGGGCCGGGTTGTTAAGCGAGATGGTGAAGGTTTCAGCCTTGTCCCAGGTCGGCAGTCCGCCGAGGTCGAGGCGCTGATCGAATGGATCGAGCTGTCCCTGGATGAGGCCGTTGTCCTGATAGATCGAGATGCCGCTCGCGTTCGTGTTCGAGAGCGCCGCCAAGTCCATGCTGTCGAATCCGCCGCTCTTGTCGAAGGCCACCTTCACGGACTGGAGCCGGCCGCCGCCCGAGGGATCGGAGATGTCGAGCCCGAAGAGCGCGAGGGAATCGGAAGGCACGGGGACGCTGCCGGAGAGCATGGGCGTCGGGACGACGCTGATGCGCGGTTTGACGGTGACGGTCACGGCCGTGTCCGTGACGTTGCCGGCCGCGTCCTTGATCCGGAGATTTACGGTGAGGACGGACTTGCCCGATGTGTTCAGGTAATAGGCCCAGCGCGCGTGGCTGTCTGGCAGAGACCCCCGGGCGATGTCCTCGTCGACCAGAGGATAGAGGACGGCGCCGGTCGGCGTCTGAACGCCCCGGGTGCGGCCCTCGTTCAACACCATGTTTCTGCCTGTGTACTTGACGAACGGCACGCTTTCCGCGACGTCCATCAGGAAAATCTCGTCGATGCCCGGCTCGAAAATCCCAGCAAGGCCGATCGGGTCGTCCGCCCAGAAGTCGCCGGCGGCGGCGGGCCCGAAGACGTTGAGCCAGTCGTCGTTCATATTGGGCGAATCGGGCGCCTCGTCGTCCATGATGCCGTCGCTGTCGTTGTCCTTGCCGTCTCCGGACATGATGGTTTTCTGGAATGTGACGCCGCCGTCGAGGCTGACCTCGACGGACGAAACGCCGGAGACGATGCCGCGCGGCGAGGAGGTCGCGTCGGCGAGTCCGGCGAGCCGCAGGGATCCGCTGTCGTCGTTGACCTGCAGGGTGGTGGTGGGCTTGGTGGAGTCGAGGGTGAAGAGGACGGTATCGGTGGATTCGTTGTTTTTCTCATCGCCCGCCGTGATTGCAAAGACGTAATCGCCGTCGGCAAGCCCGAAGGACGAAACGGGGATCGCGAAATTGGCGGTGGGACCCAGGTTGATGGGCAGGGAGAAGGGTCCGAAGTAATTCGCCGGGTTGGCCTTTTCGGCGTACCGGTACTGGATGCGGTTGACGGCGACGTTGTCCGAGGCCGACCCTTCGATCTTGGCGGTTCTCGACACCTCGGTGACCACGGTCGATGAAATTCTCTCCGCGATCGCGGCCAAAGCGTCCGGCAGGTTCAGCACGGTTTTCGTCTGGGAGGTGGTGATGGATCCGAGCAGACCGAAACTCGTGGTGGTGGTCACGGTCTTGCTCACGTACAGGTCAAAGGCCGACCCGCCGGTGGCGTTGGCCAGCGGCAGCAGTTCCTTCTCATTGTCCGGCGTGAGATCCAGTTTCAGGCTGAGTTCGCTGATGACGAAGACCGACACACCGGCGTTGGCGATGGTGTCGGCCACGTCAGTGATTTTCAATTTGCTGAGGCCGTCGCCGTCCGACACGTCGTGGGTGGAGGCGTCGGTAACGAGCACGAAGAACCTGCGGCTGCCGGACTGGAAGGGCAGCCCGAGGGCGGCGGCGAGGGCCTCGAGGGCGGATTCGGCGGGAATGACGCCGTCCGGCGTGGCCTTGGGATCGCTCTTGGCCGTCAGGGTCAGGACGTTGTTCTGGAACCGTGAGAGGTTGGAAGTGATCCCGAAATTGACGAGCGACGGCGAGTCGACCTTCTCGTCCTTGAACGTGATCAGTCCCAGATTGACGGACAGGCCGCTGTTGATGAGCGTCTGATAGAAGGCGGCGACGCTGTCGCGGAAGAGGTCGATGTGCGCCTGCATGCCGGTGGTGATGTCGAACACGAACACGACGTCCGCGATGGCCGCCGCGGCCGCCGTCAGGTTGTTCGTCATGATGGTCTTGGCGGTCGGGAACGTGACGGAGATCGCGGGCGGCAAAAGATCGACGGCCTTGGAGGCGACGATGGTTTTGCTCACGGCCGATTTCTGGCTGGCGCCGGAATCGAAGTGGACCGCGCCCGCGTCCAGGGCGACCTTGAACTGGTCGCCGATGCTGAGGCTGTTGGAGGTGCGGACGACCACGAAGAAATCAGCGCCGGCGTAGGTGTCGTCGTCGTCGTGCGGCAGGGCGCGTCCGGCGGCGGGCAGGACGAGTTTGTATTCGTAGTTGCCGCTGGCGTTGATCTTGACGTTGGTCACGCTGGAGGCCAGAGAGACGAGGAGACTGTCTTTGGTCCGGTCGAAGACGCCCGTGTCGGTCCCGGCGGCGGTGCTGGTGCTGTCGAGCCAGAGTTCAACGGCGTAGAGGTCCTGGATGGAGAAGTTGGCGACGGGGATGAGGGTGACGATGATGGAATCGAGCCGCAGCCCTTTGCCGAGGTCGCTGATGTTGAGGCCGAAGATCGCGCGCGTATCGTCGAGGGTCATTGAGTCGCCGGCGACCGTAGTGTCGATGATCGCGAGTTTGGGCAGGATGCGGATGCCCTTGAGCGCGTCGGTGGTGTCGGCTGCGGTGGCGGGCCCGTCGCTGAACTGGACGCCATTGGCCGGGATATTGAGGGTGAATGAATCGCCGGGCGTGGTGTTCGGGGAGGTGCGGATGACGACGAAGAAGTCGGCGCCGGCGTCGATGCCGGTATCGGACGACGGGACAGCTTGGGGCGTCGAGAGTGCGACCGTGATGGCGTGTCGGCCCTGCGTGGGCGTGTTGGGCATCCAAGCCGGCGCGCCGCCGACCGTCATGAGCTGGTCGAGCGCGTCGAGGGACCCGTCGACGACGCCGTTGTCCTTGTAGATGGACACGCCGTTTTTGATGAGGACCGGCTGGAGGATCGAGTTCATGTTGGTGTCGGCCTCGATCGTGATCGCCTGGAATGTCTTGCTGGACGTGCCGATCATATTGAGCGCCCAGAGCGCGATGCCGGGGCTGGAATCGTCGATGCTGGCCGGCGAGAGGTCCGATATCTGGAGTTCGACGGAGAACGCGAACGCGTAGGTGAGCGTGGCGGTGTTTCCGGCGTTGTCCTTGAGGGCGACGGTCAGCGTGTAGGTATCGTTTTCGGAGATCTGGTCGATCGGGTCGGCCGCGAGATCAATATAGAAGGTATCGGCCGCGCCGAAGTTGTGGACGCTGCCGTTGGCTTTGACGACGCCGGCAGAGTTCTTGAGGGTGACGGTGCTGAGGACGGTGTCGCCTCCGCTGGCGACCACGCGATTGGCGTCGACCAGGAAATAGGAATCGGTGACCTGGACCACCACGCGGTCGATCGATTTGCCGTAGGGCGTGGTCGAGATCTCGCCGTCGACGCCGCCGCTCCGTATCTTGACGGACGCGACGCGCGGCGCGGTGTCGTCGAAGAGGATGGCCGTCCGGGTGTCCTCCGACTTGTTGCCGCTCAGGTCCTCGAGGTGGAACCACAGGGCCGCGCGGGCGTTCCGGCCGCCGGCCGCGAACGTGAGGGTCTGGCTGCCGCCGGTGATGGCCTGTCCGGGTGGGCTGAGCCGCTGATCCGCCGCGTCTCCATATATCCCGTTGTTGTTCATGTCCATCACGACATCGACCCAGGACACGCCCGGGTTGGTGTTGATGCCGGCGAGGGAGTCGGCGGTGTTGACGGTGAAGGTCAGGGCGCGGGTCGTGCTGCCGGAATCGGGGCTGGCGCTATTGACGAAGGGTCCTTTCGAGTCATACCGGAACTTGCGCGTGTAGGTGGCCTCGTTGCCGTTCTGATCGACGGCGATGAGATTGAAGACGTAATCCCCGTTCTCGGCGTCCGTATCCACCGGGCTCGCGAACCGGAGGGTGAAAGAGTCGGCGCTGGAGTAACGCGTGACGCCGACGTCGGACGCGAGCGTGGAATTCTGGACGCTGGACCGGTCGCGGCTGTTGTTGGCGTCGACCTTGCCGTTGTACGGCGGCGTCGTCCCGAAAATGAAGGTGGAGGGCGACGTGTCGGTGAGAAACGTCGTGACGGACGTGACGGTGGTCCCGGTGGCGGACAGGGGCCCGAAGACCTTGATCTCGGAGGCGGTGGCCCACGTGATCGCGGGGTCGCCGTTGAGGAAGACCGTCTGCGGTTGCGGCGGCGTCACGTCATAGACGAAGGTCCACGAATCGACGCGGGTATTGCCTGCGCTGTCCGTGAGGGTGACGCGCCCGATGTACTGTCCGTCCTGGGACCCGATACTGGAGAGCGGCGTGAGGAGCGTGAATGTGATATTGCTGCCGCTGACGATTTTGGCGTTGAGGAGGCTGCGCTGAACGTCATTGGTATCGATCGCGTTCATGGTATCTCCAACGTCGTAGAAGAGTTCGAGTTTGGTGGCCTGCATATTGGCGCCGAAATCGTCCTGGAGGGCAAGCGAGATGGTGGTGACCTGCGTAGTGATCTTGGCGTTGCGTCCGGGCGTGGGATCGACGAGGGTGGGCGCTGTGCCATCGAAGAGGAACTGGCGCGAGTCGGACGGAGTTTCGACGTTGCCGGCGTTGTCGGTCGAGAAAACCTGGACCGTATAGATTCCTGAACTGGTGACGACCTGCGTTCTGTCCAGGATATATTTGAAGTTCGACAGGCTGCCGGTAATATTCTGTAGTGTGGAACCCGCGAAGGGCGCACTGCTGCCGCTGGGCCGCGTAATGCGGATGGTGTTGGCCGCAACCGATCCGCCGCCGTATTCGGTGACCGTCCCGCTGACGGCGATGTCCGTATCGCTGAAAATCTTCATACTGACGCCATTGAGGATGATGGAATTCTGAGCGGGCACCGCGGCCTCGTTCTGAAACGCGACGTTGTCGATTTTGGTCTGCGGCGGCGTGAAATCCGTGAAAATATAGAGGAACTGGTCATTGGGTTTGAAGTCAATGGAAACGGTCGAGTCACCGGCGACAATCATGATGGTATCAATCTGGCTGAACTTGCTTGAAGTGATCTTGCGGCCCAGGAAGCCTGAGTCGGTGACCGTGAGTGTTTCCTGAGTCGTGCCGCCCAAAATCGAGATCTGGACCGTCCCGCTCAAGTTGTTGCTTGCGATGACATAGAGTTCGGTCGCCCGCGGGAGGGTCTTGGGCAGCGTGGTGGAAACCGAATCGGTCTGTGCGATCAAATTGGCGCCGTTGAACTTGAATGTGGCCGAATCGGGCGCGCTGCGGTTGCCGGCGGTGTCCTCGGCGATGCAGAAGACCTCGTTGGTGCCGGACACGGTGATGGCGATACTGCCGGAATAGGCGCCGATGGAGGTGGCCGAAAATCCCGTCGTGGCCTGTGACCCCGCCACCACCGGAAACACGAGGCCGCTGGCCTCGCCAAACCCGGAAATGGAGTGTGCCGTTTGGATGGACGCGATGTCGGGCTCGGTGATGGAGGGCGCATCCGGTCCCTTGTTGTCGACGAGGACCTGCCCGGCCGCCGTCTTGATCTCCTTGGTGAGTTCGTCGACCGCCGTGATCTTCCAGTAATACGTCTGCTCGGCGTTGACCGTCAGGACTGACCCCGTGTCGCTGGTGCCGTTCCAAGAGAAGAACTTGGCAGCCGGGAAGACCGCCAGGGCGGTCGGCGCTGGGCGGTAGACAGGGATGGAGTCGGTCTGTTTGGCGAAGACCTCAAAGATCACGGTGGCGGTATTGGCCGCGCCGTCGACCTTGTAGGTGATGAAGGCTTGGTCGTTGCGCCCGTCCTGCCGCTGCGGGGAGATGGTCGGGAAGGACACGGAGACGCCGGTCATGGAGAAGGGCGTGTTGTCGATGATGACCTCGCCGGCGACCTCGCGGGCCAGGCCGTTGTTGTCGACGGCCGTGATGACGTACCGGTAGGCGCCGTCGGACTGGTTCGATCCGTCCCACGCGATGATGGCGTTGGATGTGTCGCCGGTGAAGGGCCCGAAGGTCTTGACGGTGGCGCCCGTGTTCTTGGACACCATGTCGACCCGGACTTTGTCGGCCCCGGCGGTCTTGAAGCTGAAGACCGTCACGTCGTCGTCGCCGGGCGTGGTGCCGGGGCTGAACGGGCTGGGCAGGGCGCTGGCGATGAGCGTGATGGCCGGCGGCGTCACGTCCTTGACGGCGGTCGCGCGGCCGGTCGACTGGTTCTTGGACCGGTCGGTCACGCGGATTTCGAAGGTATAGGTTCCTTCGATGACGATGTTGCCGTTCTTGTCGAGTCCGTTCCAGTGGATGAGGTTCTGGCCGGCGGTCTGCGCGATGCCGGTGTCATGGGGTTCGGTGTCGAGGAGGTTGCCGGCGGCGTCGAGGATGATGAGCAGGGCGGTGTCGACGTTTTCCGAGAGGACGTAGCGGACGTCAAGCCCGTCGTTTCCGAAGGGCGCCGGCGCCGCGATGATATCGCTGATGACCGGCGCGACGACGTCAGCGACGGCGGTGTCGAAATTGAATGAGACCGAGTCAGTGGTGGGGCCGGTGTTGCCGGCGTTGTCGACCGCGTAGGCGTCGATTTTCCAGAGGCCGGGCACGAACCGCGAGTCGCTGAAATTGAGCGTGTAGCTCCAGCTTGACGTCCCGGCCGCCAGGGAATCGTTGACCTTGGAGTAGACCGCGCCGTAGGGCGAGGTCGGCGCGAAGACGCGGACGAAGACGCGACCGACGGCGCTGGTGGTGTCGGCCGCGACGCCGGTGACGGCGATGGGGCTGGCGTTGAACTGCGCGTTGTTGACCGGGTTGACGATGATGGCCGACGGATTGTCGCGGTCGTAGACGAAGGTGACCGTGTCGTACAGGAAATTGCCGGCGCGGTCGACGGCCTGGATGATGAGGGTGTAGGTATCGACCTCGGCGGCGTTGTCGATGACGGTGGCGCCGGTGAGTTTCACGCCGATCGTGTCGGTGCGCGTATCGAAGAGGATGGTGCCGAGACTCTGGCCGGCCGAATTGCGCAGGATCACGAACGTCGATTCGACGGCGTTGGCCGAAAAGCCCGTGACGCCGGACGTATCGCCGTTGGGGCTGGTTGTGGTGTCGTCGAGGTCGACGCCGACGAAGACGATGCTGTCGCCGAAGACTTCCTTGCCGAAGAACGTGTCCTCATACTGGGTCGCGGCGATCCCGTGGGAGATCAAGTAATTTTTTACCGCCGGTTTCTTCGTGTCGTACAGGACGATCGCGGTGTCCTCGCGGAAATTTCCGGCGTTGTCGTACACGGTGGCGACGAGGGCGTAGTATCCGTCCTGCGTGCCGTCGGTCTTGCGGTTCAGGCCGAAGGTGCTGGTCGTGGGGTTGAGGTTGAACTGCGCGCCGATGTCGCCGGCGTCGATCCCGTCGCCCTCGTCGTCCCAATACCACCGGAAGGTGGGCAGGAGGGCGCCGGCGGTGGGAATCTGCGCGGGCGTATCGGACAGCTCGACGGTGACGGCTGCGAGGGAATTGACGAACTTGCCGGTGTCCGGCGTAATCTTGATGTTGGGCGCCGAATCGTCAAAGACGAACCGGCGGTCGATGGTGGTGTCGTTGCCGTTCTTGTCGCGGGCGAAAATCAGCAGTTCATAAAGGCCGGGCGGCGGGGTCGAATCGGCGGGAACGATGTAGAAGGAATCGCTGATCTTGGTGACCGTGAAATTGAGGGACTTGCCGGTCGTGAGGTTCGTGAGGCTGAGGACGGTCGTATTGGTGGTATCGACGCCGCCGACATATCCGCTGGGGCTCGTGTCGGCGAGGAAGACGGTGATGGTTTCGACGGAGGTATTGAACGCGACGGACGCGTCGAGGGTCTTGGCCGGATCGTTGTTCCGGAACGTCTGCAGGGCGTAGGGGTCGGTCGTGTCGAGAATGAATATCCGCGTGTCGGACAATGTGTTCCGGGCCTTGTCGCGCACGTCGATCTGGATGAGGTACGTGTCATCTTTCGAGCCGTTGGCCGGCAGGGAGATCACGGGCGTGAAGATGAGGTCGGTTGAATCGGAGGTGACCGTGCCGCCGACCACGAGGTCGTTGTTGTCGATGATCGCGTCGCGGTCGAGGTCCTCAAAGAGCTGAATCCGCGCGCCGCCCTGGACTTCGGTGAAGAGCGAGAAATCGACGCCGGAGAGGGAGTCGACCGGCCGGATTTTGATCTGCGACAGGCTCGACTTGCTCGCGAAGGTCGAGGGATCGACGACGCCGAGATTGGATTTCGCCACCATGCTGGGCGATGTCGTCGAGAGCGAGGGTTTGGACTGGTCGAAGATGACGACGAGGTCGTCGTCGTTGCCGAACGTGCCGGAGGCTTCGACGTTGCCGGCGTTGTCGACCGCGAGTCCCTGGATGCGGAAGGACCCCTCGCCGCCGTTGACGAAGGTGGAGATGGGGATGTTTCGGACGCCCCACGTGTCCTGGCCGTCGCTCAGGGGATTGCGGGCGGTGTCGGTCGTGATCGTGACCGAGGTCCACGTGCTGTCGGGCCGGAGGATCCGCCACTGGACCTGCTTGAGGTCGGACTTGCCGCCGACCTGCGGCACGCGGCCGAAGATGTCGATGGCGACGTCGGTGGCGTTGAAGGGACTGCTGTTGCCGCCGGTGGTTTTGGCCGTCGTGACGTCGGCGTCGGGCGCGACGGTGTCGACGCGGAAGAAGACGATCTGGTCGTTGGACCGCAGGTCCGCCTTGACCGGCGCGTCGCTGTCGCGGGTGGCCGCGACGATGACGCTGTCGAATGTCTTGAAGACCTGCGCGCCCGTCACGATCTGGCCGCTCTTGGTGCCGGTGTCGATCGTGAGGGTGTCGACGAGGAGCGCGCCGTTGGCGTCGCGTCCGAAGACGACCACGAGGGTGGCCGTGTCGACGTCGTCGAAGACGACGAGCACGGCCTGGCTCACGCGCGGGAGGGTCTTGACGTTGGAGTCGATCGAAACGAACCCGGCGGTGCCGTATCCGCCGACATTGACGAGGCTGAACCCGCCCTTGCCGGACACCAGGCTCTTGTTGCCGACCGTGTCGGTGGAGGTGGCGGTAAAGGTGTTGTTGCCCTGCGGCACGAGTACGCCGGCGATGGAGTATTCGCCGGTCGCGGCGTTGGCCGTGGCGGTTCCGACGGAGGAATCGACGCCGTTCAGGAGGACGTGGATGATCCCGCCGGGCGCGGTGAATCCGGAGACGGTGACGGTGAGCGTGGAGAGGGCGTTATTGTCGGTGTTGACGATCTGCGGCGCGTCGGGCCGCAGGTTGTCGACGTTGAACTGGCCGTCGCCGGTGCGGATTTCCTTTGTTTTCTCGTCGACGGCCGTCAATTTCCAGAAGTATGGATTCTCGGCGTCCTGCGACACAAATGACCCGGAGGCCTTGCCGTCCCAACTGAAGAATTTGGTAGACGGAAAGACCGTAAGGGTGACGGCGTCGGCCACGATGGGCGAGGTGTCGGTCCGTTTGGCGAAGACCTCAAAGCGGACGGTTGCCGTTTCGTCCGCGCCATCGATCTTGTAGGACACGATCGCGTTGTCCTTGAGGCCGTCCTGGTTCTGCGGGGAGAAGGTCGCGTTGGAGACGCTGAGGTCCGACAGCGTGAAGGGCGTATTGTCGATGCGGAGTTCCCCGACGACGCGGGCCGTGAGGCCGTGCCCGTCGATGGCGGTGATGATGTACTGATAGGTCCCGTCGGCCTGGAAGACGCCGGATGAGTTTTTGCCGTCCCACACGATCTTGCCGGCGGTTGTGTCGCCGGTGACCGGACCGAAGGTCCGTACGGTGAGTCCGGTGGTCTTGGAGATGATGTCGACGCGGGAACTCTGGGCCAGGAGCGTCGAGTAGACGAACTCGGTCTGGTCCTGCTCGCCGGGCGTGGAGTTGGGCGAGAAGGGCGTGGGCGTGGCGGACTGGGCGAGTGTGACCTGCGGCGGCGTCACGTCCTTGATGCCGGTGGCCTTGCCGGTGGTCACATTGTTGGACAGGTCGTACACGCGGAGCGTGAAGAGGTAGGTGTCCTCGATGACGATGCTGCCGTTTTTATCGAGTCCATTCCAGTGGATGAGGTTCTGTCCGGCCGTCTGGTTGACGAGGATCGTGTCCTCGCGGATGAAGGCGAAGGCGGAATTGGTCACGGTCAGGACGGCGGTCTCGACCGATTCGGACAACACATATTTCAGATCCGCGCCCGCGTCTCCGAACGGCGTCGGCTCGACCACGATGTCGGAGACGGTCGGGCCGACCACGTCGGTCAGGCGGGGGTCATAGACCACGTAGAGGGTGTCGGACATGCTTCCGGTGTTGCCCGCGTTGTCGACCGCGTAGGCCTCGATGTTCCACACGCCGATGGTGTCGCTGAGCGCTTTGAAGTCGACGGTGCCGAGCCATGAGGCGGCGCCGATGGCGAGGGAGTCGGCGCCGTTGGCGTTGGTGGTGACGTTGACGTGCGCCGCCGTCGCGATCCCGCCGGTGTCGCGCGGGGCGAAGACGCGGAAGTAGACGCGCGCGACCGTTCCGGTCGTGTCGGTGGAACTGCCGCTAATGGCGATGGGTCCGGCGCGGAACTGGGTATTGGTGATGGGGCTGATGATGCGTGTGTAGGGTGTGTCGACGTCGAAGACGAAGGACAAGGTGTCCTCGGCGCGGTTGCCGGCGGCGTCGATGGCGACGTAGTGGAGGTCGTAGTCGCCGACCTCCGCGAGCCCGTCGATGACGCTGCCGCCGGTGAGGACGCGGGCCATGGTGTCGACGCCGGTGTCGGCGACGAAGGTCCCGAGCTTGACGCCGGCCTTGCGGAAGATCAGCTCGACGAAGGTCGAGTCGGTGGTCTGCGTGCCGTAGCCGACGATGTCGGCGGCCCGGTTATAGTTTTTGACCGCAGCGGCGGAGGCGGTGTCGACGAGGTTGACGCCGACCATCACGATACTGTCGTTGAATCCGGCGCCGGACGTGAACGAATCATAGACACTCGCGGACTTGCCGTGCGTGATGATGAACGCCTCGACCGTGGGCTTGACGGTGTCGTACCGGACGATCCGGGTGTCCTCGCGGAAGTTTCCGGCCTTGTCGAAGGCGCCGACGACGATGGCGTAGTCGCCGTCCTGGGACCCGTCGGCGAGCCGGCCGAAGTTGACGGTGCTGCTGTCGGCGTTGAGGGTGGCGGACGAGAGCACTTCGGCGGCGGTGAAGACGCCGTCGCCGTCGGCGTCGTAGTACCACCGGATCCGCGGCTCCTGGCCGGAAGCGGTCGACACGCCGGACACGGCGTCGGCGAGGACCACATTGACGGCCGAGAGGGAACTCACGCGCGCGCCGGTGTCGGGCGTGACTTTGATCGAGACCGAATCCTGATCGAACAGGAAATTGCGTCGGATGTCGACCAGGTTGCCGTTCTTGTCGCGCGCGCGGACGCTGATGAAATAGGCGCCGGAGGCGGGCGTCGAATCGACGAGTTCGACGAACAACTGCGAGCCGGCCCGAACGGTCGTTCGAGTCGCGATGGCCTGGTTGGTGGAGAGATTGAAGAACCCGCTGAAGTCGCTGTTGACCGTGTCGATCCCGCCCACGTATCCGCTGGCGCTCGTGTCGGCCAGCTCCACGCTGATCGTGTCGAGGAACGTCGAGATCACGGCGCTTTCGGCGATCACCTTTGCAGTTGCGGGCGGCTCGCTGCCGGGCGTGTCGCCGAGGTGCCACGCGACGGCGAAGGGCTTGGTGGAATCGAGGATGAAGCGGACCGTGTCGGCCAGTATGTTTTGCGCGTTGTCGCGGCTGTAGATCGGCACGAGGTACGTGTCGTCCCGCGTCCCGTCGCCGGGCAGGGGCAGGAAGAAGGTGAGGGTGACGGTGGAGTCGGCGTTGGCGACGGAGGGCGTGCCGCCGATCTGGATATCGCCGCCGTCAATGTTCCCGTTGCCGTTTTTGTCCTCCCATACCTGGATGGTGGTGATCCCGCCTGTCGTGGTGGTGAGCCGGGCGTCCATGCCGGACCCGCCGTCGGCCGGCTTGATCGAAACCGCCGCGAGGCCGGTGTCCTGGAGCGCGTTGTGGACCGGGCTGGATGAGCCGATGGTCGGCGGGGTCTGGTCGTAGATGAACTCGAGATCGTCCTGGTTTCCGCCGTCGTTGGCGACCTCCTGGTTGCCGGTGGCGTCGACGCCGACGGCCTGCACGCGGTATTTGCCCTCGCCGCCGCTGGTGAGGACGGTGGCGGCGAAGGTGGCGACGAAGGTGTCGTATCCGAGGCTGCCGTAATTGACGGTGATGGAATCGGCCTCGGTGAGCGCGGTCCAGGTGTTGGTGGGATTGCGGACGCGGATCTTGACCTTGGCGGCCTCCTTGGTCGGCGTGATCCGGCCGAGGACGCGGACGTTGCCGGCCGTCAGATTGATCGGCGCCTGCTGGCCGCTCGTCGCCTCGTAGACGGTCCGCACGTCAGCGTTCGGCGAGACGCTGTCGACCTTGAAGAAGACGATCTGGTCCTCGGCCCGCAGCTCCACGCTGTTGGCCGGGGTGCTGTCGGTCTGCCTGGCCACGGCGATGGTGTCGAAGCGGGTGAAGAGTTTGGACCCGGTGGCGATGGACCCGCTGGAGGCGTTGGTGTCGATGGTGAGGGTGTCGTAGTCGACCGCTCCGTTGACCAGCCCGCCGATGACGACGCGGAAGGAGGTGTCGATCGTGTTGGTATGGCGGAGGATGATGAGCGCCTTGGACGCGCGGGGCAAGCCCGTTTCGCCGCCGAGCGCCGTTATCGCCAGGCCGGTTTCGCTGACGCCGACGAGAGACACGCCGGAGAGGCCGGTCAGTTTGCTGATGTTGCCGACGGAATCGGCGGCCTGGGCGTAGACGATGTTGTTGCCTTCGCTGAGGGCGACGGTGGTGAAGGTGAAGAGCCCGGTGACGTCGTCGGCCTTGGCGGTGGTCGTGAGGAGCGTGCCGTTGACGTTGAGCTGGATGGTGTTTGAGACTTCGGCGACGCCGGTGACGGTCGAGACGAGCGCGGTCTTGAGCGCGGTATCGTCGGCGGTCGTCATCTTGGGCGCCGGCGGCCGGGTCTGGTCCACGGTGACTCTGGCGTCGGCCGTGACGACATCATTGAGGAGCGGGTCCATCGCCGAGAGTCTGATCTTGTAGGTCCCGTCGGACACCACAGTGTCGCCGTCGCGGGTTCCGGACCAGGTGAAGGAGTAGGTGCCGGTCGCGCTGGGCTTGTTGATCTGCGTGTCCTGCCGGATGGTGCGGACGGTGCTGTCGGTCGAATCGAGGACCTGGAGGGTGAGGAGGGCGTCCTTGGTGATCTCGAAGGAGATGATGGTTTCGTCCCTGTTGAAATCGCCGTTGGGGCTGATCTGTGCGTTGGTGAGCGCGAAGTTTTTGATCTGGAGCGTGGCGCTCTGGGCTTTGAGTTCGCCGGTCTTCAGAGAGAGGTTCCCGGACAGGTCCTGCACGGTGACTTTGACGTCGTAAATCCCGTCCGGGATGCCGCTCGGGCCGGCGGTTGAGATGTAATTGCCGGTGCCGTTGAAGACGGGCTGGAACGAGAGGTCGGACTGTTTGGCCCCGTCCTTCTTGAACAATTCCACCCGCATGTTGCCACCGGGCCGTGTGCGGAGTTCGAAATCGGTGTTGATCACCCGTCCGCTGGCGCTGAGCCGGAGGACGCCGGTGACGCCGGTGATGGTGGCGAATTCGGTATTGACGTCCGCCACCGTATTGACCTGACTGCCCTCTTTGATCGTGACGACCTCGGACTGGATCGTCTGGCCTTTGGCATTTGTCCCGAGGACCTGGAGATCAACGCTGGCGTTGATCAGTTGCGTGGTCACGACGATCTGGAGTTTGGTCGGCGTGGTCGGGTTGACGGGTCCGGCGGTGGGCGTGAGGGCAAACCCGGACGACACGCCGTCGTAGAAGACATTGAAGCGTTCGAGGAGTTCCGCGGATTCGACATTCGACACGCTGATGCTGATGGTGGCGACGTCGTTCAGGTTGTCGCCGTTGGGCGAGAAGGGGCTGGGCGCGATTCCTGTGATGTTGACGATCGGCAGGAGGGTGTCGAGCCGGACCTGGCCGAGTTTCTGGGTGGCGACGTTTGCGGCGGCGTCTCGCACCGAACACCAGACGTCGTAGGTATTGTCGGCGACGCCGCCGCCCCACGAGAATTTGGCCTGCCCGCCGGTGCGGAACTGGTTGAGGACGACCGTATCGATGGCGTTTTTATCATCGAGGGACCCTGCGGCGGTGATCACGACCGTGCAGAAGGCGTCCTCGGAGAGCGTGAAGATGAAGTCGACCGTATCGTTGACGCCGTCGCCGTTGGGCGAGAAGGGGCTGGGCGCGACGGAGACGTTCGAGATGTTGGGCGCGAGCACATCGGCCGCCGCGGTGTCGTATTTGACGAAAGTGCTGTCTGTCGGGTCCTCGGCATTGTTGCCGGCGTCGATCCCCTTGGACACGATGAGAACCGTGGTGACGGACTGGACGCTGAATTTGTTCCACTGGATGAAGTAGGTCCAGTTGGTGGTCCCGACGGCGGTGTCGTAGACGAAGGTGTCGCCGTAGGGCGCGGTGGTGTCGAATCCGACGAGGACGGTCTTGACCGACGAGGTGGTGTCGAAGGCCGATCCGGAGATGGTGACGTCGGTGTTGAAGATCTTGTTGTTGGGCGGATAGGCCATCGTGGTGACGGGTCCGCGCTTGTCGAAATTGAACCGCCGTTCCGTCGTCGAGATCAGGCCGGTCAGGTCGCGCGCCGTGACCACGATCCGGTAGTTGCCCTCCTCGGTCACCGCGTCCAGGCTGTCGGACAGCGTCAGTTTCATGACGCTGTCGCCGATGGTCGTCCGCGCGCCGTCGATCTTGGACGTGCCCTTGTACAGTTCGAGCGTGCTGATGGAGAGGTTGACGCCGGAACTGTCGCGGACGACGACGCCAAGGGTGACGATGCTGTCGGTGAAGGACTCGTTGTCGTCGATCGTGTCGCCCTGGTCGGCGCGGAACCAGAGGGCGACCCGGGGTTTAAGCGTGTCGAGGAAGAAGGTCCGCGTGTCGTAGGCGACGTTGCCGGCCTTGTCGGTGGCCGTGACCACAAACCGGTAGGACCGGTCGTAGGCCCCGGTCGTGTCGAACGCGGCGGCCAGGGTGAAGGTCAGTGTATTGGTGGCGGCGTCGAAGCTGGATGATCCGCCGATGTTGGTGCCGGCGGAATCCGTGAGCAGGACGGAACTCAGGGTTCCGTCGACCCCCGCGACCTTGTCCGTGCCGAGGGACAGGGCGTCGTCGCCGAGTGTGACGGTGATCTTTGTGAGCGCGCCCGTGAAGGTGTCCTTACCGGCCGGCACCGACGTCAGGATCTGGGGCTGGGTGCGGTCGTAAATGATCATCGTGCCGGTCTTCTTCGTGAGGTCCTCCAGGTTGCCCGCGGTGTCCTGGGCCTGGCTCTTGATGGTGTACGCGCCGTCGCCGCCGTCCGAGAAGACGGATGCGCTGACGTTGAAGAAGAAGGTGTCCGGATCGAGCGAGGCGTCGATGTGTCCCTGGCCGCTCGTGAGGACACTCTTCTTCTGGATGAGCCCGTTGGGCAGGGTGACCTCGACGAAGACGTCTTTGGCGTCGCTGCCGAAGACGCGGCCGTCGACGCGGATGACCGTCGTGTCAAACGGCGTAAGCCCCCCCGCCGGGTCCTTGATCGAGTCGATGACCGAAATCGGCGAGATGCTGTCCAGCACGACCTCGGCGACTTCCTTGTCCGCGTACACGTCGACGGCGATGGAACTGTCGCCGGCGAAGACCTGGAGGGTGTCGATCACGTCGAAGAGCTGGCCGGTCACAGGCTGATAGAGCCGCGCGATTTCCGCGCCCTGGATGAGCGTAATCGTGTCCGACACCGCCGTCCCGCTGCTCTTGCCGCGCACGACCAGCGTGGTGGTCGTGTCGATGCTGCTGCGCGTGATGATCACGAACTTGGACGGCCGCGGCGAGGTGTCGGGGAACGCGGGCGTAACGGTGGCGGCGGTTTCGGTCGTGAAGGTCACGCGTGCGCCGGTGGTGCGGCTGATGTTTCCGCCGGCGTCTTTGGCGGACACGGTGATGAGGTTCGGGCCCTCGTTCAGGGTGAGTTTGTGCGTGTACCGGCTGGTGGCCGGGTCGACGACCACCGACACTTTTTCCGCGACGGCGTTATTGGAAACCGTCACGGTGAGGCCCGGCTCGCCCTGTCCCGAAATTTCCTGCTGCGAGACATTGACCACAATGTCGCCGTTGTCGACGGTGGGCCGGGTTGGGGCGGTCAGATCGATGGTGATCCGGACGCTGGCCCTTGCCGATTCACCCGTCTTGGGATCGAACGCCGTGACCACGGCCTCGTAAGGGCCGTCGACCTGCACGACACCGGAATCGTTCTTGCCGTCCCACACCGCCGTCTGGCCGCCCTTGAGAAGCGCCTTGGCCGAATGGATCACGCGGACGGGTGTTGTGTCGGAGAGGTCCTTGTAGACTTTGACCGAAACATCCGCGTTGTCCGACAGCTCATAGGTCATGACGCTCTCATCCGTGACGAAGTCGAGGTTCGGCGAAATGACGTCGGGCACGGCTTTGACGTTCTTGATCGACAGCGGCGTATTGTCCACGCGAACGCTGCCGGTATGAAGCGCTTGATTGCCGGAAACGTCCGCGACCCGGATGGTGAAGGTCCAGTCGCCGTCCGGTGAAACGACGGCGCCGACCTTGGGCGGCTGGAAGGACCCGAAATTGCCGCCGTACGTTCCCGGGCCGATGAATACCGGCGACATGTCCGGAAGAACGGTGACGGTGCCGTCGGGCGACCGCATTTCGATGTTGGCCGATCCGGTGGCGGTGGTGATCATGAGGGACCCGCCGGTCCCCGCGTCGATTCCGTCGACCTGCACGTTGAGGACCTCAAAAAATTCGGCGTTGATCAGCTTGCTGGCGCCGATGGGGTCATCTTCAGGCAAGCGGACCGAGGAGGTGACGATATTTCCGACGGCGTCGCGGCCGATCACGATGACATCCACCGTCGTGGTGGTCTTGGAGGTTTTGACGACCCGCAATTTGGACGGTTTTCCGAGCGATTCCCGCGGATGCACCGGCCCGAAATCGAATTTGTTGAATCCCACCACCCCGATCACCACCACGTCGCCGAAGATGCTGGAACTGGCTGATCCGTTGAACCGGGTACGGTCGCTGACGATGCTGGACGTGTACGTCAGCGCGGCCACCTGGAAGGCCTGTTCAACGCCGGACACGTCGAAATTGATGGTGGTGATGTCATTGACGTTGTCGTTGTTGGGCGAGAACGGGGACACGCCGAGAATGACGTTGAATATTTTCGGCACCGTCACGTCCAATCGTATCGACCCGAACGCCTCACCCGCATTTCCTTTCGCGTCGAAGGCGCGGATGTTGAACACGTAATTGCCCTCCGGCAGAATCGTTCCGGTGTCGTTTTTGCCGTCCCACGTAATGTTGTTGACGCCGGCCGTCAGATTCTTGAAAAGGAGGGTGTCGCCGACCCGCGAAACCGTCGTGTCGTCCGGCCCGAAGAAGGTGATGAGGATGGTGTCGCAGATTTCGGAGAGGCCGAAGGTGATGCCGGCGACGTCGTTCTGGCCATCGTTATTGGGCGAGAACGGGTTGGGCGTAACCGAGACGTTGAAGACATTGGGCCCGACGATGTCGGTCGCGTCGGTGTCGTAAAAGAGGATGATGCTGTCGCCGATGATGGTGTTGCCGGAAGCGTCGATCCCCTGGATTTCGACGATGATGAACGTGTCGGGACTGCCGGCCGGGAGGAGGTCGGTCGGGTTCAATCCGAATGTCCAGGAGATCGTGCCGCCGGTGAGCGCGAAGGCGGTCGCGTCCGTATCGTTGAATTGTCTGAGTCGTCCTTCGACCCGGCGGATGAAGCCGGCGTCGGACGCGGAGCCGGTGATCACCGCCGGCCCGTTGATGACCGCGCCATCGGCGACCGGATACAGAATCGTGATCTTCGGGGGCGTGCGGTCATACTGGAATGTCCGGAAATACGTCTGCGCGTCCTGGCCGGCCTTGTCGTAAGCGATGACCTTGACGCGGTATTCGCCTTCATCCGTGCTCTCATCCAGGGCGTTGGTCGGGAAGAATGTGTAGGTGTCGCCCGAAATCACCTGTGTGCCGCTCACGACGGTATAGGTGGGGGTCGACAATCCCGCGATGCGTTTCTCGAGATTGATCTGGCTGCGCGCCGGATCCACGCCCGCGAAACTGTCGGCCAGGACCACGGACACGGAAATGACGGTGGTGCCTGTGGACGCGCCGGTGGCCGTGATGGTTTCAGAGGGAATCCCGTTCAGATAGAAGAGTGTGGCCAGGGGCGGCGCGGCGTCGTGGAAGAAGGAGAAGGTGTCGAAGGCGATGTTGCCGGACTTGTCCTGAACGCTCGCCGATATCATGTAGGTGCCGTCGGCGGTGCCGTCGAGCGGCAGCGGTGTCGAAAAATCGAAAGAGAGGATAAAGACGGAGGTGTCGGTCTTGGAGGTGCGCATCTTGTACGTGCCGGTCTTGTTCACGGTGGCCGGCGACACAACGATTTTGACGCTCGATGCCGCCTCGTCCACGCTCGAGGCTATTTCCCGCGTGTGGACTTGGATGGTGGCCAGGCCGGCGATTCCGGCGATGCCGGTTTCGTCATGGCCGTCCACAAGGGCGCCCGAGAAGGGCGACCGGGAGGTGATGAGCGGCGGCGTGATGTCGTACATGAAGGACTTGGCGTTGGCCAACTGGGGTTCCTCGAAGAGCCCGTTGATGTTTCTCGCCCGCGACCGCACCGTGTAGGGGCCTTCGCCGCCGAGGTCCAGATGGAATTTGGACAGCGTGAACACCCAGGTATCGGGATCGGGCACGGTGGAGAGGGTGTCGACCCTGACCCAGCCGGTGACGGCGCCGTTGGGATAGGTGATCTGGATTTCGACACTGGCAAGGTTGGCGCCGGAGGATGCGCCGCGCACCGTCAGGGGTCCCGTGTTGTAGAAGAGATCGGCGTCGGTCCCAAATACGACGTCGTCCACCCGGGTGGTGGGCGGGGCCTCCGGCGCGACGATGCGGGCCTCGACCACGGCTTCCGCGGCCGCGACGTTGGCGGCGGCGTCCGACGCCGTGATCACGATCTTGTACTCGCCGTCGGCAATCGCCGCCAGTTCCACCGACGAGCCAATCACCTTGCCCGATCCGAACTGCACGACGTATTCGCTGTCCACGGTGAACTCCAGGTACTTGCCGCCCTTGCCGCCGAACGCCGGGTCGTCCACCACCCGGGTCAGGTCCGAATCGATGAGATGCAGGTTCGTCGAGACGGTCACGTTGACGCCCGACATGGTCTGGGCCTCGATGGTGCCCTGTTTCACGCCGCTTGTCCGGAACCGCACAAACACGTGGTCCAGAATGCCGTCGTTGTCGGGTGAAAACGGCGTCGGCCCCACCGACAGGATGGTGATCACCGGCGGCGTAATGTCCTTGCGGGCCGCCGTCATGGCCACGCTCTGGTTCCGGCCCGCATCGATCGCCGTCAGCTCAAACCGGTAGTCGCCCTCGGGCACGAACAGTCCCTGATAGTCCCGGCCGTCCCACGAGAGGGCATTTTGGCCGGCGGGCTGGGCCACGCCGCCGGACGATGGAACGGTGTCGACAAACGCGCCGGCGCCGGTCTTGATCAGGATGACGGCCGTGTCGATGTTTTCCGTAAAGATGTAGCTGAACGTCACGCCGGAATCCTTGAAGGGACTGGGGTTGGCCACAAAACTCGATATGAGGGGCGGTGTGATGTCGGTCAGGCGCGTGTCGTAGCGGATCGTGAGGGTATCGGACAGCGGGCCGGTATTGCCGGCGACGTCGACCGCGTAGGCCTGGATCTTCCAGTAGCCGAGGGTATCCCCGAAGAGATTGAAGTGGAGGGTGGCGATCCAGGGCGCGACGGCGGCGGCCAGGGTGTCGATCCCGTCCGCGAGGGCCGTGGAGTCGTCCGACCTCGGCGCGAAGACGCGCACGTAGACTTTCGATACGGCCGAGTTCGTGTCGGAGGCCGTGCCGCTGACCGCGATGGGTCCTGTGTTGAACGCGGCATTTTGCGCGGGCGACAAAATGATCGCCGACGGCAGATCCCGGTCGAACACGAAGGTGGCGGTGTCGGCGGTGAAGTTCCCGGCGGCGTCGATGGCCGTGACGGCGAGGGTGTACAGTCCGGCCTCGGCGGCGGCGTCCAGGGCCGACGCAATCGTCAGCCGGCGGGCCATCGTGTCGGGGCCGGTGTCAAACTCGAACGATCCGATCTGCTGGTTGAGGGCGTTGTAGAGGTAAACCCGGGTCGTGTCGTTGTATCCGGCCACGTCCGAAACCTTGCCGTTGGGGCTGGAGGTGGTGTCCAGGAGGTCGACGCCGACCACGATCACGCTGTCGTTGAAGGCCGTGCCGCTTTTGGCCGTGAAGGTTTCCATGACGCTGACGGACACGCCATGGACAGCGAAGAAGTTCTGGATCGATGGCTTGACCGTATCGTACCGGATGATCCGCGTGTCCGTGACGCCCGCGACGTTGCCGCCCTTGTCGTAGACGACCATGTAAATCGCGTAGTCGCCGTCCTGGATCCCGTTGGTCGCCCGAACCAGATTCACCCCTCGGGTGTCGGTCACGCCCGGCAGGCCACTCGAAGCGAGGGTGACGATGTTGACCTGCTCGCCGAACACGCCGTCGCCGTTTTCGTCCCAGATCCACCTTAGCTCCGGCGCCGTGTCCGTCCCCGTCACCGTATCGCCGAACGTCACGACCAGGTTGTCCAGCCGGTTGGTCCGGGCGCCCGACTCGAGGCTGATCGAATAGAAGGGCGGCTCGCCGTCGTATTTGAATGTCCGCTTCGACGCGCTCTGATTGCCGGCCATGTCGAACGCATTGACCTGGACTTCCAGAATTCCGTTGGCCGGCGTCGAATCGGACAGCCAGAAGATCAGGAGCGAGTCGCCGGCGCGGCTCACGACCCCCGGGACGTTCTGGTTCGCCGTCAGGTTCCAGACGTTGATGCCGCTGGCGGCCAGACTGAGTCCGCCATTGAATTTGAAGCCCATGTCGGTGGCGGTCTGACTCGAAGAATCTGTGAGATGCACGGCGATCGAATCGATGGAATCCTTGCCGCCGAAGATCCGGCCCTCCGCCATCGTCTCCCCGCCGCCCCGGTTGTTCAAATAGAAGATGCTCCCCAGGACCGTTGGCCCCACGCTGTCGAGGACAAAGGAATCGGACAGGGTCGAGGTATTGCCGACGTTGTCCACCGCCGTCACATAAATGCCATAGACGCCGTCTTTTTTACCGTCGGGCGCCACGTCGAAAATGAGGTCCAACGTCAGTTCGTTCACATTGTTTTGGCTCTTCGTCACCACCGCGTCCGCTCCCACCGGCTCCACCAGCCGGGCGCCGCCGAGGGTCGAGTTCAGATTCAAGCCCGCCATGCCGACGTCCGAGAGCTTCACCCGGACGAGGCCAATACCCGTCTTGACGGTCGTGTCAAGACTCGTAAGGACCTTGGCGACCCCCGCCGAGTCGACCACGGTGATGGCGGCCGACGTGTCAAACGCCGGGCCGAGCCGGTCGACCACAAAGGTCGCCGCCACCGAAGTGTCCTGATTGCCGACGTTGTCGACCGCGACGGCCGTGACGGTGTAGAGGCCGTCGCCGCCGGCCAGGAGGGTCGAGTTGGGGACCCGGACAATCCACGTGTCTGAGGCCGTGCTCGAGGTGGTGTCGATCGACCTGCCCGGGAAATCCGGCGTTTTGACGAGCTGGGCGGATCCGTCCGGCAGACGCACGGTGACGTCCACCCGTGTGAGCATCCCGTTGAGGCCGGCCGGCGTGCTCCGGCCGATCACCAGGACCGCCTCCGTCGGATCGATGGCGCTCTTGCCGTCCAGCGGACTGACCTGACTGCTGAACTCCTCGCGGATGGTGGTGATCGAGGGTTTCGGCGCGGTGATGTCGCGGGTGAAGATCACGATCTGGTCGTCGGCCCTAATTTCGATGGTGTTCGGCGGATTGGAGTCGGCGGAAGCTCCCGACACGGCGATGGTGTCGAACCGGATGAAGGACTGGCTGCCTTTGAACATCTGGCCGGCCACGGCGCCGGAGTCGATCTGGATGGTGTCGTAAATGACCGCGCCCAGCGTGTTGGCGCCGCCAATCACCACCGTCGTCGCGCGAGTGTCGACGTCCACCCGCAGAATAATGGCGGCCGGGCTGGGCCTCGGCAAGGCGGTTTCTCCCCCGATGGACACCCCGGCCGGACCCACGCCGACCAGCGTCACGCTGGCCTGGCCGGACAGGCGGCTCACGTTGGATACGGAATCAATGGCTTCGGTGTAAATGAGGTTGCGACCCTCCACGATCGGCACGTTTGCGAACGTGAAGAGGCCGGTCAAAGGCGCGGCGGTCTGGGGCGTGCCCGTCCCCGCGCCGTTCACCACCAGCCGCACCGCCGCCTCCGGCTCCGCCACGCCGGTGACGGTGACGGCGGAGGCGGTGACGAACGCGTCCGGCGAGGCGATCTGCGGCGGCGCCGGACGCGTAAGGTCCAATTTGACCGTGCCGCTCACGCTGACGCCGTCTCCCGTCAGGGGATCGACCGCGATGATCTTGAAGGCGTACGTCTTGTCCGGCATCGTGTCCCCGGCGGTCCGCAGGCCGTCCCAGGACTCGACGTAGGTCCCGGCGGGCCGCGGCTCGCTGTCGGACACGACCACGCGGACCACCGAATCGGCGTCCAGAATCTGGACCGCCACTCTGGCCCGGTCGTTCGTGGTGAACTGGAAAAAGACCTTGTCCTGCACAAAATCGCCGTTCGGGCTGAACGTCGGATTGATCACCTGCAGGCCGGTCACGGCCAGCGACACGCTCTTGGCGGTCACCTGCCCTGTTTTGATCTCGATGTTCCCGCTTCGGTCCGTCGCCGTGATTTTGTAGGTGTAACTGTTGTCCGGTATTTTCACGGCCGCGCCGTTTTCGATGAGGAAGTTCACATCGTAGCTGCCGTCGCCGACGAAATTCGAAGTGAGTTTGAGGGCCCGGAAGACCGTGCCGTCCGGATTGAGTATGAGGGCGGATGCGTTGCCGCTGAAGAAGATGAGGCTGAAGGCGGCGCCATCGTCCTCGTTTTGGGCGCCGTCGATGAGGACCCCGTTGATGCTGTCGAAGAAATCAGGGTCGCCGTTCAGGTCCTTGAAACTGGCAATCCCGGTTTTGATGCCGAGTGAATTGGAAGTCTTGGCGGTCACGCCATACGAGCCGCTCACCCGCATCGTCACGGTCTTCGAAAAATTGCCCACCACGGCCACATGAACCCCGGAGGGAAACGTGATGGGCCCCGACGTGAAGGTGGCGAAAGGCGGGTTGCCGGACGGCACGGACAGTTTGAGCGCGCCGATCGTGCCGGACGGTCCGCTGCCGGCGATGGAGAAGCGGACCTGGCTGAAATCGTTCACGCCGTCGAGGTCCGGCGAGAACGGATTGGGCGCCACCGACAGGACGTCGATGGTCGGTTTCACTGCGTCCCGGATGACCTTCCCAACCCGCTCGACCACGACGTTCCCGGAATCGTCCCGGGCGGTGATCCAGATCTCGTAGGTGGCGTCCAGCAGATTCCCGCCGGCCCAGAAGACCCGGTTGATGCCGGTCTGGACGGCGACGTTCGGGGGCGCGAGGGTGTCGACGGCGGCGGCGGGTCCGGCGGAATTTTCGGGCGTGATGAAGAAGGTGCAGTTGGCGTTTTCGGAAATCACGAACGTGACCTGCGTCGAATCGTTTTTCCCGTCGCCGTTCGGCGTGAAGGGGTTGGGCGAAATGACGACGTTGGAGATGTCGGGCGGCGTGACGTCGGCCTGGGCCGGTTTGTAGTAGACGGTCAGGGTGTCCGACTCGACTTCGACGTTCCCCGCCTTGTCCCGGCCTCTCGTCACCAGCCGGACCGGCGAATCCGGACCGACCGACAGGGTGGAGAGGTTGAGGAAATAGGCCCATTCGAAAGCGCTGGGGGTGAGGAGCGCCGGCGTTCCGGTGTCGTACCGGACGCCCGTCCCGGTGTCGACGCCGATGTGGACCGAATCGATGCCGCTGAAGGCTTCCGAGTAAGTTCCCGCGATGGAGACGTTGGTGTTGAAGATTTTGCCGGTGATTTCGGGGAACTTGATTTTCGTCACCGGACCGACGCGGTCAAACGTGAAGTTGCGGACAAAGGTCCCGGCATTGCCGGCGTTGTCCCTCCTCGTGATCAAGAGTTGATAGAACCCCTCCTCCTCGACGGTGTCCAGGGCGTTGGAAAGCCGGAGGATGAGGCTGTCGCCGGAAACGGTCTGCGTGCCGAACACGGACACGCCGTTCTTGAAGAGGTTGACGCTGGAAGCCGCGACGTTCACGCCGTTGAAACTGTCCGTGATCTGCACCACAAAGCTGTCGACGTTGAGGCTCACCGGCTCGTTTTCCGTGATGTCGTCCGTTGCGCCGTTCCGCAGAATCGCCACGACGGCCGGGGGCGTCACGTCATAGAAAAATACCAGGGTGTCCTCCAGAATGTTTCCGGCCTGATCGACCGTCCGGACGGCAAACCGGTAGAGGCCGTCGGCCGCCCCGGTCGCGACCAGCGGGCTGGCGAGGGTGAACGTGAGCGTGTTTTTGGGGGGATCAAACGTGGTGGCGCCGCCGATGAGCGCGCCGGCCGAATCGTACAGCCGAATGGAGCTGGCGGCGCTGTCGACTCCGGCCACGTCGCCGGCGCTGAGGCCGACCACGGTGTCGGTGATGACCACCGTGATGTTGCTGAGCTGCGAAATGTGCGTGTCGTTGCGGACCGGCACGGACGACAGGATGGACGGCGCGGACTGGTCGTAAATGAGGCTCAGATCGTCGGCCGACGTGGCGTCCGGTTCCGCCTCCAGGTTCCCCGCGCCGTCGATCGCCCGGGCCTGCAGGAAGTATCCGCCGTCGCCGGCGGCGGTGAAGATCGACGCCGGGATGCTCGCGCCCCAGGTGTCAAACCCCGCCGTGGTCGTCATCGTGTCCGTCGCGTTTATCCAGCCGGTGAAGGTGCCGTTGGGCTGGCGCACCCGCACCTGCACGTTCACCATCTTCGGTCCGAAACTCCGGCCGGTCACCCGCACGGGGCCTTCGTTGATCGGCGTCGTTTTCTGGCTCGCATTGAATTCCTTCGCCACCTGGACGTCCGCGGCCGGCGGCGTCGAGTCAAGGGTGAAGAGAACGATTTGGTCCTCCGCCCGCACGTCCACGCTGGTCGGGGGATTGGAGTCGCCGGCGCCCGAAACCGCCAGCGTGTCGAACCTCGAAAATCGCTTCGTTCCCGTGAGGACTTCGCCCGTCACGGCGTTGGAGTCGATGAGAATCGTGTCATACACGACGTCGCCCGTGTCGGACAGCCCGCCCACCACGACCAGGCACGCCCGCGTGTCCATGTCCACATTCAAAACGATCGCCGCCTTCGCCGCCCTCGGCAGATTCGTGTCACCCGTCAGCGTGATCCCCGACGGCCCCACGCCCTTCAGCGACTTGCCCGTCTGACCGGAAAGAACGCTCCGGTTGAACACGGTATCGGTCGCCTGGGTATAGAGGACGTTCTTGCCTTCGGTCAATAAAACATTCGAAAATGTAAAGGCGCCGGTGACGGCGTCCGCAAAGAGCGGCGATCCCTGGACCGATCCGTTCACAAACAGGATGACACTCGCGCTGGGTTCCGCTTCCCCCAGGACGCTGACCAGACTGGTCCTGACAATCTGGTCCGGAGACGCGATGACCGGCGCCGCGGGCCGGTTCAGGTCGATCGTGACCTTGCCGGTGTGGCTGACGCCGTCCCCGGTGATGGCGTCGAGGGCCATGATCCTGAACGCGTAAGTCTTGTCGGCAAAGGTGTCGCCGGCGGCGCGGATGCCGTCCCAGGACTCGACATACGTTCCCGCCAGACGCGGGCTGACACTGTCGGACACCACGACATCCACCACCGAGTCGTTGTCCAGAATTTCGATCGTGACGAAGGCCCGGTCGTTGATGGTGAATTTGAAAAAGGATTTGTCCTGCAGAAAATCGTTGTTGGGGCTGAAAACCGAATTGGTCACCTGCACGTTCGTGATCGTCACGGCCTTGCTCTTCGCCGTCACAATCCCTGTCTTGATGTCGACGTTCCCGCTCTGGTCCACGGCCACGAGCTTGTACGTGTAGTTGTCGTCCGGTACAACGTCCACCGTGACTGCCGCCACGGGGTCGACCAGTCCATTGGTGAAAGATGCGTCGTAGGTGCCGTCCCCGGAGAACGTCTGGCCGAGGGGCAGGCGGTTGAACAGCGGTGTCCCGTCGGACTTGAGGATCGACATGGAAACGTTGCCGCTGTAATAAACAAGTTTGGCCTGGGCGCCGATCTCTACAGTCCCGAAGCCGGAGAAATCGACGCCGTCGACGGAGTCAAAGAAGTCGGGGTCTCCGTTCAAGTCGGTGAAAAAGAACGTGCCTACGGCGGCGGCCGGGATGATGACCAATCTGGAGGTTTTGGTCGTATTGCCCAATCTCCCGGTAAGTCGAATATCCGAGCGGTTGGTTATATCCAAAGGCGTTGTGACAACGAGGGCGACATGAACATTTCTGGGCATCGGGATGGGTGAGCGAGTAAAGGATACGCTAAAGTTTGACGTGAGAGCGACATCCCCGACCTCGCCGGTCCCGCCGCTGCCGGCGACGGTGAATCGAATGACCGAAACGTCATTGATCCCGTCCTCGTTCGGAGAAAACGGGTTCGGCGCCACGGAAAGGATGGTGACCGTGGGTTTGATCGAATCACGGATGACCGAAGCCAGCCGCTCCACCACCACGTTGCCGGAGGCGTCCCGCGCGGTGATCCAGAAGTCGTAGGCGCCGTCGATCACGTTGCCGCCGTTCCAGTAGAACCGGTTCTGGCCGGTTTGCACGGCCACGTTGATCCCGATCGTATCCACGGCCGCCGCCGGCCCGGCGGCGCCAAACGGCGTCATGACGATGGTGCAGACGGCATTTTCGGAAATCACGAACATCAGTTGCGCCGAGTCATTGTTGCCGTCGCCGTTCGGCGAAAAGGGGTTCGGAGAGATTTCGACATTGGAGATGTCCGGCGGCGCCGCGTCGGCCTGCGCCGGCTTGTAGTAAACGGTGATCGTGTCCGATTCGATTTCGATGTTCCCCGACTTGTCGCGCCCCCGCGTGACCAGCCGGACCGGGCTGTCCGGCCCCACCGACAGGGTCGACAGTTTCAGCGCGTAGGACCACTCGCTGGAGGCCAACGTCAGGGTCGCCGGGGTGGCGGTGTCGTACCGCACGCCGGCGCCGGTGTCGACGCCGATCTCGATCGTGTCGATGCCCGCGAAGGTTTCGGTGTAGGTGCCGGAGATCGCGACGTTGGTATTGAAATTTTTGCCGCTGATTTCCGGATACGTGAACCGGGTGACCGGGGCCGTGAGGTCGAATCGGAAGGTGCGCGTAAACACGCCGGCATTACCTTTTTTATCCCGGCGCGATATCTGCAGTTGATACGTCCCCTCTTCGGAAACGGTGTCCAGGCGGTTGCCCAGAATCAGTATGAGGCTGTCCCCGGCTGTGGCTTGCGACGTCTGCAGGATGGTCAGTCCCTTGAGGAGCGACAGGGTCGATACGCCGATGTCCACGCCGGAGAAACTGTCGGCCAGTGGAACGACGACGCTGTCGACGTTCAACCCCACGGGCCGGTTTTCAAAGATTTCGTCGGAATCGCCGTTCCTCAAAACCTTCAGCACCGCCGGCGGCGTCACATCCAATATGATCGTCTGCGTGTCTTCGCTCATCCGATTGCCCGCCTTGTCGCCCGCGCGCGTGTAGATTTTGTAGAGGCCGTCGAACCCGCCCGAGATCGACAGGGGGGTGGCGAGGTTCAGGGTGAATGTGACATTGCTGTCGTTGGTGAGGGAGCCGGGGACATAGAATCCGGCCGGATCGATCAGCCGGACGGTGACGCTGTCGACGCTCAGGCCGGCGCCCACTTCGGTGAAGGTCACTTTGACGATCGACACGGATTCGGTCACGTTCGTGTCCGAGGGCGTGATGATCTTGGACCCCAACTGCACCGTGGCGATGGACGGCGCGTCGGAATCGAAGACGAAGGCCCGGTTCTCCTGCCGCAGGTTGCCGGCGCCGTCGTAGGCGGAGACGAGGATCTCGTATCGGCCTGACACCGGCGTCGAGTCGGAGAGCCAGAAGACGAGGAGGGAGTCGCCGGCAAGGCTCTGGACGCCGGCCACGCCCTCGCCGGTTGTGGTGTTTCTGATTTTGAGGGTGGTGGCCGCCTGGTTGATGACGCCGCGGTAGTTGAATCCCAGATCGCCGGAGATGATGCTGGACGAGTCGATGAGCTGAACCGCGATCGAATCGATGTACCCGCTCGAGCCGATGATCCGGCCTTCCGCCATCGAATCCCCGCCGCCCCGGTTGTTCAGCCAGAACGCGCTGTTCAGCACCCTCGGGCCGATGCCGTCGACGATGAAGGAATCGCTCAGGGCGGACGTGTTGCCGGCGTTGTCCGCCGCCGCGACGTAGATGCCGTAGATGCCGTCCATCCGGCCGGAGCTGTCAATGTCCGTGGTCAGGCCGAGTTTGAGGGTGATCTGCTGGTTCCGCGTGGACTGCGTCGTCAGGTTGTTGGTCTTCGTGATGACAATGTCCACGCCCTTCGGATCTACGAACCTCGCGCCGGTGGTGGTCACCGGCGCGTCGATGCCGGCCACGTCCGTCGCCGACAGGCCCGCCGGCACGGGGTCTTCGACAATCACCTGGATCGTGGAATCGATGCCCTGGGTAATGGTCGAGTCGCTGTTGGTCAATGTCTTGTTGCTGAGTTTTTTGTAGACGATGGTGATTCCGCTCGTTAAAGTGACGGGATCGGAAAACAACCTGGGTTGCGTCACATCGTAAATGAATTGGGCCGTCTGCTTGCCCAAGGGTTGCGCGTTGCCGATGTTGTCCACGGCCGAAACGTCCACGGTGAATATCCCTTCGCCGCCGCCGGTGACCACGTTGTTCGGGATTCGCACCTGCCAGGTGTCAAACGTTCCGCCCGTGACGTTGGTATCGATGTAGCCGCCGGCGTCCAGGGTGCTGAGTTTCGTCTTCACAAGGTTGGGAGACGTCACCGACACGTCCACCCTCGCCAGGCCGCCGCCCGTTCCCACCGGCGCGCTGCGGCCCAGCACCAGGATGTTCTCGTTGGCGGTGAAAGAACTCTTGGCGTCCAGTGGGCTTGCCTTTTTCGACAGCTCCTCCTGAATGGCCGTCACGCTCGCCACCGGCGCCACCGTGAAGATCCGGTAGAACACGTACTGGTCCTCCGCGCGGATTTCCAGGCTCGCCAGGTTCGCGTCGCTGTCGCCCGGCGCGCCGGTCGCAACGGCGATGGTGTCGAACCTTGAAAAGTCGACGGCGCCCGTCACCCGCTGGCCTACGGTGGCGCCCGTGTCGATGGTGAGCGTGTCTTCCAGCCCTCCGCCCCGGATCACCACACGCGTCTGCGTGTCGATTACATCGCCACGCACGATGACCACCGCCTTGCTCACCCTCGGCAACACCGTGTCCCCGCCCGACTCCGGACCGATCGCCACCCCCGCCGGGCCCACCCCTTTCAGCGTCACCTGCAGGCCGCTCCGCGCGCTCTTGTTTCCGACGGTGTCCGACGCCGTCGCGTAGACGATATGGGACCCGTCCCCGAGCGTGAGCGTCGTGCTCCACAGGCCCGTCACCGAGTCGGCCTGTATGCTGCCGACGTCGGCGCCGTTCGCATTCAGCGTCACCAGCGCGCCGGGTTCGGCGGCGCCGCTGACCAGCTGGCCGGCGCTGCGGGCCGTCAGATTGTCGGCCGCGAAAATCTGCGGCGGCAGCGGGCGGCTGTTGTCGATCAGGACGTCGCCGCCGGCGGTCAGCACCTGGCCGTTCGTGCCGTCCACGGCCGTGATCTTCCAGAAATAGGTCCGGGTCGCGCTCGGACTCAGGATCGCGCCGGCGTCGTTCTTGCCGCGAAATGTAAACGTCCGGACGGCGGGGAACACGAATAAGGTCACGCTGTCCGTATAGACGGGGACCGTGTCCGACGCGCCCGCGAACACCTGAAATCGGATCGACGCCGAATCTTTCACACCGCCGACGGCGTAACTGATCGATGCGAAATCGTTGACACCGTCGGCGTTTTCCGGACTGAGCTTCGTCGGGGTGATGGTGACGCCCGTCAGCGCAAACGGCGTGTTGTCGATCTCGACCTCGCTCGATACTTCCGCCGTCAGACCGTTTCCATCGACCGCCGTCACCAGCACCCGGTACAGTCCGTCCGGCTGGCCGCTGCCGTCCCATACCACCCGCGTGTCCGTCCCGTCGCCGGTCGCCGTGAAGATCGGCTTGCCGGTCACCAGCACGCCGGTCGCCTTGGAATAAATGTCCACCCGGCTGAACACCGCGCCTGTCGTGGTGTACCGGATCGCCGTCACGTCGTCTTCGCCGGACGTCACGGCCGGACTGAATGGATTGGGGATCGGCGACTGCGTGAGCGTCACCACGGGCGGCACGACGTCCTTTACGCCCTTCACCGTCACCGCCGCGCGGTTCCCGCCCTTGTCCGTCACTCGAATCTCAAACGAGTACGTGTCGTCCGGCACCGGATTTTCGCTCACATCTTTTCCGTCCCACACGATCGCGTTCTGCCCCGCGACCTGCGCCGCGCCTCCCGTCGGCGCCGTGTCGATGAACGCCCCGTTGCTCCCCTGGATCACTACCAGGGCGGTATCCACGGACTCGCCTAACACATATTTGATCGTGGCGCCGTTGGCGCCAAATACCCCCGGATCGACCGTCGCGTCGCTGATCTGCGGTGGCGTCACGTCCACAATTCCCGTGTCGTACCGGATCACCAGCGTGTCGCTGGTCGGGCTGGTGTTGCCCGCCGCGTCCACCGCGTAGGCCACGATCCGCCAGTCGCCCAGCGTGTCGCCGAGCCGTGTGAAATTGATCGTCCCCAGCCACGACGCCGTGCCCGACGCCGCGCTGTCCATCCGCGCGACCGTTTCCGACGCGCCGAAATCCGCGCCCGGCAGATACACGCGGACGAACACTTTCGCGACGATCCCGGTCGTGTCGGTCGCCACGCCCGTGACGGCGATCGGGCCCGCGTTGAACTGCGCGTTTTGCGCCGGCGTTGTGATCCGCGCCTGCGGGTTGTCCTTGTCGAACACGAAGGTTGTGGTTTCGGCCATGAAGTTTCCGGCGCGGTCAATCGCCTGGACGGCGAGGGTGTAGACGCCGCTCTGGGATGTGAGGCTGAGGGCGGAGGCGCCGTCGAGGGCGCGGCCGAGGGTGTCGGGGCCGTCGTTGTAGACGAAGGCGCCGATGGACGCGCCGGTCGGATTGATGAGCCGGACCGTGGTCGTTTCGCCGTAGGCCGTGAGGTCCGCCGTGTCGCCGGCCGGTCCGGTGTTGGTGTCGTTGAGGTCGACGCCGACGAACGTCACGCTGTCGCCGAATGCGGCGCCGGCGGTGAGCGTGTCCTCCACCGCGGCGGCGCTCACGCCGTGCGTGATCAGATACCGGGCGACCTTCGGTTTGACCGTGTCGTACACGACGATCCGAGTGTCTTCGGTGACGTTGCCGGCTTTGTCGACGGCCCGGACGACCACGGCGTAGAGTCCGTCCTCGGCGCCGTCGGTCCGGCGGCCGAGGTTGAACGGCGTGGTATCCGCGGGGAGATGGATGGTGAAGACCAACTCGGCCGGCTCAAATTGCCGATTGGCGTTTCTGTCCAGGAAGACGCGAAGGGTCGAGGGGTTCGACAGGGCCGTCGAAATGCCCGCGCCGGCGTCCGTCAGGGACACCGCGATGGAATCGAGGCTGTTCACAAACGCGCCGGAATCAAGGGACCGGTCGATAAAGACCGCCGCGCCGGTCGTGTCGAGCGCCGGGCGTTTCTGCAGAACGGCCGCGACGACCGGCGCGACGTAGTCGCTGACGCTGGTGATCCTGGCCGACGCGTATCCGCGGGTGACCGGAATGTCGGTGTTTCCGGTGTCGGCGAAGACCAGGCCGTCGGACGCGATCCGGACGCGGAACGCGTCCCCCGAACCGATGGTGGCCGAAGTCTGCAGGACGAGGAAGAAGTCCGACCCGGCGAAATCGTTGGCGTCCGTGTCGGGCACGCTCGTGTCGCCGTAGACCGACAGCGTCAGAGTCGCGCGGTATGTATTGCCAAATCCGTCCCAGGCGAGGGGCGAGGCGTCGGGGAGGATGGCGTCGGAGGAGTCGAAGGCGCCGGTGACGAGGCCGTTGTCCCGGGCGATCGCGAGGCCCGAATCGGCGTGGAGATCGGCCGGCGTGAATCCGCCGAGGTCGTCGATGGTGACGGTCAGTTTTTTGAGGAACGGCCCGGATGTGCCGTCGCGGGTGTTGAGTCCGAAGACGGGGAAGAATCCGGAGGAGTTCAATATCTGCGTGTCGCCGCCGAGCATGTCCGCGACCGTCACCGGCATCTGCACGGAGATCGTGTCGGTCCGGACCTCGTAGGCCGGCAGGGTCTGGGCGTTGTTGAAGACGAGGCCGCCGGCCGGAATCCGAAGCCGGGCGCGGTCACGGAAGGCGGCGGTGGCAGAGGTTTTCAGGGCGATGTAAAAATCCGGCCCGAGATTGCTGAGCGTGTTGGCGGCCGGAACGGTTTCGGACACCGACAGGTACAGCGTCGCCGTTTCGGCGGCCGTCCAGGCCGGGACGCCCGCCAGATGGATCCGCCGGTCGAGCGCGTCAAACACTCCCTCGATCGGGCCGTCGTCCCGGTAGAACTGCAGGCCCCCCGTCGTGTCGTTGGCGAGGGCGGCGAGGTCGGTGGAGTCGAACCCGCCGAGATTGTCGAAGGCGATCTGCACCGCCGTCAGGCGTCCGCCGCTGGTGGGGTCGGTGATGTCGAGCGCGAAGACGGCGACGGTGTCGGACGGCGCGGGGACCTGGGCGGGCGTGAGGTTGGAGATGCTGACGGCGATCCGGGGTGAGACCTGGATGAGGAACGTTGTTTCGTGAATGTTCGTGGCCTCGTCCACCACGCGGAGCTTGATCGTCAACGCCGAAACCTGGGCGGTGGGATCCACGTAGAAGGTCCACTGCGCCTGGGTTTCGCCAAGCGTCCCGCGCGCCATGTCCTCGTCGATGAGCGGGAAGAGCTCGGCGCCGATCGGCGTCTGGATGCCGGAGGTCTTGCCCTCCGACAGGACCTGATTGGACCCCGTGTACTTGACAAACGGCACGCTGTCGGTCACGGACATGAGGAACACCTCGTCGATCCCGCGTTCATAGACGCCGGCCTTGCCGCCCGGATCGTCCGCCCAGAAATCGCCCCGGGATCCGGCCTGGGCGAAGAACGAGCCCCAGTCGTCGTTCGCGTTCGTGGAATCGGGAGACTCCTCATCCCGCAGGCCGTCGCTGTCGTTGTCCGCGCCGTCGCCCGAAAGGACCGCCTTGGAGTAATTCAGCCCGCCGTCCATGCTGACGAGGACGGACTGGATGGAGGACAGAAGGCCGCGCGGGGACGCCGTGGCGTCGGCCAGACCGGTGATCCGGATCGACCCGCTGTCGTCATACACGGTGACGGTGGTCTTCGGCCGCGTGGAATCGAGCGTGAAGATGGCCGTCCGGGTCTCCTCGTTGCCGTTCCCGTCGACCGCGACCACTTCGAACGTGTAATCTCCGTCCGGCAGGCCGAGGGACGACACTTGGATCTTGAAGTTGACCGAGTCGGACGGAACGAGCGGGGACACGGCGTAGGAACCGGAGAAGGCGCCGGTTCCCTCCTTGTACCGGTAGCGGATGTTCGTCACGGTCGACACGTCGGTCGAAATGCCCTCGATCCGGGCCAGCCGGTTTTCGTTGCCGATGAGCGAGATGATGGTCGCGGCTACAGAGTTGAGCAGGGGCGCGAAACTTGATGCGGTCGTGTCGAGCTCCATGATCTGGCCGCCGGTGTTGAACGCGAGCGGGAACAGCTCGGACTGGCCGGCGAGTCCGGCGGTATCGGTGACGAGGAACAGGGTGACGCCGGCGCGGACCAGGCTGTCGGACACGGTCTGGATCCGGACCTTGCCCGTGGGCTCGTGCCCGAAATTCTTCGACTCGGCGTCCGTGATCAGCACAAAGAACCGCTTGGCGCCCGGTGTCGCCAGGTTCAGCGCCTCCAGCGTTCCCTCCAGGGACGATTCCGGCAGGTCGCCGCCGCCGCTGGCGGTGAGCTGGGAGACGTTGTTTCGGAATGTGTTGATGTCGGCGGTGATCCCGTAATTCACGACGGCCGGATTGTCCACGTCGACATCCTTGAAGGTCACCAAGCCGAGGTTGAGGGGGATGCCGGCGTTGAGGATCTGGGTGGCGAAGGAGGTCACGTTGTTTTTGACGCCGGTGATGGCGAATCCCATGCTGCCCGTGATGTCGACCACGAACACGACCTCGGCCGTCGGCGAGATCGCGGCGGCGTCGGCGTTGTTCGTGAGCTCGATGTTGACCTTCGGGAAATTGATCGTCATCGCGGGCTTCGTGAAATCGCTGACGCTGGTGATCCTCGCCGTCGCAAAGCCCCGCGTCACCGGCGCGTCCGTGTTGATCGTGTCGCCGAAGACCAGATCGTCCGAAATCATCCGGACGCGGAACGCGTCGCCGGCGCCGAAGGTGGCGGACGTGCGCATGAGGATGAAGAAGTCGCTGCCCGCAAGGTCATTGCCGTCCGAGTCCGGCACCGATGAATCCGTCGCCGCCGAGAGCGTCAGGGTTGCGCGGTAGGTGGCGCCGAACCCGTCCCACACGAGGGGCGTGGCGTGCGACAGGATCGCGTCGCCGGTGTCGAACACGCCCGTGTCGAAGCCGTTGTCCCGCGCGATCGAAAAGCCGCTGTCGGCGTGGAGGTCGGAGGGCGTGAATCCTCCGAGGTCCTCCACGGTCAGCGTCACCTTCTTCAGGAACGGCCCCGGCGTGCCGTCTTTCGCGTTCAGGCCGAACACCGGAAGGTAGCCGGACGACTCGCGGATGCGGGTGTCGGCCTCGATCAGGCGCGTCACCCCCACCGGCATCTGCACGACGATCGTGTCGGTCCGGACGTCCGCGGCGGGCGAGATTTGCGCGTTGTTGAAGGCGATGCCGCCCCGCGGGATCCGGAACCGCGCGCGGTCGCGGAAGGCGGCGGAAGAGGAAGTTTTGATGACGACGAAGAAGTCCGGGCCCGCGTCGTTGCCCGTGTTGTTGATCGGCACCGATTCGGAGGTCGAGAGAACCAGTCCCACGGTTTCGTTTCCGCTCCATGCCGGAACGCCGCCCAGGGTAAGCCGCTGGTCGAGCGGGTCCAGCGAGCCCGAAACGATGCCGTTGTCCGCGTAGAGCTGGACGCCGCCGGTCGTGTCGTTCGCGAGCGCGGCAAGATCGGTCGAATCAAACCCGCCCAGGTTGTCGAACGCGACCTGCACCGACACCAGCCGGCCGCCGGCGGTCGGGTCGGAGATGTCAAGCCCGAAGACGGCGATGGTGTCGGACGGCGCCGGGACCTGGGCCGGCGCGACATTCGTGACGGCGACGGATATCTGGGGAGATATCTGGATCGTGACGCTGGTCTCCAGGACATTGCCGGCCTCGTCATGAACGCGCAATTTCACGTTCAGGGTCGGCTGGCCGGGCGGCGGAAGATAGAAGGTCCACCGCGCGAGCGTGTCGGTCAGCGCGCCCGTTCCCACGTCCTCGTCGATCAGCGGGAACAGCTCTGAACCGATCGTTGTCTGAACGCCGGCGGTTTTTCCCTGATAGAGGACCATGTTGGCGGCCGTGTATTTCACAAAGGGGACGCTGTCCGTCACCGACATCAGGAACACCTCGTCCACGCCGGGCTCGAACACGCCCGGCCGGCCGGCCGGATCGTCCGCCCAGAAGTCCCCGCGGGCGTCGGCCTGCGGAAAGACGGTCGACCAGTCCTCGTTCTGGTTGGTCGAGTCGGGCGACTCTTCGTCCACGACCCCGTCGCTGTCGTTGTCGATCCCGTCTCCTGAAGTGACCGCCGAACCGTACGTCTTGCCGTCATCGACGCTCACCGCGACGCGCGTGATGCGGGTCCGCCGGCCGCGCGGGGACGCGGTGGCGTTGGCGAGGCCGGACAGCCGGATGGACCCGCTGTCGTCGTAGACGCGCAGGTCGGTCGAGGGTTTCGTGGAATCGAGCGTGAAGGTCACAGAGCGGGTGTCCTCGTTGTCGCTCTCGTCCGCGGCCGTGACCTCGAAGGTGTACCGGCCATCGGGCAGGCCGAATCCGGAGACTTGGATTTCAAACAGGGACGCGATGTTGGGCGTGATCGGCTGCGTGAACGGCCCGGTATATCCGCCGGCGGCGTCCTCCTTGTAGCGGTACCGGACGGTCTTGATCCGGTGGTTGTCGACGGCGTTGCCCTTGATGATGGCCAGCGTGCTGGTGGTGGTGGTTTCCGTGACGGTGGTGCTGACGACCTGGATCTTGGTGGCGAACTGGCTGAAGACCTGGTTCAGGGTGGCCGAATTGGCGGCCGACACGAATGTCCCGCCGGTCTTGCTGGCCACCTGCTGCATGATATTGGCGAGGCTCTGGCTGTTCGCAACGGCGCTGCCGAACGCGATGGCGTCGACCACGATGCCCGCGGCGGCGGCGGTATCGGCGGCTATCGGGACCGCGGCCGGATCGTTGGGTTCGCCGTCGGTCAGCAGGATGATCCGCTTGTTGTTCGCGGTGGATTTCGTCACGAGTTCCTTGACGGCGAATTCGATGGCCTCCGCGGTTCCAGTGCCGCCACTGGCTTGGAGAGCGGAGATGACGGTCGTGAGTTTTGTTTTGTCGCCCGTGAGGTCCTGTTCGAGTTTCGGGGTGGATTCAAAGCTCACCACCGAAATCTGGATGCCGGACCCGATCTGATTGATGAAATTGATCGCGGTCTGCTTGGCCACTTCCATCCGGCTCATCGTGTCGGGCGAATCGATGGACCCCATGCTGCCGGACACGTCGATCAGCAGGACGACGTCCACCGACGTGGTGGTGGTGACGGTGGAGGCGACCTGGACGTCGGTGAAGGGCACGTTGGTGAGGAGCGCGCCGTCGGCCGGGTACACCAGCGACACCGTCGGTTTCATCTTGTCAGCCGTGGGCGCCGCCTTGACCGGCTTTGTGGTGACGGTCCTCTGGCTCGCGCCGGAATCGAATTTCGCGCCGCCCGCGAGAATTTTTACCTGGAACTGGTCGCCCACCGAGAAATTCTCGGCGGTGCGGACGACGATGTAGAAGTCGGACGTATCGTGTGTGCCGGTATCGAACGGCGGAAGCGCGCTGTCGGGCACGTCGATCGTGAACAGGTAATTGCCGGCCGAGTCCTGCTGGATAGCGGTTGGCGTGGAGGCGACGGAGACGAGCCGGTGGTCGGTCGAGGCGCTGAACGCGCCGGTGTCGGTCGCGCCCGAATCGATCCAGAGGTCGATCGCGAGCAGGTCCTGGAGCGTGAATCCCAGGCCGGGCGTCACGGCCACCACGATCGTGTCCAGCCGGAGTCCCCGGCCGGAATCGCCCACGTCGATCCCGATCACGGCGCGCGTGTCCTGCGACAACATCGAGTCCGTGGACGTCGTCAGATCGATCAGATTCAGGCGCGGCAGGACCCGGATGACGCCGCTGGTGTCCGCAAGGCCCGAAACCCCGTCGTTGAACTGGATGCCGCCCGGCGGTATGCCGATCACAAACGTGTCGCCCGGCCGGGCCCACGGGGCGGTCTTGACGACCACGAAGAAGTCATTCCCCGCGTCCGCGCCGCTGTCCGAGAGCGGGACCGATTGTGGCTCGCTCAAAGCCAGTGTCAACCGGAAGCCCGGCCCGCTGTCCCAGACCGGCGCGCCGCCCGGCGCAAGGCGCGCGTCAAACGTGTCGAAGACGCCGTCCTGCGATCCATTGTCCCTGTAGATGGCCACCCCGTTGTTTCCGCCGCCCACCGGCAGGAGGATGTTGTCGAGGTCGGTGTCGGCCTGCAGGGTGACGGCCTGAAGTGTCTTGGCGGCGGATCCCATGACATTGATGCCGAAGAGGACGACATGGTCGCTTGCGACGTCGATCGCGTTGGGCGCCAGGTTCGCGATGACGGCTTCGGACGTGAACGTGAAGACGAACGTGGCGGTGTCGGCGTTGCCGGCCTTGTCCTGAATGAAGATGGTCAGAACATAGGTGTCGTTTTCCGTCACGTCGTCCAGAATGTTCCCACCCGTCAGCGTCAAGAGGAGGCTGTCGGCGCCGGCGAAGTTGGCCGTGCCGGTCGTCGAGCCGAGCAGGGCGCCGGTGGACCCGCGCGTCAGGGTCAGCCGGGCGGTTGGCGTGTCGACGCCCGAGAACGCGACCACGGTCGGGCTCGAATCGGACACCGCCACCCAGATACGATCGACCGCGCGGGTCACGACGTTGTCCGCCGCCGTCAGCGCCTTCGCCACGCCGCCGGTCCGGACGTTGAACGACGCGGATCGGGCGGCGGTATTGTCCAGCAGAATCCTCGTGCGCGTGTCCTCCGCGATGTTGCCGGTATTGTCCTCCATGTGGAACACGATCGCATGGTAGGCGTTGGCGGCGGCCGCGAAGGTCAGGGTGTCAACGGCGGCGGTCAGATTGACCGATTGAAGAACGTCCGGGCCGTCTCCATATATATTATTGCCGTTCAGATCGCTGATCAGGCTCGCCCGCGTCGCGCCCCCGACCAGCTTGACGCCCGCCGGCTGGTCCGAGATCGCGTAGGCGAACACGGTCGTGCGCGTCATGGCGCCCGAATCCGGCGCGAGGCTCGTGAGGACCGGCCCGGCGGTGTCGCTGATGATCTTCGAGGACACCACGCCGCGCGTCACCGGGACGTCCGTGTTGGTCGTGTCGCCGAAGACCAGATAGTCGGGCAGAATCCGCACGCGGAAGGATTCGCCCAGACCCATGCTCGCGGACGCGCGGATGAGGACGAAGAAATCGTTGCCCGCGAAGTCGCCGCCGTCCGTGTCCGGCACGCTTGTGTCTCCGGCCGACGAGAGCGTCAGGGTCGTGCGGTAGATGTTGCCGAAGCCGTCCCAAATGAGGGGCGACACGTCGGCCAGGATCGAATCGGCGGAATCGTAGACGCCCGTGTCGCTGCCGTTGTCCCGCGCGATCACGAGGCCCGAATCGGGATCGAGGTCGGACGGCGTGAATCCTCCGAGGTCCTCCACCTCGATCGTGACCTTCTTCAGGAACGGACCCGGCACGCTGTCCCGGACGTTGAGTCCGATGACGGCCGTGTAGGCGGCCGTGTTCAGTATCTTCGGGTCCGTCGTCAGAAGGTTCGCCGCCACCACCGGCATCTGCACTGTGATCGTGTCGGTCCGCACGTCGGCGGAAGGCACGGTCTGCGCGTTGTTGAAGACGATGCCGCCCTTCGGAATCCGGACCCGCATGCGGTCCCGGAACGTTGCCGTGGCCGAGGTGCGGATGACGACGTAGAGGTCGGGCCCGATCTCGGAGCCGGTGTTCGCGACCGGGATGGTTTCGGACACCGACAGATATAGCGTGACCGTTTCGGCCGCGCTCCAGACCGGCGCGCCCGACAGCGGGATCCGCTGGTCCTTGCCGTCGAATACGCCCGAGAGCATCCCGTCGTCGCGGTAAAGCTGGATGCCGCTCGAGCTGTCGTTGGTCGTTGCGGCCAGATCGCTCGAATCGAATCCGTTCAGATTGTCCAACGCCACCTGCACCGCCGTCAGCCGGCCGCCGGCCGTCGGGTCCCACAGGTCGAGCCCGAAAACCGCGATCGTATCGGACGGCGCCGGCACGCCGGCCGGGGCCAGGTTCGAGACGCTCACGGTCAGGCGCGGAGAGATCGCGATGGTGAATACCGTGTCGTGTGCGTTGCCCGCCTCATCGATCACGCGGAGTTTGACGGCGAGAGACGTGACGTTCGATCCGGGATTGACGTAGTAAATCCACCGGGCCTGCGAGTCAGTGAGACCCGCCTTGCCCATGTCTTCGTCGATCAGCGGGAAGAGCTCGGCTCCCACCGGCGTCTGAACGCCCGCAGTCTTGCCCTGCGACACGACCTGATTGGCGCCGGTGTACCGCACGGCCGGCAGGCTGTCCGACGGGATCATGAGGAAGACTTCATCGACGCCGGGCTCGAACACGCCCGCCTTGCCGGCCGGATCATCCGCCCAGAAATCTCCGCGGGCGGAGGCCTGCGGGAAGACGGCCGACCAGTCGTCGTTCTGGTTGACCGAGTCCTGATATTCCTCGTCGACCACGCCGTCCTTGTCGTTGTCGACGCCGTCGCCGGACAGACTGGCCGTGTCGAAGGTCGACCCGCCGTCCAGGCTGATCTCGACTTTCCGCACCTTGCTCACGCGCCCGCGCGGCGACATCGTGGCGTCGGCGAGGCCGGACAGCCGGATGGATCCGCTGTCGTCGTAGGTGGTGGACGACGTGGTGGGCCGGGTGGAGTCGAGGGTGAAGACGATTGTTTTTGTGTCCTCGTTGCCGCGCTCATCGGCCGCGATGACTTCAAATGTGTACTGGCCGTCGGCGAGGGTGAATCCGGACACCTGGATGTTGTAGTTGATGTTGGCCGCGGGCGTGATCGGCAGGGTGAACGGCCCGGAATAACCGCCGGCGGCGTCCTCCTTGTACCGGTACCGGATCGACGTGATCTTGAAGTTGTCCGTCACGGTGCCGCGGACGGCCGCAAGCGTGCTGGTGTCGATGAGGACGCTGGCGAGTTTCTGGGCGAACTGGGTGAAGTAGGCGTTGAGTTCGTTCAGATCGTTGGCCCGGGTCATGATGCCGCCAGTCTTGGCGGCCATGTCCTGCATGAGGATGAGGTCGGTGCCCACCAGGGACGGATTGAAAATCACCGGGTCGACCACCACGAAGGACTGGACCGCCGTGTCGGTCGCCGCCTGCACCACCGTGTCCGCCTCGGTCGGCCTGCCGTCCGTCACCATCATGATCCGCTTGTTCGTCGACGCGAGGTTCGCGTTGACGTACTGGACGGCGAAACTGATGGCGGTGCCGGTCGCGGTCTGGCCGCCGGTGGTCACGAAGCCTGATATTTTGTTCTTGAGCGCGGTCTTGTCCGTCGTGAACGTCTGCTCGATCCGCGTCAGCTCCGGCGTGCTGAAGGACGCGATGGCGATGCGGATGTTGGGATCGACCTGGTCGATGAACGACAGCAGCGCTGTCCGAGCGTCCGACAACCGCGTGGTGCCGGAGCCGGTCGATGCGTCCATGCTGAGGGACAGATCGAGCAGAACGACGAGGTCCATGCTGCTGACGGGATTAAAGATGAACGGATTGTTGGACAAAAGCGCGTTCGCGGACGGATAGACGATCGTCACGGCCGGCGCCTGGTTGTCGGCGGTCGGCGCTGCGGTTACGGTCTTCGTGATCATCCCGCGGCGGCTCGGCCCCGAATCGAAGATTGCGCCGTGCGGCGCCACGCGCACCTGGAAGACGTCGCCGTTCGTGAGCGAGGCCGACGTGCGGACGATGACGTAGAAGTCGGAGGTGTCGTAGGCGCCCGTGTCAAAGGCCGGCAACGGGGTGTCGGGCAGATCAAGGGTGAAGACGTACTGGCCGCCCGAATCGAGTTTGGCGTTGGTCGCGTTGGACGCGACCGAGACGATCATGCTGTCGGTGAACCGGTTGAACGTGCCGGCGTCGGTGGAGCCGGAGTCAATCCAGATTTCAACCGCGATCAGGTCCTGCAGGGAGAAATTGGTAATCGGGACGATGCTGACCGCGATCGTGTCCAGCCGCAGGCCCCGGCCGGTGTCGCCGACGTCGATCCCGATCACGGCTTTCGTGTCCTCGGCCGTCACGGAATCGTTCGCGACGGTGAGGTCGATCAGGTTCAGGCGCGGTAGAATCCGGATGACCGGCGACGTGTCCGAAATCGACGAGAGGCCGTCGCTGAATTGAATGCCGCTCGCCGGGATGATCACCACAAACGTGTCGCCCGGCCGCGCGTTCGTCGAGGTCCGGATGACCACGTAAAAGTCGCTGCCCGACGCCGAGCCGCTGTCCGACGCCGGGATGGCCTGCGGCGCGGTCAGGGCCAGCGTGATTCTGAATCCGCCCAGCCCGCTGTCCCACACCGGCGCGCCGCCCACCGGCAGGAGCGCGTCGGTGGTGTCGAAGACGCCGTCGATCGTTCCGTTATCGGCGTAGATCGCCACGCCGCCTGATCCGGCCGGCATCAGGATGTTGTCGAGGTCGGTGTCGGCCTGGAGCGTGACCGCCTGGAAGGTCTTGCTGGCGACGCCGGCCATGTTGAGTCCGAAGAGCGCGACCTTGTCGCTGCCGACGTCGATCGAGACTGGCGCGAGGTTGGTGACGTTGACTTCGGCAGTGAAGGTGAAGACGAAGGTGATCGTATCCGCGTTGCCGGCCTTGTCCTGCTTGAAGACCGTCAGGAAGTAGGTGTCGCTTTCGTCGATGGCGTCGATGATGTTGGCGCCGGCCAGCGGGATGGCGATGCTGTCGGCGCCGGCGGTGTTCGCGGCGCCGATGACGGTCGAAAGGACGCTGCCGTTGCCCCGCGTGAGCGTCACACGGGACACGCCGGTGTCGACGCCCGAAAACGCCAGGACGTTGGGGTTCGAATCCGACAGCACGACCCAGATGAGGTCAATCGCCTGCGATACGATGCTGTCCGAGGCCGAGATGACCTTCGGCGCGCCGCCCGCGCGGACGTTGAACGACGTGGCGCGCGCGACGGTGTCGTCGAACAGAATCCGGGTGCGGGTGTCCTCGGTGACGTTCCCGGCGCTGTCCTCCATATGGAAGACGAGGGCCTGCCGGGCGTTGGTGACGTTGATGAAGGTCAGGGTGTCGGCGGCGGCCGTCAGGTTGAGGGTCTGCGCGACATCCACGCCGTCGTTGTAGACGTCGTTGTTGTTCATGTCGGTGATCAACCGCGCCCGGCTCGTCGCGCCGCTCAGTTTCAGGCCCGCCGGAAAGTCCGTGATCGAATACGTAAATACGGTGGTCCGCGTCGTCCCGCCGGTGTCGGGCGACAGCGCCGACAGGACCGGGCCGGCGTTGTCATAGGAGAATTTGCGGGCGAGCTGGAAGATGTTGCCGTTGTTGTCCCGCGCCACGGCCGAGGCCTGGTAGATGCCCGGCGGGGGCGTGCTGTCGGTGAGCCAGAAGTAGGCGCGGTTGCCCTTCTTGAATTTCGTGCCGGTGATCGTCGCGCCCGTGGTGGTGTTGATGAGCGTGAGGATGTCGCTCGTGGCGGTGTCGATCCCGGCGGTGTAGCCGCTGAGAGACGTGTCGACGAACTCGACGCTGAGGGTGTCGAGTTCGGTCGAGAAGGCCTCGTTCTCCTCGATCGTGTCGTTGATCGTCCCGCTCAGGCTGTCGCCCCGGTACCAGTTCCAAGCCGAGGGGAAGGTCATGTCGACGATGAAGAGGCGGGTGTCGTTCAGGATGTTCAGCGCGTGGTCCCGCGTGCGGAATTCGATCAGGTAGGTATCGTCGTGCAGGCCGGTCTTGGACAGGGCCAAAAAGAAGGTCAGGGTGATCTTGGAATCCGACGTTGCGACCGACAGCGTCCCGCCGATTTCGACGTCGACCGAATCGATGATGTTGTTGCTGTTCTCGTCGCGCCAGACCTTGGCGTAGGAGACCCCGCCCTGTGTCGTCAGCCGGCCGTCGATCTTCGTCAGGTTGTCCGACGCCGTCACTTCGACCTTCGTCAGGCCGTTTTGCGTGTCGTTGACGACGGTCGTCGCCGGCGCCAGCGCCGAGATGCTCGGCTTCGTCTGGTCAAACACAAACGTCTTGTCGTCCGGGTCCGTGCCGGTCGTGGCGTTGGCCTCGAAGTTCCCCGCTGCGTCGACGGCCTGCGCCTGCACTTTGTACGTGCCCTCGCCGCCGGCGGTCAGGGTCGCGGACGGAATGACGGCCGAATACGTGTCATAGCCGAGGCTCTGCCAGTTGGAGACGGTGTCGGCCGACTCGATGTAGGAGCCGAAGGTGCCATCGGGATTCTGGACCCGGATCCGCGCGCGCCGCATCTCGCCCGAGGGCGTGGACCGGCCGAAGACAATGAGGGGGCCGGCGTTGAAGGGACTGGTCTGCGAGCCGCCCTGGACGATGATGGTCTGAACGTCGGCGTCCGGCGAGAGGGTGTCGATGCGGAAGAAGGTGAATTGATCTTCGGCCCGGACCTCGACTGAGGTCAGGTTGACGTCGCTGTCGGCCGTGTCCGCGGTCACGACGCCCATGACCGAGACTGTGTCGATCCGCGTGAAGAGTTTGGTGAGATCGCCGGTTACCGCCTGGCCGACCTCCGTGCCGGTGTCAAGCGTGATCGTGTCCTCGAGGCCCCCGCCGCGGACCACCACGCGCGTCTGCGTGTCGATCTTGTCGCCCCGCACGATCACCACGATCGGGCTGGCCCGCGGCAGAATCGAATCGCCGCTCACCGCAACGCCCGTGTCGCCCACGCCCTTGAGATTGACGCTCCCGCCGCTCGAGATGCTCTGGTTGCCGTCCGTGTCGGTGGCGCGGGCGAAGACGACGTTGAATCCCTGGCTGAGCGGGATGGTGGTCGTGAACGCGCCGGACACGGACGCGGTGACGCTCACTGCGAAAATGTCGTTCACCGAGATGTCCACCACCGCGCCCGGATCGGCCTGGCCGGTCACGATCGAACTCGTCGCGGACAGCGACAGGTTATCGGCCGTCAGAATCTTGGGCGCGGCCGGACGCTTGTTGTTGATGACGACTTCGCCGCCGGCCGTGAGAACCTCGCTGGTCGTGCCCTCCAGCGCGGTGATCTTCCAGAAATAGGTCTTGATGGCGGCCTGCGACAGATACACGCCGGCGTTGTCCTTGCCGAAAAACACGAAGGATTTGCCCGCCGGATAGACGTTCAGGGTGTGGCTGTCGGTGAAGACGGGGGCGGTGTCGTTGGCGTTGGCGAAGATCTGGAAGGTGACGGTCGACGTATTTTCGGCGCCGTCCACTTTGTAGCCGATCGACGCAAAGTCATTTTTCCCGTCGGCCAGAATCGGCGAGATGCTGGTCGGGGTGAGGGCGACGTTGGTCAGCGAGAACGGCGTGTTGTCGATCCGGACCTCCGCGCTGGCCTCGGCGGTGAGGCCGTGCCCGTCCGCGGTCTTGACGACGACCCGGTACAGGCCGTCGGAGAGCTTCGTGCCCTTGTTGCCGTCCCACGTGACGAGGGCGTCCGTCACGTCGCCGGTCACCTGGTTCAGGGTCTTGACGAGCGCGCCGGTGGCTTTCGAGTAAATCTCAACCCGGCTGGTCGCGGCGCCGATCGTCGAGTACCGGATGGTCGTTGCGTCCTTGTCGCCCGGCGTGACTTCGGGGCTGAAGGGGCTGGGCAGCGGAGACTGCGTGATGGTGACGACCGGCGGCACCTGGTCCTTCACGCCGGTCACCGTCACGTTGGTCTTGTTGCCGCTCTTGTCCGTCACCCGGATCTCGAAGGTGTAGGTGTCGTCCAGCACCAGATTGCCGTTGATATCTTTTCCGTCCCACACGATCACGTTCTGGCCCGCGCTCTGGGACACGCCGGCCGCGGTCGGCGCCGTGTCGATGAAGGTTCCGTCGCTGGCCTTGATCACCACGAGGGCGGTGTCGACGGTTTCGTTCAATACATATTTGACGGCCGCGCCGTTTCCACCGAACACCGCCGGGTCGACCACCGCGTCCGAAATCACGGGTGCCGTCACGTCCGCGATCCCCGTGTCGTACCGGATCACCAGCGTGTCGCTGGTGGGGCCGGTGTTGCCCGCCGCGTCCACGGCGTAGGCCACGATCCGCCAGTCGCCCAGCGTGTCGCCGAGCTGCGCGAAGTTGATCGTCCCCAGCCACGATGACGCGCCCGACGCCTGGCTGTCCATCCGCGCGACCGTTTCCGACGCGCCGAAGTCCGCGCCCGGCAGATAGACGCGCACGAACACTTTCGCGACGCTTCCGGTCGTGTCGGTCGCCACGCCCGTGACGGCGATGGGGCCGACGTTGAACTGTGCGTTCTGCGCCGGCGTCACGATCCGCGCCTGCGGCAGGTCCTTGTCGAAGATGAAGGTCGCGGTTTCGGACATGAAGTTGCCCGCGGCGTCGATGGCCGTCACCACGATCGTGCAGACGCCCGCCTCGACCGCGAGGTCCAGGATGTTGCCGCCGACGAGCTGCCGGCCCATCGTGTCGGTCGCGGATTCGAAAACGAACGAGCCGACTTTCTGGTTGGCCGCGTTGTAGAAGGTCACGGTCGTGGTGTCGTTGTAGCCGGTCACGTCCGTCGTGTCGCCGTTCGTGCTCGGGGCGGTGTCATCGAGGTCGACGCCGGCGAAAATTACGCTGTCGTTGTAGGCCCGCGTCGCCACGAAAACCTCCTGAATCCCCGATCCGGTCGCGGTCACGGGAATGGTCTCCGTGACGCTCACGCCGGATCCGTGGACGATCACAAAATTCTGCCGCGTGGGTTTGACGGTGTCGTACCGGATGATTCGCGTGTCTTCCTGGACGTTGCCCGCGCGGTCGACCACGCGGACCCACAGGGCGTAGTCGCCGTCCTGCGTGCCGTTGGTCTGCCGGCCCAAGCTAAGCGTGCTGACGTCGATGGCGCCGGGGGTGCCGCTCGCGTTGAGGTTGAGGGCGGTGACCGCCTCGCTGAACGTCGCGTCGCCGTTTTCGTCCCAGATCCACCGCAGTTGCGGCGGGGTGTCGGCGCTGACGCCGGTCACGGTGTCGCCGACGCGGATCACGATGTTGTCCAGCTTGGGCGTCTTGGCGCCGGTGTCGGGCGAAATCGAGAAGAACGGCAGTTGCGCGTCGTACCTGAAGGTCCGCTTCTCGCTCTTCTGGTTGCCCGCGCGGTCGAAGGCCGTGATCTGGACCTCCAGCTCGCCGCTGACCGGCGTTGAGTCGGTCAGCCAGAAAATCGCCATCGAATCGCCGGCCGTGCTCACAACGCCCGCCACACTCTGGCCCGTGGTCTTGTTCGTGGCGCTGATCGAACTGCCGGCGAGGTTGATCCCTCCGTTGAATTTGAAGCCGATGTCCGTCGCGACCTGGCTGGAGGAGTCGGTGAGCAGGATGACGATCGAGTCGATGACCTGCGTCGCGCCGAAGATCTGGCCCTCCGCGATGGTCGCGCCGCTGCCGCGCTCGTTCACATAAAAATTGCTCCCGATTACGGCCGGACCCACGCTGTCGACCACGAAGGAGTCGGTCAGGGTTGCGGTGTTGCCCGCGTTGTCCGACACCACGACGTACACGCCGTAGACGCCGTCCTTGCGGCCGTCCGGCGCGATGTCGAAGACGAGGTCCATCGTGACCTGATCGCCGGGCACCGGGCCGTTGTGACTCAGGACAATTCCGACGCCGGCGCCGGACGGGTCGACCAGCCGGCCGGTGCCGGTGGTGGTGTTGATGTCAACGCCGGAATTTTTCTGGCCGGTCACGGGCGCGGCCGGGTCGGTGAACTTCAGGCGGACCTTGCCGACGGACGTGCGGACGGTCGTATCGAAACTCGTGAGGGTCTTCGAGCCGGCCGCCGTGTCGTCCACGATGAGGAATCCGGCGCTGATGAAGGCCGGCGCGGTCTGGTCCAGCGTGAACTCGAACGCGGCCGAGGTGTCCTGGTTGCCCGCCTCGTCGACGGCGACCGCTTCGACCTTGTAATCGCCGTCGCCGCCGGCCAGCAGGTTCGCGTTTGGCAGGCGCGCCACCCACGTGTCAAACGCGCCGCCCGACACGGCCGTGTCGGGGTTGTTGAGGCCCGCAAAGTCCGTCGTGCTGACTCTGACGGTTGTCTTGTTCGGCAGCGTTACCACAACGTCGACGCGCTTGAGGCCGCCGGTCTTGCCGGCCGGGGTGCTTCGGCCCAGAATCAGGATGTCTTCCGACGGGTCCTGGATGCTCTTGCCGTTGAAGGGACCGACCTGCCCGCTGGCCTCCTCTCTGGCCTGCGTGACGCTCGGCAGGGGTGCGACATTGTCGAGCCGTAAAAAGACGAATTGATCTTCCGCGCGCACTTCGAGTGAAAGGCCCGTCGCGTCGCTGTCGCCGGATTTGACGCCGATGGTGTCGAGCCGGCTGAAATTTATGTTGCCGGTCACGGCTTGGCCGATGAGCGTGCCTGTGTCGATCACAATCGTGTCCTGCAGCGACCCGCCGCCGACGACGACCACCGTGCGCGTGTCGACGTTCGAGCCTCGCACGATCAGGACCGCCTTGCCTGCGCGCGGCAGAACCGTGTCGCCGCCCGACTCCACCCCGATCACGACGCCGCCTGACGTGTCCGCGCCGGCCATGCTGACCTGCTTGCCGCTTCGCACGCTCTTGTTGCCGACCGCGTCGGTCGCGGTGGCGTAGAGGGCGTTGTCGCCCTGCGCGATCGTGACGGTCGCGCTCCACGCGCCGGTGGTGGCGTTGGCGGTGGCTGTCGTGACGTCGGAGCCGTTCAGGTTCACGGTCACCAGCGCCCCCGCCTCCGCCACGCCGCTGACCGTCTGGCCCGTGAGGGCGGTGGCGAGGTTGTCGGGCGTGAATATCTGCGGGGCGTCCGGCCGGGCGTTGTCGATGGAGACGTTGCCGCTGGCGGTCAGGATCTGGCCGTTGGAATTGTCGATCGCGGTGACTTTCCAGTAATAGGTCTTCGTGGCGCTCGGACTCAGGATGACGCCGGCGTCGGTCTTGCCGCGGAAAATGAACGACTTGGCCGCCGGGTAAACGTTGACGGTCACGCTGTCGTTAAAGACCGCGACGGTGTCGCCGGGATTGGCGAATACCTGGAAGAGCGCCGACGCGCTGTCCTTGGCGCCGTCCATCTTGAAGCTGATCGTGGTGAAATCGTTGACTGCGTCGCCGTTCTCGGGGCTGATGGTCGCCGGGCTCATGGCGACGTTCGTCAGGCTGAAGGGCGTGTTGTCGATCTCGACCTCGGTCGAGACTTCCGACGTGAGGCCATGCCCGTCCACCGCCGTGACCACGATCCGGTACTGGCCGTCCGGTTGAGGCGAAGCCGCGCCGCCGCCGTCGAGGGTGACCAGCGCGTTCGTCACGTCGCCGGTCGGCGCCGCGTACGACGTGAACGTGACCTTCGCGCCCGTGACTTTCGAATAAACGTCCACACGGCTCGTGACGGCGCCTATCGTGCTGTACCGGATCGTCGTCACGTCGTCCTCTCCCGGCGTTGCGGCGGGACTGAACGGGTTCGGGATCGCGCTCTGCGTCAGAGTCACCACCGGCGCCACCTGGTCCTTGATGCCGGCCACCGACACGCTCGCCTTGTTGCCGCTCTTGTCCGTGACGCGGATTTCAAACGTGTAGGTGTCGTCCAGCACGAGATTGTCGTTGATATCTTTTCCGTCCCACACGATCGCGTTCTGCCCGGCGCCCTGGGAGAGGCCGACGGTCGGGACCGAATCGATGAACGTCCCGTCGCTGGCCTTGATCACCACAAAGGCCGAATCGACGGACTCGTTCAATACGTATTTGATCGTCGCGCCGCCCGCGCCGAACACGGCCGGGTCGACCACGGCGTCGCCGATCTGCGGCGCCGTGACGTCCGTGATGCCGGTGTCGTACCGGATCGTCAGCGTGTCGCTGAGCGCGCCCGTGTTGCCGGCGGCGTCGACGGCGTAGGCCACGATCTTCCAGTCGCCCAGCGTGTCGCCGAGGAGCGTGAAATTCACGGTGCCGAGCCAGGAGGCGGCGCCCGAAGCCTGGCTGTCCTGTTTCAGCTTCGTGATCTGGCCGAAGTCGGTGTCCGGAACGTACACGCGCACGAACACCTTCGAGACGCTGCCGACCGTGTCGGTTGCGGATCCGGTGACCGAGATCGGGCCGGCGTTGAACTGCGAGTTCTGCGCCGGCGTCGTGATCCGCGCCTGCGGGTTGTCCTTGTCGAACACGAAGGTTGCGGTTTCGGCCATGAAGTTTCCGGCGACGTCGACGGCGGTCACGACGATCGTGCAGATTCCGGCCTCGGCCGCCGCGTCCAGGATGTTGCCGCCGGACAGCAGCCTTCCCATCGAGTCGGCGGCGGCGTTGAAGTCGAACGTGCCCACTTTCTGGTTTGACGCGTTGTAGAAGGTCACCGTGGTCGTCTCGTTGTAGGCCGTGACGTCCGTCACCCGGCCGCTCTGGCTCGGCGTTGTGTCGACGAGGTCGACGCCCGCCAGCACCACGCTGTCGCCGTAGGCTCGCGTCGCCACAAAGACCTGCTGGGCGCCGGACCCGGACGCGGTCACGGGGATCGTCTCGAAAATCGTCGCGGACAGGCCGTGGGCCAGAATGAAATCGACCCGCGTCGGCTTGACGGTGTCATAGCGGATGATTCGCGTGTCTTCGAGAATATTGCCCACGCGGTCGACCACCCGCACCCACAGGGCGTAGTCGCCGTCCTGGGTGCCGTCGGTGAGCCGGCCGAGCGAGAGGGTGCTGACATCGATGGCGCCCGGGGTGCCGCTCGCGTTGAGGTTGAGGGCGGTGGCGGCTTCGGTGAAGGCGCTGTCGCCGTTTTCGTCCCAGATCCACCGAAGCTGCGGCACGGTGTCGCCGCTCACGCCGGTCACGGTGTCGCCCACGCGAACCACGATGTTGTCCAGCCGGTTCACCTTGGCGGCGGTGTCGGGGAAGATGGAGAAGAACGGCAGCTCCGCGTCGTATTTGAACGTCCGCTTTTCGCTCCGCTGGTTGCCCGCCTGGTCGAAGGCCGTCACGAGGACCTCGAGGTCGCCGCTGACCGGGGTCGAGTCGGTCAGCCAGAAGACCACGAGGGAGTCCCCGGCCGTGCTGATGACCCCGCCGATGCTCTGGCCGGTCGTCTTGTTCGTGACGCTGATGGAACTGCCGGCGAGGTTGATCCCGCCGTTGAATTTGAAGCCGAGGTCCGTCGCGACCTGGCTCGAGGAATCGGTGAGCTGGACGACGATCGAGTCGATCTGCTGGCTCGCGCCGACGATCTGGCCCTCCACGACGGTCGGGCCGCCGCCCCGGTTGTTCAGATAGAAATTACTGCCGATGATGCTCGGACCCACGCTGTCGATCACAAAGGAGTCGGTCAGCGTGGCCGTGTTGCCCGCGTTGTCGGCCACCACGATGTAGACGCCGTAGACGCCGTCCTTCTTGCCGTCCCCGGCCACGTCGAAGACCAGGTCCAGCGTGACGGCGTCGCCCGGGGTCGGGGCGTTGTTGCTCCGCACGATCCCGACGTTCGCGCCCACCGGATCGACCAGCCGGGCGCCGCTGGTGGTCGTGTTGATGTCGACCCCCGCGTTGTTCTGGCCTGCCACGGGCGCGGCCGGGTCCGTGAACGTCACCTTCACGCGGTCGACGCTCGTCCGGACGGTCGTATCGAAACTCGTCAGGGTCTTGGAGGCCGTGCCCGTGTCGAACACCACGATCTTGCTCGTGCTCGCAAACGCCGGCGCCGTCTGGTCCAGCGTGAACGTGAAGGACGCCGAGGTGTCGCGGTTGCCGGCGTCGTCGATCGCGACCGCCGCCACGACATAGTTGCCGTCCCCGCCGGCCACCAGGGTCGAGTTGGCGATGCGGGCAATCCACGTGTCGAAGGAACCGCCCGCGTTCGTGTCCGGGTTGTTGATCCCGCCGAAGTCCGCCGACTTGACGGTCACCGTCGAGTTGTTCGGCAGCGTCACGAGAAGCTCCACGCGGTTCAGGCCGCCGGTCGCGCCCGCCGGGGTGCTCCGGCCCGAAATCAAAATGTCCTCGGTCGCGTCCTGCGTGCTCTTGCCGTTGAAGGGACTGACCTGCCCGCTCGCCTCCTCCTTCGCGGTCGTGACGCTCGGTTTCGGCGCGACGTTGTCGAGCCGGTAAAAGACGAATTGATCTTCGGCGCGCACTTCGAGTTGGAGCGTGTTGGCGTCGCTGTCGCCCGGCGCGACGCCGATCGTGTCCAGCCGCGTGAAGTCCACAGCGCCGGTCACGCGCCGGCCGATGGTCGTGCCCGTGTCGATGACGATCGTGTCCTCAAGGCCCCCGCCGCGAACGATGACCGTCGTCCGCGTGTCCACGTTCGAGCCTCGCACGATCAGCACGACCTTGCTCGGACGCGGCAGCGCCGTGTCGCCGCCCGCTTCCGTGCCGATCGTCACGCCGGTGGTGTCCACGCCTTTCAGGCTGACCTGCTTGCCGCTCCGGACGCTCGTGTTGCCGACGGTGTCGGCGGCCGTCGCGTAGAGGACGTTGTCGCCCTGCGAGATCGTCACGGTCGCGCTCCAGGCGCCGGTCGTGGTGTTCGCGGTGACGGTGCCGACGTCCGCGCCGTTCAGGTTGACGGTCACCAGCGACCCGGCCTCGGCCTGGCCGCTCACGGTCTGCGCCGAGGCGGACACGGCGAGGTTGTCCGGCGAGAAAATCTGCGGCGGGTCCGGCCGCTGGTTGTCGATGTTGATGTTGCCGGCGGCGGTCAGGACCTGTCCGTTGCCGCCGTCGATGGCGGTGATCTTCCAGTAATATGTTTTCGTCGTCCTCGGACTGAGAATCCCGCCGGTGTCGATCTTGCCGCGGAAAATGAACGTCTTGACGGCCGGGAACACGTTGATGGTCAGGCTGTCGTTGAAAACCGCGGTCGTGTCGGTGGGGTTCGCGAACACCTGGAACCGCACGGTCGCGCTGTCCTTCGCGCCGTCCGCGGTGAACCGGACGGTCGTGAAGTCGTTCTGGGCGTCGGCGTTTTCGGGGCTGATGGTCGTCGGGCTGATCGATACGCCGGTCAGCGAGAATGGCGTCACGTCGATCTCCACCTCGCTCGCCACCTGCGCCGCCAGGCCGTGCCCGTCCACCGCCGTTACGACGATGCGGTACAGGCCGTCCGGCGGCGTCGTCGCGCCGGTTCCGGTCCATGTGACGAGCGAGTCCGTGACGTCACCCGACACGCTGAACACGGTGGCCGCAAGCGCGCCGGTCGTCTTCGCGTAGACCTCCACCCGGCTCGTCACCGCGCCCACCGTCGTGTACCGGAGGGTTGTGACGTCGTCCTGGCCGGGCGTGACGCCGGGGCTGAACGGATTGGGAATGGGCGACTGCGTCAGCGTCACGACCGCCGGCACCACGTCCTTCACGCCCTGCACCGTCACGCTCGTCTTGTTGCCGCTCTTGTCGGTCACGCGGATTTCAAAGGAATACGTGTCGTCCAGCACGAGATTGCCATCCACGTCTTTTCCGTCCCACACGATCGCGTTCTGGCCCGCGCCCTGCGCCACGCCGTTGGTGGGCGCCGTGTCAATAAACGTGCCGTCGCTGGACTTGATCACCACGAGCGCGGTGTCGACGGCTTCGTTCAATACATATTTAATGGCGGCGCCGGCCGCGCCGAACACGCCCGGATCGACGGCGGCGTCGCTGATGATCGGCGCCGTCACGTCCGTGATGCCGGTGTCGTAGCGGATCGTGAGCGTATCGCTCAAAGCGCCCGTGTTGCCGGCCGCATCCACTGCATACGCGACGATCTTCCAGTCGCCCAGCGTGTCGCCGAGGAGCGAGAAATTGACGGTACCGAGCCATGAGGCGGCGCCGGACACCTGGCTGTCCTGTTTCAGCTTCGTGATCTGGCCGAAATCGGTGTCCGGAACGTAGACGCGCATGAAGACCTTGGCGACGGTGCCGGTCGTGTCGGTGGCGACGCCGCTGATGGCCGTGGGGCTGACGTTGAACTGCGTGTTCTGGGGCGGCGCCACGATCCGCGCGATCGGCAGGTCCTTATCGAAGACGAAGGTCGCGGTTTCGGCCATGAAATTTCCCGCGGCATCGACGGCCGTGACGACGATCGTGCAAATGCCGATCTCGCTCGCCGCGTCCAGAATCGTCCCGCCCGTCAGGTACCGGCCCATCGTGTCGGGAATCGCCTGCGACACGAAGGCGCCGACCTTCTGGTTGGCGGAGTTGTAGAAGGTCACGGTCGTGGTGTCGCCGTAGCCGGTGACGTCGGTCGTGTCGCCGTTCGGGCTCGGCGCCGAGTCGACAAGGTCGACGCCGGCGAAGATCACGCTGTCGTTGTAGGCGCGGGTCGCGACGTAAATCGTCTGGCCCAAGGCGTCGGTCGTCGCCGTGACCGGGACCGTCTCGGTCACGGTCGCGCTGGCGCCGTGGACGATCAGAAAGTCCTCCCGGCGCGGCTTGACGGTGTCGTACCGCACAATCTTCGTGTCCTCCGTCACGTTGCCGGCCCGGTCGGTCACGCGGACCCACAGGGCGTAGTCTCCGTCCTGGGCGCCGGTGACCGCGCGGCCCAGGCTGAGGTTGCTCGTGTCGATCTGGCCGGCGGCGCCGCTCGTGTTCAGAATGAGGGTGGTGACGGCCTCGTCGAAGGTCCCGTCTCCGTTTTCGTCATAGATCCATATCAATTGCGGCGACGTGTCGGGACTGACGCCCGAAACGGTGTCGCCGATGCGCACGACGAGGTTGTCCAGGCGGTTCACATTTTTTCCGGTGTCGGGCGAGATCGTGAAGAACGGCGCCTGCGCGTCGTACTTGAAGGTCCGCTTTTCGCTCCGCTGGTTGCCGACCTGGTCGAAGGCGGTGACGTTGATTTCAAGCTCGCCGCTCACGGGCGTTGAATCGGTGAGCTGGAAGATCAGGAGGGAATCGCCGGCCGTGCTGCTCGTGCCGCCGATGCTCTGGCCGGTCGTTTTGTTCGTCACGCTGATCGAACTGCCGCTGAGGTTCACGCCGCCGTTGAATCCGAAGCCGAGGTCGCCGGCCACTGAACTTGACGAGTCCGTGATCTGGAGGGCGATGGTTTCGATGGTTGAATTTGCGCCGAAGATCTGGCCCTCGTCGATCACCGAACCGCCGCCGCGGTTGTTCACGTAGAAGGCGCTTCCCACGATCCGCGGACCCACGCTGTCGATCAGGAAAGAGTCGGTCACGGCGGCGGTGTTGCCCGCGTTGTCCGCCACGATCACGTACACGCCGTAGACGCCGTCTTTGCGGCCGTCGCCGCTCACGTCGAAGATCAGGTCCATCGCGACTTCGTCGCCCGGCGTCGGGCCGTTGTTGCTCCGCACGACGCCGACGTTCGCGCCGCGCGGGTCCACCAGCCGGCCGCCGCTGGTGGTGGTGTTGATGTCGATGCCCGCGTTCTTCTGGCCTGCCGTGGGCGCCGCGGCGTCCGCCAGTTTCACCCGCACCTTGCCGACGCCCGACCGGACGGTCGTGTCAAACGGCGTCAGCGTCTTGGAGGTCGTGCCGCTGTCCGGATCGACCGTGATGGCCCCGGTCGCGGCGAGGCCCGGCGCGGTCTGGTCCAGCGTAAAGGTGGAGGCCGTCGAGGAATCCTGGTTGCCGGCATTGTCGATCGCCACCGCGACGATCTGATAGTCGCCGTCGCCGCCGGCCAGCAGGGTCGAGTTCGGAATCCGGACCACCCACGTGTCGAAGGAGGCGCCCGCACCCGTGTCCGGATTGTTCAGGCCGGGGAAATCCACCGACTTGATCGTCGACGTCGCCTTGTTTGGCAGCGTCACCACCAGTTCCACCCGGCTCAGGCCGCCCGTCGTCCCCGCCGGAGTGCTGCGGCCGAGTACCAGCACGTCCTCGGTCGCGTCCAGCGTGCTCTTCGCGTTGAAGGGGCTCACCTGGCCCGACAGCTCCTCCCGCACGGCGGTGATGGTCGGTTTCGGCGCGACGTTGTCAAGCCGGAAAAATACGAATTGATCCTCGGCGCGGACTTCCAACTCAAGTCCGGCCGCGTCGCTGTCGCCCGATTTCAGGCCGATCGTGTCCAGCCGGCTGAACTCCACGCTGCCGGTGACCGCACGGCCGATGGGCGTGCCCGTGTCGATCGTGATCGTGTCCTCAAGTCCGCCGCCGCGCACAATTACCACCGTGCGCGTATCGACGTTCGAGCCCCGCACGATCAGGACGGCCTTGCTCGACCGCGGAAGTATCGTGTCGCCGCCGGCGGCCACCGCGATCGCCACGCCGGCCGTGTCGGCGCCTTTCACGCCGACCTGCCCGCCGCTTCGCACGCTCTTGTTGCCGACGGCGTCCGTCGCCGTGGCGTAGACGATGTTGTCGCCCTGCACGATGCCCACGGTCGCGCTCCAGGCGCCGGTCGTCGCGTTCGACGTGATGGTCGCCACGTCCGAGCCGTTCACGTTGAGCGTTACGAGCGCGCCGGCCTCGGCCGAACCGCTGATGGTCTGGCCGGTGGCGGACGTCGCGAGGTTGTCGGGCGTGAAAATCTGCGGGGGATCGGGGCGCTCGTTGTCGAGGTTGACGTTGCCGCTGGCGGTCAGAATCTGGCCATTGCCGCCGTCGATCGCCGTGACTTTCCAGTAGTATGTTTTGGTCGCGTTCGGGCTCAAGATGCCGCCGGTGTCGATCTTGCCCCGGAAGATGAACGATTTCGACGCCGGAAAGACGTTGACGGTCACGCTGTCATTGAAGACCGCGGTCGTGTCGGTCGGGTTCGCAAAGACTTGGAATCGTATCGTCGCGCTGTCCTTCGCGCCGTCCGACGTGAACCGGATGGTCGCGAAATCGTCCTGGGCGTCGCCGTTTTCGGGGCTGATGGTCGCCGGCGTGATCGATACGCCCGTCAACGAGAACGGCGTGATGTCGATCTCCACTTCGCTCGAGGCTTCCGACGTCAGGCCGTGGCCGTCCACGGCGGTCACGACGATCCGGTAGAGACCGTCCGGCGGGGTCGGCGCGCCGGAACCGGTCCACGTCACCACCGAGTCGGTCACGTCGCCCGCCACGTTGACCAGCGTCGCGATCAGCGCGCCCGTCGTCTTTGCGTAGACCTCCACCCGGCTGCTCACGGCGCTCACGGTCGTGTAGCGGAGGGTCGTCACGTCGTCCTGGCCCGGGGTGGCGGGCGAGGGACTGAACGGATTCGGAATGGGCGATTGCGTCAGCGTCACCACCGGCGGCACCACGTCCTTGACGCCCTTCACGGTCACGCTGGTCTTGTTGCCGCTCCGGTCGGTCACCCGGATCTCGAACGAGTAGGTGTCGTCCAGCACCAGATTGCCGTTCACATCTTTTCCGTCCCACACGATCACGTTCTGGCCCGCGCCCTGCGTTACGCCGTTGGTGGGCGCCGTGTCGATGAACGCGCCGTCGCTGGCCTTGACCACCACGAGGGCGGTGTCGACGGTTTCGTTCAATACATATTTAATGGCGGCGCCGCTTGCGCCGAACACGCCGGGATCGACCACGGCGTCGCTGATCTGCGGCGCCGTCACGTCGGTGATGCCGGTGTCGTACCGGATCGTCAGCGTGTCGCTGAGCGCGCCGGTGTTGCCGGCGGCGTCGATGGCGTACGCGACGATCTTCCAGTCGCCCAGCGTGTCGCCGAGGAGCGTGAAATTGACGGTGCCGAGCCAGGAGGCCGCGCCGGAGGCCTGGCTGTCCTGCTTCAGTTTCGTGATCTGGCCGAAGTCGGTGTCCGGAACGTAGACCCGCACGAAGACTTTGGCCACGCTCCCGGTCGTGTCGCTCGCGATGCCGGTGACGGCGATGGGACCGATGTTGAACTGCGTGTTCTCGGCCGGCGTCACGATCCGGGCCTGCGGCAGGTCCTTGTCGAACACAAACGTCGCGGTTTCGCTCATGTAGTTGCCCGCGGCGTCGGCCGCCGTCACCACGATCGTGCAGACGCCGACCTCCGACGCAAGGTCGAGGATGTTGCCGCCGCTCAGTTGCCGGCCCATCGTGTCGGCGCCGGCCTCAAAGACGAATGAGCCGACTTTCTGGTTGGCCGCGTTGTAGAAGGTGAGGGTCGTGGTGTCGTTGTAACCGGCGACGTCCGTGACCCGGCCGTTCGGGCTGGCTGCGGTATCGACGAGATCGATGCCGGCGAACACCACGCTGTCATTGTAAGCCCGCGTCGCCACGTGGACGGTCTGGAGGCCGGAACCGGTCTTCGCCACCGGGATCGTTTCGGTCACGCTCGCGCTCGCGCCGTGTACCAGCACGAAATCCTGCAGGGTGGGTTTCACCGTGTCATAGCGGAGAATCCGCGTGTCCTCGAGGATGTTGCCGGCCCGGTCGGTCACTCGCACCCACAGGGCGTAATCGCCGTCCTGCGTGCCGCCGGTCGCGCGGCCCAAGCTGAGCGAGCTCACGTCGATCTGTGCGGCGACGCCGCTCGCGTTGAGGGACAGGGTCGTCGCCGGCTCGGTGAAGGCGCTGTCGCCGTTTTCGTCCCAGATCCATTTCAGTTCCGGCGGCGTGTCGGAGCTGACACCCGTGACCGTGTCGCCCACCCGGACCGTAATGCTGTCCAGGCGGTTCATCTTCGCGCCGGTATCCGGGGAGATCGTGAAGAACGGCAGTTGCGCGTCATATTTGAACGTCCGCTTCTCCGTGCGCTGGTTCCCCGACTGGTCAAAAGCCGTCACCTGCACCTCGAGGTCGCCGCTGACCGGTGTCGAGTCCGTCAGCCAGAAAATCACCAGCGAGTCGCCGGCGGTGCTTACCACGCCCGACACGCTCTGGCCCGTGGTCCTGTTCGTCGCGCTGATGGAACTGCCGGCGAGGTTGACCCCGCCGTTGAATTTGAAGCCGAGGTCGGTCGTGACCTGGCTCGATGAGTCGGTGAGCTGGATGACGATCGAATCGATGACTTGTGTCGCGCCGAAGATCTGGCCCTCCGAGAGGGTCGAGCCGCTGCCGCGCTCGTTCAGATAAAAATTGCTCCCGACCACGGCCGGGCCCACGCTGTCGATCACGAAGGAGTCCCGCAGGGTCGCCGTGTTGCCGGCGTTGTCCGACACCACGATCTGCACGCCGTAGACGCCGTCCTTCTTGCCGTCGCCCGCCACGTCGAACACGAGGTCCAGCGCGACCTGGTCCCCCGGCGTCGGGCCGTTGTTGCTTCGCACGACGCCGACGTTCGCGCCGGCCGGATCGATCAGGCGAGCGCCGCTCGTGGTCGTGTTGATGTCGAGGCCCGCGTTGCTGTGGCCGGCGACGGGCGCGGCCGGGTCCGTGAACGTCACGCTCACCTTGCCGACCGCCGTCCGAACGGTCGTGTCGAAACTGGTGAGGCTCTTGAAACCGCTGCTGGTGTCGTGAACGATGATGAAGCCGGTCGTCGCGAACACCGGCGCGGTCTGGTCCAGCGTGAAGGTCGAGGCGGTCGAGGAGTCCTGGTTGCCGGCGTTGTCGATCGACACCGCCACCACCTGGTAATCGCCGTCGCCGCCGGTCACCAGCGTGGTATTTGCGATGCGGACGATCCACGTGTCGAACGCGCCGCCCGAGACGTTCGTGTCCGGATTGTTGACGCCCGGAAAGTCGGTGGACTTCACGGTCACCGTCGTCTTGTTCGGCAGCGTCACCACCACGTCGACCCGGTTGAGACCGCCGGTCTTGCCCGCCGGGAAACTCCGGCCGGTGACGAGGATGTCCTCGGTCGCATCCTGCGTGCTCTTGCCGTTGAAGGGACTCACCTGGCCCGACAGCTCCTCCCGGATCGCCGTGACGCTCGGTTTCGGTGCGACGTTGTCCAGCCGGAAAAAGACGAATTGATCCTCCGCGCGCACCTCGAGCTCCAACCCGGTCGCGTCGCTGTCCCCCGATTTCACGCCGATCGTGTCCAGACGGCTGAACTCCACGCTGCCGGTCACCGACTGGCCGATCAGCGTGCCGGTGTCGATCACGATCGTGTCCTCCAGCGCGCCGCCCCGCACGATCACCGTCGTACGCGTGTCTACGTTCGAACCGCGCACGATCAGCACGACTTTCGAAACCCGCGGCAGGATCGTGTCGCCGCCGGCCTCCGTGCCGATCGCTACGCCGGTGTCGACGCCGGCCATGCTCACCTTCCGGCCGCTCCGCACGCTCTTGTTGCCCACGGTGTCGGTCACGGTCCCGTACACGATGTTGTCGCCCTGCGCGACGGTCAGGGTCGTGCTCCACGAGCCGGTTACGGCGTTGGCGCTGACGGTCGTCACGTCCGAGCCGTTCAGGTTGACGGTCACCTGAGCGCCCGGCTCCGCCAGGCCGCTCACCGTATGGGAGGTGAGGGCGGTGGCGAGGTTGTCCGGGGTGAAAATCTGCGCGGCCGCCGGCCGCTGGTTGTCGATGTCGACGTTGCCGCTCGCGGTCAGGATCTGGCCGTTCGAGCCGTCGATCGCGGTGACCTTCCAGTAATATGTCTTCGTCGCGTTCGGGCTTAGAATCCCGCCGGTGTCGGACTTGCCCCGGAATATGAACGTCCGGATGGCCGGGAAGACGTTGACGGTCACGCTGTCGTTGTAGACCGCCGTCGTGTCGGTCGGGTTCGCAAAGACCTGGAACCGCACCGTCGCGCTGTCCTTCGCGCCGCCCACCGTGAATCCGATCGACGCGAAATCGTTCACGGCATCGCCGTTCTCCGGGCTGATCGCCGTCGGGCTGATCGAAACGCCGGTCAGGCTGAACGGCGTAACGTCAATCTCTACTTCGCTCGAAACTTCCGCCGAAAGCCCATGCCCGTCCACCGCCGTCACCACGATACGGTACAGGCCGTCTGGCGGCGTCGGCGCACCGCTGCCGGTCCACGTGACGAGCGAGTCGGTCACGTCGCCCGTCACGGTGACCAGCGTCGCGATCAGCGCGCCCGTCGTCTTTGCGTAGACCTCCACCCGGCTGCTCACGGCGCTTACCGTCGTGTATCGAATCGTCGTCACGTCGTCCTGGCCCGGCGTGGCGGGCGAGGGACTGAACGGATTCGGGATCGGCGACTGCGTCAGCGTCAGCACCGGCGGAAGAACGTCCTTGATGCCTTTCACCGTCACGCTGGTCTTGTTGCCGCTCCGGTCGGTCACGCGGATCTCGAATGAATAGGTGTCGTCCAGCACGAGATTGCCGTTCACATCTTTTCCGTCCCACACGATCGCGTTCTGGCCCGCGCCCTGCGTAACGCCGTTGGTGGGCGCCGTGTCGATGAACGTCCCGTCACTGGACTTGATCACCACGAGCGCGGTGTCGACGGTTTCGTTCAATACATATTTGATGGCGGCGCCGGCCGCGCCGAACACGCCGGGATCCACCACGGCGTCGCTGATCTGCGGCGCCGTCACGTCCGTGATGCCGGTGTCGTACCGGATCGTCAGCGTGTCGCTGAGCGCGCCGGTGTTGCCGGCGGCGTCCACGGCGTAGGCGACGATCTTCCAATCGCCCAACGTGTCGCCGAGGAGCGAGAAATTGACGGTGCCGAGCCAGGAGGCGGCGCCCGAGGCCTGGCTGTCCTGTTTCAACGTCGTGATCTGGCCGAAATCGGTGTCGGGAACGTATACGCGCGTGAACACCTTCGCGACGCTGCCCGTCGTGTCGCTCGCCGATCCGGTGACCGCGATGGGGCCCACATTGAACTGCGCGCCCGACAGCGGCGACAGGATCTTCACCTGCGGCAGGTCCACGTCAAACACGAATTCGACCGTGTCCTCCAACACGTTGCCGGCGCGGTCCACC
>MFPR01000002.1:110238-110685 GCA_001784175.1 Candidatus Lindowbacteria bacterium RIFCSPLOWO2_12_FULL_62_27
CGCGGTCCACCGCGACGTAATGCAGAAAATACTTGCCGACCTCCGACAACGCGTCGATGACGGTGCCGCCCGTGAGCTCCCGCACCATCGTGTCCAGCGCGGCGTCGCTCCGGAACAGGCCCATCTTCTGGCCGGTCTTCGCGTTGATCAGCTCCACCGTCGTCGTCTCCCCGTAAAAGCCGATGTCGCTCACCCGGCCGTTGGGGCTGGGCGCGCTGTCCCGCAGGTCCACGCCGGCCACCGTGATCGAGTCGTTGAAGCCGGCGCCGCTCGCGAACGTGTCCACTCGCTGCACCACGCCGCCGTGCTTCACAAACGTGCTGTCGGCCACCGGCTTCACCGTGTCGTACGTCACCAGCCGCGTGTCCTCGTATTTGTTCCCGGCCTTGTCCCACACCCGCACCACCAGCGCATACTCCCCGTCCTGCGAGCCGTCCGTCGCGCGCG
>MFPR01000003.1 GCA_001784175.1 Candidatus Lindowbacteria bacterium RIFCSPLOWO2_12_FULL_62_27
TTCATCAGCATGACCTCCTGTTTTTTGGTGTTGTCCTTCGTCAGTCAACACCTTAGCGAGGTCATGCATCATTTTTCAACTAATTTTAGGACAAACTCAAATCAGGATTTGATGTTTCAACCGTATATGATGAGGGGTTGTCCGGAAAATTGGACGAAGACCTCTGGCCCATAGTCCAAAAAGAAAATCGATTTTTGATTACGGCAGATAAAGAATTTGGAGATATTCGAAAATATCCGCCGGGGACACACGCCGGTGTATTGATGCTACGTCCTGACAATGAAAGTATCCAAAACTATTTGAGGCTATTGGAATCCGTTCTGAAAGAATCTCTATTGGAAAATCTTTCTAAGAAAACTGCTGTGGTAACAAACAGAGGTTTGAGGGTACGGACATCATGAGAAACCGGCCCGCTCCGGCCATCGTGGCCTACGCGGGGGCGGCTGACACGGCACTCACGGCGGTCGGGATCAGGCAACTTCTGTCGGAGGCACTCGTTACACAGCATTAAAGCGGTAATAGTCCCGGACGGCGGTCCTACCGAGCTTGAATGGGGGGGCGGGGCCGTGGGGGGGCGGGGCCGGGTATTGACTATCGTGACTTATTTAATTTGAGCAAAAGTCAATTAAGTCAATACCCGTCCCCCGGCTCACGGCTCACGTCCCATTGGGCCTATGCGCCCAGATATCTCAGGGTCCCTTCGGCATTGACAAGTATGCAGTTCTTCGTATACATGGCCATGGCAAAACTTGAGAAGCTGGAAAAGGCGGGCCGTTACCATCGGCGGATTCTTGAGGATGCCGTGAAAACCATCAAAGAAAGTGAGGTGTCGTGAATGCCGCAGCATGTCATGAGTATTCGATTCAGTCCTGAGGAATTCAAAAAGATACGGCTGGCCGCCGAACGGGAGGAAAAGGAAAAATCCCGAATGGCCCGGGAACTCATGCTGGATGGCCTGAAGTTCAAGATGCTTCTCGCCTACCGGGAGGGAAACGCCTCGCTCACGACGCTCGGCCAAACCCTCGGCATGTGTCTCAGCGAAACCATCGATTTTCTGGCCCTCTTCGGCATCCCCGCGCCCATCAGCTATGACGACCACCTTCAGGCGCTGGAAACCGCCCGGCGGTGTCTGTAACCGGTTTGCGCCTTTGCGACCGGCGGTAATAGTCCTGCACGGCGGTCCTTCCGAGCTTGAATTGCATGAAACAATCACGCGCCGCCCGCAGGAAACTCGCGATCGCCGGTGTGTGAAGGGTCCGGTTCAGAATGCATTCGGCCGGCAGTCTGAAGAGCGTGGCCGGCAGGCAGGCTTCGATTCTCGGGGTGTCCTTCGATGCGTAAATTTTTGCGCTCAGGCTGGAGACGGAAATGCTGATCTGGTTGGTCTCCGCCACGTTATTTCCGGTCAGGACCGTGTCGGCGACATCGAACAGGTTGTACAAGGTTGTCCCGCCCGGATAGGATGTCGAGATACCGGAATCACCGGATTTGGTTGATGACGCGGTATTGAGCACGATCAACAACTCCGCGTCCGTGTCTTTGCGGCTGTAAGCGTAAATCCCGCTTCCGGCTGAATCGGTCCGCCGTTCGATCTGGTCGCCCCGCCGGAGCGCGGACCATTGCCGCCGGAGGGACGCGAGCTGCTGAGTATGGCAAAACAATTCGTGAGACTGATTGAAGTTGTCTCCATCGGATGGTCCGAAATCCCATGATCCGTCCCACATGTCCTCGCGATTATAGGGGTCGCTCCCGCCATCGAATCCCTGTTCGGTGCCGTAATAGAGCACAGGAACGCCGGCGGATGTCAGGAGAAACGTCACCGCGAGTTTCAAGTTGGAATGGTACGCGGCGGCGTTGCCGGCCGGGAGGAAGCGGGCCATGTCGTGGTTGTCGAGAAACGTGACCAGGCGGTCTCTGCTCGAAGTGTCGTAGAGCGACAGATTCCTGTAGGTGGCACTGATTTCGCTTGTGGCGGCGCTCTCTTTGAACACCCGTTTGACCGTGTTCTGCATCGGAAAGTGGAGCATCGAATCGAACACAAACGTGTCGCCGGATACCTTTCCCGTATAGGATCCGATCTTTGTGTCATCATACTCGAAATCCTCTCCAAACAGGAAAAACCGGGCCTTGCCGGCGGTCTGGGCCGCCTGGCGGAGGGCGGGGCAGAAGAACTGCCAGAACCCGTATTCGGCGTGTTTGACCGTGTCGATGCGAAATCCGTCGGCGTCCGATTCCTGCATCCACCACGCATGCACCTGCAACAGCGCGTTGCGGACGGTCGAGGACTCCGTTTTCAGGTCATCGAGTCCGGACAGTTCCCCGAAGATGAGCTGGCCGCTGTCACTGAAATTCTGAATGCCGCCGTGCGCGTGATAGAAATTCAGATTCGCGAACGTGTCGGGCTGATGCTGGTTGCCGGAATTATGATACTGGAGCGCATACGTGGCCGGGTATTGAAATGTGTACGTCCCGGCCGTGGTGCCGATGAGATCGGCCGTGTGATTGGCGACGATATCGAGAATCAGAACCATACTGCGGGCGTGCAAATCCGCCGACAGGTCCTTCAGATCCTGCAGGGTCCCCAGTTTGGGATCGATCGACAGAAAGTCCTGCGCCGCATACCCATGATAGGCCTTGTAATTCTTGACGACCGGCGTGATCCAGACGCCGGTCGCGCCGAGCGCCTGAATATAGTCCAGTTGATTGCGGATGCCCTTGAGATCCCCGCCGTGAATTCCGGACCCGTTGGTCGGCTCGTAGGTCCCATTGGATTCATTGTTCGACGGATCCCCGTCGGAGAACCGATCGGTCACGATGAAATAGATGAATTGGTCCCTCCAGTCCGCAGGCGAAGCTTGAAGGGCGGTTGACGCAGCCGAGGATCCGATCATAAAACACAGGCAAAGAATCAAATGGACCATACGCTGAAGGGCAGCATACCTTATTCGGGGCGCCCGGGGGCCGGGTTCATGGCCGAAAGCGTTTGACATGATCCAATTTATAGTCTATTATTTGACCATGAAGATGATCAACATTGCCGAGTTCAAAACGCATGCGAGCAAGTATCTCGCGGCGGTTGAAAGGGGCGAGGAGGTTCTGATCGCGAAACGGAACGTGCCGATCGCCAGGATTGTTCCCAACGGCCGGCCGGCGCATCGGAACCGTCCCAAGCCCGGGCTCATGGCCGGCACCGTTCGGATTCGCGGGGACATCGTTTCGCCTGCCATCGACCTGTCCGAGTGGGACGTCATGAAGTCGTGACACGGGGTGCGCTACTCGACACGTGTGTCGTGATCTGGTGGGCAAACGGCAACACCCGAAAAATTTCAGTGGCCGCCGACCGGCTGCTGCGCAGTCCGGACACCGTCGTTTCGCTCGCCGCTTTCAGCATCGTGGAAATAGCCGTATTGACGGAACGAAAACGGCTTACCTTGGACAAACATTGGAAACTCTGGGTCCGGCAGACCGTTTCCGTCTACGGATGGAGCGTCCTGCCGGCAACGTGGGAGGTCATGGAGGAGGCATACAGTTTGCCAGGCGAGATGCACGGCGATCCCGCCGACCGGATTTTAGTTGCGACCGCGCGATTGAACGGTTTGACTCTGGTGACCCCGGACGAAAAACTCCTCAATTATCCGCATGTCGAAACGCTCTGGTGAGGCCAGTATGACCAGGTGGGGCCGGGTATTGACTTTATTGACTTATTTCGTCGTCGCGAATGTCGCCGTTGCCGTCGAATTCAAAGTCCATTACCACCGCCCCGAGGCCGACTACGAGGGCTGGGCGCTCTGGAGCTGGAACCCGGACACGCAGAAGAGTCAGGAAGTTTTGGCCGAGGCGGACACGGATGAGTTCGGGGCGGTGTATCGCATCGAGACCGATCCGTACGGCGACCTCGGCAAGATCGGGTTTCTCCCCAAGTTGCGGAACTGGGAGCAGAAAGACGGGCCGGACCGGTTCTGGACGCAGGACCTGGGGCAGGCGGTCTATATCGTCGCGGCCGACAAGAATCTCTATCAGAGCCCGCCGCCGCTTGTCCTTCGCGTGATTCAGGCCCACGTCGATGCGCCGGACCGGATGCGGATTGTGCTTTCGAAGAGCGTTCCGGAAGACAGCCTGAAAGCGGACCGCGTGGTTGTCTGGGATGGGCACGGCGGCGAGTTTCGCGCCAAATCCGTCAGCGCCGCCGGGTGGATACAAAAGCGGGTGAACATGCTCGACGCCGTCCTGGACGGGAACTTTCCGATCGAGTGCCTGTCCGAGGGCCGCGTGATGTACGGTGACTACCGTCCCGGCCCGCTGATCCCCGGAAAAATTCTGGATGATCCTTCATTCTATTCCGACGTTGAACTGGGCGCGATCTGGTCGGACGCGCGTACGGTTTTCCGGACATTCGCGCCGACGGCGCTCGAAGTGTCGGTGCGTCTGTATGAAGCGCCCACGGGCGGGGCGCCGAAGGAGTTCGCGATGGAGCGGATCGGCCACGGGATCTGGGAGGCGTCGGTCGAAGGGGATATGCGGAACGTATATTACAAATTTCACACGCGTCTTTCGGACGGCGAATTCGAAGTGGTCGACCCGTATTCGCGCAGCAACACCGCGCACAACGGCCGGTGCATGGTCGTGGCCGACGCGACGCCGGTCGCGCCGCCGCCGGCCTTCGCGCCGGAGGACGCCATCATCTACGAGCTTCACATCAGAGACTTCACGATCGACCCGGCCGCCGGCGTTTCCACGCAGCATCGCGGGAAATACCTGGGTCTGACCGAGGAGGGCACGCGGTTCTCGGAGGACCGGACGATCCGGACTGCGCTTGACCATCTGAAGGAACTCGGCGTGAACGTCGTGCAGATCCTGCCGTTCCAGGACTTCGACAACAACGAGTCGTCGGAGGCCTACAACTGGGGCTACATGCCCTACCATTTCAATTCGCCGGACGGCTGGTTCGCCACGCGCCGGGACGACGCGACGCGTGTGCGCGAGGTCAAGCGGATGGTCGGCGCGCTGCACCGCGCCGGCATCAAAGTCGTGATGGACGTCGTCTACAACCACACCGCCGAAGGCAGTCCGCAGGTGCGGATGAGTTTCAACGGCCTCGCGCCGAATTATTACTACCGCACCCGGCCGGACGGCTCGTATTGGAACGGGTCCGGCACCGGAAACGAATTTCGCTCCGAGGCGCCCATGGTCCGCAAGTACATCGTCGACTCGCTGACCTACTGGGTGCGGGAATACGACATCGACGGATTCCGGTTTGACCTGATGGGACTCATTGATCTTGAGACCTGCAAGCAGGTCGTCGCGGAGGTCCGAAAGATCAAACCCGACGCGCTGATTTACGGCGAGCCTTGGGCCGCCGGGGAGACGCCGATCGACAAAACCGAAAAGGGTGATCAGCGGGGGCTGGGGTTCGGTGTGTTCAACGACCATTTCCGCGACGGCATTCGCGGCAGCACCTTCAACAAGAATCCGGGGTTCGCGCAGGGCTGGCCGGAAAACCAGCGCATCAAGAAAGGCGTGAAGGGCAGTATCACCGACTTCACGAAGGCGCCGATCGAAACGATCAATTACTGCGAGGCCCACGACAACCATACGTTCTGGGACCGGCTCCAGTTCACGACCGAACCGGCCTACGGCGTGACGCACGAGGAGAAGAAAAAAATGCAGAAACTGGCCGGCGCGCTGATCCTCACATCGCAGGGCGTGCCGTTCCTTCACGCCGGTCAGGAACTGCTCCGAACCAAGGACGGCGAGGACAACAGCTACAACAAGCCGGATGCCGTCAACCAGATTCACTGGCGCTGGAAAAAGGAGAACTGGGACGTGTTCGCGTATTACCGCGATCTCATTCACCTTCGTCGCCGCCACCCGATGTTCCGGATGAAGACCGCCGCGGAGATCAAGGATCATTTGTTTTTGCTCGACGACGATCTCGGATACCCGGTGCCGTCCGCCGCCGTCGGATACGTTTTGAATCGCGGTACCAGCGGGGACAACTGGACCGCGGCGGTGGTGCTGTTCAATGCCAAACCCACGCCGACCGAGTTTCAGGTTCCGGAGGCGTTCTGGACGCCGGTCGCGCTCGGCGAGCCGGATTCGCCGGTCTTTTCAAAACCCACCGGCGAGGCCGGCGTGATCCGCGTGCCGGGCCGGTCGGCGGCGATTTATTACAGCACGGACGAGACGGTGTTCGAAACCAAGATCAAGCCCCGGCTGGTGTTTCGAAAATCCAAAGTGCAAAAGTTCTCGGTCAAGGCCCCGAAAGCCGGCCGTGTCGCGGTTGCCGGGTCATTCAACGGATGGCGCAAGGACGAACTTTTCATGGAAAAACATCCGGATGGCACTTGGACTGCCGAACTCGAGCTGGAATTCGGCGCTTACGAATTCAAGTATGTCGCCGACGACAACTGGGAGACGCTCAACAAGGACAACCTGAAAATAGAAGTTCGCTGAGGCTACATCCACACTTCCGGCCGGCCCAGCGCCATGCGGCGGCGGGCCATGCAGTAGAGGCGGATCCGGTACATGCGCCGCGCGTTTTTCAGGAGCGGCCCCAGCCCGATTTCATCCCGGCAGACCGTCCAGAGTTCACGGAATGTGAGCGTCGACCAGGAGCCGCAGAAGAGGGTGGCCAGTTCCAGCGGCGTGATGCCGGGCCTCGCTTTTTTGGCCCTCCCCATGATGTGCCGGCAGACTTCGAGGCCGAATCCGCACCGGCCGCCGAGAAGGTCCGTGTCGCTGACGCCGGGCCGCATGTCCCACACGAGGCCCTTCGCGTTCACCAGCGCGATGCGGTCGCCGGGCGCCAAAAACGGCAGCGCGGTCGCCTCCGGGAACCGGTCGTCGACAAAGGTTTCCGCCTCCAGCAGGAGTTTTTTCTCCGTGATCGTGCATCCGTGCAGGCTCCAGATGGGCGTGCTTGGAATGATGTCGAGAATTTCCTCCCGCGTCAGCGTCTTGTAGGTATCGACCTTCATCCGCCGGAGCACGGGCTGGTTGATCTGGATGGTCGGCGCGCCGGGAATGCGGAGCGTCATGGACCCGACGGCCATGCGGATGCCCGGCGCCTCGTCGATCGGGCGCATCATACGTTCGAGATAATCCTCGTCCTGAACGTGGTCGTTGCCGTCATGAACCATGATGTAGTCGCCCCGGCTGTCCTCGTGGAGGAGCTTGCGATACTGCGCGACGCGTTTGATGTTGGTCGCGTTGCGTTCGAATCGGATGCGGCTGTCGCGCTGCGCCCACTGGCGGACTTTGTCGGGCGTGTCATCGGTTGAAGCGTCGTCGCGGACGACGAATTCAACGTTCCTGTATTTCTGGCGTGTGAGTTGCTCGAGACACTTGTCCACATACTCCCGGTCATTATGGACCGGGACCAGAACCGACAGGCGCGGCATGGCGTTCACCCCCACCCCAGCGGTGCTAAAACAGCCGATCCTTCCACGTGGCCGGCGTCCGGTCGGTGATCAGTTCGAGCGGCAGGTGATACTCAAACGGTTTTGTCCCGCGCCGGCGGATCCATTCGACCATCTTGACGAGGCCGTCGTCGAGATTCGTGCTGGTGCGGTATCCAAGAAGCCGGCGCGCCTTCTCGGCCGAACAATACGCCATCTTGACTTCCATCGGCCGGTCGGCCACATAGACGGGTTTGAGATTTTTGAATCCGATGAGAACGGCGACCTTCCGCGCCAGTTCATTGATGCTGACGCAGGTGTATTCCTCGTCCGGCCCGACGTTGATCGCCTCGCCGACGACGGAGCGGTCGAATCCCATCTTGAGGAGCGGATCGACGACGTCGTCGACGAAGGAAAACGCGCGTTTCTGCTCGCCGTCCCCGTAGATGATCGGCTGGCGGCCCTGGAGCATGAGGTTGATCATGATCGACGCGACGTTCCGGTAGGGGTCGTCGTATTTCTGGCGCGTGCCGATGATGTTGTGAGGGATCGCGTGCGTATATTCGATGCCGTGCGCCTTCGAGAGGCTCTGAATGGCCATCTCGGCCGCGTACTTGGCGATCCCGTAGGGATCGATCGGCAGGGGCGTCATGTCTTCGGTGAAGGGCAGTTTGGGCTGCTCGCCGTAGCGGGCCATGCTGGAGCAAAAGACGATGCGGCGCGCGCCGGCAAAAATGGCCGCGCTGGTCACCGCTACCGTGGAGTTATAGGTGTGCAGTGTGACGAGGTTGGGCGAGAAGACGGACAGCCCCTCGTGTGGCGACGCGGCGCAGTGGTAGACGACTTCCATTCCTTTCAGAAGCGTCTTCATCTTTTCGAAATCGCACGCGTCCGCCTCGTGGAATTTGACGTCCGCCGGAACATTGTCCCGGTATCCGCCCAGAAAATTGTCGATCCCGACGACTTGGTGTCCCTGCCCGAGAAGCCGCTCGGAAAGGTGGCTGCCCAGAAAACCGGCGACGCCGGTTACAAAAACTTTTGCGCACATTCCGGCTTGTATATATTACTCACGTCTTTTTGACAACGCCCACCGCCAGTATCTCCTCGCCGCAGTCCCGGAAGAGGCAGAGCAGGTGCTCGACACAATGGAAGAGTAAACCTTCGAACGCCGTCCAGAGGCCGCTCGACACGGGGCGGTCGAGCCGGTCGTTTCGAGACAGCCACCGGCTCGCCGTCCACGCAAGCCAGGCGGACCGGGGGGTCGACCGGAGAATCCGGATCTCGAATCCGGCCGGCGCGAGAATTTTTCGGATCGATTCTGACGAATAGATGCGCAGATGGCGGGGAACTTCGAGCGCCTGCCAGTGGCGCCGGAATATCCGGAGGCCCAGACTGTCCGCGTTGGGCGTCAGGATGTGGATTCGCCCGCCGTCTTTCAGGATGCGGCGGCATTCCGCTAGCGTGCGCGCGGGGTCTGGCAGATGTTCGATCACATGGTGCAGTGTGACGACGTCGAACGACGAGTCCTCCAGCCGCGCATCCTCCAGCGATCCCGCAAACACCGGCGCGCCGCCGGCCTCTCGGGCGAGCCGGGCCGCTTCGGGATTGAACTCCACGCCCTCGACGGTCCACCCGAGAGATTTCATGGTTGCCAGAAACTCGCCGCTCCCGCAACCGACGTCGAGGAGGCGGCCTTTCCGGCTGCCGTCCACAAACTGAACTGTGCCGCCGATCACGTCCTTGACGGGCAGGGCGGCGGAAACCAGGTGCCAGAAACAGGATTCGGCGGCGCCTGCCCGTTCCCGGTATCCGTATGCGGCGGCCAGAACGCCGCGCCGCGCGGACTGCCAGAGGCTGCGCGCGAGCGTTTGCGGTTTGGGCTGAACGGGCGCGCAATAACCGGCGTAGAGCGCCGGCAGCGATTCGGGCGCGGGCTGCGGGTCCAGCCACATCAGCCGGCATCGCGCGCATCGGAGCATGCTCCAGGTGTCGGGTGTCCCGAGGCGCCGGTCTTTCAGATTTTCAGAGAAGAGTCCGGCCGGTGAGCCGCATGACGGGCAAGACGTCGAGGCTGTCAAGATGAAGGGAATCCTCCTGTGAAATGTTCAATATTCAATGCTCAATTCTCAATTTTCATCTTTCAAAAGTTGAGAATTGAATATTGAGCCTTGATCCCTGATGTCCCTGCTGTTTGACCCGGAGTGTTTCGCCATCCATGGCGAAACTTTTACTGAGACAGCAGGGACAATACATCCCTGTATGGGCGCGAGAGGACTTGAACCCCTACCCCTTTCGGGACCAGGTCCTAAGCCTGGAGCGTCTGCCATTCCGCCACGCGCCCGTATACGGTCGTGCAGTCCCTGCTGTTGACCTCTGAGTGTTTTGCCATCCGTGGCAAAACTCTTGCTAAGACAGCAGGGACAATACATCCCTGTATGGGCTGTGCCGGGCTCGAACCGGCGACCCGCTGATTAAGAGTCAGCTGCTCTGCCAACTGAGCTAACAGCCCGCGTTTCAATTTCTGCCGTGCGACGGAACAGATTACAGTGGTACGGCGACCCCCGTCAAGCGGGCCCGCGCCGCTGCCGAACGATCGCGGCGGCCAGGAGGGCCGCGCCCATCAGGGTGATGATCATCGGGCCGCTGGGCCGGTCATACGAGAGCCACAGTCCGAGGAGGCTGAGGGCGAAACTCAAAGACCAGCCGAAGAGGAGGCGGGTGCGGAACCGGTCGAAAAACAGAGACGAGATGAGCGCGGGGACGATGAGGAACGTGAAGACGAGCAGCACGCCGGCCACCTGCACCGAGGAGGTGACGACGATGCCGAACGTTGCATAGAAGAGGAAATCCCACCAGCGGATTCGAAGTCCCCGCCGGCCGGCCTCGTCCGGCTGAAAGGTGATCTCGAAGAACGGCCGGCGAAAGGCGAAGTGGATCAGGCTGATCGCAGCGTAAATGGCCGCGATTTTGATGACTTCGCCGCTTCGCACCCAGACGATGCTGCCTTCGAGCAGCTCCTTGAGATGCTCCGCGCCGTGCGGGGCCTTGTCCAGAACGAGAACGGCCGCAGCGCCGGCGACGACGAAGATGACGCCGATGAAGGCCTCCTGCGGCTGGCCGCTTTTTCTCATGCGGCTGAGCGCGAAGAGCGCAGCGCCGCCGACCGTGAACGCGAGCGACAGCGCGTACGCCTGGATACTGTGCGGATCGTATCCTTGCAGAAAGGCAACCGCATAGCCGAGGGCCGATATTTGCGCGAGCGCGAGGTCCACGAAGATCACGTTCCGGGCCAGCACGTGGATTCCGAGATACGCGTGAATGCCGGCCAGGACAAAACAGGCGGCGGCGGGGAGCAGCATGTAGTGGAGGGATTCCATGGCGCTATTCTCCCCTTCCCGGTGTTTCCTTCAGCAGGGTGGACAGGATGACGTCGAAGAGCGCGAAATAGTCGTTTACGCCCGGCGCTCCCTGAACGTTGGCCGGGATGACGATCGTTCGCGCGCCGGACAGCGCGGCCATCCGCTCGGTGATCCGGGTGACTTCAAATGGCGCCAGGATGATCCGATCGACGCCCTCGCGTTTCATTTGCGCCAGCAGGTGGTCCCGGTGCCCGGCGGCCGGCGGAATTCCCGGTTTCTCCTCGATGGTTCCGCGCACGTCAATCCCGAACGCTTGCGCGAAGTAGCTCCACTCGCGGTGGCCGCTCACGACTTTGAACCCACGCAACGGCACGGCCTGTTTCGTCCAGCCGTCCATCTTCGCGGTGAGACGATCCGAAAAGGATTTGAGGTTTTCGTGATAGTCTCCGGCGCGATCGGGGTCAACGCGCGAGAGGCCCGCCGCGATGTTTTCTGCGAGAAGAAGACCGTTCTGCGGATTCAGCCAAACATGTGGATTGCCCTCCGGATGGATGTCGCCCTCGGCCCGGCTCAGATGCTGGGGAACTTCGATCGGCGCGATGCCTTGCGAGGCATAGACGTGCCCTGCTCGGCCCGGCATGACGTTCGCGTTCCCGGCGACGTCCAGGAGCCGCTCCGTCCACAACTCGAACTGCAGGCCCAGCTCCACGAACAGGTCGGCCTGCGAAACCGCAGCGGCCAGGCTCGGACGCGGAATGACGTAATGCGGGTCCTCCGTGCCCTTGGCCAGCGCACGCACCGTCACGTTCGATCCGCCCACGTGGCGCGCGATGTCCGCCAGAACGGGCAGCGTCGCCACGACGCGGACTTCGGCGCCCGCCGAAGTGGCGATCCACGAAAGCAAAAGACAGATGGATATCGGCCTCATGGTCATCACCTACTTGCTGAACCAATACGGCTCGGCGGGATGCGCGCCGAACACGAATGTGATCTGGCCGTAAATCGTGGACTGGTCCGGCCCTGGCGTTCCGCCGATCTCCGGGCCCGCGGAATTCTGATACTCGTACCCGAGCCGCAGGCGCAGAAATTCTGTGGTATAGAACGAAACGTATCCGCCGATTTTCCTGTCCACGAGGGTTTTGTTGTTCAGCACCTGCGCCCTGTCGTACCGAACGCCGGCGAACCACCGTTGATACGGCTGAATCTGCAGAAGGCCGTAGGCGCCCGATGCGTTTCTCCGGTAGATCGCGAGGGCGGGTTCCTCCCGGCTCATGTAGAAAAATTCGCCCTGGACCACCGTCGACCACAGGCCCTTCGGCTGATGCGCGCGCCACTTGTACATGAAGTCTCCGCCGAGGACCTCGTTGCGATGATGGACATTGTCGGTCACCCGCTTGCCGTTCATGTAACTCGTCCCAAGCTCCATGAAACTTTCGGGGTCCAGTTCCATATAATACTTGGCCCGGCCTAGATACGCCGGATCGCGCGAACTCACGCCGCCGAACTGGGTCGCGTTCTCCCCGTTGAACACCTCGCCCGTCAGGCTCAGCACATGGTCGGGATTTTTCTGCGGCATGATGTAATGAACCGACAGGCCCATCTCCGCCATCCCGTCTTCTCCCAGAAATGTCTGGATCGGCAGCGGCAGGGTCGATTGCGGAAGGTCGTGCAGGTGAAGCTGGTTTAAAATTCCGAACGCGTTCTTGAATTTCCCGGCTTTCGCGCTCACTCCGCGCGAAAGGGCCGTGAAAAGCACGTAGCCCTCCTCGATGGCGACCGATGCGGGTTGCAGCGGCCGCTCCTGCGACAGGGCCGTGATCAGCACGCCCTTGGCGTAGGGATCGACGTCCGCGCGGAGGTCCAGCTCGACCTCGCGCATGTTAAAGCGGTCGGAAATCTCCTCGTTGTTCTCGTTCCGCACCGGCCCGTTGTCGATCCGGCCTGTGAAATCGCCGAACGCGGTGATTCGTGGATTGAACTCGTTGCCGCCCGACGCCCGCGGTTTGCCTGCCTGCCGCTCAAGCTCCGCGAGGCGCGCTTGGAGCGCGCGGATTTCCTCGCGGACCGATTCGTCCGCGGTGGATACCGTGGTCTGGAATAAAAATAGAATCAGCATGAACCCTCGTTTCATGATGGATGCCTCCCGAACAAATTGAGATGTGGCGGCCTTCCAAGGCGCCTTGGGTACGACTGTCAGAACCGGGAAAAAATCAGGAGAGCGAAACGGGAGGCGCGCGAATGTCCGCGGAGCGAGGGTGGAACCGCCCAAACGGGTGATCGGACAAAATCGTGGGTCCATCGCCGACACCGAGCACGGCGTCGGCGATCGCGGCGCCGGTCCACATCTGGTCGGCGGCCGTGCGGCTCATCTGGCACAAGAGACACCCGTCGGACAGGACACTCACGGGGCCGGAGGCCGCAGGCCGGGAATTGTCGGAGAGGATCGTCCGGGTGAAGGGTCCGGGATGTGAGTGATAGGGCAATATCCAGCAACCGAGCGTCACCGAAATCGTCAGCCACAGGGACAGCCATCTCTTCCACGATCCCGGTCGCGCGCAGGGCATGAACACTTGTTTCATTGCACGCACGTTAGGAAACCCCGCTGCATTCGTCAAGGGCGGCGGCTCACCGCAAGAGGCAAAGCCGATGTTTGCATACGGACTTTCCTCATTCAGGATGCACCCAACAGCCATTTCCAAACCGGACGGACGGCGACTTTTTTCCCGTGAATCGTCTCCGTACCCTCTTCATTGTAAGTCAGGATCATTCCATTTCGAATGCCGAAGGACTCCATCGCCTCGGCCAGGCCGCGCAACTCCCGATCCCGGCTGCTCGCGTCGATCTGCCATGCGACCTGAACGGCCGTTCGCGGCCGGGCGCCGTCCAAGATGACAAAATCGCATTCGTATCGGTCGCGCGAGTAGAATTGCCGCTCGCGTCTTCTCATCAGCTCGATGGACACGATGTTCTCCAAAATCTTTCCTCGATTTTCGCCCGACGCCACGCCCAGCGTCCGGAATCCGACGTCGATCAGATAGGACTTTCGCGGGTTTGCCAGCCGGTTTTTCGGCGAAAATGAAAACTTCTCGTTCAGGATGACAAAAAACGCCTCGTCCAAATACCGGAGATAATTCGAAATCGTTCGCTTACTGACGGCGCCCAGATTTTGCTTCGCCTGCCGCTCAAACGACGAAATGGAAAACAGATCGGCATACGTATTGAGACAGTATCCCATCATCGATTCCAACAGCGCCTTCGCCTTGATGTTGTACTGCTCGATGATGTCCTTGTAGAAAATTGTGGTCAGATACGTCTGCAGAAGCTTGCGTTTTTCGGCGTTTGTCTCCCGCGCCGCCACCTCCGGATAGCCGCCCCATGCGCAATAGTCGTCAAACGCCCGGAGCAATTTCCCGCGGCCGTGGGTATGGAGCGTGGCCGCCGTGTAGGAAACATTCCTGTATCGGAGAAACTCCTCGAAGGAAAAAGGCAGAATCAGCGTGTCTGCATACCGGCCCCGAAGTTCCGTCGCGACTTCGCGGCCGAGCAGTCGCGAGTTGCTTCCGGAAACCACGATGCGATATCGCCGGCGATTGTGAAGCGTCCGAAGAACCCGGCTCCAGTGCGGCAGATGATGGACTTCGTCGAAAAACAGAACCTTCGGGTCCTTGCCGGCGATCTGCCGAAACGCGGTGAAGAGCGCGTCCATGTCGGCCGGCCCAAATCCGATCAGCCGGTAATCCTCAAAGTCCACGAACAGAATGTCGTCTTTGCGCAGGCCTTCAGCCAGAAGGTTGCCGATGTACTGATACATGAGATAGGTCTTCCCCGCGCGCCGCGGCCCCACAATGGCCAGGATGTCCGACCGGCGGTTCAGGTCGAGCCGGCCGCCTGTTCGGGGCGTCAATTCCGGCACGCGCGTTTCTTCAAGCCATTCGGCGACAATCGGTTTAAGAGCGGTCTCGTTCATTGCGTTTTCTCAAGTAAACAATTTTGCATAAAAGCGTTTACTTTGCAACCACTCTTGCCCCTCGGCGCTTGCGCGGGGAGTTTCAGGTGGAAGCGGACGGGGTTGATCTGGAGGTGTGAGGACATGCGGGAAGAGTGTCGAGCGGCCGGTGGCCGGCCGGTCAGCCCTGGGAGATATGTTCACCCCAAGGCAGGTCATCCAGAAATGGTTCGGCCGATGTCGGGGACATCGGCACTTGGGGCGTCGGAGACGCTGATCCGGCGCAGACAGTTGGAGTTTGCGGCGCGGATGTCAACCGGTCAGCGGGGCAGATGCACGACACGATTTCTGACCTCCCGCCTTCCATATTCCCCCCATCTCACTTCTAAGTTTCAGCAGAGCGATCAGCATCAGCCCGATACGTTCGCCAGGGAGTTTATCCGGCCAGCAGCCAAACGCCGCTGGCGAAAATAATGCCGCCGCTCACCACGGGCATCCACAGCGCGGCTTTGTCCGTGAGCACGAATTTTTCGGCCAGTTTCCCGCCCTGGACTGCAAGGAGAGAATGGAAGATATTCGCGGGCTTCAGAACAAAGAATAAAAGACACTGCCCTTTTTCTGCCCTTTTGGTTTCATTTTTTCCCGATTTTGGGGTTTGCCCGACCGTTTCCCCTCGATCCCGCATGGGCGGTGACGGGCTCGAACCGCCGACCTCCTCCTTGTAAGGGAGGCGCTCTGACCAGCTGAGCTAACCGCCCGGGACTTTCGGGAGCATACTACCATATGTACAGGAGGTCACAATTTGTGACCCCCTCCGGATTCCAATCGTCCCAGGAGCCGCAAGAGGCCGTCGAGGATCGTCAGCGGGTGCGGGGGGCAGCCGGGAATGTAGAGATCGACGGGGAGGGGGTCCGCCGCGGCGGGTGGGTTGTCCGCGCCCACCAGGACCGCCGGACTTCCCCGGAACGGGCCCCCGCTGATGGCGCAGGCGCCGACGGCAATGACGAGCCGGGGCTGCGGAATGGCGTCGTACGTTTTCTGAAGGGCCAGCTTCATGTTTTTCGTGACGGGGCCGGTCAAGAGAATCCCGTCCGCGTGCCGGGGCGAGGCGACGAACTGAATGCCGAACCGGCCAAGGTCGAACACCACGTTGTTCAGCGCCTGAAGCTCCAATGCGCATCCGCTGCAATCTCCCGCCGCGACCTGCCGGAGTTTGAGCGACCGGCCGAAGAGGCTTTTCATTTTTGCGTCAAGCGCCGCCGCAAGCCGCATCTCAGCGCCGTTTCCCGCGAGGACCAGGTCCTCCCGGTTCCGGGCCGCCATCCGGTGATCCGCCGTGTAGCGAATCGCGCCTTCCGGACATGCGTTCACACATTCGGCGCAGAAGAGGCACCGGCCAAGATCGAGCCGGATGCCCGGGTCGAATCGGATCGCCTGCGTCGGGCAGGATTTCTCGCAGTCGTCACAGCCCTCCGGGCACTTCGTGCCGTCGATGGCGGGCCGCCCGCGGAACCGATCGGGAAACGTCGGCGCCTCCTCGGGCCATGCGGTCGTGCGGTGTCCCTGCCTCAGCCGGGTTTTCAGGACGTTCCATGCGTTGATCATCCGGGCTAGAGGTCGTGTCCGGCGTAGGAGAGGTTGAAACTTTTGTTGCACAGCGGGAAATCCGAAATCGGAGTTTCGCGCAATGCGAGCGAAAGAGCCGTCCAGTTGTGAAAGGACGGGTCCTTGATTTTGTATCGTTGAATTTCCCCGGCCTCGCCTGTGCTCGCCACGTGCGTGATCTCTCCGCGCCAGCCTTCCACCAGCGACACGGCCATCCGGCGCGGGGGCCGGGCGCCGCAGGTGTTTCTCAGGTCCTGCGATCCTTCCGGCAGGTCCCGGACCTGGGATTCGAGAAAATGAATGCTGCGTTCGATCTCGAGCCTTCTCACCATCGCCCGCGCGTACACGTCGCCGCCGGACACCGTGGAAACCGGAATGTGCGCAAATCGATACGCGCCGTGAGGGTGATCCGAGCGCACATCGATCGTCCATCCGCAGGCGCGGGCCGCGGGGCCGACCAGTCCGAGATCGCGGCAGGCCCACTCCGAAACGGTCCCCGCACCCTCCAACCGGGCCAGCACGGAAGGCGTCTCGAACATGAGATCCGCCGCCGAATGGATTTCCCTGCCGGCGCGGTTCAATGTCGACAGGAAGTCATCGGCCATCCGCGGGTGCAAATCAAAGAGGACGCCGCCGGGCCGGATCAGCGACCGCCCATAGCGGTTCCCGGACAGATCCATCAGCATGTTCAGAAACTCTCCGCGCAACCGCCCGAAGTAGGCCGCGGACGGGAGGAATCCCACGTCGGCGCACAGCGCGCCCAGATCCCCCACGTGATTCGCCAGGCGCTCCAGTTCCAGCGCGACGGCCCGCAGGGCGTGGGCGCGCGGAGAAACCGCGCAGGCCGACAGCGCCTCGGTGACATTGCAATATGCTGTCGCGTGGCCGATCACGGTATCGCCGGCGATCGATTCCGCCACGACCATCGCTCTATGCGCGGGCGCGGTTTCGAGGAGCGTTTCGGCGCCGCGGTGCTGGTAGCCGAGCTGGATCTCGAGATGCAGGACGTTTTCTCCCTGACACTGGAACCGGAAATGTCCCGGCTCGATGATTCCCGCATGGACCGGACCGACCGCCACCTCGTGCAGTTCCTCGCCGCGCGCGGAAAAAAATGGCGTGCCGCCGGGATAGCGGACGGGCTTGAGCCACGGATGGCCGGCGGGAACCACCTCGAATTGCTCGGCGATCTCGCGCTCGAAAAGATGCGCCTGCGGGCAATCCGGCGTGAGCGATTCGAACCGGCCGGTGACGGCGGTCGACAGGACCGACAGCTTATTTTCGGCGTCGTGGGCAAGGACGCAGAAGAGGCCTATGGTTCGGTTTTCCTGTTGTATCCCGAACAACGCGGATATCCTCAGTCCCCTCCCGACGCCGTCCAGAATCTCCTGCCGGAATTTCGACGGCGGCAGGCGCGGAACATCGCCGATCTTGAACGATTCGCCGTTTTGGGCCGTGAGCATTTCCACCGTCACGGCCCCGCGATCAGGCGCGCGGCCCGTTCGAACACCGCCGACAGGCCGGCCGGAATCCAGACGCCGGTGAGGATGAGCCACGCCGTCATGGACGCCGCCAGCGCGCGCGCGCCGGAAGTCTCCGGGCGTGGCGCCTCCAATCGCGCAGGAGGATCTCCGGACGCCATGTCGATGGCGTGTTTGAGCGCGCCGCAGAAGACAACGGCGACCGCCGCGAGAAAAACGGCGCTTGCGGCGAAATGCCCGCCTGAAATCCCCGCGCGGACGATCAGAAACTCGCTCATGAAAATCGCGCCCGGCGCGCAGCCGATCAGGACGAGGAGCGAGGCGAACAGGCCGGTTCCCCAGACGGGGCACGCGGCGGCGCTGCCGGAAATCGATTCCATATTTCTGGTTCCATACCGCTGCCCGACCCGGCCCGCGCAAAAGAACGCCAGGGATTTGCAGACGGAATGATTGAGCGTGTGATAGAGGGCCGCAACACAGCCGGCGGGCCCGAACCCCAGGCCGACCGTGATGATGCCCATGTGTTCCACGCTGTGGTAGGCGAGCAGGCGCTTGACGTCCCGCTGGATCAGGATGAACACTCCGGCCACGGCCATCGAAGCCAGGCCGAATCCCACGAGAATCCGCCGGCCCCATTCGGGCGTTCCGGTGGCCGCTGAGACAATCGGAAGAAACCGGCAGATGCAGTAGGAGGCGCAATTGAGCAGAACGCCGGAAAAGACGGCCGACACGGGCGTCGGCGCCTGGCTGTGCGCGTCAGGCAACCACGTGTGCATCGGCGCAAGGCCCATTTTGGTCCCGTAGCCGACCACCATCAGCACGAATCCGATCTTGACCAGCGCCGGATTCATCCCGCCCGCGCGGGCGACGAGGTCCGGCCAGCGCAGGGCGCCCTCTCCGGCCGCGCCCGGCGAGGGCGATGCGCCGTGGATGAAGACGGTGCCCAACAGTCCGAGGACGAGTCCGGCCGAACAGATGATGAGATATTTCCAGGCGGCTTCGATGGACAGCCGGTCGGAATGGGTGCAAATCAGAAACGCGGACGCCAGCGTTGTCGATTCCATTGCGACCCACATCAGGCCTACGTTGCTGAACAGGAGCACGCCCGCCATGGACCCGAGGAACGAAAACCACAACGCGCCGAATCTCCGGGCCTGCCGGTCGTCCAGTGACTGCGCGGCCGGCTCGTGATTGAAATAGTCGCGGGCATAGATGGACGAAAAAAGAAAAATCCCCGTCACCAGGCAGAGATGAAATGCCGACAGCGCGTCCAGCGCCAGATGGCCGAAACAGGCGTCGATGGCGCCGCGGCGGTACACGACCGCGCCCGCGGCCGCAGCGATCGTGGCCTCGAGGGCGGACCCGGCGATGAGGCACGCGAAAACCGCCGTCCGGCGTCGGATCAGGAGGCACAAGATCGCGCCCGCCACAGGCACGGCCGCCAGCGCCCACAGAATCATGTGTCCGCTATCCTTTCAGTTTCCGCATGCGGCTGACGTCCGTGTGCGCGAACGTTTCATGAACGCTCTGAATGAACCCGCCGAAAATCATGGCGGCCAGAAGGACGTCGAACAGAACGGCCATCTCGATCACAAACGGCAGGCCCCGACTGATCCGGAGCGACAGAATCAGAATTCCGTTTTCGAGAATCAGAAATCCGATCACCTGGCCCACGGCCTTCCGCCGGTTGACCATGATCAGCATGCCCGTCAGGATCGTCGCCAGCCCCACGGCGCCCATGAGACCGTCGTGCGGCCGGAGCGGCGCGGGAATGAGCGCGCCGGCCCGGAAGGCGGCGGCGAGGATGGCGAATCCGACGAGGACCGACGCCACGGGTCCGAGAAAGGGCTGGGCCACGCGAAATTCGTCGGTCGACCGGATCACGCGGATCAAAATGAGCGGCATGAGTATCCCTTTCACGATCAGGGTCCCCGCTGACAGAAACAACGCCTGCGGCGATCCCGCGAGCGCCTCGGGCAGAGGCAGGACCGCCAGGAGACATCCCTGCAGGGCGATCGAGCGGACGCTGTTGACGTACCGGCCCGTGTTGAGGATGTAAAAATTGGTGATCACGACGAGGACAAGGACCGCCGGAAATTCCCCCGTCATGAGCCGGCCGCCAGCGTCAGGATCACGCCGAATCCGGAAAGAACAAACGAGAGCGCCAGAAGCTGCGGGATGCGCGACAGGCGCAGCCGTGCCATCGTCGATTCTATGACGCCGACGAGAACCGACAGCGCCGCAAGGCCAATCACCAGCGCGGCCCCGCCCTCCCAGAATCCCCCGCTGCGGATGGGACACACGATCCGGACGAGGAGTGCGCCGAGCGCAAAGAATTTGACGGCCGATCCGTATTCGATCAGCGCGAGGTCCGGCCCGCCGTGATCGAGGACCATGACTTCGTGGATCATCGTCAATTCCAGATGGGTGTTCGGATCATCCACCGGAATCCGGGAATTCTCCGTCAGAAAGACGACGAGAAACGCCGCCGTGACCAGACAGAGCGCCGGCGCGTGAATCGACCAGATACGGATCAGCCCCACGCTCAGCACATCGCTCATCGAAAAACTTCCCGCTTCGCGCGCCAGCGCCAGAAGACCCAATAGAAGCGCCGGTTCCGCCAGGCACGAGAACGCCGCCTCGCGGCTTGCGCCCATGCCCTCGAAGGCCGAGCCCGTGTCGAGCGCCGCCGTCATCGTGAAAAAGCGCGACAGGCCCCAGAGGTAGGCGAAGAGAATCAGGTCGCCCTGAAACGTCAGCGGCGATTCCATCCCGCCCAGCGGAATGATCAGCGTCGCCGCCAGGGCCGCTGAAAACGAAACCACGGGACCGGCCCGAAACAGCCACGTCGTCGTGCGGCTGTACACCGCGCCCTTGCGAAAGAGTTTGAAAATGTCCCGGTAGGGCTGCAGGAGCGGCGGGCCCCGCCGGCCCGCAAACCATGCCTTGGTTTTGGCGACGATCCCGGGCAGGATCGGCGAAACGGCGAGAACGAAGGCCCACTGCCGGACGATTTCCCGCGCGGTATCCATCAGATCGGTCATCATCGGAACGCCTGAAACGACAGAATCGCCGCGAGTGTGACGAAAACATAGAGAAGATAGGTCTGCACGCGACCCTGCTGAACCCACTGCAATTTTTCTGCGGCGCCTTGAATCCAACCGAAAAGAGGCCCAAATACGCGGCGAGTCGCCAGATCGCCGGTGTGAGATTCGTAGGAGGCCTCCTTGGGAAAGTATCCGGCCGGCGGCCGGCGATGTTCCTGCGGCTGGAGAATCGCTTGAAAGAGATCCATGAAAGGCTGAACAAACGAGCCGGCGGTGTACTGCATCCTGGGGGTCGGCGCGGCATAGCCGCAGTCCCACGTGACGGTTTGTCCCGCAGGCCGCCCGGCCAGCATCCACCGTCGCACGATCGCGATGAGAATCATCAGCGCGACCAGCGCGCCGATGCAAAGATTCGCCCACTGGAGCGTCCCCGCCAGCGTCAGCAGACTCTCTGCGCCGGCGTCCGAAACGACGCCGGCCGATAACAGAACCGCCGTCGCCCATCCCCGGCAGGCGGCGGCCGGAAACACGCCGATCAGAACACAGGCGGCGGCCAGCGCCGCCATCGGCGTGGCCATGGAAAACGGCGTGGCATGGGCGCCGGTCGGACCTCTCGGCTCGCCCAGGAAGACGACGCCGAACACCTTCACGAAACAGGCGCTCGCGAGTCCGCCGATAAGCGCGAGGCCCGCAATGGCGGCCGCGGCCGCCGCGCCGCCGGCGGCGGAACCCAGGGCCAGTTTGAAAAAGCAGACGTAAATCAGAAATTCGCTGACAAACCCGTTCAGCGGCGGCAGGCCGCTGATGGCGGCGGCGCCGATGAGAAACGTCGTGCCGGTCAGCGGCATTTTTTTCAGAAGGCCGCCCAATTTCTCGATGTCCCGCGTGCCCGTCGCGTGCAGGACGCTTCCCGCGCCCATAAAGAGCAGGCCCTTGAAGAGCGCATGGTTGATGACGTGCAGAATGGCCCCGGCCCATCCAAACACCGCCGCCGTTTCCATTCCGTACGACATGCCGAGAAGCCCGCCGCCCAGACCGATCGCGATAATGCCGATGTTTTCCACGCTGTGATAGGCCAGAAGCCGTTTGATGTCATGCTGGGCGAGCGCGAACAGAACGCCGAGAACCCCGGACGTGAGGCCGATCAAGAGCAGCGTCAGTCCCCACCACGCCGGCGGCGGGCCGATCACCGTCACGATCCGGATCAGCCCGTAGATCCCCGTTTTGATCATGACGCCGGACATCACGGCCGAAACGTGGCTCGGCGCCGCCGGGTGCGCCTCCGGAAGCCACACATGAAGCGGCCAGAATCCCGCCTTGGCGCCAAAGCCGATCAGCGCAAGGATGAACCACGCCGAGGCAAGGTGCGGCCATGTCCGGGATATGCCCTGCCACCGGTCGAAATCGAAACTCCCGGCCGCGCTTCCCATCCACGCAAACAGGAGGACGATGAAGGCCGTGCCGAGATGGGTGGCCACGAGGTACATCCAGCCGGCGCGCCGCACGCCGGTCTCGCGGGAGTCGAGCATGACGAGGAAAAAGGACGAGAGCGCCATGACTTCCCATGCCAGCAGGAACAGCACGGCGTTTTTCGCGGCGACCACCACGCACATGGAGATTGCGAGGAGATGGAAGAAAAAGATGACCTGTCCGATTTGGCGGTTCTCGCGGCCGTTCAGATATCCCACGCTGTAGACGGAGGCCAGCGCGCTGAGGAGCAGAATCGGAATGAGAAAAATCGCCGAGAGAGGATCCAGCGCGAGATGGATCTCGGCGCCGGGCATCTGCCAGCCGGCCCGATACACGGCGCCGCCGCCCGTCACGAGAACCTTTGCGGCCGCCACGAGGCCCAGCGCGGCGCCCGCAACCGCCGCGGCCGACGAAACGGCCGGCATGCGCCGGTTGCCGGCAAGTCCGGCGAGGCCGCCGAGCGCCCACAGGCCGAGGCAGAGGAGAAAGAGCGTCATCGGGCGCGGCCGGCACGGCCGGCGCGGCCGCCCGCTGCGATCACCTGCGCCTCGGCCCTCTCGATCGCGGAAAAAATTTCCTCCCGCGTTTCCCGTTTCTCAAGAACTTTTCGAACGCGCGCGTCTCTCAAGACAAAGGCCAGCCGGGACAGGAGGTGAAGGTGGGCCCGGACGGTGGGGCTGATCATGATGAAGAGCGTCGACACGGGCTTTCCATCCAGCGCGCCGAACTCGATCGGATGCTCCAGGAACGCGAGCGTGATGGAAGGCCGGGTGACGTGAAGGACGATGGGATTGCGGACATGAGGAATCGCGATGCCGTCTCCGATGCCGGTGGACCCCAGCGCTTCGCGCGCCATGAGCACTTTCAGAAGAAAATTGAGATTGACCTCCTCGGGAAGACGCAGATGTTCGACGACGCTCGACAGGACCCGCGACTTGTCCCGGCCCTCGATGCGGTACAGAACCCCGCCGTTCCGGAGCGCCTCCGAAACCGCGGGAAGCGGAATTCCGCCGGACTCCGGCTCGGACAGGATGCCGGGGTCGAGCGGGATCTTTCTCGACGTCGCCCATTCCAGAAGCTCCACGCGGTTGAACCGAAGGGTCTCGTGGAGCCGGTAGGCGGGGACCCCGCCCTGTTTGATCCAGCGGTAGAGCGTCTTTTCCGACACGTTCAAGAGTGCGGCGGCATCTTTGACGGATAAGTTCATATGTCTCAGTTTGTCTCATATTTCTCACGGCGCCGGATGTCAAGCGGCAAGCCTTGTCAGAATTTGCCGCGACCAGTTACAATGCGCGCACAGAACAACAAAGGAGGATGTCCATGGGCACAGAAGTCAGAGCGACCAACATTACGTGGCACGGCGGCGAGGTGACGTCCGAGATGCGGCAGGACCGGATGCGGCAGCGCGGCGCGACGGTTTGGCTGACCGGGCTTTCGGCGTCGGGCAAATCGACGATCGCGCGCGATCTGGAACGGAAACTTCACGAGGGCGGGCGCATCTCTTATGTCCTCGACGGCGACAACATCCGGCACGGGCTCAACAAGGACCTCGGGTTTTCGCCGAAGGACCGGGAGGAAAATATCCGGCGGATCGGAGAAGTCGCGGCGCTCTTCACCGACGCCAATCTCATCGTCATCACGGCCTTCATCTCGCCCTACCGCCAGGACCGGGACAACGTCCGAAAGCTCATGAAGGAGGGCCAGTTTATCGAAGTCCACGTGGACTGCGATGTCGACACGTGTGAGAAGCGAGACCCGAAGGGGCTGTATCAGAAGGCGAAGGCAGGGCAGATCCCCGAGTTTACCGGGATTTCCGCGCCGTATGAGGCGCCTCTCAAACCCGAGATCGTCATTCCGTCCGCGCGGATGAGCGTCGACGAGGCCGCCGGCCTTCTGATGACGTACCTGCGGAAGAACCGGTTTTTGCTCTGATGCAATTTCAAAGTCACGACCTCGCGGCTCTCGATGGACTGGACGTCGATGGCCGGCTGAAATGGGCGTCGGACCGGTTCCCCGGCCGGGCCGGGATCGGCACCAGCTTTCAGCACAATGGGATGCTCCTGATCGATATCCGCTGCCGCCGCAATCTCACCGGCCTCCGCATTTACACCATCGACACCGAACGGCTCCTGCCCGAAACGTACGACTTCATCAAGACGATCGAAGCGCAGTACGGCATTCGGATCGAGGTCCACCGGCCCGACCCGGCGGAAATCCGGAAGATGGTCGACGAGCACGGTCTCTACCTGTTTTTTGACAGCAAGGAGAAGCAGGAGTATTGCTGTTATCTTCGGAAGGTCAAACCCCACGACCGCGTGTTGGACGGCCTCGACGTGTGGATCACGGGCCTGCGGCGCGTGCAGTCCGAACACCGCCAGCGCGTGCCGCTGTACGAGATCATCGACCGCAAAGGCCGGCAGATTCTAAAACTGAATCCGCTGTTCGACTGGACGGACGAGCGGATCGAGGCGGAGGTCAAACGCCGAAACGTCCCCGTCCACCCGCTCTATTCGCAGGGATTCCCGAGTTTCGGCTGCGTCATCTGCACCACGCCGATCAGGCCGGGCGAGGACAAGCGCGCCGGTCGATGGCGGTGGCGCACAGGGCGCGCCGCGGTCGACGACAAGAAGGAGTGCGGACTGCACATCGAAAAAGGCGCGGACGCCGATTAATTGAGGCTCGGGTCGCCGGTGGTGTGTTTCCTTTCCAGATAAACTTTTTTCATCTGAAGCATGCCGACCATCTTGTGGTACAGGAGGTCGGCGCGTTCCGACACGCGCGTTTCCTCCAGGATCGGCTGTTTCTCGTACGGATCGATCGACAGATAGTAGGAGAGCGTATCGATGATGGTGGCCAGCGGCGCCGTGAAATCGACGGGGACCCGGTTGAGCCGCATTTTGTTGTAGACGAAAAACTCGGGAATCGACAGCGCCGCCCCGCGCAGCTTCTCCCGGGTCCGTTCCGTTTCCGATTCAGTCACGTTCTCGATCCGGTCCGGCAGGAGGCTGATTTTCGCCTCGCGGTAAGGCTCGGGCTGGACGATCTTGGACACGCTGAACCGGCTGATGCCTTTGAGCAGAATATTGAACCGCCCGTCGGGGAACCGCTCCTGGTCGACGATCTCGCCCATGCACCCGACCGGATAGATGTCGGGGTTCTCGTAGTATTTTTCCTCCCATCCCTTTTTGAGCAGCACCATCCCGATCCGTTTCGGGCCCTGCAGCGCCGACTCGACCATCAGGCGGTAGCGGGGTTCAAAGATATGGAGAGGCAAAATCACGTCCGGGAACAGGACAACGTTGGGCAACGGGAACAGCGGAATTTTTTCTCGCATGGTCAAATCTTATGGTGTCGGCACGGGCTTGTCAATCCGGCGCGGGCGCCATGTCGCTGCCGTCATACGGCGGCGTGAAGGTCGCGAGGGCGGCCGCCGGCCGAGGGCCGGCATTGACGAAATAGTGCCGCGTGCCCCGTTCGATCTCGAAGACCGATCCGACGCCCGCACGGATTTTCCTGTGGCCGATCACCAGCGTCCCCCGGCCGCGGAGGACGACCACGCGAAGGTCGTGGTTGGCATGGACATGGGGGGCCTCGGAATCCCGCACTTGCACGACATGGACGCTCGACGTTTCCCCGGTTCCGATCAGGTCCACCCGGATGTTTTGCTGCGGCGCGAGCGGATGGTCCTTCAAAAATCGCCCGAGGTCGATGACCTGCCCGCCGAGATGCAGATTGAGCGCGGCCGTGGTTGTGGCGCAGGCGGCCAGCACAAGCAACACCGAAACGGCGATCCACCTCGTCCGGAACCCGTCCATGCTGTCACCCAATCTCGCGTGGACCGGTTCGTCAAGGCCGGGGTTCATGCTTGAGTTGTGCGCGGCGTTGGGTTACGATCCACGCTTATGGCTGAATCAAAATTGTCAGGATCGGTCCTGCTGCCGAAAACGAGTTTCGCCATGCGGGGCCAACTGTCGAAACAGGAGCCGGCGCGGCTCAAGGCGTGGGTCGAGGGAAAATTGTACGAGGAGGCCCGGAAGGCGCGCCGGACTGCGCGCGCGTTTCATTTTCACGACGGGCCGCCGTACGCCAACGGCCATATCCACATGGGCACCGCGCTCAACAAAATCCTCAAGGACATCGTCGTCCGCTACAAGCTCCTGAGGGGGTTCGACGCGCCGTATGTCCACGGATGGGACTGCCACGGCCTGCCGATCGAACTCAAGGCGCTCGAAAACGATCCGTCCATCGCCGCCGCGGCCCGGTCGGGCAACGATCCCGAGACGAAATTGCGCGTCCGTAAGGCGTGCCGGGCCTATGCGGAGAAATATCTTGACGTGCAGCGCGGGGAATTTCGGAGGCTCGGGGTCCTCGGCGACCTCGACCGTCCCTACATCACCATGGATCCGGCCTATCAGGCCGACATTCTCGAGGGGCTGGCGCGGCTCGTGGAGGAGGGGTACGTGCGGCGCGCGGAGAAGCCGGTGTTGTGGTGCGCGAAGTGCCGGACGGCGCTGGCTGACGCGGAGGTCGAATACGAAGAGTCGACGTCGCCGGCCATCACGGTCAAGTTCCCGCTGGAATCGGATCCGAAGTCGTACCTGCTCATCTGGACCACCACGCCCTGGACGTTGCCGGCCAATCTCGCCGTCGCCGTCAAACCCGACGCGACGTATCTTCGGGCGAAGGTCGGCGAAGAAGTGTGGATTGCCGCCGAGACGCGGGCGGCGTCTTCGGGCGTTCCCGCCGGCGCGCCGGCCGAGCGCGTGCCCGGCAAGGACCTCGTGGGTCTCGTCTACCGCCATCCGTTCGCGGGCCGGACGGGCAAGGTCTATCCCGCCGGTTTTGTGACGATGGACACCGGAACCGGACTGGTGCACATCGCGCCGGGCCACGGCGAGGAGGACTTTCAGCTTGGGCAAAAATATCAGATCCCGACCTTGTCGCCGGTGGATGGCGCCGGCCGCTTCACGCGAGACGGCGGAGAATTTGCCGGCCAGTTTGTGTTTGACGCCAATCCGCATGTTGTCGACCGACTCCGCTTGGCCGGCGCGCTCGTCAAGTCCGAGGAAATTCTGCACACGTATCCGCACTGCTGGCGCTGCAAGAAACCCGTGATTTTCCGCGCCACGCCCCAGTGGTTTGTCTCGGTCGACCACCAGGGGCTGCGGAAAAAAATGCTCGACGCGATCGGCCAGGTCCGGTGGGTTCCGGCCGTCGGTGAAAACCGGATTCGGGGGATGGTCGAATCCCGGCCGGACTGGTGCATTTCCCGGCAGAGGATTTGGGGCGTGCCGATCCCGGCGGTTCACTGCCGGTCGTGCGGCTGCGCGCATCTGGACGCGTCGATTGTGCGGCGCGTTTCTCAGGCGGTGCGGGCGCGGTCCGCCGACGTGTGGTTTTCCGAACCTCCCGCGTCCTTTCTGCCGCCGGGCTGGTCGTGTCCCTCGTGCGGCTCGGCCGATTTCAAGCGCGAGGAGGACATCCTGGATGTCTGGTTCGATTCGGGCATGTCGCACATCGCGGCCTTTGAGCGGCGCCACGAAACCTGGCCCGCCGATCTCTATCTGGAAGGCTCCGACCAGCATCGCGGCTGGTTTCAGGTGTCTCTGCTTTTGGGCGTGGCCCTGAAGGGCCGGCCGCCGTTCAGGCAGGTGCTCACGCACGGATTCATCTGCGACGCCGGCGGCCGCAAGATGTCCAAATCGCTCGGCAACGCGGTGGCGCCGCAGGAAGTGGTGGACAAGCACGGCGCGGACGTCCTCCGGTTGTGGGTGGCCGGCAGCGACTACACGAGCGACATCCGGATCGGAGAAACCATTCTGTCCGAAACGGTGGACACGTACCGCCGGATCCGGAACACGATCCGCTTTCTTCTCGGCAACCTGCACGATTTCGATCCCGGCGCGGCCGTCGCGTTTGACGAGATGGACGCGCTCGACCGATTCATGCTCCAGCGCATGTCCAGGCTGGCCGCGGAGACGCTGGAGGCGTACGACGCGTACGATTTTTCGACCGTGGTCCGGCGCGTGCGGGATTTCTGTTCGGAGGATCTGTCCGGATTCTATCTGGACGTTCTCAAGGACCGTCTCTATTGCGATGCGCGGGACGGCCGGTCCCGCCGGTCCGGCCAGACCGTGCTCCATCATCTGGCGGAGCAGGTCCTGTTCCTGATTTCGCCCATCCTGCCCTTTACGGCGGACGAGGCGTGGGAGGCGATGCCGTACCGTCCAGGAAGCCGGGAAAGCCGACCGGCGATTCCCGAGTATCGGCCGCTGCATGTGCCTCTGGCCATGAGCGATTCGCCGGCGCAACAGGTATTCGAGCAGGTTCTCCGGCTCCGAAAAGAAGTCAACGGGACGATCGAAAAGGTCCGGCAGGCCGGGCAGATCGGAAGTTCCCTCGAAGCGCAGGTGTCGATCCGGGCCTCCGGCGCCGAATACGCGCAGCTTTCATCCGTCGCGGACCGGCTCGCCGAGTGGTTCATCGTGTCGGCGTGCAAGCTGGAGGAATCGCCGGCGGGCCCGCGGGAAATCCGCGTGGACCGCGCGGCCGGCGAGAAGTGCGACCGGTGCTGGAAATATGTTCCTGTCCGTCATCCGGTCGACCAGGGCGCGGTCTGCCCGCGATGCGCGGACGTTCTTCGAGGTCTCGCCCTGAGTTCGCGTTCGTAGTTTCCGCCTGTTGATGTCTCCTCTCCTGATATTTGTGTCGTCCGTCGTCCTGATGCTGGATCAACTGACCAAATGGCTGATCCGGACACACTTTCTGTTCGGCGAAACCCGGCCGGTCCTCGGCGGGGTCTTTCATCTGACCTATTATCAAAATACCGGCATGGCCTTCGGACTCATGCAGGGCTATTCCGCCGTCATCGCGGTTTTTAGCGTGCTGGCCATCGGATTTCTGATTTATCTCTCGCGCCACTGGAGCGCCGGCGGGCCGCATGCGCGGCTCGTGCAGGTCAGCCTCGGCCTGATCGTCGGCGGCGCGTCCGGAAATCTCGTGGATCGCGTGGTGCTCTCGAGCGTGGTCGATTTCCTGGACTTCGGGATCGGCGAGTATCGCTGGCCGGCCTTTAATGTCGCCGACATCTGCATTTCGACGGGCGTCGGGATGCTGGTGCTGTTTTCGGCCCAAAAAAAGGATCTTCCCTGACACAGCCTGCTGCCGATGATGCGGCGATTCCCCGGACAGTCTCCCTGCAGGGCGGGGAGCGCCTGGACAAGGAACTCTGCCAGGCGCTCGGGATTTCGCGCGAAGCCGCCAAACGACTGATCCTGTCGGGCCGCATTCGGATCGGGGGTTCGACCAAACATCATCCTGCGCGGCGGCTGGGCGGCCGGACCGACGCCGAAATTCTGCCGCCGCCGTCGCCGGCCGATCAGCCGCGCGCGCCGGCGCGCACGTTTCAGATCGAAGTCCTTTATGAAGATCACGATCTCCTCGCCATCAGCAAACCGGCGGGGCTCGCGGTCCATCCGGGCGCTGGCCGCGAACCCGTGACGCTGGTCGATCTTTTGCGGTCCAAGAACGTGCCGTTGGCCGACCTCTCGGATTCCTCCCGCGCGGGGCTGGTGCACCGCTTGGACAAGGAAACCAGCGGGATTCTCCTGATCGCAAAACACAATGCCGCCGCCGAGCATCTCATGCTCCAGTTTGCCGAACGCAAAATCTTGAAGGAGTACCGCGCCGCGGTCCGGGGACGGTTGCCGCGTCAAAAGATGACGATTGTCGGCGCCATCGGCCGCAGCCCGACCGACCGGAGAAAATTCGGGATCCGGCATGGCGGCCGGGACGCCGTGACGGAGATCGAGGCGATCGGCGTCTGCCCCACGGCGACGCTGGTCAAGGTCGTTCCCAAAACCGGCCGGACGCACCAGATCCGCGTGCATCTCAGGCACGCCGGATTTCCGATTCTCGGCGATCCCGTCTACGGCGCCCGCGCGGAGGGCGTCGAACGGATGCTCCTGCACGCCTACCGGATCGTTTTCACGCATCCCGCCACGGGCGCGCGGATCCAGGCGATCGCGCCGCTGCCGAAAGATTTCGTCCTCGGTCTCATCCGTCTGGGATTTCCCGGATTTGATTGATGTTCAGTTGCGTATTTCCGCGAGGACGTAGTAAAGTCGGCGCTCTATGGAATTGAAGACCGTGAAAGACCAGATGCGGACGGATGGCCGGGCGTGCGATGAGATGCGGCCCATCCAGATCCATCTCGGATATCAGGACGCGGGCGAAGGATCCGTGTTGATCGAGCAGGGCCGAACCCGCGTGCTCTGCACGGCCTCCGTCGAGCACACGCAGCCGCCGCATTTGAAGGGAACCGACCGGGGATGGGTGACTGCGGAGTATGGGATGCTGCCGCGGGCCAACCCTCATCGGCGCGCGCCCCGCGAGGCGGTCACAGGATACCGGAAGGGCCGCACGTACGAGATCGAGCGGATGATCGGCCGGGCGCTGCGGTCGGTGACGGACCTGAAAGCCGTGGGGCCGAGGACCGTCCATGTCGATTGCGATGTGCTCCAGGCGGATGGCGGAACGCGGACGGCCTCCATCATCGGCGGATTCATGGCCCTGGCGCAGGCGTTCCAGCGCGGCCGCGCGTCCGGCGTATTCAAGCGCCTGCCGGTCCGCGCCTACGTCGCCGCCGTGTCGGTGGGTCTGTCCGGCCGCGGCGCCATGCCGCGCCGGCCGATGATTGATCTGACGTTTGAGGAGGATTCCAAAGCGGAGGTTGACATGAACGTCGTATGGACGTCCGAAGGCCGGCTCGCGGAAGTGGACGCGGCCGGCGAGGGATGCGCGTTTGACGAGCCGGATCTGGCGCAGCTTTTGGCGCTGTCGAAAACCGGCGCGGCGGCGCTCTTCGCGCTCGAACGAAAACTTCTGCCGCTCGAATTTCCCTCATGATCAAACTGGTGCTTGCCACGCGCAATCGGGGCAAGCTGTCCGAGTTCGCCGCGCTCCTGGCGCCGCTTCAAGTGGAACTCGAGCTCATGCCGGACGGAATCGTTGTCGCGGAGGACGGGAAAACATATTTGGAGAACGCAACCCGCAAGGCCTCCGAAGTCGCCCGCCGGACGGGCCTTCAGGCGGTGGCGGACGATTCCGGGATCGAAGTGGACGCCCTCGACGGCGAGCCGGGGATTCATTCGGCGCGATTTCTCAACGGCGCGCCGGACGGGGAGAAATGCGCGCGGATTCTGGAACTTCTGAGCGGCTCGGACCGGCGCGGCGCCCGCTTCGTCATCTCGCTGGTGCTGGCGGATCCCGACCGGATCCGGTTCAGCGTCACCGCTCATGTTTCCGGCCGGATCGCCGACCAGCCGAGGGGGACCAACGGATTCGGGTACGATCCAATCTTTGTTCCGGAGGGCCACGACGAGACGATGGCGGAGCTTTCTCCGGCTGAAAAACACAGGATCTCCCACCGCGGGCAGGCCGCCCGGGCGCTGATCCGGTATTTGAAAGACGCAGCGTGAAAATCGCCGTCGTTGGAACCGGGTATGTCGGCCTCGTGACCGGCGTGTGTTTCGCAGATCTCGGCAACACGGTCATCGGCGTCGATTCGGACGAATCCAAAATCCGCCGGCTGCTGGCCGGCGAGTCGATCATCTTTGAGCCGGGCCTGGCCGAGATGCTGGCCACCAACATCAAACGCAAGCGCATCCGGTTCACGACGAACCTTCAGGAGGCGGTCGACGCGTGCGAAGTCATTTTTATCGCAGTCGGCACGCCCCAGGATAAAAAGACCGGCGAGGCCGATCTGCGCTATGTCTGGCAGGTCGCCCGCGAACTCGGGCAGACGCTCCGGCCGGGCGCCACGCGGCGGATCGTCGTCAAGAGCACCGTGCCCGTGGGCACCACGGAATCGCTTGAGCGGCGGATCCGGGACACGCTGCGCCGCCGGCGCGTGAAGGCTGCGGTGACGGCCGCCTCGAACCCCGAGTTTCTGCGGGAAGGCAGCGCCGTCCGGGATTTCATGGAGCCGGACCGCGTGGTGATCGGGACGCGGGACACGAAAACCGCGTCGATCCTGACGGCGCTCTACAAACCGCTCGGCGCGCCCATCGTTTCGACGGATCCGCGAAGCTCCGAGATGATCAAGTATGCGTCCAATGCGCTCCTGGCCGCCAGGATTTCGTTCATCAACGAGATCGCCAACATCTGCGAGTGCGTCGGCGCCAACATCCAGGAAGTGGCGGCCGGCGTCGGGATGGACAAGCGGATCGGCTCGCATTTCCTGGCGGCCGGCATCGGCTACGGCGGGTCATGTTTTCCGAAGGACACGGAAGCGCTCGTCTACATCGCGGGCCAGGGCAGCGTGCGGTCCCGGATCCTCGAATCGGTCGTCGCCGTCAACAAGGCCCAGCGCGTCCGGTTCCTCGATAAGATCCTGCATTATTATCGCGGTCATGTGAAAGGCCGGCGGTTCGCCATCCTCGGGCTGGCCTTCAAGCCCAACACCGACGACATGCGGGAGGCGCCGTCGATCGACATCGTGCGCGGCCTCATCCGGCGCGGCGCGCGCGTGGCCGCCTACGATCCCGTCGCGATTTCCATCGCGCGGCCCCTGATGCCGGCCGGCGTGGAGTATGCGTCCGATCCTTACGGCGCCGCCAAGGGCGCGCAGGCTGCGGTGATTCTCACGGAGTGGAACGAGTTCAAGGAGCTCGACCTGCGCCGGCTGAAGCGCCTCCTGAAAACCCCGGTCGTCTTTGACGGCCGCAACATTTTTCCCCTGGAGAACATGCAGAAACTCGGGTTCCGGTACATTTCCGTCGGCCGCCGCGAAGTCTAATGCGGATTCTGGTCACCGGCGGCGCCGGTTTCATCGGCTCCCATCTCTGCGAGCGGTTCCTGAAGAACGGCTGCGACGTCCTCTGCATGGACAATCTGCTGACGGGGGATCGCGCCAACCTCTCGCCATTTCTGGGGTCGGCCCGATTCAAGTTCGTCGAACACGACGTCTCGAAACCCGTCGCGCTCGATGACGGCATCGATTGGATTTTGCATTTCGCCTCCCCGGCCAGCCCCGCCGACTACGCGCGGCTGCCGATCCAGACGCTCAAGGTCGGCGCCCTGGGAACGCACAACATGCTCGGTCTCGCCAAGGCGCACGGCGCGAAATTCCTCCTCGCGTCGACCTCCGAAGTCTACGGCGACCCGCTCGTGACGCCGCAGAAGGAGGAGTACTGGGGAAACGTCAATCCGATCGGCCCGCGCGGCGTCTACGACGAGGCGAAACGGTTCGCCGAAGCGATCACGATGGCCTACCACCGCGTGCACGGCCTCGACACGCGGATTGTCCGCATCTTCAACACGTATGGCCCCCGAATGAAACTCTCCGACGGCCGCCTGATTCCGAACATGCTGGTCCAGCATCTCCGCAACGAGCCGCTCACGGTGTTCGGCGACGGCAAGCAGACGCGGTCGTTTTGTTACGTGGAGGATCTGGTGGATGGCATCGTGCGGCTCATGGATGCCCGGCATTCCGACCCGGTCAACATCGGCAATCCCGAGGAACGCACGATCCTCGACTTCGTGGCTGTCCTCCGGGACGTGGTCGGCCGCCCGTTGCCTGTCACCCACAAACCCCTCCCGCAAGACGACCCCAAATGCCGCTGCCCGGACATCTCCAAAGCCCGCACGCTCCTCGGCTGGTCTCCGCGGATCCCCCTGAAAGACGGTCTCCACCTCACCCTCAACGATTTCAAATCGCGCCTGTAAGCCCCGCCCGGCCACTCCGGGCGCCCTTCACTTGCCCCACCCGCCTCTCCATATTATATATAGGGCTTCGAACTCGGGGCGCCATCGTCTAGGGGCCTAGGACGGAGCCCTCTCAAGGCTCAAACACGGGTTCAAATCCCGTTGGCGCTATTCAAATCTGGGCAATCGAATCGCGGCCTTCCCGATTTGGCCTCTTGCGATTCGTCCCGGCTCTTGATTCCATGCCCCTATGCAAAATCAAAATTCCTTACAGCCACTGGCGGCTTGCCTGAATTGGTTTGCCGCGGCGGAATTGGCTTCGTATGCGCCTGAAGTTTCGGAGAGCAGAGACGTGTTTCAAGGCAGGCTGGAGCGGGTGGTGGCCGATCCCGGCGTTGCCCGGATGGACACGCAATCTCTTTCGCTCATTCTGGCCGTCACGGGGGAAATCGGCAATAACTGCTTCGACCACAACCTCGGACAATGGCGGGATCAGCCGGGATGCTGGTTCGGCCTGTCCAGTACCGCCGAATCCGTCGTCATCTGGGTTGCGGACCGGGGGCAGGGGTTTTGCTCGACGCTTCGCCGGGTTCTTCCGGATATCGGGAGCGACCAGAACGCGATAGAGATCGCGTACGAGCAAGTTATTTCCGGCCGGTATCCCGAACGCCGCGGCAATGGCCTGAAGTTCGTCCGGAATGTGATTAACGGAAATCCGGATAAGGGATTGTACTGCTGTTCGGGGAGCGGGCGGCTTGGGTTCGGCGGGGCATGTGGTGAATTGGAGACGCTGGCCGCAGGCTCCGGATTGTCCGCGGGATTGGGCGTGTTCACCGTCCTCCAGTGGAGGTTTCCATGAGGATCCGCATCGAGAAGTTTGGCAAGGTGCTTGTATCCCGCCCCGCGGGCCGGGAGGCTCTCCTTGTGATGCTGTCCGCATTCCGGCCGGCCGGCGACACTGAACCGCTAGAACTGGATTTCTCCGATTGTCTCTCCATCGCCCCGTCATGGCTGGACGAAGTCTTGACCGGCCTGAAAAAGGAGTACGGCGAGCGCGTCGTGGTTCTTCCCTCCGCCAACCGCTCGCTTGTGGAGTCGTTGCGGATGATCGGGACGTAGTTTCGGGACTAAACGCTATCGAGGCGGGCTACCCAAAGTTCCTCTTCAAATCCTATTGGACAAATAGTTACAAATTTGATACGGTTATGTCGTGGGCAAAATACGGAGAGGCAATTGCATCTTCGTGAGCTGGGTGGGAGATCACGGCCATCACGTTCACGTCTATCGGGATGGGAAACTCGTTTTGAAATGGGACTTGGATGAAAACCGTGCGATCAAAGGCCGGATCACAGGTAAACTAAGAAAGCTGATCGACCAGCTTCGAAAGGAAGGACTCTTATGAAAATCAGAAAGGTTGAGGTGAATAACCGCAAGAAATGTTTTGAACTCGTCACGTCGGATGGCCGCGTGCTGGAATATCCTTATTCCAGGCTTCGGATCAAGCCGTCGGCGAACGACAGAATCGCGGATGTTCGGGTGGACCCGGAAGTCGGCGGTGAGGGATTCACCTACGTCCTGGGATCTGGCAAGGAGGATACGATTGTCTTGGATCAGGTACTCGAATACAACAAGGATACCGATTACCTGCGGGACATGCTCCTCTACAAACTTTCCCTGAAGGCCCAAAAATTGGTGCGTGAGCGTGGCGTCAGCAAACGCGAGATCGCCCGCCGGCTCCACACGTCACCCGTCCAGCTCTACCGCCTCCTGGATCAGACATTCGCGGGAAAGACCCTCGACCAGTTGGTGCGCCTGCTCGCCGCGCTGGATTGCCCGGTGGACGTGGTTTTCAAGAAGGCGGCCTGATTTCAGCGATTCTCATCGCTCCCTGTCACGCCAAATCAGGATTTGCCATGGATGGCAAATCGACCAGCACAAGCAACAGGGACCAAATGAGACTCGCCCTCTGAAACCGGCTTTAAGTACTCGAATACACAGGCTGCCTCAAACAGCAATTTTTTCAATCAGCGCGCCTTTAGGTGGTTGAGCATTCAATGCCAGCAAATCCTGGGCGCCGATTTTCAGGGATTCGACCAATTTTTCCTTGGTTCGCTCCTGCGCGTTGACGCCGGGAATATCCATCAGCCAGCCGACCCACCAGCCGCCCTTTTTCAGAACAACCGCGCGATATTCCATCGTCATCCCCTCCTGAATGGAATTTGCAGATCCTTGCAAATTTTCTTCGCGAGGATGTCAACGATTTCGCGATGCCGGGGAACCTCCGTAAATCGATTCTCTTTCCGGTATATCGTGTGCCGCCTTCCCTCCCGTACGAACTCGGCCCCGTTTTCACGCAGCCATTTGATCAGTCCAGCACGCTTCACCTGTCCATCCTCGTCTTAAGTATACCTGATATTTTTCGTGTGGCAATTACAGCGGACATCCGGTCTTCCACGCTATCCTCCATCATGATACTTTCCCGCTTATGAACTCAACCCCCCGGAAGAAATCATTCATGATCGTCGCGGCCTTCTCCGCCGCCGGCGCCGTCGTGGGCCTCTTGCTGTTTGCGTCCATCCGGAATATCGAAAGGCGCAACACGCAGGACCGCTTTTCGATACTGGCGGATGACCGACACGACGCGGTCCGGAAAAAACTCGAAGTCAGCCTCGATTTTCTCCGGGGTCTGGCGAGTTTCTTTTACGCCAGCGAGCGCGTCACCGCCGGTGAATTCAATACCTACGCCCGGGAGATCGTATCCCGGCGGGATGAGATCACCAGCATGGAATGGATTCCCCGCGTCGCCGGCGCCGACCGCGCGGCCTTCGAGAAAGAGGCGCAACAGGAGGGCGGGGACTTTCAGATCTTCGAATTGAAATCCGAAGGCGGGGTGGCGACCGCCGGAAAACGCTATGAATACTATCCCCTGCGCTACGTCGAGCCCTTTGAGGAAAATCGGAGCGTCTGGGGAATGGACTACGCCGCCCGCGCGATCCGGTGGTCGACCATGCAGGCCTCGCGCGACGCCGGCGAACCGATGATGACGCCACGACTGACGCTCCAGAAACATTTCGTCGATCGGGCTGACAGGACCGGGATTCTGGTCTTTCAGCCGCTTTACAGTTCGAGGGATCCGCAGACACCGGATGAACGCCGCCGGACTATCCGCGGGTTTGTCGCGGCTGTCTATCTGATGGATGAGATCGTGCTGTCCACCTTTCCGGGCATGGAAGACCGGGATATGGACATCTATCTTTACGAGGACACGCCCGATACCGGCCCGTTCACGTTCCGATACTATGGCCCGGCCGACCGGAAAATCGCGGCTACCGACACCGGAGACCTTCGCTCGGCCGTGGACGAGGATATTTCCTGGAAGGGATCGATCGAAATGGCGGGCCGCCGGTGGGCGCTTCTCTACAGAGCCACGCCCTCCTTTATGGAAAGTCACCGCTCCTGGCTGCCATACATGGCGATGCTCGTGTGTTTCATCGGGTTTTTTCTTCTCGGCGCCTACATCGCATCACTTCAATCCCGGGCGGCGCTCATCGAGCAAACGGTCCAGATTCGGACGCGGGAACTTCAGGATGAGATCAAGACACGCATGCGAGTGGAGGAGAAACTCAAGGAGGCCAAAGCCTCGGCGGAATCGGCGAACCGCGCCAAGAGCCAGTTTCTGGCGAACATGAGCCACGAAATCCGCACGCCCATGAACGCGATCATCGGGATGACCGAGTTGGCGCTCGACACCGACCTGACGCCCATCCAGCGCGATTATCTCGATTCCGTGAAAGTATCGGCGGCGGCGCTCCTCAACGTCATCAACAATATTCTCGACTTCTCCAAGATCGAGGCCGGGAAGCTGGAACTCGATAACGAGGAATTCGACCTCTACGAAGTCGTCGGGCATGCCGTGAAACTTCTGTCTCACCGCGCCCACCAGAAAAAACTGGAACTGGTCTGCCGGATTTCGCCCGACGTTCCGCAGCGAACCGTCGGCGACGCCATGCGCCTCCGGCAGATCCTCATCAATCTTCTCGGAAACGCCGTCAAATTCACCGACCACGGGGAAATCATCCTGTCCGTTTCGCCCGAATCGTCGCCGGACCGCCGCGTGTCGCTTCATTTCTCCGTATCCGACACCGGCGTCGGCATTCCGCCCGAAAAACAGCGGGCGGTGTTCGAAGCCTTCGCGCAGGCCGACATGACGTCCACCCGCCGGTTCGAAGGCACGGGGCTTGGTCTCGCCATCTGCCGGAGTCTTGTCAATCTCATGGAGGGACGCATCTGGGTGGAAAGCGCGGCCGGCAAGGGCAGTGTCTTTCATTTTACGGCGCGGTTCGGGCCGGCCGGCGAAAAGCAGGAACTTCTTCCCGGGCCCGTCGAAAATCTTTCGGTCCTCGTGGTGGACGACAACGTCACGAATTGCCGGATCCTCATGGAGTGGCTGACCAGTTGGAAAATGAATCCCAAGGCCGTGTACTCGGGCGCGATGGCGCTGGAGGAACTGCGAAGCGCTGCGCGGTCCGGCAAGAAATACGACCTTCTTCTGATCGACGTCCAAATGCCGGACATGGATGGATTGACGCTGGTGGAACGGATTCAGCATGACCCGGCGCATTCCGGCATGCTGATCATGATGCTTTCCTCCATCGACCAGTCCGACGTCGTCCGCCGATGCCGGGAACTTCAGGTGGCCTCGTATCTTGTCAAACCCATCACGCCTTCCGATTTGCTCAATGCCTTGACCGCGGTTGTCCGCCGGCCGAATATCGTTCCGGCCGCCGCCGGGCAGTCCTTGTCCGCCTTGAACGCCGCACCCCGCCGCAAGCTTCGCGTCCTTGTCGGCGAGGACAATCCCATGAATCAGAAATTGCTTTCGGAACTTCTGAAAAAAAGGGGGCACACGTTCGTCCTCGCCGATGATGGCGATGCCGTCTTGTCGACATATCAGTCCGAATCCTTTGACGTCATTCTCATGGACATCCAGATGCCCGGCATGGACGGATTTCAGGCCACCGCAGCCATCCGCGAGATCGAACGCCAAACTGGCCGGCGCGTGCCGATCGTCGCCCAGACCGCGCACGCGATCAAAGGTGACCGGGAACGGTGTCTGGCCGCGGGCATGGACGAGTACGTGTCAAAACCAATCGACCCCAGGCAATTTCTGTCACTCGTCGAGCGCGTCGCGGGTGAGAAGCCGGGTCCGACCGTCCGGCCCGCCGTGGATGTCGAAAAAATCGTGGCCGGCCTTGATGGAGACCGGAAACTCTTTTCGGAATTGGTTGACCTGTTTTTTACGAATTGCCCGTTACAGATGGCGGCAATCGAGTCGGCGGTTCGGGATGGCGATGCCGCCGGACTTCGAAAGGCCGCGCACAAACTGAAAGGCACGGTCGGGACGTTCAAGGACGAGGAATCGGCCGCATCCGCGTTGCGCCTCGAACAAATTGGCGCGTCCGGAGACCTGGCAGACGCCCGCGCGCCGCTGGATGGCCTTCGCTCGGCGGTTGACCGCCTGACGCGCGAGCTTATACCCTATCGCTCGTCGGAGACATGGGGAGGCCACGAACCAGATGAAAATTCTATTTCTTGAAGACAACCCGCTGGACTCCCGGAGGATTTCGGGACTGCTGGCGAAAGAATCCGCCGACGTCGATGTGGATGCCGTCGAGACTCTTGCCGATGCGGTGTCGCGCTTGCGGCAAGTCCAATACGACGCCATCCTGACGGACCTCAATGTCCCCGATTCGGAGGGACTCGATACGTTTCTAAAATTCCAGGAATCGGCTCCCCGGATGCCGATTGTGGTTCTGACCGGCCAACACCAGGACGAGTCGACGGCGATGGACGCCGTTCACCGCGGCGCCCAGGATTTTCTGACCAAGGACGACCTGTCGGGGAAAGTCCTCCGGCGAACCTTGAAATACGCGATCGAGCGCAAACAGATGGAAAATCTCCGCCAGTCCTTCGTGTCCATCGTCACGCACGAGCTGAACACGCCGATTTCGGTCATCCACGGCGCCGTCGACAATCTGAAAGAGGGGTTTCTGGGAGCGCTGAACGAAGCGCAGCAAAAGTATCTTGACATGATCGGCAGCAACGCGAAACGCCTGCACCGCCTGTCGAACGACATCCACGATCTGACAAAACTGGAGGGTGGCCGGTTCCATCTGAACGTGGGCGAAATCGATCTGTGTCTGCCCCTGCGAAACGTCTGCGATTCGCTTGAGGGATTGTCCCGACAGCGGGGCGTGCGCATTGAACCGAATCTTCCCGGTACCGTTCGTATTTCCGCGGACGAGGAGCGGATCGAGCAGGTATTCACAAACGTCATCAAAAACGCCGTGCGGTTCGCCGATGCCCGCGTCGATGTGAATATCGAGGCCGATGAAACCCAGGTCCGCGTGGCCGTGGAGGACGACGGTCCCGGATTGGATCCGGTGGATCTGCCGATGTTGTTTCAGCCCTTCTATCAGGGCAAGCAGAAAAAGGCGGCGGACGGGGGAAGCGGCCTCGGGCTGGCGATCGTCCGGGGGATCGTTATGGCGCACGGCGGAACGATTGAGGCGTCCAACCGTCCGGACCGGCGCGGCGCGCGGTTCGTTGTGACCCTGCCAAAATCCAAAGGAGGTTGACAGATGGCCAAACGCATTCTGATGATCGATGACGAGCCGAACACGATTGAGGTGGTCGGAGACCGTCTGAAGGAGATGGGATACGAATTCGAGGGCCGGTCGAATCCGAAGGAAGGCCAGTGGGCCACGTCCAAGACCCGGCCGGACCTCATCGTCCTCGACATCAACATGCCGGGCTGGAACGACGGCATCGGGTTTCTGGACAGCATCCGGCATCATCCCAATCTGCTCGGCATTCCCATCGTCATCTACACGTCGTTGAACATCCGGGAGCTTCGCCGTGGCGCGGAGGAGGCGGGGGCGTCCGGGTATTACCAAAAATTGTCGGAAGACAAGGCGTTTTACGACAAGATCGAAAAATTGCTCGGTTGATTCGGCGTCGGCGAAGGACTTCCCGCGCCGCTATTTTTTGGGACGAAACTTGCCGGTGGTTCTGGAGCGATCCAAAAACGAATCGTGCAGTTTCCGGCCGATGGCCGTCTCCCGGAGCGCCGTGAAATGGGTGAGTTCGATGCCGCCGGCGTCGTCGAGGATGCTTTCACGAATTTCTGAAAGAATGGGCACCGCCGCGGCCGCCAGATCCTTGACCTCGCCAAAATCCAGCTCGATCCGGATCGGCTGAAGCGGCCGCAGGGCTTCAAACAGCCGCGCCAGATCCTTCGCCGAATCGAGCGTGACCGCCGCCGACAGATGCACCCGGAGCGCGTCGAGCTTGGATGTCAGGCGATAGGCCAAATTCTCGTAAATCGGCTTGTCCGAATCGACCTTGTGTGCCGTGACCTTGTCGATTTTCTCCGTGACCTTTTCAATGTCGTCGATGGGCTTGACGATATACTCCTGCGCCCCGCACTGGATGGCCTCGATAACCTTGTCTTTGGTGTTCATGGCCGTGAGCATGATGATGGGAATATCCCGGAGGGCGTCGATTTTTCTGAAAACCGAAACCGCCGTCAGGCCGTCGACGTTGGGCATGAGAATATCCATGAGCACCACGTGGGGCCGCCAGGTCAACGCCGTCAAAATGGCGTTTTTCCCGTCCGGGGCGATCTCGATTTCGAATCCTCTTTTCTTGAGCAACGTCGAGACCAAGTGCCTGACAACTTCGTCATCCTCGGCCAGAAGCACGCGCGGCATGCGGAATGTTTATATGACGGATGTCGGTGCTGTCAATTCTCCGCGGCCGGAGTGTATGGAACTTTGGGAACAACAATCAAACGCGGTATTAAAATAGAATCGCGAATGTCCGGGTGGATCCTGATTTCGGCAATTCTCATCTCCCGCTCATCTCCCCTGTCACATTGGACAAATAGTTACAAATTTGATACGGTTATGTCGTGGGCAAGATACGGAGAGGCAATTACATCTTCGTGAGCTGGGTGGGAGATCACGGCCATCACGTTCACGTCTATCGGGATGGGAAACTCGTTTTGAAATGGGACTTGGATGAAAACCGTGCGATCAAAGGCCGGATCACAGGTAAACTAAGAAAGCTGATCAACCAGCTTCGAAAGGAAGGGCTGTTATGAAAATCAGAAAGATTGAGGCGAATAACCGCAAGAAATGTTTTGAACTCGTCGCGTCAGATGGCCGCGCGCTGGAATATCCTTATTCCAGGCTTCGGATCAGGCCGTCGGCAAACGACAGAATCACGGATGTTCGGGTGGATCCGGAAGTCGGCGGTGAGGGATTCACCTACGTCTTGGGATCCGGAAAAGAGGATACGATCGTCCTGGATCAGGTACTCGAATACAACAAAGATACCGATTACCTGCGGGACATGCTCCTCTATAAACTGTCCCTGAAGGCCCAAAAATTGGTACAGGACCGCGGCGTCAGCAAACGCGAGATCGCCCGCCGTCTCCGCACCTCCCCCGTCCAGCTCTACCGACTCCTGGATCAGACATTCGCGGGAAAGACCCTCGACCAGATGGTGCGCCTGCTCGCCGCGCTGGATTGCCCGGTGGACGTGGTTTTCAAGAAGGCGGCCTGATTTCTTGGGCCGTTTATGCGTTGGCGTCAAACGAGGCCTTGATCTCTCCTTGATCGACGGACAGACGGATGGCGGCGTCGCGGGTGCGGTTTTCGCGCAGGATCGCCGCCGCGACGGCCGACGAGATGTCCTCCCGGATGACGCGTTTCAGAAACCTCGCGCCGTAGACCGGCTCGAACCCCTTTTTCGCCAGATGCGTCAGGACTCCATCGTCGATCTTGAGTTTCAGACGGCGGTGGCTGAGACCGTCGCGGTCTTCGAGTTCTCTGATTTCCCGCTCGGCAATCCGGCGGATGGTGTGTGGGTCGAGCGGCCGGAAAAAGACGATTTTGTCGAATCGGTTGAGAAAGTCAACCCGAAACCGCTTGCGCAGCGCCTGCTCCAGCATCGGTCCCGGCCCTGATTGCCGCGTCTCACCCGAAAATCCGATGGCCTCCTCCTCGTAGACTTCCGCTCCGGTCGGATCCCCGAAGATGATCTCGGACGCCCGGTCCTCCTGGAAGTCGGCCATGTTCAGGCGAATGAAATGATCGCGGCTGCCGAAAAGAAATTCGGCCAGTAATTTTGCCGCGAGCGTCTTGCCGACGCCGGTCGGCCCCGCGAACAAAAACACCCCGAACGCCCGGTGGACGTCCGTGAGCTGCGCCATGATGATGCGGATGGCGTTCATGATCGTCCGCACCGCGTCGGCCTGGCCCAGGACCTCTTCGCCGAATCTTGCCTCCGCCATGTCAAAGTCAATTTGAAAATCCGGATCCACGAGAAATCTTGGAACCCGGTACGTCTTGCAGAAACGGTCCAAAATCCCGTCCGGTCCGATCACGCTTCCATGGGCGGCCATGCACATCGAATCCCGGATAAGGTCCAGGACTTTGCGCGGGTGATTTTTCCGGCCCGGAAACCTGTACGAAAGGGACATCGCCTCGCTCTGGGCCTCGGGCGAGACGGCCACGCCCGTGGCCCGGTTTTTATCCTCGCACCACAACCGGACGATCTTCCGGACGCGCCCGGCGTCCGGGGGACGGCAGGAAACGACAACGAAATAGTCCTGAAGCTCCGGCTCGTACTCAAACATCGAATTCAACTGGTTGGACCGGCCTTCGCATAAAAAGGGGCCGTTAAACACGACGGCGAAGCGTTCGATCAAAGACTCGAGCGACAGGTCATACACCCGGTGAAAATCGGAAAAAAACGGCACGATGGCGTCTTTCTGCGCGCACAGCAGATTGAAGAACTCTTCCGCGGCCGGCCGGATTTTTTCGCACTGGTCGCACGCGGAAATCCGCCGCCGAAAGGAGAACTGCAGAATACGCTTGCCCCTGAACGCCGCCGGCTCTCCCGTTTTTTGCAAGTTCAGAACCAGCTGATAAATCGACGCGGTTTTCCCCACGCCCGGTTCGCCGGAAAGAACGGGAGATAGACCCGCCGCGACGATGTCATGAACTTGATCCAGCGTTTCCGACACCTCGTAGGCGGGCGCAAGTTCCCCCCGATCCGCCGCGGCCGTAAGGTCCTTCTCAAGCCATAATTCGATGGTTTCTTTCTGCCTCTTTTTCGCAGACATATCTATTATCCGGTAAGGCCGGACACAGCTTCGCCGCGATAGCGCTTCTGATAGGCCTTCATGTATCCCGGGTGCCGGGCGCGCCAGAGCGCGTCGTACCCGCGTTTGTAGACCATGCGGGCCTGATGCCTGCATGGAACCGAGCAGAACTTCTGCCCGCGTGTGTACTTGGAAGGGACGAAGGTCCTTCCGCAAACAAAACAATTCGACATACGAATTGCCTCCGTGAGTTTTTTCGCCGAAGACAATTCACGTGACGTTCCGGCACAGGCAGGCTTGGGTCTGTTCCGGAAAGCGCTCACCAGGAAGTCCGGGCGTGGACCCGTCGTTCCTGTGTCTTCGGCCACTACATGAGATGACCGATTGTTTGGTTCACAAAAGTTCCTCCATTGCATAGGATTGACACGATCGACGATCGATCGGTTTTTTTGCTGTAATTTGTACTGTAATTTTCGGTTTATACACCCACCGCATGTTGAAAGCAAGTGTCTTTTTTACGCATTGATTCAAAAGCATTTGCTGTTTCCCGCCACCTGACAGCGCGGTTCCAACCTGCGGACATTATCGCTACTTTCCACCGGACTCGTTTCTTTTCAGCATAAAGTAGAGCACAGGCACGGCGATGCGCGAGATGAGTGTCGAGGCGATTTCGCCGGCCATCAGAGACACGGCCAGTCCCTGAAAAATGGGATCGAACAGGATGACGGATGTGCCGACGATGACGGCGGCGGCGGTGAGCAGCATCGGGCGGAATCGCACGGCGCCGGCATCGACGACCGCGTCCGACAGGGACATCCCCTGACGCAGGCGAAGCTCGATGAAATCGACAAGGATGATCGAATTTCTCACCACGATACCGGCGCCGGCAATAAAACCGATCATCGACGGCGCTGAAAATTTTGCGCCGAGGAGGGCGTGCGCGGGGAGAATCCCGATCAGCGCCAGCGGGATCGGAGCCATGATGACGAGCGGCACGGCAAAGGACTGAAACCACGCGACGATGAGAATGTAGATCAAAACCAGCACGGCGGCGAAGGCGATTCCGAGATCCCGGAATACATCGGCCGTGACGTCGATCTCGCCGTCCCAGTTCACGGCGTATCGATCCGGAACATCGGCCGCGCCGGCCACAAATTGCCGAACCGACGTGCCGTCCGGCGCCTTCAGGCTGTCGATCTCATCCCGCAGGGCAAGCATCGGATACACGGGACTCTCGAGTCTGCCTTGCACGTCCGCCACCACATAGACGACGCGTTTCATATTCTTGTGATAAATTGGCTGATCGGCCAGAGTTTTTTCCCGGCGGGTCAGATAGGAAACCGGTATGAGATTTCCGTTCGGCGACAGGAATCGAATCGATTCGGCTGAATCGAGTTTCGCGCGCAGCGCATCCGGCAATCGCATCCACACGTCAACCGGCTCGGGCTCGGCCGGAAGATGCGCGAGGCCCAATGACGTTCCGTTCAATGCCACGCGCAGAGTCTGGGCCACCGCATCAGCCGGAATTCCGTTCAAGCTCGACTTGACGCGGTCCACCGTCAATCGTTCCAGCGGTTGCGTGTCGGAATAATAATAATCGACATCCGTTACCATAGGAGATTTCAAAAGAACGCCGCGCAACTGCCGGGCCAGCTCGATTTGACCGGCGTGGTCCGGGCCGTACACCTCCAATACGAGCGTCGAAAGCACCGGCGGGCCCGGCGGAACTTCGGCAACTTGCACCCGGCCGCCGTATCGACCGATGATGCGATGTATTTCATCCCGGATGGAGACGGCGATCTGATGGCTGCTTCGTTTTCGGCCGTGTTTTCCGACAAGGTTGACCTGCAAATCCGCCTGATGGGGGCTTTGGCGCAGGAAGTAGTGCCGGACAAGTCCGTTGAAATTGTAGGGAGCGCTTGTGCCGGCATATATTTCAATGTCGCGAACTTCCGGCACGACCGATTCGATGTATCGCGCCGACTCGTCAGCCGCGCGGCGGGTTTCGGACAGCGCTGTTCCCTCGGGCATGTTGATCACGACTTGAAACTCGCTCTTGTTGTCAAACGGCAGCATCTTGACGACGACTTGTTTCAGCGGGACAAGCGCCACCGCGGCCGAGAACAGGACGACCACGACTCCAAAAAAAACGGCGTGCGCACGGCCGCGCGAAAGAAGCGGCGTCATCCATCTGCGATAGAGCCGCGTGAGCCACCCTTCCGGCTCGACGGACGGGTCGTGCTCGGCCCGCGGGGGCCGCAAGAAGATTCGGGCGGCCCACGGCGTCGCGATGAACGCGACGAGCAGGGAAAAAATCATGGCGGCGGATGAGCCGATGGGAATGGCCCGCATGTATTCGCCCATGAGGCCGGTCACGAATGCCATCGGCAAAATCGCCGCGATCACTGTCCACGTCGCCAGCACGGTGGGATTGCCGACTTCCGCCACCGCCTCCACGGCGACCTCCCGAAGCGGCCGGCCCGTATTGGATTTGAGATGCGCGTGGCGTTCGATGTTCTCGACCACCACGATCGCGTCGTCGACTAAAATTCCGATGGAGAAAATCAGCGCAAAGAGCGTGATGCGGTTCAGGGTAAAGCCGTACAGATAGAAGAAGAGGAGCGTGAGCGCCAGCGTCGCCGGAACCGCAAGACCCACGACTGTCGCCCCGCGCCATCCCATCGCCAGCCAGATGAGGAGGATGACCGACACCGTCGCGATCATCATGTGATAGAGAAGTTCATTCGATTTTTCGGATGCCGTGCGGCCGTAGTCGCGCGTCACGGTAACGTTCACGCCATCCGGAATCAGCCGCCTCTTGAGCGCGTCGACTTTTTTCATCACGTCCCGCACGATCCAGACCGCGTTTGATCCGGGACGCTTGGAGATGGAAAGCGTCACGGCCGGATACTCCGCGCCGCCCGCCGCCTTCGGCCGGATGCTCACGCTCTGCTCGCTTTCGTCCGCGCCATCCTCAAGCCGCGCCACGTCCTTGAGCTGGACCGCCCGGCCGCCGCTCACGCCCACGACGATCGATTCGAGGTCGGCCAGCGTCCGGATGAACGATTCCGTCTCGATCTCAAGAAAGCGCCGGTCGCCGGAAAGATGCCCCGCCGGAAGCCGCGTGTTGAATGCCGAGATGCGCGCGGCCACGTCCAGCGGGGTGATGTGCGCCTCGGCCAGCCTGTCGGGATCAAAAAAGATTTTAAACGTCCGACGATGTCCGCCGATCAAAAGCGTTTCGGAAATATTTTCGAGCGTGTTGATTTCCCGGCGGACTTCCGCGGCGATTCGCCGAAGCGCCACGTCGTCGAGGTCATCGCGGGCTGTCCAGAACGTGAGCGCCAGGATCGGCACGTCGTCGATGCTCCGGGGTTTGATGAGCGGCATCGCCGCGCCCGGCGGTACGAAATCCGCGTTGGACTGAACTTTCGCAAACAGTTTCGCCAGGCTCTCCGCCGGGTCGGATCCGACTTTGAACCGGACGATGATCATTCCGAGATTCGGCGCGGAGGTGGAGTAGACGTATTCGACCCCGGGGATCTCCCAGAGCTTGCGCTCGCCGAGGTCCGCGATGCGTTTCTCGACCTCCTCCGCGCTCGAGCCGGGCATCGGCACGAAGATGTCGAAGAAGGGCACGCGGATCTGCGGCTCCTCTTCACGCGGCAGTTGGTACACGGCGAAAAGGCCGAGCAGAATCGAAGCGATCAGGATGAGGGGTGTGAGTTTCGAATCGACGAATGCGTTCGCCGTTAATCCGGCGAATCCCAGGCGTTCTTTGTCCGGCATCGGAAGAGAATTCGCGGCTATTTCAGCTCGGCCGGCACAGATTCCAATTTGCCGGCCGACAAAAGGAGCCGCGCGTAGGCCGTCCGAAATTCGAAATAGGTCCGGTTGAGATTGGCGTGGCTTTGGTAGAGCGCTTGTTCCGCCTGCAGAACGTCCGCGATGCTCTGCTTGCCGCTTTTGTATAGTTTGCGGAACATCGCCAGCGCCTCTTTTGACTCGGAAAGCGTCTGCCGGGCAACGGGGATTTCCTCGCGGAGGGAATCATACTCGTGAAGCCGGCGCTCGAAATCGAGTTCCGTTTCATCTTTTACGGAATCGGCCTGCGCTTCGACCTGTTTGAGTTCCGCTTTGCGCAGTCCCTCCCGCGCATGGTCCGAAGGATCAAAGATCGGCGAGGTGAGCCGCAGGCCGATCGAATAATTATTGGAGTGCTGATCCGCCGAACGGGCGTTCTCCTCCATCTGTCCGAATCCGGTGATGACCGGCCGGCCAAACTTGGACTCGGCGTCGAGCGTTCGCTTCGCCGCCGCGGTCCGCTCCCGCGTCGCCCGCCGCGCCGGACGGCGGTCCAGCGATTCCAGAAGGATTGCCGGATTGGATATCGGCGGACTGTCCATGTCGAGCCGTCCCGTGGGTTCCAGAGCCTGCGCCGGCGGCTGGCCCATTGTGATGTTGAGCGCGGCGCTCGCGGTCTTGATCCGGGATTTCGCCCGGACATGCGCTTGTTTCATCTGCCCCAAGATGGCGCGCGCAAAATGATAGTCGGATCCGAGGACAAGCCCCTGATTTTTCAGCGCGAGCGCGTCGCGAATCTCGTCGTCGGATTCATCGATTCGCGCTTGAATCACAAGCGCGTCCGCCCGGGCCAGGATGAGCGAATAGAACTGCTCGATGGTTTGGTACAGGACGTCCTGCGTGACCGAGCGCAGATTCTCCTCCGCCGAACGCACCTGTGCCCGCGCGGCCTCCATCCGGTCGGCGCGCTGAGGATCATGAACGGAGAGATTAAGCGCCAGCCGGCCTTGAACGTTCTGATATGCGCGCGGGTCCTGCAATTGATCAGGCTGAAGGTCTCGCGTCGTCGCACGAGACTGGAGGAGTTTGACACCAAGCCCCTCTTGCGGGTTGTCGCCCTGAACGGCGCCGCCGGAGAGCGTCAGGGACGGTTCATACCCGGCCTCGACGGCTTTCAGCCCGGCCTTCGCCACCTCCACCCGCGCCTTCGCTTCGGCGATGGCCGGATGGCGGGCCAGCGACTCGCGCGCGGCTTCGTCGAGCGTGACGGCGGAGGCCGGGTGGATGAAGAACCCCGGTGCGGAAATAAACGTCAGAAGAAACCACGCCTTATTGGCGGGTGACATAGTTCAACACCTCGGTCATGATATCGTGGATGCGGGCATATGACTCGGCCGGCGCTTTGCGCATCGCCGACTCGGTTTGAATGAAGTCGTCATCAACCAATTCAGACTGGCAGTGAGAAATGAGCGCGTCAAGACTCTGCGGAGTTGTTTCAAGATGGAACTGAAGGCCGATGACATTCGAGCCGATCTGAAAGGCCTGATTGTCGCACCCGTCGCTCCGGGCCAGCCGCGCGGCGCCATCCGGCAGGTCGAAGGTTTCGCCATGCCAGTGAAAGACGGTGGCCGTTTCCGGAAACCGGAAAAGACCGGGTTGGTCCGACGTTCCGTGGATGTCAAACCATCCGATTTCCTTGCAACGCCCGGGATAAACGCGCGAGCCGAGCGCTGCGGCGATAAGTTGCGCCCCGAGACAAATGCCAAGCACCGCTTTGCCCGCGCGAATGGCGCCTGAAACGAACCGCTTCTCATCCCGGAGCCACGGCAGCGTTGACTCGTCGTTGACGCTCATAGGTCCGCCCATGACGAGAATAAGATCGAGATCCGCCACGTCCGGCAACGCGGGTGATTCGTAGAAGCGCGTGTATCCGACGGCCGCGCCGCGTTCGGACAACCATGATTCGATGCTTCCGATCCCCTCAAAGGGGGCGTGCTGCAGCACGTGAATATTCATTCGCACCTCGATTCGAGCAGGACGCGTCTCCGATCACTCATCTCGCCGCCGAACCTTCACTCCCATCGTTTTCTTCTTCATCGTCCGCCACTCCCGCCGCATCTGGCGTATACATTTCTATTTCACTATATAGCGTTATCTCCATGCTTGCAATAAGCGTGTAGGACATCGGGGCTATTGATTCCAAGTGAACTTGGGTCAGTCCGGGCGTTGGTGAATATACCAGACCCGACAATGAGGGGTTTGTTGGGATCATTTACAACCTATTCGCCGTATGGCAATCTTCCGGACAATGAAACCTGCGGTTTTAGTGCTTCTGTTTCTTTTCACATTCGGCGTCGGTCTCGACAGCGTGGATTTGGATTGCGCCGGTCTCGGGGCCGGCCAGTCGTGTCATTCGTGCGTGTGTCAGCTCCATGGAACAGGACCGGCCACTATGGCCGCTGCACCCACGGTTCTGCCCGCCGCCATCCTTTTCCCCGCTCCCGACGTTTCTGCCCGAGATTTTATTTTTGTGAAAGGAATTTTTCGGCCACCCGCAATTCCCGCCTGATTCGCTCCAACGTTCGCCCCGTGTCTCTTTTGATTTTGTAATTTTGTAACTAGCGGCGTTCGTCCGCCGTTATCATAAGGAGGATTCCATGCGTCTTTTGTCATTTTTCATCATCTTTGCACTATGGCCCGCGGTAACATCCGCGCAGGAGCCGCTTGCATTATCCGATCTCATCCGGCTCGCGATCGATCAAAACGAACAGATCGCGGCGTTCAAAGCCCGCGCGGAACAAAAACGCCTGGAGGCCGGGCAGGCCAAAACCATGCCCAACCCCGAGGTCGAATTCAGAACCGGCCGCCGGGAAGTTAATCCCAGAAGCGGCCCCCTGCGTGAAATCTCCGTTGCCCAGCCGATCCTCTATCCCGGCAAGCAGGCGCTTCGTGCGGCCGTGTTGGAGACCGAGGCCGAAGAGGAGTGCGTGAGGCAACACCAGACCGAACATGCCGTCGCCCTTGAGACCGTTCGCGCCTCCTATGAATATGGTCTGGCCCGGCGCAAGGCGGACGCCGTCGTCGAAAAACTCCGGCATTTTGAGTCTGTGCGCGCCTTCCTTTCCGGGCGCGTGTTCGCTTCGCCTCAAAAAAAAGCCGAGGCGCAAATCGTCGAAAGCCGCTTGCACAATCACACGTCCGTCAGCTTCAGCGCCACGGCGGAGGCGCGGGCGGCATTCGAGAAACTCAATTTTCTGGTCCAGCTCCCGGGCGACACGAATCCAACCGTTCGTCTCATCTGGTTCACCGGCCGAACGCCTCTGGACGAACAAGGTCTTCTGGCGCAGGCACGGTTGAAAAATCCTTCACTGCTCACGCAAGAGCTGGAAGTTACCGGAGCGCGAACGGAGGCCGACATGGCCGCCGTCGAGATCATGCCCGATTTTTCCGTCTCGGCGTTCGCCCAGCGGGGACGCGCGGTTGAAACCGAACGAAATCGGGGCGTCGGCGTGGGCCTGTCGATTCCGATTTTCAATCTCAACAAAAAAGGCGTTGCCGCGGCCAAAGCGCGGGTGAAGGCGGAGGAAGCGGCGCTGTCACACGCCCGGCGGCGGCTGGAAAGCGAACTGCGGCGGCGGTTCGCGGAATTTGAAAACGCCCGGCAGTTGGCCGCCCGTTATCCGGAATCGCGGCTCGACGACATGCACAAGGATTTTGAGAAGGTCGAGGAGGAATTTCGAAAGGGCCGCGTGGACCTGCTGATTTTTTTGGAGGTCGAAGAGGAAATTGCTTCTACAGTTGACTCTTGCCGCCCAGATGTCCATGGCCACCGCCGCCATTGAGATTTTCGCCCTGTCCGGCGAAACGGAATTTCTACCCCGGTTGGAGTCGTTTTAACAGCGCGCCATGCTGAACGCCATCGTCCAAAAAGTCCTGAAGCGGCCGTATACGACCATTCTATTTTTCGTGGCCTTCGCCGCCGCCAGTGTCTTTCTCATTCCGCTCATTCCCATTGACGCCACGCCCGACATTACGAACGTCCAGGTCCTCGTCAATACGCTTACCGGCGGCCTCGACCCGGAACAGATCGAAAAAAGCGTCACCACGCCCATCGAGTCTGAAATGGGCGGCATCGCCGGCGTGAAGGAAGTCCGGTCGCTCTCCAAAAACGGCCTCTCGCAAGTGGTGGTCGTCTTCGAGGACGGAGCCGACATCTACTGGGCGCGCCAGCAGGTTTCCGAACGGCTCCAGGCCATCCGCGAAAATCTGCCGGACGGCCTTTCACCGGAACTTGCGCCCATCTCGACGGGCTTGGGCGAAGTGCTCATGTACGTCGTCCTGGCCAAACCTGAAACGCCGCTCGCGCAAAAAAACGAGATCGACCGGCTTCTCTATCTTCGCACGATTCAGGATTTCGTCATCCGCCGCTACATCAAGGCGAACTGCGCCGATATCGCCGAGGTGGACGCCACCGGCGGATTCAAAAAAGAAATTCACGTCAACGTCGATCCGGCCCGGCTCGAGGATCAAGGGCTTGGGATCGAAGACATCGTCCGGAAACTGGAGACGGTGGGCGAAAGTTTCGGCGGCGGATACATTCAGCATGAGGGGAGGCAGGTCATCGTCCGCACCGCGGGATCCCCCAATCTGGACCGGATTCGCCGGATCGCCGTCAAGCTCGATGTGCGCGGCCGCCCGGTTTTTTTGAGCGAGGTCGCCGACGTGTGGGAAGGATTCGTTCAGCGCCAGGGCGCGGCGACGTACGCCGGCGAGGAAACGGTGCTGGGCATCGTTCTCATGCGAAGCGGCGCCAATTCCCGAAGGGTTTCAATCGACGCCGAACGGGCGCTGGCGGAAATTCCCCTGCCCGGCGATGTCGAAGTCAAGATCCTCTATTCGAGGCGGTATCTGGTGGACGCGACCATCCACACCGTCGCCAAGAATCTGGCCGAGGGCGCGGTTCTGGTCGTCCTCGTGCTCCTCCTCATCCTCGGCAATTTCCGGGCCGCCCTGATCGTGTCCCTGGCGATTCCGCTCTCGATGCTCTTCGCCGCCGCGGGCATGAAATATTTCGGGATTTCGGCCAACCTCATGAGTCTCGGCGCCATCGATTTCGGGCTCCTCGTGGACGCGTCGGTCGTCCTCATCGAAAACATTTTAAGGCGCATGTCCCAAAAATCCGGCGACCGCCTGAATCTCGTTCTCGATTCGGTGAAAGAGGTGTTGTTGCCTGTGACGATCGGACTTCTTCTCATCATGGCCGTCTACGTCCCGATTTTGGCGCTGGAGGGCATCGAGGGGAAACTTTTCAAGCCGATGGCGCTGACGGTGCTCATGGCGCTGGCGTCGTCCTTGGCCGTCGCGGTCGCGCTCATGCCGGTTTTGGCGTATCTGGTGTTGCGACCGCCGGCGCGCGAACATAAGGAAACGGCGTTGTTCAACCTTGCGCAAAAAATGTACCGGCCCCTCCTCAATTTTGCGTTGAACCACCGGGCGGTTCTGTTCATCGGCGTTGCGATTCTCGCCGGAGCGTCCCTTTTTGTCTTCAGCCGAATGGGCGCCGACTTTATGCCGCCGCTTGACGAAGGCGATCTGGTCGTGAATCTGACGCGGGACAGCGGCATCGCGCTCGACGAATCGGTGAGGATCCAGAAAATGTCGGATCGCATCATCGCCGGGTTCCCCGAGGTCGAACACGTCTTTTCCCGCACCGGAACTCCGGAGTCGGCCACCGACCCCATGGGCGTGCATTTGTCCGACGTGTTCGTCATTCTGAATAAGACAGGCAAGGGGCGAACAAAGGAGGAACTGTTCGAAGCAATCCGAGAGGCGATCGAGCGGGAGGCGCCCGGGCAGGAGGTGATGGCGAATCAGCCCATCGAGATGCGTTTTTCCGAAATCCTCGAAGGCACCCGCGCCGACGTGTCGCTTCGCATCTACGGGCCTGAACTCGAAACGCTCATGGAGCTCCTGGAAACGTCCAAGGCAACCCTCGAAACGATCCGGGGCGCGTCGGAAGTGGAACTCGACGGCCTCACGGCGCTTCGAAAAAGTTCCGTCTTGAGCGTCCGGCCCGACGACGAAAAATTGGCGCGTTACGGCGTCGATCTTGGCCGGGTCAACTGGCTTCTCGAAACCGCCATGGCCGGCCGCCCGGTCGGCAGTTACTACGAAAACCAGTGGCGGTTTCCGATCGTCGTCCGGCTGGATGACCGCTATCGTAAAAACCCGGGTGAAATCGCGCGCCTGCCCGTGGGTCTGCCCGATGGCGGCTCCGTGCCTCTCTCGGCGCTGGCCGATATTGACCGGCAAGATCACGTGACGACCATCGCGCACGATCAAGGCGAGCGATACGCCGCCGTCGCCATCAATCTATCGACCGACCGCGACATCCAGAGTTTTGTGGCCGATGCGAAAGAGACCCTGGCGTCGAATCTCGCCCTGCCGGCGGGCTACCGGCTGTCGTGGGGCGGACAGTTCAAAAATCTGGAGCGGGCGTCGGCGCGTCTCCGGGTGATTGTCCCGCTGATATTGCTGGTGATTTTTCTCGCGCTCGTCAGCCAGTTCGGCCGCGTCCGTCAGGCGCTGATCGTCTATTTGAGCATCCCGTTCGCGATGACGGGCGGCGTGTTCTCTCTATATTTAAGAGACATCCCCTTCAGCATCTCGGCCGCCGTCGGATTCATCGCCCTCACCGGCATCGCGATTCTGAACGCGATGGTCCTCGTCACGTTTTTCAATCAGCTCCGACAATCCGGCATGCCTCTGGATCAAGCGGTAACCGAAGGCGCCGAAACGCGCCTGCGCCCCGTGCTGATGACCGCGCTGGTCGCCAGCCTGGGGTTTCTCCCGATGGCCCTCAACACCGGCATCGGCGCCGAAGTTCAGCGGCCGCTCGCGACGGTCGTCATCGGCGGCATCCTCTCTTCGACCCTTCTTACCCTCCTGGTTGTTCCGATGCTCTACGCCTGGATCGAGCCGATGAGGTTGCCGTCGATTTCGGGGAGGTTGAAACGAGCGGGGTGAATACCGACCCGCCTCGGACCATATCCCGGATGGTTGTGTGATTTTTGTAGTGCGATGGCCAAGCTGGAAAGCAATTCCCTGTGCGTTTATCGATTGTCGCAGACTCCGCATGTCGAAGAAGCCCGGCATAGAATCCGGACTTTGCCCATCGTGGATACCTGAGTTGTAAATATTACTTCCGCGCTCTAAATGCCCGGCGCCGATTCGATCGGCCAAATCCGCGACGAATGTGTAAATGTGTCAACCTGACACTATGACTCAATTTCCTCTATGGAAGTAAAGACCGGGCGAGGGGTTTGAGTTGGTGTCTCCTGGCGTCGGCAATCAGACGCCTCTCGCCGTCGGAGAGATCGAGAAGGAATCGATACCGGTTCTCGCAAACGGAGATCAGTTTCTCCGGGCTTATTTTTTCGCTTCTGCGGACAAGTTGCCGGAGATCGTCCCAATCGTATTTTGCCGAACGCAGGCGCTTGATAAAACGACCGGAGTCGAATGGATCCCTGACGTTCCAGCATTTGACCACCGTAAGCGCCCTGATGAGCGACGCCTTGAGAGGTTTCTCGGCCGCTTTGGCCAGGTCGTAGAGATCCCGGGAGCGGACCCGTTGTGAGGAGGCGCGAATCTTCTCGGCCAACAGTTCCTCGAACCGGAGTGCCGGAACGGAGAATGGCTTGAATTCGAGATGCTTGAAATAGGATTGAGGTTTCAGAGGCATTTCCACCGGCGCGAGAGAGGGTGATTCCCGGAGACTGACCTCCAGTTTGAATTTGCCCGAGTTCCAATCGTGCCCGTACTGGATGTTCGCCCCGCACGACTTCTTATCGTCCGTCACATAGAAATCCTTGGAGTCCACATCAAAGGAGATGCCGCAGGCCGGTTTCCCCAAAGTCCCAAGCATCGCAATGATGACATCATCCGCCTTCTGACTGCTGGTGTTGGTAAAGTCCAAGTCGATGGAAAAGCGGGTCTCTTTGCCATAGACGCATTTGCGGAGGCACGTACCGCCCTTGAAGGCCAACGTGTCGAGGATTCCCGCATCGTGGAATATCTTGAGGACATAGGTCAGGACGATCTCACGCTCGGCCACCTCTATCCCAACGTGTGCGCCCTGGGCGAAGAGGTCGGCGTATCGTTGTTCAATCATCCGATTCGCACCTCACCCAGTAGATCCTCCTTCGGCACATTTAGAATGAGGTTCCACCGCGCATCCAGTTTCCCCTTCGTACCCCATCTTCGAGGAGACCCAAGCAGCGCCGGATTTTTTTTCACCTGGCCGGCGAGATAGGATTTCAGTCTGGCTGGCAGAGCAATACGCAACAGTTCGCACAGGTAAGCGAAACGACGGGCCAGAGCGCTGTCATCGAATCGTTGAAGATAGTCCAGTACCTTGGTCACGTCCATCTTCCGACCCGCATGGAATAACGCCTGCGCTCCGGCCTCAATGCCTCCGACAAGATCGGGACGGTCGAGTGCGTCCAAGATCGACCGTTCCACGTCCGATACGTTGATCTTCTCACCCATGATCATGGCTTCCTTGTAGCCGAAGAATCGTTTGGCCGACAGCTCGACAAACTGGAATCGGACATTCTTGAGATCCATCGGCCGCTTGGGACGCCGCACCGCGATATGAATGACGCGTGGAATTTGCGTCAACAACCCATGATGGGCGCACGCGAACCGGTAGGCAAAGAAGTGGGATTTTGGGAGCAGGCGCGCCATCAAGTAGGGATTCATTTCCGGCACACCCTTCGGTCCCCTTGCGACCCCCACCAGGAGATAGTGGCCTTTTGTCAGCATTTCCAACCAGCCCTTTTTTCTGAGAACGTGCGCCATTTTGCGGGCATAGCCATTGGAGCAGCGCATGCGTTTCATAATATCGCCGATTGAGATCAGGCGCTGCTTTTCCCATTCCCATGCCAAGACAATATCGGCTTCCCGTTTGGAGAGGCTTCTTTGAGTCATATTATCTGTCCTTTTGAATGTTACTGAATTTGTAACATTGTCGTGTATAAATATCGTCATGTCAAGTTCGAAAGCACCCAAAAAAGGGAAAAGGGGTCATTTTTCCTTATTCCTTTTTCTCCTTTTCTTCTTTCTTCTCAACGCGATTCGGGGCGCGTCGGAAGTGGAACTCGACGGCCTCACGGCGCTTCGAAAGAGTTCCGTCTTGAGCGTCCGGCTGGATGACCGCTATCGTAAAAACCCGGCTGAAATCGCGCGCCTGCCGGTGGGTCTGCCCGATGGCGGCTCCGTGCCTCTCTCGGCACTGGCCGATATTGAGCATCCCGTTCGCAATGACGGGCGGCGTGTTCTCTCTATATTTAACTTTGTGCTACCTATCGCCGCCCCAGCGGGAACTTATCGAATCAGAGTCGCTCTTCGTAGCCCTTTTTCCAAAAAACCGTTCTATAGACACAAGAATGGTGAGCCGATGGACATCTTCAAGGTGTCCGGTCGGAAGTTCGAGCCGGTTATTGTGGACGCGGGGACGATGAAGATGACGGGTCGGAGGTTCGAGCCGGTTATTGTGGACGCGGGGACGATAAAAATGACGGGGCAGGCAGGATTCGAGCCCATAACCGTGCGGACAGATGAGATCAAGGTGACCGGGGTGAAGTTCGACCCAGTCACCGTCCGTACGGATGAGTTGAGCATGACCGGTCGTAGATTCGATCCTGTAACGCTCCGTACGGACGAGCTGACCATGACAGGCCGGCGCTTCGATCCCGTGAGTTTCCGTGCGTCCGAGGAAATGACGATGACAGGCCGGCGCTTCGATCCCATGAGTTTCCGTGCGTCCGAGGAAATGATGATGACCGGGCAGAGGACCGACCAGACAACGCCAGCAGCGTCAAAAACGGGCAATACGGATTTTTCGAAATCGACCGTGGAGAAAGAGAAATCGGTTCCCGAATTCAAACGCCCATCGGGTCTTCCGGCAAAAACAGGACTGGACCCGGCGGAGTTTTCCTTTAGAACCAGTGGGAATGTCAAAGCATCATTCAACGGCCAGACTCTCCACGTTCATGCTCCCGGTCTCGACGCGGGATGGAAGCTCAATTTTAATTTACCGCCCGAAGAGAAGGCGGCCTTTACGGTCAGCGTCGGGCAACCCTTCAAATTCAAATTGAATCTCGCGGAATCCCCGCTAAATATCGTAGCATCCGGATCGGTGATGCTTGTGGCCCCGGGCACGGCGAAGGTGGAGTTCTCTTCCCTGATGGTGGCGTTCGATGGAGAGGAGAGTATGGATGTGGTGGAGCTTCCGGTGGCGGTCACGGCCGTCGGATCTGCGCAGGTGCCAGTGGGGACGTTGAAGATTTCTGTGTCGCCGGGTGAGGAGGTCGAGGAGTGAGTTCCATGGTCTTTGGCGCCGATCAGTCGACCTTACGCCTTCCAAGGATGAGGAATCCCAAGGTCTCTGCAGATTTTCTGGACCATTCGATTGGACAATTCCCGGTGTCGGGGAATGCTCGAGGTTCTAAGTGTTTGCGGATGGTAATAAATCGTGTGGCGGGTACCTTCCCGGAAGAGGCGGCACCCGCGAGTTTCCAGATGCCGGATCGCCTCGCCTCTTTTCATGCCGCGCGAATTTCGAGGGCTTCCCGGATCACCTCTCTATCTCGGACGAAGCGCCGGGCCAGTTCACGGTTGGCCTCCATGACCAACTTGACGGCTTCTTTCAAATTCCGCCGGGCTTCTGGAAGCGTCCGGCCCTGGGTGTTGGCGCCCGGCAGTTCCTCGACAAATCCGATCCACCATTTACCGTCTTTTTCAAAAACCGCAGTGAATTTACGTTTCATATGCAGAGATTACCGCCGGCGGGTGATGAAGTCAACTCGAATCGTTGGGCTGCTCGTTGGGCTGCTGTCGGCGTGTCTGGCCGGATTTCTATTGGCATGGGCTAGCCCCGCAAACGCCGTTCAGGTGGACGGTCCTGTGGCCGCCAGGGAAACTTACAGCCCGGGCGACGCAGTCGAAGTTTCGATCAAGGTCGTCAACGACGGCGCCAAAAAATAATATTTATCCCGCTTCTGGACATCGACGGGCCGAATGGCGAGCCGGTTTACCGCGGTGCGCAGGACCGGCTCATGAGAAAGAAAAAGGTCCGGCTTGTGGCGGGGAAATCCGAGACGGTCAGGTTCAGATTTGACCTCTCTCGCGATGCCCCGCAAGGGACCTACCGCGCCCGCGCGGCGCTTCGAAGTCCCTTCTCATCAAAACCTTTTTACCGTCATCGTAACGGGGAACTGATGGACGTGTTCATGGTTGCCGGGGGCGCCTCGGCTCCGGAAACCACGCCTATTTCGGCCGTCCCCGCGGTCCCTGAAATCCCGCCATTGCCCGCGCCCGAATTGGCCGGACCGCCGGATGAGCAGGCCAAAAATATTCTCCGGCTCATCCAGGACGCTTATGCGCGCAAGGACCTCGACGGTATCGTGCAGTATCTTTCTCCGACCGCGGTCATCGCCCTCCCCTCCGGCCGGCAGGATGTTTCTACCTATCGGCGGACACTTGGATCGCTGTTCATGGCGCTGGACAATCCGCGGTGGGAATATGAAATCGTCTCCGTCAGCCCGGACCCCAAGAGCGGCGCGATCCGCGTCAGGGTTCAATCCACCTATTCCGCAAATCTGATTGAGTTGATCGGCGTCAATCCCGCGGCGCTGGAACGGGCCGGTGAGCCGCCGGCCCTGCAGTCGCGGGTTCTCGAATCGTTTAAGGCCTCTGCGGGGGAAATATTCGAATTCCGGCCGGATGTCTCCGGGCAGATGCGGATCGTCGAACTGGCATCGGTCCTGCGGCTCGATCCAACGATTGCAGACCAGATCGCGGAGCTGACGGCCACGTGGGAGTCCAAGGTCGCCATTGTTTCACTTTTTTTCTATCTTGAGGAGAAAGAGGTGGACAAGTTCGCCTCCCTCATCCACGAGAAATTCATCAACAATGACGACAACTCCTTCAACCACGGCAGGACCGAATTCCTTGAATCGGTCCGCGCCGACCTCGATCATCTCTCCAATTTCGACCACGGCGTCCGGGTGGAGTCGATCCTGTTCAACAGCGACCGTTCGGAGGCGCGCGTGCCGGTCACGTGGGACCGCCGCGCGCGTATCGGCAACACCAAGTCGGAGTGGACGGTCAAGGACAGAAAAACCGTTTTCACCTTGAAGCGCGGGTCCGGATTCAAACTCGCTCAAATCGAGGGCAGTCCCTTGTTCGGCAATTCGAGTTTTCTCACACGCAAGACGCTGATCAACGCGGGCGAGGTCGACGCTGCGAAAGTGACGAAGGCGATCGTGGTGGACGACAAACGTGAGACAGCCGCCGCATCGAGCGCGGATGTGCCTGAACTTCCCGCGGAACAGCTTTCCAGCCTCAGCGTGAGTTCGGAAGTGACAGGCAGTATTTCGTCCAGCCCGACAACGGATCAGACATGGACAGGCAATGTCGCCTTGATGACCAGCATGACCATCCCGGCCAGCGTCACGATTACCATCAAGGCGGCAACCGTGACAGTGGCGAATAACGTAGCGATCACAGTGGAAGGCACGGTTGACGCCACCTCGGCGTCAACTACATTCAGCATGGGTACGGGTTCCAGTATCACAATTAATGGGATATTTAATGCAACCTCCGCGACGTTCAAGAAATCATCCGGGGCTGATACATGGAGTGGGATAACGACAGGATCGGCCGCCACTGTCACCCTTTCTTCCTGCACACTCCAGGATGCGGACACGTTGGTTACCGTCAACGGCGGGTCACCCACATTTCAGAACGGGACGGTCAAACCCGGGTTTTGCGCTTTCTATATAAAGGGCGGGTCTCCGAGCATCTCGAATATTACATTTACGTCGAATACAGGGGCCGCCGCCACCGCATATGCGATGATTATCAGCGCGGGTACAACCATCACATTCAGTGATAATACAATCTCTAACCTGACCGGCCCTGTTATCAACGGATTCAGAAGAGCTGTTCAGATCAACAGCACTTTTTCGGGTACATATAATTCCTCTAGAAACGTCTTCGATGGTAATGCCCACTACGCCAACACCCCAGTGGGTGTCATGGCAAGCACCAGCAATGCAACATTAAATTTTACTAATGATGTTTACAAAAACTGGTCGAATGGAATTCGAAGTGCGGGAGCCAACGAAGTCGATGAAGATGACGATGGCTCCCGGATGACCGTCACCAACTGCGATTTTTCTCGCGGCCCTCTTGTCGGCGGAAACGGCACTGGAGACGGGACGCCCAGCAACGTCTTAAACGGCTGTTATTTCGATAATTCCGGCAACGGAACCAGCGTAGATACGGGAACAACTGTGCCGGATTCTGCCTCTTTTTCCTATGAAGATGTGTCGAGTGTCAGCAATCCACGCTCGACGAAAAACAACTGAAATGGGCTGTTCCACGATCCTGTTCGGTCTTGTGATTCCAAGAGATGACTTGAAGACCATCCGCCGGTCGGCGTTTCCATTAGACCTGCAGGCAGGTCACTTGGATGGGCGTTTTGTTGGGGGGATCGATGCGGTGGCGGAGATTGGCAGGCGGTCCGTCTGCTGTCCATCCCGGTGCCCGGCCGGCATCCGGATTCTGTCGGCTCTCTGGATAGTTGCCTGTTTCTTTGGGTCGACTCCCTGTTTTGCCCTCAGCGTCATGTTCCCGGGCGAGGGCATCAAAGTCGTGACGGCGCGCGCGGGCAAGGAGATCCAGAAGGTCCGGGAGATGGACAACGACGTGGGCCGCGCGGTGGACGGGGGCCTTCGGCTGATCGACCCCAATACGTGGGGCGTGAATTTCGATCAATTTAATTTTGCGATGACGGCGGCGGGCTACAAAAAAAGCGTGGACGGCAACAAGTCCCGTTCTTTTTTCGACCGGGGGACGCATGAGGAGGCGTCGTTCAAATTGGACGGCAAGAAGCGATATCTCCAGCTCGGCGGCGGCGAATTCAGCACGAACGCAAGCGTGCGATTCACGGACGACCGCCAAGTCCAGCCCAAAAAACGGTGGCTCATGCAAGGCGTATATGGAACGTTCGAACGCGCCGACCGCTACAGCCTGCGTCTGGGAAATGTCAGCGGAAGCTTTTCGTCCTACTCCCTTTCGGCAAGCTCCAACGTCGGCATTCACTACACCAACAAATTCCTCGGCGACCAGTCGCCCGCGCAGGAATTCCAGATGTATCTGGCCCGGCCCACCCGGGCCCTCGCCGCCACGTCCTTCGACCGGTTCGTCTATGGGTTTCGCCTGGGCGGTATCGGAAAATCGCGCTGGAAATCCATCCAGCAGTTGGGCCTAAGTTACGCGAAGACAAAGGATCAGGTGGACAGTATCGAGGACACCAACGCCCGCCCGGCCAACGCGGTCGAAAATGACGTCTACGCGGTTGACGCGGATCTCAATGTGACTCCGAAACTCAACGTGAAAGCCGAGGCGGCCTATTCCCGTTTCGATCCCAACACGCAGTCCGATCCAACGGATCGCATATTCGGCTATGCATACAAGTTCAACACATCCTATCAGTCGCCTGCTCGGTGGATGTTTGACCCGGCGCGCTGGAGCCTCGGTTTCGAACACGTCGATCCGACCTACCGCGCGACTTCCGGCGGTGGGTCGGCCGACGCCCAGCGGTTCAACGGCGGCGTCTCCACGGCCCTGAAGTCCGCCTTGGATTTGCCTGACGCCCAGATCGGCTATACGTTTTCCGGGAATAAAAATAATCTCGACGGCCAGCTCGCGAGGCGGACGACCACGGAGATTCATTCGGCGAATGCGAGTTTCAAACCGTTTCAGAAATACGCGCTGGAGAAAAGCGGCGCGCGGATCAAAGAGATCGCCAAAAACATGAGCGCGTCCGCCGCCGTTCAGCAGAACAAGAACTGGACCAGCGATAATACGACGCATACAACCACCAACAACCAGAATTATCAGCTCAATACTTCGACCGGGAGTCACACGCTTTCGACGTTCTTCCGATATCAGATCACGACGGAGAAAACGGCGGCGACGGGAAACCGGCGGAACGAAAGCAAAGGGTTGACCTACGGATACAGGGACTTTGCGTGGCGCTTTTTCCCCGCCGCGCGTCTCCTGCCGGAACACGAGTTTAAAACCGACCTGTCTTTGAACGCAACGCAGACGCTCGACAAAACCATGGACGCGGCCGGCCGGTCGCACAACCGGCAGTACGGCGTGACCGCGCAAACGGATGTGCGGGACGACGAGCGGCTGGACGTCAATTACTCGCTTGGGTTGACCGACAATCTCAACGAAAACAGCGATATCCGGACGACGAACTGGAAGTTCGCCTACGTGATTGAAAAATTCATCCATGCGGATGGAGAACTGGGGCTCTCGTACACGCAGAATAGGACGAGGGAAGAGATCAAGACACAGGACTACAGGGAGGAACTCTGGCGGGTGGACGCGAATTTGAAATGGGGCGGGCCGCCGGCGGAAGTGGCCGAGCTTCGCCAGCAGGTTGAGTTTGCGGTGCAGGAAATCCTGAAGACATTCGCGTCGGAGGATTATCTTGGGTTTGTGAAGCTCGTCAGCGACAATTTCAAGGCGAACCGTGAGGAACTCCTGATCAACATCCAGAATCAACTGAATATGGTGGACACGATCAAATACGACGGCGTCTGGATCAGCCGGACGGTGCCGGGGGAAGGCGGAGCTGAAGTGACATTCCTATGGCAACGCCGGTTGCGCGTAACGGCCACAGGCGCCGAGGAGCGCCAAACCGGTACGGCTTTATTTCGTCTGGAAAAATCGGGTGATCTATTTCTCCTTCAGGAAATCCGTGAGGCCAATCCATTTTTTTGATTTTGCCGCCCCTTTCCGATTCCCGCGGTGTTTCGCTCGGCCGGTGTCGGGCTTGGATTGCATCCGTTCCTCGGCCGGGATGAGAAATTTTGATGTGCTTCTTAAGACACATCCGGCCCGGCCCGGAACGCAGGCCGTATCGAGCAGCAGGCAGTGATCCAGCGCGATATCGAAATGCGGGCAGGAAAACGAGCCCATCAGCAGCAGGTGTTGTACCGATTCTCCGGAACACCCTCCATGCCGGCGAAGACCAGGCGTTTTTCGTCCGCCGTCAAATGCGCGTCGATGTGGGGATAGAGGATGCTTTCCTCCTTGTCATTGTGCGGTTTCAGTATGCGAAGAATCGCCTCTTCCTCGATATCCGATTCGGGATTGCCGGCTCGCACTTTGCCATGCAGCGCATCGAGCAACGACTCGATCTGCCGGTGCTCCATCCGCATCACGGCGGTCGGCCCGGCGTCCCTCATGCCGGTCTTGTCCTCGAACATCGGGAAGAGAATCTCCTCCTCCCAGAGGATATGCCTTTTCAGGCCGAAGAAAAACGTTTTGAAGGATTGTTTGGCCTCGGCGAAATTTTCGCGCTTCAACCGCCGGTAGCGCTCGAAACCTTCATCAAGCCTGTCGTGGTCGTGTTCGTAGTACGTTTGAATACTTTCCTGTTCCATGAAACTCCACCTCCTGGGGTTGTCGTTGATGAAAGGATCGCACAGGTCGAGGCGGATTTCTTTGCGCTGGAGCAAGTAAACCTGGATAATATTTTTTTACGATTTCCCGGCGATGCCGGTGAGACCCCGCGAGTTTCGGATGAGGATGCGCCGCCGGCCGGTGCGGACCAGGCCGCGCCGCTGCCAGGCCGAAAGAATCCGGCTGACGCTGTAGATGGTGGTCCCGATGATTTCCGCCAGATCCTGTTGGGAAATCGGCAATTCGATTTCGATGCCACCCGAAACTTTTTTCCCGAACCGGTGTCCGAGGCGCGCGAGCGCGTCGGCCAGACGGCATTCCACCCGCTCGCCGCCGAGTTCCAGGAACCGGGTTTGAAGTTCATGCAGGCGCGACACCACCATCTTGAGGGCGTTCAGGGCGATCGGGGAGTGACGCTCCATCAATCGGGCCATTGTATTTCCGTCCCACGCCAGCGCCGATCCCTCCTCCAGGGCCACAGCCGTTCCGGGATATGTCGAGTCTCCAAAAATCGACAGGCACCCGAACATCTCGCCGGAACCGACGACCCGGAGTACCGTCGCGCGGCCGTCCGCGCCGGTCTGGCTGATTTTGACGCTGCCATTCGCGAGGACATACACGGTGTCGGCGGGCTCGCCCTGGTGAAAGACACAGGTTTTCCGGTCGAGTTTCCGTTTGACGGCCGATTCCGCGACAGACTTGATGTCCGCCGGCTTTAGACCCCTGAACAGAATGATCTTGCCGATCAGCACGCGCATATACACGTCCGCCGACGAATCCGGCTTCAAGGCGTCGCCCTACGCCGCCGTAATTCGTTGCGAACCGCCCGAAATGCGTGAGGAGAAGAGATTTTCATAGGGATCGAACCATTATTCGAATATGACTGAATGTCAAGCCAGACGGGTCTGGCAGTTTACCGGCCGAATTTAAAAGAGAGAAGCCCTTGACATTCGGCCGTTTTTCGTCACCATGAGACCGATGAAAAATATCAAAACGCTGATTGTGGAAGACGACAAGGGCATGGGCAGGCTGATGGAGGAGCTTCTCCAGGCCCGGGGATACAAGGTCACGGTTTGCGCGGCGGGCGAAGAGGCTTTGGAGTTGTACCGGACGAGCCCGTTTCCGCTGCTCATTGTCGATTGGTCGCTTCCGAAAATGGACGGATTACAGCTGTGCCGCGAGATCCGGGCTTTGCCGCGGGGGGATTTGAGCGTGATCCTTGTCGTCACCGGCCGCAATCAACCCGAGGACATCCTTCAGGTCCTCGACGCCGGGGCGGACGATTACATGGACAAGCCGATGGATCTTCAGGTGTTCGAACAGCATTTGAACGTGCGGCTCACCATCGCCGAACGCCGGGTTCTGGCCCAGACCTCCCTCTTTTTGGCCCGGGAAAAAATCGCCCTGCTGGAGGAGCAGACCAAAGGCCGGCATGCTTTTGAGGGGATGATCGGCAAGAGCGATCCGATGCAGAATGTCTTCCGCTCGATCCGGCTGGCGGCCGAAAGCGACGTGACGGTTCTATTGAGCGGCGAGTCCGGCACGGGCAAGGAACTGGCGGCCCGGGCCATTCACTCCGTGAGCGAGCGGTCCAACAAGCCGTTTATGGCCGTGAATTGTTCCGCGATCCCTGAAACGCTTCTCGAAAGCGAACTCTTCGGGCACGTCAAGGGATCGTTCACCGGGGCGGTCCGGGACAAACCCGGCCTCTTCCCCGCGGCCGACGGCGGCACTCTGTTTCTCGACGAGATCGGCGATGTGAGCCCGGCCATTCAGGTCAAACTGCTCCGGACGCTTCAGGAACGGGAAATTCGCCGCGTGGGAGACGAACAACAGATCAAAATCGATGTGCGGCTGGTCACGGCCACCAACCGGAACCTCCAACATCTGGTCTCCTCCGGCGCCGTCCGGGAGGATTTCTATTACCGCATCCGCGTTTTTGAAATCCATATCCCGCCGATCCGGGATCGCAAGGAGGACATTCCGCTTCTGATCGAGCATTACATTTCGGAATTCTCGCGCGCGCGGCAAAAGCCCATCCAGGGCATCGAAAAAGACGCCTTGCGAAAAATGCTCGATTATCCCTGGCCCGGAAATGTCCGGGAACTGCGAAGCGCCATCGAACACGCCTTCGTGACGGCGTCGTCCGACCGCATCACCCTCGACAATTTGCCGGCCGAAATCCGCCTTCCGCGCGCTCCCGCACAGCCGCCCATTTCAGCGCGGCCCGGGCGGACGGATGAGGAATCGGAGAAGACAATGATCATCGAAGCCTTGCGGGCGACGGGCGGCAACCGCACCAAAGCCGCCAAGTTGCTCGGCGTCAGCCGGGTCACGTTGTGGAGTAAAATCCGGGTTCACAGAATTCAAGTGAAAGGAGGGAGTAACGCCCGATAGGTCCGCTCCCAAATACGGCCCCGGTCCCCTTCAGTGTTTAAACACATTTAACAATTCCGGATTAAAATCCATCCACCAATTCATATTGCAGTTCATCTTGGGAAAAATCTAACCTCTGTTTGAAGAGAAGGTTAAAAATTATTGAGCAAACATGATCGTCCGCGGGTACGGTCATTGCTCGAGCAATCCTTCAATGGAGAAAGTACATATGCCCGGAGAATCCGTGTTGGTGGTGGATGGCGACGACAGCGTGAGGGAATGTTGCCGCCGGATGCTGGAATGGTTCGGCTACCGGGTCGTGGCCGCCGGAACGGTGGAAGAAGCTTTGGGTGGACTCAACGGCCATGCGTTCGACGCGGTCGTTTGCGATTACCCGATGCGCGGTCAAAACGGCCTGGATTTTCTGCGGATCCTGCGGGACATCGGGCGTCCCGAGGCCGACCGGTTTTTGTTCATGATCCGATTCTCCCCGGAGCGGGTCGACCTCGGCGTTCCCGTCCTTTACAAACCCTTCGATCTGGTTGAATTCAAAGAGGCCATCGAAAGCGTCATCAAGAGGAATACGGAATCCCTGCCGTGAGTTTGGCGCGGCTCAACCGGTTCGTTCTGTACGCGAGGGATCGCCGAATCCTGGAGCAGGATGATCTCCTTACGGCCATCCGGCAGATGAGCGCGTTCGACCGGCGGATCGGCTGTCTGGCGGCGTTTCGCGGATATTTCCAACCGGAACAGATCAACACGGTCCTTCTCGAACAGTCCAGGACCGGCGGCATGTTTGGAGAATGCGCCACGCGCCTGAATCTTCTGACCTCTCCCCAGATCGCCGCGCTCCTGCGGATTCAGAAGGACGATCTCTTTCTTTTCACGCAGGCCGTGGTCGCCAAACAAATCATGACCGCGGACAAAATGGTGGTTCACCTCAAGGCCTTTCTCGACAGTCAATCCGAAACCTCCAACCAGGACCTCCGGGCGCCCACGGAGGAGAAACGGATGCTGGACAAGCAGGTGCGGGAGATTCTTCGAAACATCGAGGCGATTTCCCCGTTGCCTGCCACCGCCCAGCGCGCCATCGCGATGCTGGACGACCCCCGGGCGGATCTCGACAAGGTGGGGCGGGTGGTGTCGCTGGATCCGGGATTGACGTCGACCCTGCTCCGCGTCGCCAACTCGGCGTTTTACGGAATGCGGGACAGAGTGACGAGCATGTCCAAGGCCGTTGTCGTGCTGGGCACGAAAAAAATGAGGCATCTGGTGATTGCCGCGGCCATCATGCAGAAATTCCAGTCGATCCCGCCCGCCTTCACCAGAACGTTCTGGGAGGCGTCGCTTCGCGCGGGGCAGTGGTGCAAGGAAATTGCGGTCCTGCGCGGCATGGCCGAGCCGGATGATCTGTTCATCTGCGGCCTGTTGCATGACATCGGCCGGCTGGTGACGATGCAGTATTTCCGCCCCATCCAAACCAGATTGGATGAGCTTCGCGCGGCCGGGAAACCTCCGATTGAAGCGGAGAAGTCCGTCATGGGCGGAACGCATGCGGACATCGGCGGGTTCATGTTCAATCTCTGGCAAATGCCGCGCGCGACCGTCCAGAGCGCCATGTTCCATCATCACGATTTGCGCCTGGTCCTCACGTCGCCCAACATGGACGAGTCCGTGCCCATCGTGCACATGGCTTCCGCCATCATCGACATGGATCCCAACCTTGACGCGCTCGCCCACAGCGACGTCCTTGAAAGTATTGGCCGGCTCTACGCCCCTCCGCTGAACCTCGGAACCGACCTGAACATGGACCGGTTGTCGGACCGGGTCGAGTCGAATTTGGGAAACCTCGTGGGGACATTAATGGTGGGATAACCGACCCCGGCAAATTATCGCTTTTCACGCGGCGCCGGATGAGGGATAATCCGGCGACATGAAACGGGTCGACATGCGATACGCCGGAACGGTGGCCGCGCTGGCGGTGATTTATTTTCTCGCCGCGAAGTTCGGGTTGTCCCTGGCGTTCGTCAACAAGCAGGTCACGGCCGTGTGGCCGCCGACGGGGATAGCGCTCGCGTCGCTGTTGATTTTCGGAATCAAATTCTGGCCGGGCGTCGCCCTGGGCGCGTTTCTGATCAACGCCGCCACCGGATCGCCCTTCACGGCTGTCGGCATCGCGACCGGGAACACGCTCGAAGCCGTCATCGGCGCGGCGGCTCTCCGGCGGCTGGTCCAATTCAATCCGGCCCTCGACCGGTTGAGGGACGTGTTCGGACTGGCGGTCTTCGCCGCGGCGATCAGCACCGCCGTCAGCGCGACGGTCGGCGTCGCCAGCCTCTGCGTTGGCGGCATGCCGTGGGCCGGGGCGGCGCCGGTCTGGCTGGTCTGGTGGCTTGGAGACGGGCTGGGGGATCTGGTCGTCGCGCCCGTTCTCCTGACGTGGGTCTCCCGGCCGCGCCTGGAGTGGCGGGGCGGCAAACTCGCGGAATTCACAGCTCTTTATGCCGGGCTGGTTCTGGCGGGCTGGGCCGTTCTGGCCGGCCGGATGATTCCGACCTCCGCCACGCAGTCGCTCGCCTACCTTGTTTTCCCGTTCATTATCTGGGCCGCCCTGCGGTTCGGCCCGCGAGAAACCGCGACGGCCGTGTTCGTGATCTCGTCGATGGCCATCTGGGGCGCGATCCATGACCGGGGGCCGTATGCGATCGGCACATTCAACGAGCGCTTGAACATGCTGCAAATTTTCATGGGGGTCACCGCGCTTACCGCCCTGATCCTGGGAGCCGTCACCGCCGAGCGGGCCCGTGCGGACGAGGATCTTCGCCGATTGCTGAACGAACTGGACCTGCGCGTCCGGGATCGCACGGCCGAACAGGAGCGGAAGTCGTCCGTTTTGCGGGCGACGCTGGATCTCACGGCCGACGGCATTCTGCTTGTCGATCACGAGGGCAAAATCACGCTCTACAACCGGAAATTCGTCGAGATGTGGCGCATTCCGGAATCGGTGATGGCGGCCGGGGATGACGATCAGGCTCTGGCGTTCGTCCTCGGAGAGTTGAAGAATCCGGACGCGTTTTTGTCGAAAGTCCGGGATCTCTACGCCAACCCGGAGGCGGAAAGTTTCGATATTCTTGATTTCAAGGACGGCCGCGTGTTCGAGCGCCATTCTGTTCCGCACCGTCTGGGGAGCCGGATCATCGGCCGTGTGTGGGATTTCCGGGACGTCACGGACCGCAACCGCGCGGAGGAGACGCTGAAGACGAAAATTCAGGAGTTGGAACAGTTGACCCAGGTGATGCTGGGCCGGGAGGAACGGATCATGGAGCTTAAGGATGAGATCAAACTTCTCCGGGAACGCCCGCCGGTGAAGCGCGGTACCGGCTGACCCTGTGGAACCGTCCGGCGCGCGCCATCCCCTCGAAGGTCTGAACAAAACCGCCGTTCTTTCGGCTGTGTCCGTGACGGCCATCGGCGTCGCGGTTCTGGCGGGATGGATGTTCGACGTCGGGGTCCTGAAAAGTGTCATGCCGGGCTGGACTTCGATGAAAGCCAACACGGCCATGGCCTTTGTGATGTCCGGGCTGGCTCTGCTGTTTTTGCAAAAGAGAGCGGCCAGGACTCGGGATCGGCTCCTGGGGATGTTCTTTGCCGCTCTCGTGGGGATGCTTGGACTGCTCACCCTCGGCGAGTACGTGTTTGGATGGGATATCGGGATTGACCAGTTTCTCGTTCGGGAAATACCGGGCGCGGTGGGAACATCCCATCCGGGCCGCATGTCTCCCGTGACCGCTTTGAGTTTCCTTTTGATCGGCGCGGCGTTTCTGACGCTCGAATTGAAAACGCGCTCCGGCCGCCGGCCGTCTCATCTTTTCATCCTTCCCGTCTTCTTCGTCTCGTTCCTGGCGTTGATCGGCTATCTTTACCGGGTTCCGTATTTCTATGGCGTTGCCGCCCACACCAAGATGGCGATCCACACGGCGGCGTGCCTGATGATGCTGGTCATCGGAATTTTTTCAGCGCGTCCGGATCCGACCCTGGTCGGGGTCATAACGGGTGAGGAAGTCGGCTGGGCCATGGCGCGCCGGGTGTTGCCGCTGACCGCCGGGATGTTCGTGTTGATCGGCTGGCTGCGGCTCCGGGGTCAGGAGGCGGGATGGTACGGGACGGAATTCGGAACGGCGTTGGGGCTTCTGTCGGACATCACCCTTCTGGCGGTCGTCGTCTTCATCACGGCGGTGTCGCTCAATCGCGCCGATGAAGAGCGCCGGAAGAAAGAGGAACTGCTCCGGTCCGGCGAGGAGCGCACGCGCCTGATTCTTGAAAAATCGTTCAACGCCTTCATCTCCATCGACGCGACCGGCGTCATCACGGAGTGGAATGCCCAGGCCGAATCGACGTTTGGCTGGACGCGCCGGGAGGCGATCGGACAAAAATTGGCGGATACCCTCATTCCCCCCGGCATGCGGGATGCGCATTTGAACGGCATCCAGCGCTTTATCGAAACGGGCGCCGGGCCCGTGCTGAACCGGAGGATCGAAATGACGGCGATGCACCGGGACGGCCATGAATTCTCCGTGGAAATGGTGATTTCGCCGATCCGGCACGGCGGGACGTACAGCTTCTGCGCGTTTCTGCATGACATCAGCCAGAGGCGGGCGGCCGCTCGGCGGCTCGAGGAGGATGTCAAGGTGATCGGCGAACGCAATCAAGAGCTGGGCCGCCAGCAGAAAATCATGATAAGCCTCATGGAGGATCTTCGCGAATCGGAGGAGAAAATCAAGAAAACGGCGGCGGAATTGGAGCGGTCCAACAAGGAACTCGAACAATTCGCCTACATCGCTTCGCACGATCTGCAGGAACCCCTCCGAAAAATATCGAGTTTCACCCAGCTTCTGGCCCAGCGGTATGCGGGCCGGCTGGACAAAGACGCGGACGAGTTCATCGGTTACGTGGTCGACGGCGCCAAGCGGATGAGAGACCTGATCGAAGACCTGTTGACCTATTCGCGGGTTGGCCGGGCCGAAATCGCGTTCGAGCGGACGGACATGACGGAACTGATGGGGCAGATCACGGCCCTGTTCGATGTGGACCGGGCGATCACGGCCGCGGAGATCACGCACGATCCTCTTCCGACCGTTCGGGCCAATCCCCTGCTCATCCGCCAGCTTCTTCAGAATTTGATCAGCAACGGCATCAAGTTCCACGGCGATTCGCCGCCCCGGGTGCATGTGTCGGCGTCCCGGAAAGGCGGTGAATGGATTTTTTCCGTTCGAGACAACGGCATCGGGATCGAATCCCAATTCCATGATAGGATCTTCGAGATTTTCAAACGTCTTCACACAACGGAGGAATTTTCCGGCACCGGCATTGGGCTGGCGGTCTGCAAGAAAATCGCCGAGCGCCATGGCGGGCGGATCTGGGTGGAATCGACTCCGGGCGGGGGGTCCACGTTTTATTTTTCGATCCCGGCGCGCGAGGGCGCCGCGGCGGACGTGTCAGGAGATAAATCCGAAGGAGGTGTGAGATCATGAACGGCAGGCCGATCGAGATTCTGATGGTGGAAGACGATCCCGGAGATGTCCGGCTGACAAAGGAGGCGTTGAAGGGAGCCAAGGTCGCCCTTGACTTGAATGTAGTCGATGATGGGGTGAAGGCCATGAAGTATCTCCGTAGAGAAGGGCCGTATGCGGAAGCCGTTCGGCCGGATTTGATCCTCCTCGATCTCAATCTTCCGAAAAAAGACGGGCGTGAAGTGCTTCGAGAGATCAAATCGGACGCGTCTTTGAAATCGATTCCCGTCATCATCCTGACCACATCCGCCGCGCATTCCGACATTCTCAAAGCCTACAATCTCGGCACCAACTGCTATATCACCAAACCCGTTGGGCTGAATGAGTTCCTCAAGGTGGTCAAATTGATTGAAAATTTCTGGCTGACGGTTGTAAAACTTCCGAAAGAGACCGAGTAAACAGATCCCTCCTAAGTGTTAAAGTGTTTAAACATATAACACTATTCTGCCGGTTGCCCCCCTGAAAAGTATAAAATTGTATATCCATAATATTTTTTCTATTATATAGTTATAAATATTTATATCCGTTTTTCAATTTTGGAACCTTACTTGCTAGTGTAACCAATTAGTACAGATTTCGTTCTGAATATGTAGGACGGTCACAGGTCAACGAAACTTGAAAAGTTCCATACCGGGTCCCTGACCAATCCCAAAATCACATCAATGATGGGATGAAGGCCTAACTACGTGGCCTTGGAACTCGACAGCGCTCTTAGTCTGTCGCGCGGTTGTTCGAGTATTCTTGGAAGGAATGCAGAGAAATGAAGTATATGCGGAAAGTACCAACACTGTTTGTATATATAGCCTTGCTGGCCGCCAATCCGCTTTTGGACAAGGCCTTCGCTTCCAACGCACCGCCCCAGCCCGGGGAAACGCAGTGGGTGCCTCTGCACACTTCCAGGTGGGATCCCTATGCGGACACGGTATACAACGACGGCACCTCCAGCTACACCGAGATCGTCGACGACAAAGACTCGTTCTCCGGGTACATGTACTATGACCGAAGCTACCGGGGCGGGTGGCTTTATATCCGCATGGCGCTTGATTCGCCGGACACCGCCAGCTGGCAGCAGGGGTCGAACAACATCCGGAATTTCGGATGGATGCTTTTTTTCGATGCGGACGGCGATCTCGACATGGACTGGGGCGTGCAGGTCCTCGGCGGCAATCCGGAGGGCGTGCAGGTCCTGTATGACGTCGACGGCGACAACAACCTGACAAACGGGACGGTCACCTGGTCCGATGTCTCGGGCGCGGCTTACACAACGAGCGCCGTTTCCTGCACGGTGTGCGTGACGACGATTCCCCGGTCCAGCACGAACGGCGATTCGGATGTCTGGATGATGTGGTCGGCGCCATTGAGCGCGTTTCAAAACGCGGGCGCGCTCGCATCGATCTACGAGACGACGCCGATGCGCGTGGCGTTCGGGACGGGGGCGTCTGCGCAGAGTTTGGGCCGCGACATATCCGGCGGCGGGACGCCCGCGGGCGCGTTTACGGCGTCGCAGATCGTGACGGCGAGCATGTTTGCGAGCGGCGGATCGTCCAGCCCGGGCGGGGCGCTCTATGACGACAAGGATACCAGCCCGACTTCCATCGCGGGGACTTGGAAACAAAAAAATACGATCACCATCACCGGCAATGGCTGGCCGACCAACCGGGACACGCTCGCCATGCGCCTGGTCTACGACTCGCGGGATACCACGCAGTACTCATACCAGGCCGACAGCGTCTCGTTCGCCAAGGACAGCGGGACGTTCAGCAAGATCAACCTGTGGACGACCACCGTCAATGACACGCCGGGCGTGTACGGGATATACGTCCAGCATCCGATCACGCCGGCCAAGGGCTGGTATTTTTATGACTCCTTTGTCCTCGACACGACGGCGGTCTACAACACGGCGTCGATCGGGACATTTCCGGTCAGCATCATCGCGAAGGATTCGATCTACCCGCAGATCGAGGACCAGGACGGGAACACGGACAGCGCGGTCACCGAAACGGTTGCGGTGACGTTCACCAATCAGACCACGGGCGAGACTGAAACGCTGACGCTGTACGAGTCCACGGCGGCCAGCCCGATTTTCAAAAACACGGCGATGGCGACGAGCACCGGCGCGTCGGATTCCTTGAGCGCGTCCGGCAAGCTGTACGTCAAACCGGGCGACACGCTCACCGTCCAGTACGTCGACCCGGACCAGTCGAGCGACAGCGTGACATCCGCGGGCATCGCCGTGATCGCGGACACGGCCTACTCGACGATGACGATCTCCACGACGCTGTTTTTGAGCGATTCGATCGCGCCGGTCGTCACCGACAGCGACCAGAACGCGAACGGGTCTGCGACGGAGACAGTGACGGTGACGGTGACGAATCAGACGACGGGCGAGACGGAGACGCTCTACGTCACGGAGACGGGAAACAATACCGGCATCTTCGACATCGCCAGCCTCTTGACAAGTACAAGTTCGGGCGACTCGGCAAGTGGCACGGGAAAATTATACGTTCGAGCGGCAGATACGCTGACGGTGAAATACACCGATCCGACGGACGCCAGAGACAGCGTGACGTCGGGGACGATCACGATGATTCCGGACACGGCGACGAGCTACGGCACGTCGCCGTTGACGGTGTCGACGTCGGATTCGATCGCGCCGGTGGTGTCGGATTCGGATCAGAACCTGAACGGGGATGCGGTGGAGACGGTGACGGTGACGATCACGAACGGCATGACGGGGGAGACGGAGGTCGTGACGCTGACGGAGACGGGGAAGAACACGGGGGTGTTCGACATCGGCGGACTCGCGCTATCGATTCTGCCGGGCGATTCGGCGAGCGTCAGCGGCAAGCTGTACGTGAAGCCTGGGGACACGGTGACGGCGAAATACACGGACCCGACGGATGGACGGGACTCGTTCACGACGCCGTCGATCGGCGTCGTGCCGGATACATCCAACAGCTACGGCACGGCGCCGGTGTCGGTGTCGACGGCGGATTCGATTGCGCCGGTGGTGTCGGATTCGGATCAGAACCTGAACGGGGATGCGGTGGAGACGATCACTGTCACGATCACCAACGGCGTGACGGGGGAGACGGAGACGCTGATGCTGACGGAGACGGGGAAGAATACGGGCGTGTTCGACATTGCGGGACTCACGCTGTCGATTCTGCCGGGCGATTCGACGAGTGTCAGCGGCAAGCTGTACGTGAAGCCGGGGGACACGGTGACGATCAAATACACGGACCCAACGGACGGTACGGACAGCGTGACGTCGTCGACGATCACGATGATTCCGGACACGGCGACGAGCTACGGCACGTCGCCGTTGACGGTGTCGACGTCGGACTCGATCGCGCCG
>MFPR01000004.1 GCA_001784175.1 Candidatus Lindowbacteria bacterium RIFCSPLOWO2_12_FULL_62_27
GAGCTCCGACGGGGCGAAGATCACGAACGCGAGGAGAATCCCCAGAAAAATCGTGAAGACGCTCATTTCCTTGAGGACATGCTCCGGGAAAAACCGGAGGCTCCGGTCCGGATGAAAGACCGGTTCGACGCCGACGGGATCCATCGTCGAAAGATTCTGCACGCGCATCAAAAACAAATGGATGGAAACCAACCCCACGATCACCCACGGCAGGACCACCACGTGCAGGACGTAGAATCTCGCCAGCGTCTCGCCGCTGACCGTTTCCCCGCCGCGCAAAAGGAGCGACAGGTGGTTGCCGATCAGCGGCACCGCGCGCGTGACTTCCGTGCCGACCGTCGTGGCCCAGTAGGAGAGCTGGTTCCAGGGGAGAAGATACCCGGTGAAGCCGAACGTGACGGTGACGCCGAGAAGCGCCACGCCGGTGACCCACGTCAGTTCCCGGGGTTTTTTGTAGCTGCCCATGACGAACACGCGAAGCATATGGAGCATGAGCATGACGATCATGAGGGTGGCGCCCCAGGAGTGCAACCCCCGGATGAGCCAGCCCGCCGGGACTTCGATCTGGATGAATTTGATCGAATCGAAGGCGTGATCGGCCGTGGGCCGGTAATAGACCATGAGGAGGATGCCGGTGACGATCTGGTTGACGAGCAAAAACAGCGCGAGGCTTCCGAAAGTGTGCCACCAGGAGACGTGCGGCGGGAGCGGTTTTTGGGCCTGATGCCGGGCGAAGTCTTTGACGGCGTCCCACGGGTAGCGATCGCGCAAAAAGCCTTCGACGGCGGCCTTGAGTTTCCCGAGACTCATACCGGCGGCACCTTCACTTTCACGTTGTCGCCCACGACCATCACCTCGTAGGCGAGGAGCGGCCCCGGCGGCGGGCCGGAAACGACTTTGCCGTCCTGCGAAAACACGCCGGCGTGGCACGGGCATTTGAACGTCCGGGTCGGACTGTCCCATTGGACGATGCACCCAAGATGCGGGCAGGCGAGGGAATAGGCCTTGAAGTCCGATTCCGAAACGCGGATGACCGAGAACGGATGTCCACCCACCTGGAAATTTTTGGCGGTGGCCACCGGCCAGTCCCGTGTCGGGCCGGCGTCGATGACATCCTGCGCGCCGCCGCGTTTTCGCGCCGGCCAGAGGTAGGCGCCGACGGGCGCGAGCATGGCGGCCAGGACCGTCGCAAGCCCTCCGCCCAGAAAGTAGTCGAGGAATTTCCGGCGCGGGAGGCCGTTCTGATTATGGGCGGCCATTCGTTTGTTCCACCTCGGCGCGTTTGGCGGCGCAGGCGATCGACAGCACAAGCAGAAATATGAAGATGGGCACGAACATCAGCCGCCGGACGCCCTCGCTCAGAATTTTTTTCTTGATCGATTGCCGTATCTGATCCAACCGGTCGGTGTTCTCCCGGATGACCTTGGAAAGATCCACCAGATTGAGCGCGTGCTGGGCGGGCGTGAGCGCAATCAGCGCCGTTTTGGCCTCCTCCATCTGTACCTGCGCCTCGCCGACTTCAAATCCCCGCACGGCGGCCTTGTGCAGTTCGCCCGACACGTCCGAAAGGTCGCGCCGGAGCTGTCCGAATCCGGCAAGAAACTCGTCCCGGACATCCAGTGCGTTGTCGTCCGGGCGTTGATGGCATTCCCGGCAGGCGGTGCGGAGGAGGTCCTCGGTCGGATGAAGAATGGCGTGGTTGGAGTGGCAGGACACGCAGGCTTTCATCTTGCCGGCGGCCGTCACCGCCGCGTGCGGGCTTTTCGAAAACGATTCGGCCTCGCGGATGTGACAGCTCCCGCAAATTTCACTGACATCCCGGACGCCCGGCGGCACGGCGCCGTGATTGCCGTGACAAGTGGCGCACGTCGGCGCCGAGAGGTCCTTGCGGACGCGCAGGGCGTGCGCGTGGACGCTGCGCTCGTAATCGGCCGGATGGGCCGCGGACAATTTGTACTTCGACATTTTCGCCGCATCCGAGTGGCATTGGCCGCACGTGGCCGGGACGTTCGTCGGATGGACGCTCGACGCCGGATCCTTGGGGCGCTTGATGCCGTGCGACCCGTGGCAGTCGGCGCAGACGGCGACGTTGTCGTCCCCCGCGCCGAAAAGGCGCTCGCCGTGTTTGGACGTTTTGTAATGGGCCAACTGGTCAGTCGGGAGGCGGAACGGATTCATCTTGCGGACGTCGCTGTGGCATCCGCCGCAAAAATTCGGGATGTCCTTGCGGTCCGGTTTGCCTTTGAACGACGGGTCGTCCGTCATCGCCGCCTCGTCGGCGACGGCCGGATTGCCCCCGTGACAGCCGTGGCATCCCACCTGGGCGTGGACACTGGAGCGCACGCCCTCCACCAAGGCCGGGTCGGATTCGAAATGGCATGATTCGCAACTGGAGGCGAAGGCCGCCGGTTGCGCGGCGAACAGAAGAACGCCGCCGAAGAGGAGTACGCCCCGCCGCATCATGCGCCGCACGCGAATGCCTTCTATTTGGCGGGCTTGGCCGGCGCCTCCTTGGCCGTGGGTGCCGCCGGCTTCTTGTGGGCGACCTTCTTCCACATTTCCTTGAAATCAAATCCCTTGAAACCCGGCGCGGATTCGTTGTGGCACCGCGTGCAGGTCTTCTCGTCCGGAATGATCATCCCGTTTTCGACGGCCTTTTTGCGGTCTTTCATGACGGGCACTTTCGCGTAATCTCCTCCCGCGCCATGGCAGGCCTCGCACTGAACGCCGTCTGACATTTTGAATTTCTCGCCCAAGAGGGACGCGGCGGCACCAAAGGCCGTGACGTGGCACTTGAGACACTCCGGCGCTTTCTGCGGGTCGCCCTTCACGCCGGCTTTTTCGGCCACCTCTTTCGCTTCCTTTGTCGCCAGCGTCTGGTACGCATGCGAATGCTTGCTGCCCTGCCACTGCTTGAGCTGGTTGCCCTTGGCGTCGCTCTTGTGGCAGGCGCCGCACTTTTCGGCGCCGATGAATTTGTGCGGGGCCGGCTCTGCGGCGGACGCGCCATTGGACGGCCAGAACAGAATGACCAGGCAGGCCAGCGAAAACACGATGGCCAGCGCCACGCCCGTGATCACAAACGTGCGCTCAATGAGCGAAACCTCTCTCTCGTCCAGTTCCATCGGATGCACTTCCTTTCCCATACTTCGTGTCACCTCAGCCTTCGCTTGCCCCGCCCGGGATATGCCCTTTGCCGATAAATTCGGCAGTCTTGGTGCAGACTACCGGGAGAATTGCAAAAGTGGTTCCTCGGCAAGAGACGGAGGTTAAAAACAGGGTTACTGGTTGGAGTTGAAAGCGATAGAGGTCAAGGATGAGCGCGGCGGATGTGGACGAAACGTCATGTTCTGTGACAAATGTCATGAATAGAGACAGATCATCCGCCTTCCGTCAGCGGGAGCATTCCCAAGACATCCCGTCTTATGATTCCGATGTTGAGCGTGTTAAGCAATCTTGCGGTGCGGCGCCGTCAATGGACTGAAAATTGCTCTATCAAGAGACAGGTGGGTTTGAAAGGAGCGTGATGGCCATGCAGTTGACACCGGTAGAACTTGTGGAGTATCGACGGGATCTCAAGGACCGCATCTGCTCGATTTGCCGCAAGTTCGGCTACGATGACGTGTGCGGGGTGGGAGCGGAAGGCGAATGTCCCTTTGATGTGCATCTCGCCCGGCTGGTCGACGCCGTTTTGTCGACGCCCCGGAGCAACCTGGTCGCCGATTACGTGCCGAAAATCCGCGAGTTGGTCTGCGCCTCGTGCCCGAACCAGAACGAGCAGGGCGTCTGCAAGTCGCGCGACCGGGCCTACTGCGGCCTCGACAGCTTCCTCGTGCTCGTCGTCCAGACCATCGAGGACACGTACGACCGGCTGCACGCACGACCGGCCGCATCCAGCCAACGGGAGACGCTCAGACAGAACGTGGCTTAGCCGTGTAACAAAATGAACATTTGGCCGGGGATATTCACGCGCGTACTAACCGGTTGGGTATCTCTCAAGATACTTCAGAACGGCCCGTTCAACCGCCGACGGGGACAGGTTCGGATATTTCTGATAGATCTCTTTTGGAATCCGGCCCAGCAGGCTTTTCATCCGTTCAGGGACCACCAGACCCGAACGGATCAGGCTGTCCGCATCCCGCAGATCCTTTTCAAACCCGCGGACGACCTTCGATAAAAATTGCCCGTAGGGATCGTAGTGATAAAAACTGACGTTCTGCAGCGTCAGGATATGGACATGACGGTCGTCCGATCCCGGAAGGGCCGGAACAAAATCGGCCGGGCTTGCCAGTTCGATGTTGATATTGAGTTTCTCCTTGATGGCCTGCACGTCCCGCAAAACGTCTTCGCGATCCACAGACAAATCGACGTCCAATGTGCTTTCCCGCCATCCCATTTCGACGGCGGTGCCTCCTCCGGTGATGTAGATCCGGTAATGGCCGCGCGTCGGCGCCGAGGCCGCGATGGCCCGCATGAACTTCTTGAGGCCCGACTTGTCCAGCGCATTTCTCATGACCCCGTCCCCTGCAGCCGATCCAGCGCGTCCGCGAAACTGCTGATCCTTCGAAGATGCGCGGTATATCGCGCATGGGCCAGGTCATCGCCCGATTCCTTTTCCAGAAGACGATAGAGCTCCACGTCGGACCGGGGGAACGCCATTTTCGGCAGCGCGACTCCCTGACGACGGAGCCGCGGAAAGGCGATGGAAATCAAAAGCGCGGGGATGGTCTTTCGGCCCATCGACAAATCCCGGATGCCTTCGTCCACCATTTCCCCGCCCGGCAGGCCCATTTTTTGAAAGGATGCCGACCCGAATCGCGCCCTCTGCCATCGGGCGCAGACCGCCGCGCAGGCGCCGGCGGACCTGTCCCTCGCCCGCATCCTCCGCGCGCGCGTCCGGCCGCCCTGCCGGCCCCAATCCCGAAACAGGCGACGAACCCTCGCAGGCAAGATCATGGGATGATTATATACGTATGGGGTACGTATTGCAAGTATTCGTCCCGTTGTCTCCGGTTGTCTCCGGGCCGCCTATCCCTTTTTGTGCGCGCCGACCGTCCGGGTGAGGAGAGAGTAGTATCGAAGGGTGGCCGGCATGTGGGATCCGACGGAACCGAGGATGAGGACGGCCGACAGGATCCAGACCCGCTGCTCCCAGAGAAGCGGAACCAGCAGGACCAAGCCGATTTTGGCCAGCGTGAGCAGACCCCGGACCTGAAACAGCCAGTTGAAACTGCAATAGAGTTCGATCACCGCATAGGCCGCGCCCGTGCCGGCCGTCCAGAGCATGGCCGGGAAGAGCCTCTCCGCCGGCAGGTCAAAGACGTGGCCGCCCAAGAGGATTCCCATCGACGCCAGATGCGCCGTCCGGACCGCGATTCGAAGCGCCCGCTCGCCGCGGAAGGCCCGGTCTTTTTCGGGGAACAGGACGTCCCGGATACTCATGCTTGCTCCTTGTCCTGTTTCGGGACTACCGGCAGACCGTCAAACGGCGGGCGGGCGGCGGGCGGCGCGCTTGCCGTTCAAACGACGCCGGATCGTTCAGATTCCGGAACGTGGCCAGCTCTGGATCCAAGTCCCGGACCCGGCGATCGTCCAAAATGGCGGGAAACCCGGACACGAAAAGATTCTCCTGGATGGACAGCACGCCGTACGAGAACGAGTCCGCGACCGCGTCCAGCAGATCCGTGGAGAAAATCAGCGGAAACGGCCGCAGCCTCCGGTCGGCCTCGCAGACGACCACATCGCCCGGCGTCGCGATCATGACCCGAAGCAGTCGCGGCGAAAGGAACGGCTGGTCGCAGGCCGTGATGAGGACCCGGCGGGTGGCGGCATGCCGGAGCGCGGCATGGACGCCGGCCAGGGCGCATCGGTAGGGCATGGCGTCCCGCGCGACTGCCAGTCCGAGCGACTCATATTTTTTGGGGCACTTGGCGACCAGAAACGGATCCGTTCCCGTTACGCGTTTCAAAATCCCCGCAATGAAGAGCGCCATGGGCCTGCCACGGATGGGCAGGAGGGCCTTGTCACTCCCCATCCGGCGGGACAGCCCGCCGGTCAGGATGGCCGCGGAAATCGTCATGACCGCCGGCCCACGGCCGCCGCCCCGAGCTTGTCCAGGACAAATCCGGCAATGCGGTCGACCTCGTCGGCCCAGAACCGCGGGACGCGCGAATCGGGAGGATTGGCGTTCGGCGTCCGGCGCAGGACAAATCCGATGACCGTGCTTTCGCGCTCAAGCCCCATGTCGGCCAGTTCGGCGGCGTCGCGGAGCACCACGAGTTTGGGAAATCCCAGCCGCTTGTAGCCCTCGAGGATGACGAGGTCCGGCGACTCCAGCCGGCTGAGAATGTCGGCGACCTCGATGGGCGCCTCCAGCCTTCGCATGTGAGCCACCTGTGAACTCGATGCGATCACAACTTCGTCCGCGCCGGCCTGCCGGAACCGCCACGTGTCCTTGCCCTTCTGGTCGATGGAAAAATCATGGGCGTCGTGCTTGATCACCGCCACGGCGAGGCCCTGCGCGCGGAAGAGAGGAATCATCCGCTCGATCAGCGTCGTCTTGCCGCTGTTTTTTCTCCCGACAACGGAAATGATTTTCATATGTGAGGATTCGTTCTGCATAAAGTGGGCCATGAAGGCCCTCTGAGCAGAAGTTGGGCATTATTGATTGAATGAGTGTCGGTTGTCGATCTATGGCGGGCGAGCCGGACAAAGTCGGCGAAGCAAAAATTGCCCTGTAACAGGACAATTGTAAATCGACGCGGCCAAGTCCATTCCACGGACACACGAGACTTCTGTATTGAAACACAACCGGTTAAGCACGAAGTCTCATCGGCGGACCGGGCGGAATAGTCTTTGCAACTCGGTAATTTATCACCTCCTCTCTCCCCCCGCGGGGACAAGGAGAACTACGGATTGAAGGACGGGACATGGTCGACATCTCTCCATATAATAATGACCCTCTCCACGCATACGCCGAGGGCTTGCGGTCGAAGTACCTCCGGAACAGGAACGTCCTTTTGGTGCAGGCGTTGCAGTTTCTGCCGTACTCGACGAATCTCGAGGTGATCTTCCGCAAGGGCTATCCCGCCTGGCCGCCCACGGGCATCCAGCGGATCGCCAATGCGCTTGCGGGCAGAGGACTCAACATCAAGATCGTCGATTTGAATTATGAAACGCTCGAACACGTTTTCGAAACGCGCGCCTACAAGCCGGAAGACAGCCTCGAGATTCTGGACCGGCACATTGCGGAGGTCCAGCCGTCGATCATCGGCGTGTCATGCATCTGCATGTTCAGCGACCTGCACGCGCCCACCAATCCGCTGACGATGCTGTTGGACCACTTGAAGAAGCTCGACCGGTTTGTGGTGGTGGCCGGCGGCACGGCCCTGAACAACGACATCGGCGGTTTTTTGCGAAGAGAGATGTGCCATTTCGCCGTGGCCGGCGAAGGCGAGGACAAAGTCCGCTACCTGATGGACGTTCTTCTCGACGACGGCGGGAAGGCGGCGCCGCGCAAGGGAATTTACTTCAAACCCGCCGACCGTCTCGAGCAGACTGACGGCGGGACCGAATGGGCGGTCCTGACCGGAGACCTGATCGGCACGTACCAGTCGCTTCCGATTGAGAAATACCACCGGGTCGGGTGCCTGAACACGTTCTCGAGGTTCGCCGGCATGGATCGGCCCTACGGGGTGCTCCAGCTCAATCGCGGATGCCGGGCCCGGTGCCTCTTCTGCGGCGTCCCGAAATTCATGGGCCGGCCGACGCGGCACTATCCCGTTGCGGAAGTTCTGGCGGAGGTGCGGTACCAGGTGGAGGAGCGGGGCATCCGGCATCTGGACGTGATCGACGACGATTTCATCGGCGACCGGCGAACGACCTCCGAGCTGATCCAGGGGCTGATCGATCTTCGCGCCCGATACGACTTCACGTGGTCGGCCTACAACGGCCTGATCGCCTCCCAGATCACGGAGGACCTGCTGGAGCTTCTCCGGAAGGCCGGCTGTATCGGGTTTTCGATGGGCATCGAATCCGGCAATCCCGATCTTCTGCGCCGGACGCGCAAGCCCTCGAACCTGCGGGCGCTGCGGAAGGCCAGCGACATGCTGCAGCGGTTTCCGGAACTCTTCGTGGTCGGCAACTACATCCTCGGGCTTTACGATGAGGAAACCTTCGGCCAGATGCTGGATTCGTTCCGGTTCACCTTCGAGATGAAACTCGACTGGTCCGCCTTCGCGGCATTTCAGATCACCAGTTTCGGCACCGCCGTCGAGCTGGAGCGGCAGTCGGACGTCAACCGGGCCACGCACGTTTTGCCGGCGCGCGACCGGCCGGACGGCGAAGTGGCGATCGCGGAGGGCGTGCTGGCCGGACCGGACGTGTTCCGTCTGGATCCGGACAAAGTCCCGGCGCGCCGCCAGATTTCCCAGATATGGTTCACGTTCAATCTGGTGTCAAACTACATCGGCAACAAGCATCTGCGGCCGGGGGGCGATCCGGCCAAGTACGTCGCGTGGGTCGAGACGATCCAAGGCATCTACCCGGCCAATCCCTACATGCCGCTCTTCGCCGCGCTGGGCCGCCGGCTGATGCAAGACCACGCCCGCGTCCCGGCGCTTCTGGAGATCGCGCGAACCAACGTGGACAAATCCGACTACTGGAGAACACGGTTCGAGCAGTTCGACCTGATGTCGGTCCTGGAAAATTTCCCCGACAGCGCGCCCGGCGCGGCCGAAACTCTGGAGGCGATGAGGGAGCGGTACGCGCCATGGATGGAGGCGGATGGACATTTAAGTCACAAGGAGTAATCCAAGTAATCCGGAGCAGAAAATGGCTTGAATTGAGACACTTGCTCGTCTCGATTTGTCGCGTGACACATATGTCCATAAAAAGCATTCGAAAGAGAATCAGTCCATTAAGAACGAAGTCCCTGCCGGCGGATGGACGGAATGGTCTTTGCACGTTCTGTACACTCACCTCCTCTCCCCCCGCAGGGGGGAGAGGAATGAGGTGAGGGGGGAGGACGCGGACAGCGAGAGCCGTCGTCTGCCACCCTCACCCCAACCCTCTCCCGCCGGAAGCGGGAGAGGGGGGAACAGTTACAACGGAGTCGGGGTGACGGGCGGGCATGTTTAACAATCTTCCGCAAAATATCTCAACCTATGGCGCGGACATCGACGGGATACTGTACCTGATTTACGCCATCGTCGGGTTCTTCTTCGTGACGATGGAGGGGTACCTCGTCTATGCGGTGGTGCGATACCGCCGCCGGGAGGGCGTCCGGGCTGTGTATCAGACGGGCGAAACGTGGCGCGAGATGCGCTGGGTGGTCGGGCTGGTGGCGGTCGTGGTGTTTCTCGATTTTCTGATCGACTTTCGTGGCGCAGACACGTGGGCGAAGGTGAAACAGGATTTTCCCTCCGGAGATGTCGAGATTCTGGTCAAGGCCAAACAGTTTGCGTGGACGTTTGTCTATCCGGGCGCGGACGGGCAGTTCGACACGAAGGACGACCTGACCGTGCCGAGGATTCTACACGTGCCGGTCCACCGCAAGATCCGCCTGACGCTCACATCCGAAGACGTGATCCACAGTTTTTGTCTGCCGGAGGTCCGGCTGAAGCAGGACATTCTGCCGGGGCGCCGGACGCCCGCATGGTTTGAGGTCACGCGCACGGGAACCTTCAGCCTTGTCTGCGCCGAGCTGTGCGGGCTCGGCCACACGAAGATGCTCGGCGTGCTGGAAGTCCACGACGACTCCGGCTATGAACGCTGGCTGGCCGAAACGGCGAAGGAGATGTTCGAATGACGAACGATCCGCACGGCCCGCAGAAATTCATATGGAAATACATCTTATCGACCGACCACAAGATGATCGCCAAGCAGTATCTGCTGACGGGGCTGGTCATGGCGCTGGTCGGCGCCTTCACCGCCTATCTCATGCGCTGGCAGCTCGGATATCCGAACACGAATGCGCCCGGATGGGGATTGGTCACGCCGGACAAGTTCAACATGCTGGTCACGATGCACGGCACCATCATGGTCTTCTTCGTCGGCATGCCGCTTCTCGTCGCGGCCTTGTCGAATTTCGTCATCCCGCTCCAGATCGGCGCGCGCGACATGGCCTTCCCGCGTCTCAACATGCTCTCATACTGGATTTTCGTTCTCTCGTGCGTGGCGCTGCTCGCGTCGTTTTTCGTGCCCGGCGGCGCGCCCGCCGGCGGCTGGACCGGTTATCCGCCGCTGTCGGCGAGCGAGCAGTACACGGGCGTCCACTGGGGCATGGTGCTGTGGATCACGGCCCTGGCGCTGGAGTTCGCGTCCTTCACGATGGGCGGGATCAATTATCTCGCGACCTTCATGTGCCTTCGCGTTCCCGGCATGACGTACTTCCGGGTGCCGATGGCGACGTGGTTTCTGATCGGCGCGTCTTTGGCGTTTTTCTTTTCGGTCGGTCCCCTGATTGCCGGCGCGGTGATGCTGCTTTTGGACAACGTGGCGGGCACGGGATTTTATATTCCGGCGCAGGGCGGCGAGCCGCTCCTGTGGCAGCACCTGTTCTGGTTTTTCGGCCATCCGGAGGTCTACGTGATTTTCCTGCCGGCGGTGGGCTGTGTTCTGGAGATTCTGCCGGTTTTTTCGCGCAAGCCCATTTTCGGATACCGGGCGATCGTGTGGAGCATGGGGGCGGCCCTGGCGCTGTCCTACATTGTTTGGGCGCATCACATGTTCATCAGCGGGATGAATCCGCGCCTCGCGACGCCGTTTTCGATCACGACCATTCTGATCTCGGTCCCGTTCGCCGTCATCATCTTCTGCATGTTGGCGTCGCTTCGGCAGGGATCGATCCGCCTCGACACGCCGATGCTCTGGGGACTCGGGTTTCTGGCGACCTTCCTCATCGGCGGGCTGACCGGCATATTCTTAGGCTCGGCTTCGGCCGACATTTACCTTCACGACACCTATTTCGTGGTCGCGCACTTCCATTACACGTTCTTCCCATCGGTCTTTTTCGGCGGATTCGCCGGCATCTATTTCTGGTACCCGAAACTGTTCGGACGGCGGTACAATGAAACGCTCGGCAAAATCCATTTCTGGATGACCTTCATTTTCTTCAACGCCACCTTCTGGCCCATCTTCCGTGTCGGCGCCGGCGGGATGCTCCGCCGCATCGCCGACCCCACGCAGTACAGGATCCTCGACCAGTTCAAGGAAATGAATTCGATGATCAGCGTCGCGGCCTTCATCCTGATCCTCGGGCAGGTTCCGTTCGTGTGGAATTTTTTCTGGAGCATGTTTCGCGGTCCCGCGGCGGACGCCAATCCCTGGCGGGCCGGCACGCTCGAATGGCTCGCGCCCTCGCCGCCTCCGCACGGAAACTGGGGACCGGGTCTGCCGACCGTCTACGTCGGGCCCTACGAGTACAGCCGGCCGGACATGGCCGACGATTTCGTGCCGCAGTACCGGCCGGTCGGCGTGCTGGGCGGCCCAGCGGGTCAGGCCTGATCATGGACGGCGCGGCGCACTCGGATTCGGCGCAGATGCCGACGGCGCACTTCACCGCCAAGCTGGCGATCTGGTGGCTGATCGGGTCGGAGATCATGATCTTCGGCGGGCTCATCGGATCGTTCATCCTGTTTCGGCTGGCCCGCCCGCAGTGGGCGGAGATGGCGCATCATCTCAGCGTGCCCATCGGGTCCTTCAATACGCTGATTCTGCTGACCAGCAGCTACACCATGGTACGGGCCTTCGTGTCCTCCGGACGCCGCGACCGGACCGCCACCTGCTGGAATCTTCTGGTGACGGCGCTTCTGGGACTCACGTTTCTGTGCGTGAAGGGATACGAGTACGCCGGAAAATTCTCGCACGGATATTACCCGAACGCGGGACTCTTCTGGGCGTTTTATTTCACGATGACCGGCCTGCACGCGCTGCACGTGCTGATCGGGATCATCGCGATTCTCATTCTGTTCGTGTTCGGCCTGCGCGACCGGCTGTGGCCGATCGCGAGCCGCGTCGAGTTCACGGGCCTCTACTGGCATTTCGTCGACGTGGTGTGGATCTTCCTATTTCCGTTGTTGTATCTGACATCATGACCGAGTCCGGCGCGGCGCGCCCCCGGTATTTCACGATCTGGGTGTGGCTGGTGGTATTGACGCTCGCGTATCTCGCGGAGCGGCTGATCGGCGTGCCTCACCGGATCGCGCTGGGCCTGGTGTTCGGAATTGCGCTCGTGAAGGCGCTCTTGGTGGCATGGAACTACATGCATCTTCGGCACGAAAGCCGGATGATTTTCGTCATTCTTCTCATTCCGATTCTTCTCTTCGCGATTCTGGTCACGCTCTTGCTCCCGGACATCGCATTCGTCGGAGTCGGGAAATGACGGCGGCGCCCGCGGACTCGATCGCGTCCGACCGGCCCGCGCCGCTCGTTTCCAAAGTGGGGATGGCGCTCTTCATCGGCACGGAAGCCATGTTTTTCGCCGGCCTCATCAGCGCCTACCTGGTGTTCCGGGTCGGCAATCCGAACTGGCCGCCGGCCGGCCAGCCGCGGCTGCCGGTGGAATCGACCGCGTTCAACACGCTGATCCTGCTCCTCAGCGCCGCGTTCTGCCATCGGGCGGTCTCGACGCTCCGCGCCGGTCTCGCCAGATCCTCCGCGTACTGGCTGGGACTCACTGCCGTCTTCGGCCTGTTTTTTCTCGTCCTTCAGGGCCGGGAATGGATCCGGCTGGTGCAATTCGGCCTGACGCTGACCTCGAGCGTTTACGGCGGCCTTTTTTATACCCTCATCGGCGTCCACGGTCTTCACGTGCTCGCCGGTACGGCGCTGGTTCTGTACGTCCTGAAACGATCCGTGGAGGGCCGGTATTCGGCGGCGTATCCGCTCGGCGTGGAGCTTGCCCGAATGTACTGGAACTTCGTCGTCGCCCTCTGGCCGGGCCTCTACTTCCTGGTTTACCTCTTGTGATCATGCGCCGCATGGCGCTGTTCACGTTTGTGTTCGCCGTTGTCTCGCCGGCCTTCGGCTGTCCGCTCTGTTTCGGTTCAACGCCCTATGAGTTGGGTCTCTACTGGTCGGTGCTTTTTCTTCTTCCCGTGCCGTTTGTCATTGTCGGTGTGCTGATCGCATGGATTCGCCGTCAGTCTGACGGAAATATTAAGGAGGGATAAAACATGAGTGTTTACGGAGACCGCCGCGATTTTCTTAAAAGAATGGCCTGGTATTCGTCCGCCGGCGCCGCGATATCCCTGATGCCGGGGGTGTCAATGGAGGCGTGGAGCGACTTCGAAGGCGACGCGGCCGAAATTGTGTGGAAGAAATCGCCGTGCCGATTCTGCGGCACCGGCTGTGGCCTTCTGATCGGCCTTGCGAGGGACCGCGCCGTCGCCGTGAAAGGCGATCCGAACTCGCCCGTCAACAAGGGGCTCTGCTGCGTCAAGGGCTACCACTCCGTCCAGATGCTGTACGGGAAGGACCGCCTGACGAAGGCCTTGGTGCGAAAGAACGGCGAGCTCGTCGAAACGCCGATTCAAGACGCGCTCGATCTTGTGGCCGCCAAAATGAAGGAGACCATCGGCGCGCGCGGCAAGGACGCCGTCGCGATTTACGGGTCCGGCCAGTGGACCATTCCCGACGGATACGTCGCGACCAAATTTTTCAAGGCGGGACTGGGGACGAACAACATTGAAGCCAACGCGCGGCTCTGCATGGCCAGCGCCGTGACGGGATTTATGACCACGTTCGGGTTGGACGAGCCGATGGGCTGTTACGACGACATCGATCACGCCGACACCTTTATCCTCTGGGGCAACAACATGCCGGAAATGCATCCGATTCTTTTTTCCCGTGCGCTCGAAACCCGCCGCCAGAAGGAGTCGGGACTCATCATCGACCTCGGCACCCGGACAACCCGGGCCAGCTACGGCGCCGACAAATCGATCCTCTTCAAGCCGCAGACGGACCTGGCGCTGGCCAACGCGATCTGCCGGGAACTCTTCCGCACGGGGCTGGTCAACCAGGATTTCGTGAAGAAGCACGTGACGTTCAAAAAAGGCAAGACCAACATCGGATACGGCCTCGAGGACAAATTCAAATTCGACGACGAGGCCGTCGAGATCGGCGTGAGGGAGTATCAGGCCTTTCTCGAGGACTACACACCGGAAAACGTGGAAAAAATTTCCGGCGTCCCGGCGACGGACATCCGGTACCTGGCGCAACTGTACGGCGACCCGAAACGAAAGGTTGTCTCGTTCTGGTGCATGGGAATGAACCAGCACACGCGCGGCACATGGATCAACAACCTCGTCTACAACCTGCACCTTCTGACCGGAAAAATCTCCACGCCCGGCAACAGCCCCTTTTCCCTCACCGGCCAGCCCAGCGCCTGCGGCACGTCACGCGAGGTCGGCACGTTCACGCACCGGCTGCCGCACGGCGTCGTGACCAACGAGCACGATCGCGAGATGGCCGCCAAAATCTGGAAAGTGCCGGTCGAAAAAATCCCGGCGAAGCCCACCTACCACACCGTCGAGATGTTCCGGGCGCTGGACCGCGGGGACATCCAGTTTCTCTGGATACAGGCGACCAACCCGTTTCTCACGATGCCGAAACTGCGGCGGTACCGGGACGGCGCCAAAAAGGAGGGCCGGTTCATCGTCGTGTCGGACGTCTATCCCACGCCGACCACCGACATCGCCGACGTGATTTTGCCGTCCGCGCTCTGGATCGAGCGCGAAGGCATGTTCGGCAACGCGGAGCGCCGCACGCAGCATTTCGAGAAGATGGTCGACCCGCCCGGCGACGCGATGCCGGACGGCTGGCAGCTCATCGAGGTCGCGCGGAGGCTCGGGTACGGAGAGCTTCTGCCTTATTCGAAGAAGACCTGGGTTCAGGAGGTCTGGGAGGAGTACCGGCAGTTTCAACACGGCCCCGCGCATGAGATGGCGTCCTACGAGGACCTCCGCCGCCAGCCGGGCGTGATGTGGCCGCACGTGAACGGCAAGTCCACCAAGTGGCGGTACAACACGGCATACGATCCGGCGGCGAAGGGAGAGGGTGAATTTGATTTTTACGGGAACAAGGACCACCGCGCGGTCGTCTGGCAGCGTCCGTATGAGCCGCCGCCCGAATCGCCGGATGGGGAGTTTCCGTTCTGGCTCTGCACCGGGCGCGTGCTCGAACACTGGCACAGCGGGTCACTCACCCGGCGGATCCCCACGCTGCACCGGGCCGTGCCGGAGGCGTATGTCGAGATCCATCCCGCCGACGCGGACCGGCTCGGCATCCGCAACAAGGACCCGGTCCGGCTGACGACCCGCCGAGGGACCCTGACGCTGCCGGCCAGCATCAATGGCCGGGCCGTGCCGCCGGCCGGCATGGTGTTCGTGCCGTTTTTTGACGAGCGCTACCTGATCAACGAGCTGACGCTCGACGCATTCTGCCCGATCTCGAGACAGCCCGACTACAAGAAGTGCTCCGTGAAAGTGGAGCGCGCATGATCTGGGAATCGGACCGGCGGATTTTTTTCGTCGGCCTGGGAATCGCCGCGATGGCCGTGCTGGTCATGTTCGTGGGTCCGGAACTTTTCGATTACCGGCCGGTCGCGTCGCGCGCCGACCCCCGCAGCGTCGACCTTCCGACCTCGAAACGCGATGTGGCGGCGGAGGCGGAGCCGATGCGGAAGCCGGCGTACGTCGTCCCGGCGCGCGCCGACGCGGACACGCGGACGTGGACCAAGTACGAAAGCCGCCGGGCCTTTCCCGGCGCGCCGCCGGCCATTCCCCATCCGGTGTCTGACGGGCCGGCATGGGAAAGCGGGAAAGTCTGCACCGCATGCCACGCCAGGGGCGGATATGTCCCGAAATACAACGCGTACGCCCCTGTGACGCCGCATCCGAATTTCTCCTCTTGCCGCCAGTGCCACGTGCCGCGCCTGACAGACAAGTTATTTCGCGAAACCGCCTGGGCCACCGTCGCGCGTCCGAAAACCGGCCTCCGGGCCATGCCCGGCGCGCCGCCGGCGATCCCGCATTCCCTGCAGATGCGCGAAAACTGTCTCGCCTGCCATTCGGGTCCCAGCTCGGTGCCGGCCATCCGGTCGAGCCACCCGGACCGCGGCAACTGCCGGCAGTGTCATGTGCCGCGAGTCACCGATGAGCCGTTTGAACGGTGAAACATATGACGATACAGTTCTTTGCCATTCTCCTCCTCGCTTGCATCGGCTGCGGCAGCGAGCATCACATGTCATTGATGGAAAAAATCGAGCGCGCGGCGCCGGCGGCAGCCGCACCGGCGACGGACTCGGGCGTGCGCCTGTTTTCGGTCCTGAGCCGCCAGGACAAGCTGGCCCACTTTCCCTGCCGAGGCTGTCATACCGACGGATTCAACCTGTCCGCCGCGGCCAAGCGCCCGCAGGAGAGGCGATCGCACTGGGACGTGGAGCTTCGGCACGCGCCGGCCGACGTCATGACCTGCGCGACCTGTCATGACTACCGCGATTTAAATCATTTGAATAAAAACAACGGCGAGGCCGTGTCCTTCGACGAGCCCTCCGCGGTCTGCCGGTCATGCCATTTCCAGCAGTTCAAGGACTGGTCCGGCGGCGCGCACGGGAAGCAATTCAAATCCTGGACTCCGCCGCGCGTCCGCTACAACTGCACCACCTGCCACAATCCGCATCGCCCGGCGTTCCAGAAACGCTGGCCGGTGACGTATCCGAGCGTGCCGAGGAGGTATCCATGAGCGGCGGGGCGAAGGCATGGTTTCAATCGTGGCTGCGGAAATGGAACGGCCCGGCGGGCGGTTGCGGTGCAGGTCTCTTGTCGAAATCCATCGGCCGGCGCGACGCGCTGAAAATGCTCGGCGGCGGCGCGGCGGCGAGCGGGGCGGTCGTGAACGCGTTCGCGCCGGTGAATCTCCTCTCCGGCTCATCCGAAGAGCGGGAAAAGGCCGTGATCGACTGGAAGGAATTTTTCAAAACCAACTACCGTTTGATGAACGACCGGGAGCGCGCGGACACCATCGAGCGACTCGAACGCAAATACAAACTCGAACGCAACCTCGACGTGAAGATCAGCACCGCAGGGCCGCTGCCGAACGTCCTGTACGGATACGCCTTCAACCTGTCCAAGTGCAAAGGCTACCGCGAATGCATCCGGGCCTGCATTCAGGAGAACAACCAGGACCGCGCCAGCAACATGCAATACATCCGGATTTTCGAAAAGCCCATGGGGTCGATGAGCGTGGAAAGCGGCGACGCCCGGTATTATCACGAGGTGCCGGCCGAGGGCCACTTCTACATGGGAACCCAGTGTTTCCAGTGCGACAATCCGCCCTGCGTGCGGGTCTGCCCGACGGGCGCGACGTGGAAGGAACAGGACGGGATCGTCGTGATCGACTACGACTGGTGCATCGGCTGCCGGTACTGCCAGGCCGCCTGTCCCTACTGGGCGCGGCGGTTCAACTGGAAGGAGCCGACGGTCCCCAACGAGGAGGTCAATCCGAACCAGCACTATCTCGGGAATCGCCTGCGAAAAAAAGGCGTGATGGAAAAATGCACGTACTGCATCCAGCGCACGCGCCAGGGACGCCTGCCGGCCTGCGCCGAGGCCTGTCCCACCGGCGCGCGCACGTTCGGCAATCTCCTCGACCCCGGCAGCGAGATCCGGTACATCCTCGCGCACAAGAAGGTCTTCCGGCTGAAGGAAGACCTGAATACCGAACCGAAGTTCTGGTACTACATGGACTGATGCCAATGACTCTCATCTATTTCCTCCGGGACGCCTTGCGTGAAGCCACGAGCGGCGGGCGCAAATATCATCTCTGGATGGGCGCGCTCACGCTCGTCATGCTGACCGGCGCCTACGCCTACTCGATCCAGTTCCGCGAAGGGCTTGGCGTGACCGGCATGACCGACCACGTGAGCTGGGGTCTCTACATTTCGAACTTCACCTTTCTCGTCGGCGTCGCAGCGGCGGCCGTCATGCTCGTGATGCCGGCCTACATCCTGCACGACGTCGATTTCAAGCGCGCGGTGATGCTGGGCGAGGGCGTGGCGGTGTCGGCGGTCGTCATGTGCCTCTGTTTCGTGATGGCGGACATGGGCGGGCCGCACCGGGGATGGCATCTCATCCCGGTGATCGGCTATTTCAACTGGCCGCAGTCGATGCTGACGTGGGACGTGATCGTGCTGAACGGATACCTCGCGCTGAATCTGCTCATTCCATTTTACATCCTGTTTTCGCATTATCGAAACCGCGATCCCAATCCAACGCTCTACGTGCCGTTCGTGATCCTGTCGGTTTTCTGGGCGGTCAGCATTCATCTCGTGACCGCCTTCCTGTACGCGGGGCTCGTCGCCCGGCCGTTCTGGAACAGCGCCCTGATGGGGCCGCGGTTTCTCGCGTCCGCCTTCGCCGCGGGCCCGGCGCTCATCCTGCTGGCGCTCGCCGTCATCCGCTCGCAGACGTCCTTCGCGATCGAGGACACGACGATCCGGAAACTCAGCCTGGTCATCACGGTGGCCGCGCAGATCAATCTGATCATGCTGGGCTGCGAGGTCTTCAAGGAATTCTACTGGCCATCGGAACATAGCGCGAGCGCCGTCTACCTCTTTTTCGGCCACCACGGCCATCATGCGCTGAATCCATGGATATGGACGTCCATCGCGATGAATGTCGTCGCCACGGGGATCATGACCGTTCACTCGGCGCGGCGATGCCATCACCTCCTGTATCCCGCCTGCGTCCTGCTGTTCACGGCGATCTGGATCGAAAAGGGCATGGGACTCATCGTGCCGGGATTCATCCCCTCCCCGCTCGGCGAGCTGGTCGAATACATGCCGACATGGATCGAGGTCGCGGTGACGCTGGGCATCTGGGCGACCGGGCTCTTCGTCTTCACCGTGCTGGTCCGGGTCGCCCTGCCGATTGAACTTGGGCGCCTCCGGGCGCCGGGGACGAATCGATGACAGGCGCGCAACCCGTCGTGCGGTCCGGCAGTCCGTGGCCTTTCTGGACAGGGCTTGCGTTGCAGCTCATCCTTGCGTGGGCGGCGGTTTTCGGCGCCTACGAGCTGATCGAACGATATTATCTTCAGGATACCGGCCCCGCGCTCTTGCATCGGCTGCACATTCTGCGCGGGAGCGGCACGTCATTTTTGCTGGCGCTTCTGGCCGCGCGCGCCATGTACCGGCGGCGGGAGGAGCTGATCGTCGAGGCGAAGAACCGGCTGGCGGCGGAAAAATCGCGGCAGGACGAGATTCTGGCGGGACTCGGCGCCGGCCTCATCGTGCTCGACGCGTCGTTCAAGGTGACGTACGCGAACGCCCAGGCGCAAAAATGGCTGGGGACGAAACTCGCGAATTGCCTCTGCATCGTCGAGGATTGCCCGATGGGCCGGGACACCGGCGTGTGCCCGGCGCGGGTTTCGGCGCTTCAAAAAGGATGGGTGTCGTTTGAGGAAAAAATTGAAACGCCCGACGGGACGCGATACCTGTACATCACGGCGTCGCCCATCGGAGGCGGCAACGGCCGGCCGCCGGACGCCATCATCGAACTCGTTCAGGACATCAGCCCCATCAAGGCCATGGAGGCGAAACTCCGGCAGACGATCATGGCCGCGCGCGTCGGCGCCATCGCCGCCGGCGTCGCACACCAGCTCGGCAATCCCCTCGCCTCGCTCACCGCGGCGGTCGAACGGCTTCTCAGCCTGGGCGCCGACAAGCAGGACGCGTACGCGCGATACCTGCGGCGCATCGAGGTCGAGGCCGAGCGGGCCGTCCACATCGTGCGGTCCCTGATGGACCTGGCGCGCCGCGTCAAGGACCAGGAGTCGCGCCCGGAAGACTGCACGCATCAGGCCGACCTTCACGCAACCGTCACCGAGGCGGTCGAGATCGTTTCGGAAACATACAGCGAGATTCGTTCCTTTCTCAAACTCCATCTGCCCGACCATCCCCTGCCGGTCCGGGCCAACCCGACGGACGTCCGGGAGGTGCTGGTGAACCTGCTGGAAAACGCCGTCGAAGCCATGGTGGGTCGCGACGCGCAGCGGCTGGCCATCCATGCCGCCGAGGACCGCGGATCGGTGCTTCTGCAGGTGTGCGACAGCGGGCCGGGCATCGAAGAGGCGGCTCGCGACAAGATTTTCGAACCATTTTTCTCGACGCGCCGGGAGGGCACCGGCCTGGGCCTTTATCTGTGCCGGCAGATCGTCGAATCCTACGGTGGAGAGATCCGCGCGGACAACCTGCCGGCCGGCGGTGCGCGGATTCTGGTCCGGTGGCCGGCCGGTCGGCCGGCCGGTCGATCGCCGGTCGCCGGTGGCGCGCACACCGGCGCGCAGGCGGATCATCCATGACCTCGCCCGCGCAGGCGTCGCAATCGGCGCCGTCGGCGCCTCATCCGCACCCGCGGCCGCTCCGGATCCTTCTGGTGGACGACGAGGCGGGCTTTCGGGAAATGGCGGCGGAACATCTCGAATCGGCCGGCTTCGAGGTCGAGCAGGCGGGCGGCGGGAGAGAGGCGCTGGAGATTCTGAAGGTGCGGACGTTCGATCTGGCGGTATTTGACCTCAAGATGCCCGACATGAGCGGGCTGGACCTTCTGACCAGGGTAAAATCCGACTTGCCCGAAATCGAAGTCCTCATTCTGACGGCGCACGGCGGCGTCGACACCGCGGTTGAGGCGATCCGGCGCGGCGCGCACCATTACCTTGTCAAACCGATCAAGCTCGCGGAACTGCAGGCTGCGCTGGAACGCGCGGCCGAGAAAACCGCGCTGAACCGCCGGCAGGCCGGGGAAACGGCGGTCCGCGCGCACCGTCAAAGCTACAGGGCCGGCGAATTTCTAGCGACGGGTCCGCGCACGCGGGAGCTTTTGGAAACTACGGCGCACGCCGCGGCGGGCGCCTTTCCGGTCCTGATCGAGGGCGAGACCGGCACGGGCAAGGAGCTTCTGGCGCAGTTCGTCCATCGGCGATCCCCGCGACATCAGGGCCCGATGGTGGCAGTCAACTGTGGGCTTCTGTCCGAAAGTCTCCTCGAGCGGGAGCTGTTCGGTCACAGCAGGGGCGCGTTCACAGGCGCCAGCGACAGCCGCGCGGGTCTGTTTGAGGCGGCCGACGGCGGCACCCTCTTTCTGGACGAGATCGGAGAGGCCAGCCCCAACGTGCAGGTGGCGCTGCTTCGCGCCATCGAAACCGGCATGTTCCGGCGGATCGGGGAAGTTCGGGAGAGGTTTGCGGATGTGCGCATCGTCGCGGCCTCCAATCAGCCGCTGGCGAAATCCGCCGAAACCGGCAGGTTCCGCACCGATCTCTATCATCGCCTGAACGTCGTGAACCTTCGCATCCCGCCGCTGCGCGAGCGGCCGGAGGAGATCGTGCCGCTGGCCGAGACGTTTTTGTCCCGGCTGTGGCCCGAATCCCGGTTTCTGGACGACGCCCGGGCGGCGCTCCAGTCCCATCCATGGCCCGGGAACGTCCGGGAATTGCAGAACGCCATCGAACGCACCGTCTATTTATGCCGCGCAGGATCGGCCGGAAAAATGACGGGAACCGTGACGGCGCAGATGCTGGGCCTGACCGCCGCCGTGCCGCCGCCGGGTCCGGCCATGGATCTCGACGGGGCTGAACGCGCCCACATCCAGGCCACGATCCTGCATTTCAACGGCGACAAGCGCGCCGCCGCGGGCGCGTTGGGCATCACGCTCCGGCATCTGTACCGCAAACTCAAGAAACACGATTTGAGCGTCTGAATGGATCCCGGGCGCCGCCCCCGCGTCCTGTTTCTTTGCACGGGCAACTCGTGCCGGTCCCAGATCGCCGAGGGTCTCATGCGGTCCTTGTACGGCGACCGGTACGATGTGTTCAGCGCGGGGACCCGACCCGCCGCCGGCCATGGATGGCCAAGTGCCGAAGGTGACAGGGATGTCAGACCTTCGGCCGCCGTCCATCCCTGGGCGGTGCGGGCCATGCGTGAAATCGACATCGACATTTCCGGCCGACGCGCAAAATCCATCGCCGATCTGCCGGGCGCGCCGTTTGATATCGTGGTCACGGTTTGCGACAACGCCCATCGAGAGTGCGTAAGCCTGCCGGCCCGGTCCCGCAGAATCCATTGGCCGATCCCGGACCCCGCCGCCGCCGGCGGCACGCAGCGGGAAATCGAATCGGCGTTCCGGCGCGCGCGCGAACTCATCCGGGAGAATCTGCTGGCCGAATTCGGCAAACCTTGATAGAAAAACCCGCATGGCCGAGCTGACGAAGTTCTGGTACCTGAAACGGATCAATCTCTTTTCCGAGCTGACGCGCGAGGATATGCAGATGATGGCCGACATGACCACCATGTCCTCCTTTCCCGCCAAAGAGGTCCTCTATTTTCCGGGCGACCCCTCCGATTCGGTCTTTCTGCTTAAAGAGGGCAACGTCAAAATTTCTCAGCTCACGCCGGACGGAAAAAAGCTGACGCTCGACATCCTCAATCCCGGGGAACTTTTCGGCGAGGCCGCGATCACGGGGCCGGACGCGGAACGGGACACGATGGCGGAGGCGCTCACGCCGGTGCATGTGTGCGTCGCGTCGAAAGACCGGTTCATGCAGTTTCTGGATCGCCGGCCGGCCCTCGTGATGCGGATCACCAAGCTCATGGGATTTCGATTGAAGAGAATCGAGACCCGTCTGCAGTCGCTCCTGTTCAAATCCGTGCCGGCGCGCCTCGCGGAACTGATCCTCCGGCTGGCCGACGATTACGGCAAAGAGACGCCGAACGGCGTCGAGATCAGCCTGAAACTGACGCATCAGGAATTGGCCGAGCTGATCGGATCCACCCGCGAAACCACCAGCGCCATCATGGGCCGGTTCCGGGACAAAAAACTGATCGACACCGACGGCCGCCGGATTAGCGTTCTCAACCGGCAAAAGTTGTCCGCTATCGTCTGACGCCGCGTCTCTGACCGAAAACCGGCCGGGGCCGGCCGGTTTTCGGTCGGTCGTCCACCCCCTCCTCAAAATTTGCCATCCCTGTCCATTAAACTTTTCGCCTTCCGATTCAATCTGTTACGCTCGATTTTTCAGCGCGTCCCGGAGTATGCACGGCATTTGCAACTATGCGGGTGATGAGACAAGCGATGTTCGTTCTGGTCGTGGTTGTTCTGTTTGCCGTGGCGGGCGTTTGGGCGAATGGTCGGAGCGCCGACGAGCCGCAGACGCGCATCATTCACATGACGGCGCGGCAGTATGCGTTTGAGCCGTCGACGATTCGCGCGAATCTCGGCGATACGCTGGTGTTTCGATTGCAGTCGGCGGACGTCATGCACGGGTTTTATCTGGAGGGACATGATGTCGAGGCGGTCATCACACCGCAGAGTCCCTACGTCGAGCTTCGCCGGCCGTCGGAACCGGATGCGCGGCCGCAAAAAGTGGAGGAAATAGTCGTGACGGCGGACCGGACGGGCAAGTTCCGTTACCGGTGCTCCCACACGTGCGGGACGATGCATCCATTCATGATGGGCGAACTTGTCGTGGCGCCCAACCGCCTGTTTATCGCCTCAAGCTGGGGGATCGTCGGCCTGACGGCAGGCCTTGCGGGTACCGCCCTGTCGTCGAGGAAAAAACAAAATGGCGCGTAAATTTTCGGATTTGACGCCGGAAGAAGTCTTGCGGGTCGCCATTGGGGTTGAGATTGCCAACGGGGAGAGGCTGCGGACATTTGCGGACATGTTTTCTCAACAGTCGCCGGAAGCGTCGTCTGTTTTCAAGGAAATGGCGGAGGAGGAGGATCAGCACAAGGCTGTGCTGGTGGCGAGATACGCGCAAATCTACGCCAAGCTGGCCGACCCATTGCCGGAATCCGAAATCTCGGATGTCCTGGAGGCCCACGATCTTCAGGATGCGGAGCATTTTATTTTCGACGATATGGACGCCCGCGCGGCGCTCAAAGCGGTGTTGGCGGCGGAGAATGTCGCGATGGATTTTTATCGCCGCGCCGTTCCTACCGCCGCCACGGATGAGCTGCGCGCGGTTTATGCGGAACTGGCCGATGGCGAGGCGGACCACGTCCGGCGCGTTCAGGAGCGGTTGGCGGCGCAGGGGATGCGAGATGCCGGATGAATGCGCTCGAAACGATCGAGCGGCGGAGCGCCGCGGCGCCGACGGGATTACCCGAACCGTCCAAGCGCACGTTCCTGACCGGCCGGCGAATGGAACTGTTCGAAAAATTCCCCCGGCTCTACTGGCTGGTCACGCGGCGGTGGTTTCAGTTTGCTGTCGTGGTCCCCAACCTGCTTTTCTTCTACGCGTTTCTGATCGCCGGCGTGTTTGGATCTCCGGTCGGCAACCGGAACATCATCATCATTTTTATCTGGATTCTCTGGTGGTTCGCGCTGATTACGGCGCTGGTGCCGTTCGCATCGCGAGTCTGGTGCACCGTGTGTCCCCTGCCGTTTTTCGGCGACTGGATCCAGCGCCGGGCGCTCATCAATGTCCGAACCGGCCGAACCTGCGGGCTTCAAAATCAAATGTACGGATTAAACAAGAAGTGGCCGAAGGCCCTGTCCAACATCTGGCTTCAGAACATCGCATTCCTGGGTCTTTGCACTTTTTCCGCCATGCTGGTGACCCGGCCGATCGTGACGGTGTGGGTGCTGGGCAGTCTCATCGTCCTTGCGGCGCTCATGGCGGGGGTCTTTCGCGGGCGAACCTTCTGCAATTACGTTTGTCCCATCAGCGGATTTCTGTCGCTGTTTTCCATGACGTCGACGCTGGCGTTGCGGTCAAAGGATCTCGACGTGTGCGCCAAATGCAAAACGAAGTCGTGCTCGGTCGGGAGCGACAAGGGCTGGGCCTGCCCCTGGGGCATCTACATGGGCAAACTCGATCGCAACAATTATTGCGGGCTGTGCATGGAATGCGTCAAATCCTGCCCCAACGACAACATCGGGTTGTTCCTCCGGCCGGCGATGTCCGACACGCGGATCAAGGGGTACGACGAATCCTGGAAGGCGTTCATCATGCTGACGCTCGCGGCCGCCTACTCGATCGTTTTGCTCGGGCCTTACGGAATCGTGAAGGACTTCGCGAACGTCGCCGAGGTCGGCGACTGGAAGGGATTTGGAATCTATGCCGGCGGGCTGTGGTTGACGGCGCTGGCGGCGCTGCCGGCCGCGTTCGCCGCATGCGTGTGGATCGGACGGCGTCTTGCCGGTCGAAGCGACCTTGGGCAGAAAGAAATATTTCTGGGACTGAGTTACGTCTTCGTTCCTATGGGCCTTTTGGCGTGGATCGCGTTCAGCTTTCCCCTCATCATGATCAACGGCTCGTACATTCTGAACGTGATGTCGGATCCGATGGGTCGCGGCTGGGATTTGTTCAGGACGGCGCAAATTCACTGGTCGCCCATTCTGCCGGAATATGTCGGTTGCATCCAGGCGCCGCTCCTTTTCCTCGGCGCCTTCTACGCGATTCGCGCCGGATACAGGTTCGCGCTCGAAAAAACAGGGACACCGGCCGTCGCGGTTCGGCTGGCCGCGCCCGTTTCGATTCTCGTTACGGCGATCACGCTCGCGTTTCTGAAGCTGTTTGTGGGATGACGGCGACATGGATGACGCCGTACCCGGAGTCGGGAATTCTGCGACACAGGGACGTGGAGCAGCCGACGGAGGGTGGCCCGTGGAAAAAATAGGAGTGATTCTGACGGTGGCGGTTTTGATTCTGACGCCGGTCGGCATGATCGCCGCGGATCGGCACTTTGCGTCGGGCGAACCGGCGGACGTGACGTTCACGCTGACGGGCGTGTCGGACGGCGGCGTGTGGACGGAGGAGGCGGTCGTCGGACACAACTACTGGCGCCGGACGCCCAAGCCTGCGCGGCTCGTCGCGCGCGCGGGTCAGAAGGTGCGCATCCGGCTCCAGAGCGCCGATGTGACGCACGGGTTCAGCATCCCGGACTTGGATGTCGGCCCCATCCTGATCGAACCGGGCCACGTCGTCGAAGCCGTGTTCACGCCGGAAGAGCCCGGCGAATATCTGTTTCAGTGCACCACGCGATGCGGCAAGTGCCATGAAGAAATGCTCGGCAGTCTCGTCGTTCTGGGCGAAGGCGAAACCCTTGAGAACTACCCGGGCGGCCTCATCAAGCCCAGAACCAAATGTCTGCTTCACGGGAGGTCGTGAAATGAAAACCGGAAAATGGATCGGGCGCGCCGGTCTGGCCGGCATGATTTTGTTGTCTTTCAATGTGGCCCATGCCGTCGAAAACGGCGGGATCGTCTCCGGCGCCGTCACTTATAAGGGCAAAGGCCGGCCAGCGAATCTCAAGGTGGATCACGACCTCGAGGTCTGCGGCAAACATCCGATCCGGGACGAATCGCTCCTCGTGGCGGCGGACGGCGGATTGGCCAACGCCGTGGTGTGGCTGGAAGGCGTTTCGGGAGGAAAAGAGATGCCGACATCGGAGGCGGCCATGGATCAGTCGGGATGCGCCTACGTTCCGCACGTGTTGGCCATCGGCGTCGGTCAAAAGATTCTTTTCAAGAACAGCGATGCGGTGCTTCACAATATCAACAGTTTTCCAAAGGAGAACCGGCCCTTGAACCTCTCACTCCTCGCCGCCGGGCAGGGAAGGCCGCTCAAGCGTTCGTTTCCGCTGGCGGACGAAATCAAAGTGACCTGCGACGCGCACAAGTGGATGAGCGCGTGGATCGTTGTTCGGGACAATCCGTATTTCGCGGTGACGGATTCTAAGGGCCGTTACAAAATCGCCGACATCCCGCCCGGCAAATACCGGCTGGTCGTTTGGCACGAAACCGCCGGCCGGATGCAAAAAGATATTGTCGTACAACCCAAAAAGGCCGCGACGGAAAATCTTGCCCTGCCGGCGGCGAAAAGATGAACGGTCGGCGCCGGGGGTTTCTCTTGCTTTCCGTCACCGCGCTGATTTCGTGCGTCGCACTCGTCTGCGAACGGACGGGTTTCGGCGAGGAGCCGTACAAACTGGAGCCCCTGCCTCCGGCGCAAAGCGTAAACCCGGAACAGGCGGCGCTGGGTCGCCGGCTGTTTTTCGATCCGCGGCTTTCCGGCGACGGATCGATGTCCTGCGCCACCTGCCACAAACCGGACGCCGGATGGGCGGACGGCCTGCCGCTGTCGATCGGGTACCCCGGTTCGCTCTACTTCCGAAACACGCCGACTGTGTTGAATGCGGCGCACGGCGCCTATTCGTATTGGGACGGCCGGCTCCCCGCCGCTGATCTGCCGACGGTCGTAAGGGATCATCTGACCGAAGCACATTTTCTGCAGTTGGACGGCCGGTTGGGGATCGAACGCCTTCGGCAGATTCCGGAATATGAGGAAGGATTTAAGAAAGCCTTCGGTGGCGTGCCGGGCTACGGTAAAATTCTGAACGCCGTCGCCGCCTACCTCAAGACTCTGCGGTCCAAAAATATTCCGTTCGACCGATTCCTGGCCGGAGAGGAATCGGCATTATCGGCCGACGCCAAAACCGGCATGGATCTATTCAAGGGCAGGGCCGGCTGTATCCGCTGTCACAGCGGCGGCATGCTGAGCGACGGCCGATTCCATGCCACAGGCGCGCCCGAAAATCCGGACGTGTTCGCAACGCCCGAACGGCACATTACATTCCGTCGGTTTCTCAAAACGCTCGGCGTTTCCGATTACGCGACCCTGCGTGAGGATATCGGCCGCTCCGCCGTCACAAAGGAACCGCAGGACCGAAACGCGTTTCGGACGCCGACCTTGCGCGAACTCACGCGCACCGCGCCGTACATGCATAACGGGACTTTCAAATCGCTGGACGACGTAGTTGAGTTTTACAATCGCGGCGGGGGAAAAGAAAATCGCGCCGGACTCAAACCCCTCGGCCTTTCATCCCGGGAGAAAAAAGCCCTCGTCGAATTTCTGAAATCCTTGTCGGGCGACGAAGTCCTCGACGATCCCGGCCTCAGTCCCATGTATCAAGTCCGAACGCTGGGGAAAAACTAAGATGGCGCAAACACGGAGGGGTCATAGCTGCAGTTTGTCCATTCACCTCCTCTCCCCCCGCAGGGGGGAGAGGATTGAGGTGAGGGGGGCAACTGGCGTTCGGCCACCCTCACCCCTACCCTCTCCCGCCGAAAGCGGGAGAGGGAGACAGAGTCAACAGCAACAGAGGGGTCATACTTGCAGTTTTGCAGTTTTGGCTGCGCTGGTGACAGTACTGATTGTCGGATGTGGGAAAGGCGCGGTTGAACCGCAACATGCTGTTGACCCGGAATTCCCGCCGCTGGCCGCGCTCGGGCCCGTCTCCGTGCCGCAGGACAACCCGATCACGCCGGCCAAGGTCAAACTCGGGCGGCTCCTCTTTTTCGATCAGCGCACGTCCGGCGACGTTTCGACCTCGTGTAAATCCTGCCACACGCCGGAACTCGGCTGGGGCGACGGCCAGGCCATCTCGCGGGGATATCCGGGCACGCGGCATTGGCGCAACTCTCAGACCGTCGTCAACTCGGCCTATCTCACCAAATTGTTCTGGGGCGGCGAGGTCACGTCGCTGGAGAGCCAGGCCAACAGCGCCATCACGGGCAATCTCGCCGGAAACGGCGACCCCGTGATGATCGAAGAGCGGCTGGCGCAGATTCCCGAATACGTCGCATTGTTCAAAGAAGTCTTCGGCGTCGACCAGCCGACGTACAATCTTGCGCTGAAGGCCATCGCAACATTCGAGCGCGCCGAGGTCGTGGACAACAACACGCCGTTCGACCGATACATGCGCGGAGACAAAAACGCCATTTCGCCGTCGGCCGTGCGGGGAAAGACATTGTTTGAAGGAAAGGCCAACTGTATCCGCTGCCATAACGGGGCGCTGCTATCAGACGAAAATTATCACAACTTGGGAGTTCCGCCGCCGCCGCAGTTCGAAAAGGACGTCCTCATGCAGGTGTCCCTCCGATACCAGCACTACAGCCGCGGCGTGCCGGAAGAGGTGTACCTGAAGGCCGACCGGGATCTGGGTCTGTACTACACAACGAAGCGCGAAGAGGACAAAGGCCGGTTGCGCACACCGCCGCTTCGATACATCCGATACACGGCGCCCTACATGCACAACGGCGTGTTCGCGACGTTGGAGAAGGTCGTCGATTTCTATAACAAAGGCGGCGGAGACGACCCGGCCAGGAGCATACTTCTCGCGCCGCTGAATCTCACACCGCCTGAAAAAGCGGATCTTCTCGAATTCCTCCAGACCTTGAGCGGCCCGGAAATTCTCATGGAACCGCCGGCCATGCCGGAATACAAACCCATTGAAGTGGGGAGGCGATAACGGATGGACGTCCAGACACCCTGCGTGAACCGCCGCCAATTTTTGCTGGCCGGCGCAGTCTCGGCGATGACGGTAACGCTTGGCTCGCTCTTCAAAGGCCGCGTGTTCGCCGCGGACGAGCACAAAACCGCGACCGTCTACGGATTTGAAAAGAAATGGATCGCCAAACTTTCGGAAATCAAAACTGGCGACACGATCGTGTTCCTGTTTCCGCGCGAAGACGCCCATTCGCTCTGCACGCTCTACAAACTGGGCGTCCGGGCCGGAGGCGGCATCGGGCCGGATCAGGACATCGTCGCTTTCAGCGATCTGTGCACCCACATGGGCGGGCTTTTGCGCGGCAACGTTGATTTCAAATCCGCGGTTGCCGGACCGTGCCCCATGCACCTGACGACGTTCGACCTGCGGCGGCACGGCATGGTCGTGAGCGGCCAAGCCACGCAGAACCTGCCGCAGATTGTGCTCGAAACCGACGGCAACGATGTTTTCGCCGCCGGCGTCGTAGGACTCCTCTACGGCCACCATAATAATATGGAGAGGCGGGACCGGGCATGACGGCAAAATACGAACCGAAGGACCACGTGCCTCTGCCTCCGAAAGATGCCAGCGTTCATACGACCGCGTGCGATTACTGCATCGTCGGCTGCGGCTACAAGGCCTTTGTCTGGCCCAAAGGACGTGAGGGTGGGCCTGGCAAAGCCGAAAACGCGCTCGGGATCGATTTCCCCGTTCCGGCGCTCTCAGGCCGATGGCCCAGTCCCAATCAGCACAACGAGTGTCTGGTCGGCGGCAAGAAACACAACGTGATCGTCCTGCCCGACCCAGATGCGACCGTGGTCAACCGCGGCGGCAATCACTCGATCCGCGGCGGATGCCTCGCGCAGAAAGTCTACAACCCCGACGGCCCGACCGCGGACCGGCTCAAGACGCCGCAGATCCGGGTGAACGGAACGCTCGTTCCGGTTTCGTGGGATGCGGCCTTTGACATCATGGCCGGCGTTTCACGGCACGTTCTGTCGAACTTCGGCGAGTCGGCGTGGGCGATGAAGACATATTCCTACCAGTATTTCGAAAACACCTATGCCATCTCAAAACTGGCGTTCGAGTCCATCCAGACACCGGCCTATTCGGAGCACGACAAGCCTGGACCCGGCAACGACACGGCCGGCGTTGATGACTCGGGGATCGTGACGTTCAGCGCGTCGTATCACGACTGGGAGCAGGCGGCCGTTTTATTTATTTCCGGCACCGATCCCTACGAGACGAAAACGATCATTTTCACGGAATGGATGATGAAAGGCGCGCCGAACAAGATCATCATGGTCAATCCCAGGCGCACGGCCGGCGCGGCCTACGCCGAAAAAACCGGCGGGCTGTATCTGCCGATCATTCCCGGCACTGACACGATTCTGCATCTGGCGCTGGCGCGGATCATTCTCGAAAACGGCTGGGAGGACCGCGAGTTCATCGATCACTGGATCGCGACCAAATGGGAGATCGATTCCGGGTTCGGCCGCGGCCCCCGCAATACGCCGGTGGAGTGGCGGACGACCTGGGACAAAATCGGCGTCACCGATTTCGCCGCCTACAAAGAATGGCTGCTCGCCCAGCCGTATTCGGACTTGAACACCGCGGCGCAACTGACGGGCATCCCCGCGAAAAAAATCCGGGCGACGGCCGAACTCATCGCCAAACCCATCGGCGGCGTACACCCGAAAACGTCTTTTGGATTCGAAAAGGGAAATTACTGGAGCAATAATTATCTGAATACCGCGTCCTTCGCCGCGCTGGCGCTCCTCTGTGGCGCCGGCAACCGTCCCGGCCGCGTGATTTCGCGTCTCGGCGGCCACCAGCGCGGCTGGGCCTCGAACGCCGCGTCTTATCCGCGCATCCAGTCGCCGAACAAATACCAGGGCCGGCGAAAACAGGAGATCGATCTGGACCGATGGGTCGAGGCCGGGCATGTCCGCTTTGCCTACGTCATCGGCACCACGTGGCTTCAGGCAATGGCCGCCAGCCAGGAACTGGCGCGGACATTCCAAAAACTTACGCGGGATAATCCTCATCAGGTTTCGTCATCGGACGCATCTTCGGCGGTGGACGCGCTGAAAAAACGCGCCGACTCCGGCGGCATGGTCGTGGTCCATCAGGACATCTATCCGGTTGATCCGATCGCCACCGAGTACGCGGACCTCGTGTTGCCGGCGGCCACGTGGGGCGAGGAGGATTTCTCGAGGGCCAACGGCGAGCGGCGGATCAGGCTCTATTCGAAATTTTGCGACGCGCCGGGCGAGGCCAAACCGGACTGGTGGATCATCTCGGGTTTCGCGCGGAAAATGGGGTTCAAGGATTACGACTGGAAAGATTCGAATCAGGTGTTCGAGGAGGGCGCGCGATTTTCCCGCGGCGGCGTCCTCAATTATCATCCGCTGGTCTGGTACGCCAAACAAATCGGCATGCGGGGGCATGACGTCCTGCGGGCGATGGGCACGCGAGGGATTCAGGGGCCGGTTCGGTTTAGAGAGAAACCGACGGAAAACGCCGAGTATCTGGACTACGCCGGATTTTTTTCCTCGCCCAAACGGCGCGGCATGATCGTCGGCACCAAACGCCTGCACGACCCCGATCACGATTTCGGCGCGCCGGAAGGCCCGACCGTTCACCAAAAATGGCTTTCGGCGTTCGGCTCGCACAGCGGCAAGGCGCTTCTGCACAAGACGCCGTGGGATTTGTATTCAGATTTTTTTGAACGGATCACGCCCCGCGAGGACGAGTTGTGGGTGACAAGCGGCCGGATCAACGAGCGCTGGCAGTCAGCATTCGACGATTCTCGGCGGCCGTACATCATGCAGCGCTGGCCCGGGCAATTCGTCGAAGTCCACTCGGAGGACGCCCAAAAACGCGGGATCGAAAGCGGCGACGAGGTGCTGATCTGGAGCGACGACGTGCTGATTCAAACCGGCGGATTCGTCGCCACCAAAGACGGCGAGATGACGTACACGGAACTGGAGAAGGCCGGCCGGATCCGGATCGGGCACGGCGAATTCAAAGGCGTGGCGATCGTCACCGATGACATCAGGCCCGGCGTGGTCTTCGCCGATTTTCTCTGGCCGGCCGCGCCCGCCAACAGCGTCGTCCACCGCGTTCCCGATCCGATCACACTCCGATACCGGTTCAAACTTGGCAAAGGCAGGATCAAAAAAATCGGCGAATCGCCCTACAAGAAAACGTTCGATGAAATGAGTTTCGCCCCGAGGACGGTGATGTAAATGGGAGAGCACCGTCGATCTTTCCGCGCCGCTCTTATTCTTTCGTCGTCGCTGATGTGGGCGGCCTGCGGCTCTCCACCAAAATCCATCGCTCCGTCGGGACCGCCGATTTGGGAGGAACTGGCGCAGGCGCGCCCGGTGGGTGAGTCTTCCGGTTCGTCGGCGCATGGCCGGGCGGCCTACGAGGCGCACTGCGCCGCCTGTCACGGCATTCGCGGGGACGGCGGAGGGCCGGCGGCGCAATTTCTCGCCACGCCGCCGCGCGATTTCACCAGGGGCGTCTTCCGGTTTCGGACGACCGTCGGCGAAGGCATGCCGCAGGATGAGGATTTGTTCCGCAGTGTCACTGCCGGTTTTTCCGCCTACGGGATGCCGTCCTTCGCGTATCTGCCGGCCGGAGAACGCTGGGCGCTGGTCGATTACGTCAAAACTTTTTATCCGAAGTGGGACGCGTTCGGTGTCGGAGAAACTCTGGCCATCGGCGCGGAGCCGCCGCGGTTGCCCGGCTGGGAAGAGCGCGGCCGGCGACTCTATGAAACCAAATTCGACTGCAAAAAATGCCATGGCCTCACCGGGCATGGCGACGGGCCATCGGCGAAGGACCTCAAGGACGAACACGGCCGAAGGATACGTCCCCGCGATTACTCGCTGGGACCGGTGTTTCGCAAATCCGGATGGCGCCCGCGCGACACCGTGCGCGTCATGGCCACCGGATTGCCCGGCACGCCCATGACGGGTTACTTCGAACAATTGAACGATCCAAACGACCTCACGGAATTCTGGGAGGCCGCGTGGTACGTCGAGCGGCTGGATCAATCGACCCGGAGATGAGAAAATTCCAAGCACGGTCGCCGCAGGGGACAGGGGCCAAACCCCGATGCGGCATGGCGGCTTGATTTATACACATTTTATCGATATTATTGTGTATCGAGGAGGTGATGAGAAATGTCGAAGGTCCGAACCAATGTTGTTTTGGACGAGCCCCTGGTCCGCCGCGCGATGAAAATTTTGGGCGCGAAAAGCAAGCGCGAGGCGATTCATACGGCGCTGAAAAAGGCGGTGGAGTTGGGCGCAGTCTATTCGAAGGCCCTTGCGTCGGGCGGCAAGTTGACGTGGGAGGGGGAACTGCGGCGTGAAGCGCGAATCCGCGCCTGATGCTTGTTGACTCTTCCGTCTGGATCGATCACTATGCCGGGCGCCATTCGGCGGTCTGCGGCGTCCTGCGCGAAGCGCTCGCAAGCGGCCGGCCGATATTTGTCACAGATATCATCGTGGTCGAAGTTTTACAGGGATTCCGTTCCGACGGAGACTTTGACACGGCCGCCGGCCAACTCCCCAAGTTTCCACGGCTGGCGCTTGACGACAAGGGTCATCTGGCGGCGGCGGGGCTATCCCGCCAACTCCGCGCCAAAGGCGTCAATTTCGGAAGCGTCATAGACATTCTGATCGCGCAAATCGCTCTCACACACAATCAGCCGCTCCTCACGGGTGACGCCGGGTTCAAGCGAATTGCCGAGCACACCAACCTGCGCCTGCTCGTGCAACCGGCGTAAACCAAGCGGCCTTCAGTGGATTGTAACGAAACAGGTCATAACATGTCTGCGGCTTCGGGATAGGGCCGCCCCCAGAATATAATATCGCACCTCCTGACAAGCAGATACGACGTTCTTCGCCTCTGCGTGAAATGGATGGTGTGTTTTTTGCAGATCTGTAGGACTGATGGAGAGCAAATCGCCTGACACGCCTGTTTCGAGACAGAAAAGCCATGAGAAGTCCAAGCCGGGGAATAAGGATCGGCCTTGGACCGCGGTTCTGGCCGTCCTCCTTTTTCTGGCCGCCTTTTTCGGCGGATTCGAAATCATCGAACGGGTTTACCTTCGGGATGTTTCGGAGATGTGGCTCCATAAAATGCATCTATTTCGCGGGATCCTGGCGAGCGTGGCGACTGGTGGGCTGGTCGCCTATCTTCTGGAGGTTCGATTCCGGTCCGGGTCGACGGCGCGGCGCTTCGCCAACGATGTCAACCCCTGGATCCACCGGCTTCAGGAAGTCAGCATTCGGACGAAGCTCATCGTTCCGTTCATCCTCCTCTCCACGCTGCCGGCCGCTGTTGTCGGCTATTATGCCATCGCTCATACCGGAAATACGTTGAAGAACGAAATTGTCAGCCAGGTCCAAAGCGAGGCTGTTGCCCGGGCGAACGATATGCAGGAATTTTTGCTTCAGGTGGAGACGGACGCGCGATTTCTGGCGAGTCTGGCGCCCATCCGGTCATTGGCCGGCCACAGGTCGGAGGCGTCCCGGTGCAAGGCCGAGGATGCTCTGCTTGTTTTTTCACAGGGCCGTCGCGCGTTTTATCAAGTCCGGTATCTTGATAGCCGCGGAATGGAAATGGTCCGATTGAATCTGAAGGACGGCCGGCCCCTGCCGGTTCCGGCGGAGTTGCTTCAAGACAAATCGGACCGCTATTATTTTCGTGAAGGGATGGAGGCAAACGCAGGCGGAGTCTATGCGTCGCCGATGGACCTGAACATGGAATTCGGCCGGATCGAATCCCCGCCGAATCCGGTTGTCCGCTATGCGTCCCCTGTTCTGGACGAGCGCGGCGAGAAGGCCGGCCTCATCGTGATCAATCTCTTCGCCGAACATCTCTTTTCCGTTCTCAGGCCTTTTCCCAACCAAACGCGGATCATGATCCTGGACCGGTCGGGAGTTGTTCTGGCGTCCTCTCCCGAACAGCCGACAGGCGCAACCCGGATTCTGTTTCAGCCGGGACTAACTCTTTCGGAACTGGGATTATCCGGCGCATCCCGTCGGATTCTCGCCGACACCGCCGGCATCCTCGAATCCAACGAATCGTTCATGATTCATGCGCCCATCCGGCGCACGGCGGATGAGGCGTGGGCAGGATGGATTTTCGCGGCCAAGACGCCTTTTTCCGCGGTGATTGCGCCTCTGCATCATCAAAAAGCGCTTTTGTATCTGGCGCTCAGCGCGATGATCGTCCTTGCGTGTCTGGTCGGCCTGCTCATCGGGCATTACATCACGCGTCCAATCATCCGGCTGGCGCGGGGGATGGAGGAGATCGCCGCGGGGCAATTTGACCTGCGCCTGAACATCGCCACCGGCGACGAGATCGAATTTCTGGCCCAGCAGGCCAACCGGATGGCGGAGAAACTCGGCGAGTCCGACCGCCGGCTTCGGAATTGGAACGACGAACTCCAAAAAGAGGTGTCCCGCCAGACGGAGGAAATCAGGCGGTCGCAGGAACATCTGGCAAGCGCCCAACATCTCGCCGCCATGGGCCAGTTCGCCGCCGGTGTCGCTCACGAGATCGGCAATCCGCTTGGCGCCATGAAACTCGCCGCACAGGCCATCGACGCCACAGCGGTCGCGTGGCCCCGCCCGGCCGATCCTGACCGTTGCAAAATCTGCGAGCCGGTTGTCGCGCATCCACGCATTCACACACTGGCCATGCGGCTGGTTGAAGAAATCGACCGGCTCGCCGGCATCGTCCGGAACTTCAACGCCTTCGCCCGGCCCGCGCCGACCCGGCTTGCGCCGTGCCAGCTTGAGGATATGATTGGGCCGCTGGTTGATCTGTCGAAAAAGACGGCGGAAAAGGCGGGCATCCGGATTGAAACCGACATTTCTCCCCGCCTTCCGGAAATCCTCGTCGATTTTCAGCAGGCGCGGCAGATTATTCTGAATCTCATTCTGAACGCCATTCAGGCGCAGCCCGGCGGCGGCCGGATCCTCGTGAGCGCCGCGCCGAACGGCGGGAACAAAGTGGCGGTCCATGTCAGCGACATGGGCGGAGGTATTCGGCCGGAGGACCGCGAAAAGATTTTTCAACCGTTTTACACGACACGCGCGGACGGCACAGGCCTGGGGCTTTCGGTCGCCCGGCGTCTGGCGGCGCAAAACAACGCCGAGTTGTACCTCGGCCATGCCAATGGCTGGAATACGGTGTTCACGCTGGAACTCAGGGCAATGGCGGGGGCGGCGACTTAGATGGCGCGGATTCTGGTGATCGAAGACGACAAGAATCTCCGGCTCACCATCGACGATGTGTTGACGGGCGCAGGTCAGCACGTGACCGCCGCGGTCAGCGCCGGCGATGGGTGGGATCGCTTTTCCGCCGCTCACTTCGATCTTGCGCTCCTGGACATCCGCCTGCCGGATGGCAGCGGCGTTGATCTTTTCTCGAAGATCCGTTCTGTCGATCCAAATATGCCGGTGATCCTGATGACGGCCTTCCCCGACGCGTCGGCGGCCGTTGCCGCCATGAAAGCCGGCGCGACCGACTACCTAATCAAACCCTTCGATCTCGACGAGCTTCTCGTGACCGTCTCCAAGGCGCTCGAAGTGTCGCAACTCAAACACCTGGTGGCGTCCCAGCGCCGGCTCGCGGGCGCCGCCGCGTCGGAGATCATCGGCGAATCTGAAGTGGTCCGGCAAGTGCGGGATCTGATCTCGCGCGTCGCGCCGGCCTCTAACACCACCGTTCTCGTTCTCGGCGAAACCGGCGTGGGCAAGGAACTCGTCGCGAGCAGCATCCACGCGCAAAGTCCCCGCGCCGCCAAATCCATCATCCGGCTCAACTGCAGCGCCATCCCGGAAAATCTGCTCGAAGCGGAATTGTTCGGCGTCGAACGTGGCGCGTTCACGGACGCCAGGGAATCCCGCGAGGGACTCCTTCAGATGGCCGACGGCGGCACGCTCTACCTCGACGAAATCGGCGACATGTCTCTGGCGCTTCAACCCAAACTTCTTCGAGTCATTGAAGACAAAACCTATCGGAGGCTCGGCGGCCGGCGGGAATTTGTCGCCGATATCCGCATTCTGGCCTCCACCAACCACGACCTCGCGGCGGCCGTCGCGGCCGGGCGATTCCGCGAGGACCTCTATTATCGCCTCAAAGTCATGGTGATTCACGTGCCGCCGCTTAAAGCCAGGGGAAATGACATCCTCCTTCTGGCGCGGCATTTCCTCCGCCGATTCGGGAGCGAGCGCGGGCGGACGAATTTCAGCCTGTCTCCCGAGACCGAACAACGGCTTCTCTCCTATCACTGGCCGGGCAACGTCCGGGAACTCCGCAATCTTCTCGAACGCGCCGTCCTCCTGGCGCCATCCGATACCATCACGCCCGACCTCATTGTTCTTGACACGCCCACGCTCGGCCCGCCCGATAACGGCAACGCGTCGTTATCGGCCGCCGAAAAGCGCCACATCTTTTCGGTCCTCGCCCGCGCCGGCGGCAACAAAAGCCGCGCCGCCGAAGTGCTGGGCATCTCGCGTTCGACATTGAAAGAAAAACTGAAGGAGTACGGCGGGGAAATGATTTTGTGACCACCGGCAAGTAATTTGGGCTGTCCTTGCCGGGAGTGAAAATAGCGTTCAGAAAAATCATGTGAATTTGTAATCTTCCTTACCGCCCCCCCGTTGCCTGCCTGTTAGTCTTGTCACTGTCATGAGAAACGTACGGGTTCGACATCTGTTGTCGGTTGCTTTGTTATTGACCGCGATCCATCCGGCGCAAGCGGCCGCACTGAACGGGTTCGACCTGTCCAAAACGGATGTGCCGGCGGATGAAATTCTTTCCGGCGGGCCGGGGCGGGACGGGATTCCGGCTATTTTGCGGCCGGAGTTCGACCGCGCGTCCGTCGCGGCGTGGCTTGCGCCGTCCGACCGGGTACTGTCGATTGAAATCGACAGCGACGCGCGGGCCTATCCGATCCGCATTCTGAACTGGCATGAGATCGTCAATGATGTGGTTGGAGGAGTTCCGGTTGTGATTTCATTCTGTCCTCTATGTGGAACGGGGATGGCATTTGACCGGCGCGCCGGGGATAAACCCCTCACCTTCGGCGTGTCCGGTCTGCTTTATAACAGCGACGTGCTCATGTACGACCATCAGACTGAAAGTCTCTGGTCGCAGATTTTGATGAAGGCCATCAGCGGGGAAATGCGTGGAAAGCCGCTCCGGATTCTCCCGCTGGACCAGACAACCCTCGCTGATTTCAAAGCGCGTCATCCGTCCGGCAAAGTCCTCTCCACTCGAACAGAGCACGACAGGGACTACGGCAGAAGTCCTTACCGCGATTATGCCTATTCCCCGCTTATTTATTTTCCGGTGTCCAATCGCGACGAGCGGCTCCCGACCAAAGAGCCGGTGGCGGGAATCATCGTCGGTGGGCGGGCCAAGGCTTATCCCATCCGGAGGCTCGAAACGGGTCCGGACCGATTCCAAGATCGCATCGGCGGCGTCGCCCTTGACATCGAATATGATAAAGGTGCGGATCTGATTCGGGTGAACGATCCCGCCGGCCGGCCCATTCCCGTGGTGCGGGCGTTCTGGTTTGCCTGGGCAGCCTTCCATCCGCGCACGGAGATTTTTTCGACCGGCAGATAAATTAAAAAGTTTTAACCGGTTTCCGTTCTGATTTGGCTTTGTTGTAATTCCCTGGGCAGCGGAAGAGACGATTTGACTTGGTTTACTAATTAGTCTAAAATGTAGTCATGGTCAAACTGAACATGCATGCCGCCAAGACCCATCTGTCGCGGTACATCAAGCGCGTCCAGAAGGGCGAGACGATTCTCATCTGCCGCCGCAACATCCCCATCGCGGAGATCCGGCCGGTCCCGCAACCTCCCGCCCGCAGACGCCCGGTCGGGTTGGACAAGGGAAAAATCCGGATTCCGAAATCGTTTTACGACCCTCTTCCCGACGACCTCACCAATCTCTTCAACGGCAGGAAATCTTGAAGATTCTGCTCGACACCTGCGCGTTTTTGTGGATCGCTTCGGACGATAAAAATTTGTCCGCCGCGGCCCGCGATTGTTTTCAAGACACCGGCAATGAAGTGTGGTTGAGCGCCGCATCCGAGTGGGAAATCGTGGTCAAGCATGGCGCAAAAAAACTTGTCCTCCCCGAGCCACCGGATGATTTTCTTCCGGCCCGCCGCCGCGCGTATGGGATCTCGGCGCTGGCGATTTCCGAGGAAGCGGTGCTCCGGCTGGCCCGCCTGCCCGGGCTTCATAAAGACCCCTTCGACAGGATGCTCGTCTGTCAGGCCATCGTCGAGGGATGCGTCATTCTCACCCCCGACCCATTGATCCGGCAATATCCCGTCCGGTGCGAATGGTGAAAAATCCATGGCCGATGCCGTCATGCCGGGGGTCATTCTTACCCGCGTCGAGATTGAAAGTGTAAAAGAGGAAGAACGACCCCCTCAACCGCACGCGTCATTGTCGGTCAGGCCGTGCCGGAAACGGGCAGGCCGCGCTTGCGCGTCATCCGCGGCCGCCTCCGAATCTGCGCCTTGCGGGCCGGCCGTGACCGCGCCTCGGCAGGTTCCCCGATGTCGATGCCAAACACATCCGAGAGCGCCTTCTCGTCCAGCACGCGGCCCTTCCCGGCCGGCGCGCGTGTGACGACAGCCCGGGCGGCGTCTTCGCTTACCAGCTCGGCGTGATCAACGCCGCGCAGAAGAAACAGCAGTTCCGGTTTTTTGTCCAGCCGCGCGCCCACGCCGTAAAGGACCGCGGCCACGTGCTTGCACATGTCGGCCCAGTCCGGACAGGAACAGTCAAGGTCGATCTCCTTCGGGAGCGGGAAAAGCCCGCTTGATCTGTCCGTGACGATCGACATCACCTGATTCGAAATCCTGCCCTGCAGAAGCTCCAGCATCGACCCGACCTGCCCGGCGCAGCGCTTTTTCAGCGCCTTCCACTTCTGCGGCGCCAGCGTCTTCACCGCGATCTCGACATCATAAATCCTCGACCCGCGCACCTTCGCTTCGATCGTCCCTTTCCGGATATCGAGATGGCAGACCGAGCCGTTGCGCACGTACGTGCAGCCGCGCGGCAGGCGGTTCTCGTAGTCGCTGAATTTTTCGAGATGCCCGCACCACGCCTTGCCCCAGAAAGTTTCGGCAATCTTGCGGCCCTCAAGAACGACGGGCTGGATGTTCACGCCTTTTTTGCGCAATTTGTCCATGGCCTTCTCGGCGTTCCGCCGGCGCTTCCACACCGGAACGTACGGCCGCCACATTCCCCAATAGGACATCGGTTACTCCTCCCCCACCGTTGACGCGTCCAGCCGGACCATCTTCAACAGTTCCTTGTCGTCCATCTCCGTGATCAGTTTCGGCGCGCCGCCTTCCAATATCTCGCCGGCGAGCGCCGTCTTGTCCCGGATAAGCGCGTCGATTTTCTCCTCAATCGTACCTTGGCAGATGAATTTGTGCACCATGACATTTTTTTTCTGGCCGATCCGGAACGCGCGGTCGGTGGCCTGATTTTCGACTGCGGGATTCCACCAGCGGTCGAAATGAATGACGTGCGAGGCGGCCGTGAGGTTGAGGCCGGTACCGCCCGCCTTGAGGGACAACACGAAAAACGGCGGCCCCTGCTCGCGCTGAAAATCGTCCACCAGCGCCTTGCGTTTGCCGACGGCGACCTGCCCATGCAGCACGAGTCCGGGCCGGCCGAAGGCTGTCTTGAGGAATCCCGCCAGCGGTTCGGTCATTTCTCGAAACTGCGAGAAGATCAGCGCCTTCTCCTGTCGCGCGGCGATCTCCTCGCAAATTTCCCGCAGGCGGATGAACTTGCCGCTCTCCTCCGGCGCGTAGCCGCCCGACGCGAGCCACTGGGCCGGGTGATTGCAGATCTGTTTAAAACGCAGGATGAATGCGAGGATCACGCCGCGCCGCCGGATTCCCTCATCGGCGTCCGCGAGCGCCCTCGCCAGTTCCTTGACCGACTGCTCGTATAGAACCGCCTGCTTTTTCGTGAGCCGGCAGAACGCCTGCACCTCCGTTTTGTCCGGCAGGTCGGCGATGACCGACTTGTCCGTCTTCAGCCGCCGAAGGATGTAGGGTCCCACGAGCTTCCGGAGCGGCGCGTACTGTTCGCTCTCCCGATTTTCAAGACGTTTGACAAACCCGCCGAACGTTTTCGCCGAGCCAAGCAGACCCGGGCAGAGAAAATCAAAGATCGACCAGAGGTCGGTCAGCCGGTTCTCGACCGGCGTGCCCGTCAGAACGATCCGAGCGCCGGCTTTCAACCGTTTCACCGCCCGAGTCTGGCGCGCGGCGGGATTCTTGATCGCCTGGGCTTCGTCGAGAACGGCCATGCTCCACTCGACTGCCGTCAGCCATTCCATTCGCGAGACCATGCCGTAGGTCGTGAGGATCGCATCGGCGCCGTCGAGAAACGCGCGCGGCGAGGTTTCGGCTTTCTTCAGAGTTTCGGGTTTCTCCAGGGAAGGGTGCGCAAACCGGAAGACCAGCGTCGGCGCGAAGCGCTCCATTTCAGATTTCCAATTGGCCAGAAGCGACGCAGGCAGAACCAGAATCGCCGGCGCGGCCACGAGGCGGCCCGTTTTCCTCTCCCGCTTCATGAGAAGCAGGAGCGCGATCACCTGGATCGTCTTGCCGAGTCCCATGTCGTCGGCCAGACACGATCCGAGTCCGAGCCGCGACAGAAAACTAAGCCACCGAACGCCCGTCTCCTGGTATGGCCGAAGCGTCGCGCGAAGGTCGCTTCCGGGAAGCGCGCGTTCGAACGACCCCGGCTCGCGAATTTCGCGCAGGCGATTTTCCAGCCACGCGCCGGCGTGTACGTCCGACCACGCGGCTGCGTCTGCCTCAAAGAGGCCGTCCAGATTCGCATCCATCGGCGCGCCGGCCAGAAGCCGCATGCCTTCGATGAACGAAACGCCGTCCCCGCCTGACTGCCGTTCCACGCGTTTCCAATGTTCCAGCGCGTCTTTGAGTTTCGTCCGGTCCACCTCGACCCAGCGGCCCTTGAGGAAGACGAGTCCGTCACTGCCGGCAAGCAATTTTTTCCATTCCTCCTCCGTCAGAGTCTCGCCTTCGATGGTCAATCCCACTTTGAAATCGAGCATGGACTTCGCGCTGAAATGGGCCCGGCCGGCATCCCCGATGGAAACGCCCACGCGCACGCGCGGCGGCCGCTTCGTCCACCAATCGGGCATGCGTACGAGCAGGCCGCTCTCCTCGAGCAGGGGCGCGTCCTTCAAGAATCGATAGGCCTCGGCGGGCGACCAGCGAAGCGGGTGAAAAATTTCGCCGGAATCGACAAGCGCCTTGACCCATGCCGATCGCTCGGCGGCGCGCTGGACGGGAGTCAGGAGATTGACCATCGCGCCGCAGTTTTTTGCGCCTGCGTATTCCTCGAGCGCGCGGCCGAGTGGCAGGTATTCCACGCGGCGGCCGTCGATGAGGCGCGGGGCGTAGGTGGCGAGGAAGGCGAATGGGCATTCGGCGTCGCGCTTGTTTTCGGCAAGATGGAAAGAGACCCGCCCCACGCGATGCCAGAGGGGGCTTCGGGCGCGAAGCCACGCCGACAGGCCGCCGCTGGTGGCCGCGATCTCTGCGCGCGCGTGGGTGTCCATCTCCACCCAGAGCCGCTCCAGTGTCTCGGTCCGGAGATACTCCCCGCCGCGCATGGGCGGCGCGTCGAGAGCCAGAGCCTTCAGGTCTTCGCGCGGCGGCGGGATCGCCGCGCGCAGATTTTCGGATCGGCCAGCGCCGGCCGGCTCCGGAATGTGGCAGAGGCCGGTCAGGTATCGTTCGCCGAACCGCCGCCAATAAGAAAGGTCCGCCGGCAACCCCGCGTCATGCCGGATCAGCGTCTCCGACGACCCAAGTGCCGATGTCTCTGACATCGGCCGGATCGTCGCCAGATGCAGAAGCCCTTCTGACGGGCTTCTCTCAAACGCCTTTCGAATCGATTGGCCGAGGGCATCGGGCAATCCGGCGGCGTCCTTCGCCGCACCCTCTCTCCCGGCAATCGCCAGTTTTCCCGACGGCATGATCGCAATCCCGATCATGGCGCGCACTATCTCATGCGGGAGGGTTCGCGATCAATCCGTTTGTAATCTTACGCGGCCATCAGACGTATTGGGAAAATGTTCCTTTCAGACCGTAAGCGGTGAAGGGCAACCCCCTTTGCGGTAAGGTCTCAATAAGACCTTTGGTCAAACCGGCGCACAACACGCCGTATTACTGGGGAATTGCAAAAAAAGTTCTAATCGGCGGCGGGGTCCGTAAGTTGTTAAGTTTGGACGGTGGGGTTCGATGGCGGCATATCAGGTGGAACAACTTACGGTCTGAGCTGACAACCAGGCAGGAGATCATCTTGGCGGCGTCAATCTTTCGTACTGAAGTCTCACCCTCTTAACATCCGCAAGATCAATGTTGATTTTCCCCCGAGTTTTTCAATGTCATAGTACAGGGTCATCCCGCTCGGGGTTGTGATTTCAAAGCACTTCCCATTCGGGATGCCATTTATTTCCCCGGCACGCAAACGATAAATCAACAAATCGACTTCCTGTAATCTCCCCGTTTCAATATCCCGGCAGTCCTCCCGGAATTCCGGGTTGATCAGAATGTCAAACCGCAATCCCAACCGAGCGCCTCCATTCGTCGTAACTCAACATATCCTTGCGGCTGCGGGTTCGGCGAGCTTCGATATGCCTTTGCAATTCCAAGTCCCGCAACATCCGCTGACTGGCTTCAATCGATTCAAACTCCAGCCCCGACATCATGACGACCACCCCATTTTCACGGTGGCGAATAAACACCCGTTCACCCCGCGCCGCCGCGCCCACCAGTTTGGTGAATTTCTCCCTTGCATCCGAGGCGTTTAGAACCTCTTTCTGCTTGGACATTGTTCCCGTCACCTCCTTTCTTGTTCAAGTATATTACATCACAAGTATATTACATCAAGTGTACAATATCAATTTTGCAGGAGTGACCGTGTGCCGTGCACACGCCTTTCCCGCCTTTCCGAAGACTTCTGCGCGACCCACCGGCCGCGGGCATGAACGAGGAAATGATCCAGTCGCTGGTCGGCAAACCGGCCCGGATCGAATCGGACACCGAGAGCGGTGACGTGACGTGGAAGTGGGGCCGGGTGCGGAATTGGAGCGACACTGTCGTTCAGCACTGTCGTTCAGCACAGACCGTAAGTTGTTAAGTTTTGAAGCAACCAGAGATAACAAGAGGGCGGCGAAGGCCGAAAGAAAGGAGGTCGAGGCGGCTCCACCGCCCGGCTGAAATCAAAAACGGTTTCATTATATGCCGCCGCCGGCCCCTTGCATGTCCAGAATCCTGCCTGAAACAAATTTGAAAGTATGTAAGGCGTATTACAGAACGGCAACTGAAGATGTGCGATAAGTGAGCCATCACAGATGAGGAAAGGAGACCGCATTGAACTTGTTGGAACTGTTTTTCGTCCCGAATTGCCTTTCCTGTCCGGACACGGACGACCTCTGGGACAAACTTCAACTCGTGAGGAGGGATCGCTGGCATCTGCGGATGGTCCGGCGGAACATGAGGCAATGGCGGGATCGAGCCGCCCGGGCGCGGGTGTTCGCATCGCCGAGTTTCGTGTTGAACGGCAAGGTCATCTTTATCGGCGTTCCCACACTTGAGAAAATGACTCAAAAGATCGGCGCGGCTGTGAACGGAACGGCGCGCGCATGACCTCTGTCCGCACAAAACTTCTCGTTCACATCACGCTTGCCATTTTCTTTGTGGAAGCGGTCCTTCTCGCATTCTCCATCATGGCCAGAAAACGCCGGCTTCTGGCGGCCGAAACGGAAACCATCCAGATGAATGGATTGAGCTGAAAGTGAAAGACAACGGCATGGGGATGGCCCCGGAAATTCAGGAGCGCATTTTCGAGGCGTTCTACACCACAAAACCGTTGGATAAGGGAACGGGGCTGGGGCTTTCTCTGGTCCGGCAGATTGTCGAGGATCTGGGCGGAGAGATTCGAGTTTTTTCCGAGCCGGGAAACGGAAGCGAGTTCTCGGTTCTGTTTAAGAAGGCTGAAATACAGGCCGTCCATACATGAGGAGTTAAGATACGACGGATTTTGCCGAACACGCCTGCGGAGGTTGAGGGGACATCGCGAAAGGATTCAGCGACCGCCTCACCTCCCATGAAACCCAAGAAACCCACTTCGTCCGTCATGCGAACGAATTCGACCCTTTCAACCTATGAGCAACTGTTGTCGCCCTTCGGCAAGAACCATCTGTTCATCGCGGCGCTGCCGGTGCTGGCGGCGTTTGTCGCGCTGTTCATGCTCCGGGAATTCGACACCTTCTGCGCGTTTGGCCGCCGGCCGGCCAAGAGAGATGAGGGCTGACGCGGGCAGCCCGTCAATCCTCTCATAAAGTGTCGAGAAGGGATCGAACCTCCCCGGTCATCTATTTACTTCACAGGACATTTCGACATGTCGCCGCCGCACTTGCCGCAACATTCGTCCGCCGACTTGCCGCAACAGGAACCGTCTTTGGCGTGGGTGTACGCAACACCGCCGCCGACCAACAGGGCGACCGCTACCAGCGCGAGCAAAATCTTCTTTTTCATCTCCGTGCCTCCTTCCCTTCCGTCATGGCCTCGCCTCCAACTGCGACACCTGATATCCGGTTGCGTTGATCGCCTCTTCGATCCGCGGGCGACCCACCCTGGCCGGATCGAACCGGACCGTCACGCGGCCGGCCTTTGAGTTGGCGTCGACGTACAAAACTCCGGGCAGTTTCTGAAGCTGGGTTTTCAGCGCCACCTCGCACGTGAAGCACACCATCCCGTCAACCCCAATCACAGCGACCTCGCCGGCCGGCTGAGTCTGGGTCGCGCCCGATCCCGCGCGCATGTGATGGGTCCAGACGTTCAACACCAGAAAAAACGCCAACACCGCGCTTGCGCCCATGAGCACCCCGCGGGTCTTGCGCGGCGTCGACAGATCGCAGCCTGTTTCACATGCGGTTTTTGATTCTTTGCGATGCCGCATCCATCCGGCGGTCAACATCACAGCGGCAATCGCCAGCCACACCCAATGATACTTGCCGAAAAACGCCGCCAGTCCCACTCCGCCCAGCCCCAGCATGACCGCCACCAGCGGTCCGACACAACAGACCGACGCAAAAACAGACGACAGAATGCCCAGCCGCGACGATTTCATGATGTCGTCACGCCCTTCGCTTTGCGCAACCAATCGAGCGCCGCTCGAACCACCTGCCCGACATTTCCGAGACAACACGTTCCCTGCGGGTTCCTGGTCTCGCAGGCGCAGAGGCCCGCTTTCACCTTCTGTTTGATGTCCTCCAGCACCGTGCTCTTGCCCGTCCCCGCAATTTCCGCCGCAATCGACCGCCGCGTATGGTTGAAACAGTAGCAGGCCGGAACGTCCGGCCCGGCGTCTTTTTGAAAGACCGGCGACCGAATTTCGCCCGTACGTACAGCAGTGCCGTCGCCATTGAAATACACAACCTCGCAATCCGCCGACGCGCAGAAAAAGAAACCGCTCGGCGATCCCCGTTTCTCGATGAGACCCGGATTCGCCAGAGCATGGACTGTCTCCCGCCCCACCCGTTTTCCGTTCTTGCCGCACAGAAAACAGGAAAGTTTATTGTCACCCGATGCGGCTGTTTTCGATTCGCCGGGGTCGGGCATATCCTGCGGCGAAGGACAACATCCTCCTGTCATTTTGAGGAATTTCATACCGGCCGGCCACCCAGGGTGTCGAGGCTCCGCAGCACGGGGCATGGGTCGGTCTTGCGGCGGCATCGGCAATCGCGGATCAGGCGCTCCAGCGTCCCCCGGAGGGCGTTGAGGGTCGAAATCTTGTCCTCAACCTGCCGCAGTTTCTCTCCGGCTTTTTTCAGGACCTCGTCGCAATTGGAATTTGACACGCGGAGTTTGAGGAGGGCGGACATTTCCGCCAGCGTAAACCCGAGGGTCTGCGCGTTTTTGATGAACCGGAGTTTCCTCACCGCCTCCGGCGTGTAGAGCCGGTATCCGGATTCCATGCGCTCCGCCGGGATGAGAATCCCGCGCCGCTCGTAATACCGCACGGTCTGGATGTTGACCCCGGCCTCTTTGGCCACCTCGCCGATCTTGAGAAACCGCCGCTCTTGTCGGTTCATGCCGGGAGCATACACCCTATACTATGGTATAGAGTCAAGCGTTTTCTTCATTTTTTTTGTCGAACGATGATAAATGGGAGGACGTATGGAGAAGCTGACGAGCGTGGCCGTCATTGTCCCGGCGCTGAATGAGGAGCTGTCGCTGGGGTCCGTCCTGGAGGATATCCGGGCGGTGTTGGTGTCGCGTGTGATCGTCGCGGACAATGGGAGCGTGGATCGCACCGCGGATGTGGCGCGCGCGGCCGGTGCGGAGGTGGTGTCCGCGCCGCGGCGGGGATACGGGTCGGCGTGTTTGGCGGGAGTGGCGGCGCTGAAGGACGAATCGATGGTTGTCTTCATCGACGCCGACGGTTCCTCCGATCCCGCCGAGATGCCGGCGCTGATCGCGCCCATTGAGCGAGGCGATGCGGATTTCGTGATCGGCTCGCGCAAACTCGGCCGGGTCGAACCCGGCGCGATGTCCCTTCCGGCGCGTGTCGGGAACCGGCTGGCGCCTTTTTTGATTCACGTCATCTGGGGATTTCGGTATACCGACCTCGGGCCGTTTCGCGCCATCCGCGTCGATGCCCTGCGGCGGCTCGGCATGCAGGATCCCGACTACGGCTGGACGGTCGAGATGCAGATCAAGGCCGTTCGGCACGGACTGAAAATCGTGGAAGTGCCCGTGACGTGGCGAAACCGGCGCGGCGGCGCGTCCAAGATCAGCCGGACGGTTCGCGGCGTCGTGGGGGCGTCGTGCAAAATCATCTGGACGATTCTAAACTACGCCATCGACGACCGCCGCGCCGGAGACGAAGCGCGACATGGACGAGGCCTATGAGAACCGGCACCTCGACGAGCGGGCCGATGACGGCGGCGAAGGCGGCGCCGGAATTGATTCCGAACACGGCAATGGCGACCGCAATGGCCAATTCGAAATTGTTGCTGGCGGCTGTAAAGGAAAGGGTCGCAGTTTTCGCGTAGTCGGCGCCCGCCAACTTGCACATCCAGAAACTGACCAGAAACATCGAGACAAAATAGATCACGAGCGGAACGGCGACGCGAAGCGCGTCCATCGGAAGTTGAACGATCAGATTGCCTTTCAGGCTGAACATCACCATGATCGTGAAGAGCAGAGCGATGAGCGTAATCGGGCTGATCCTGGGAATGAAACGGGCGTGATACCATTCCTTCCCCCTCGCCCGGATCAGAACGAATCGCGTCAGGATTCCGGCCATGAACGGAATCCCGAGGTAAATGAACACGCTTTCGGCAATTTGTCCGATGCGAACGTCCACAACGCTGCCTGACAGGCCGAACAGCGGCGGCAAGACGGCGATGAAGAACCACGCATAGAGGCTGTAGAAGATTACCTGGAAGATGCTGTTGAACGCCACCAGACCCGCGCAGTATTCAGTGTTCCCGCCGGCCAATTCGTTCCAGACAATGACCATCGCGATGCAGCGCGCCAATCCGATCATGATCAGTCCGGTCATGTACTCGGGACGATCGCGCAGAAAGACGACGGCGAGCAGGAACATCAGGATGGGACCCACGATCCAGTTCTGAACGAGAGAAAGGCCGAGAACCTTTTTGTTTCGGAAAACGTCGCCCAGTTCCTCGTATCGCACTTTGGCCAGCGCCGGATACATCATGAGGATGAGGCCAAATGCGATGGGAATATTTGTTGTACCCGCCTGAAAGCTGTTCATAAACATCTCCGCACCGGGGAAGAAACGCCCGATTGCGATTCCCATGCCGACCGCGAGAAAAATCCAAAGGGTCAGGAAACGATCCAGAAACGAAAGCCGGCCGACGACGGTCTGTGAGTTCCCTCTTCGGCCGCTTTCGAGGTTCACCATGCATTCGGGCATTGTCTCCACAAACGCGCGGATTTCGTCCCGGACCCGGCGGTAATGACCCAGCGCATCTTCATCGCTCCGGGCGTCCTTTGCCAGTTTCGGAGGATCGTCGAACCCTCGATGGACGACCTTCGCTTGTCGAGGAAAGACCGGGCAAGTCTCGTGGGCGTGTGCGCAGACCGTCACGACATAATCGAATTCGATTCTCGCCAGTTCATTCAGCGTCTTGGATGTGTGGCCGCTGATATCGATGCCCGCTTCGGCCATCACCCGGACGGCGTTTGGATTCAACCCGTGCCTCTCGACGCCCGCCGAATAGGCTTCGATTTCGCTTGATTTGAGCGCCTTGACCCACCCTTCCGCCATCTGGCTGCGGCAGGAGTTGCCCGTGCACAAAAAAAGCACCCTGAGTTTGTCCGTCATCCGTTCATCCCTTTTTTGTCGGACAGCGCGCCCCGGAAAGGCGTTTGAGGTCGCGCTTGATGCCCGGATGACGCCCGAGGCATTCGCGCAGACATCGTTGCATGAATTTCACCAGCAACCCTTGAGGCCGGACCAAACGGTAGTGCATCCAGGTGCCCTCACGCCGGCACTCGACGAACCCGGCCGACTTCAGGATGCCCAAATGTCTGGATATCTTGAAATCGGCCTCCCCCAAAGCCCCGGCCAGAGCGCACACGCAGGTCTCCCCGTGGGCGGCCAGAAGGGCCGCCAGCCGCAAGCGCGTCGGTTCTCCAAGACTCCTGAGGAGACCGGCCTCGTCTTTCATGCCCAACTGCTATATGCATATCTGCGCATATATGCATATAATAGCCGACGGCAGGCGAGGCTGTCAAGTCACAATATGATATTCTGCGGTGAGCGCTTCGATGGAATGGAGGAATTGAAAAACGTGCGGAAACATTTGCCGGCCCGGACGCCCACGTCACGCGGGTCGTGAAACGGATGCTGTTGTTTCTCGGATGTTCGATGCTTTCCGTCTATGCGCTCATGGCCTGGACGGCCGCCGGAATCGGCGAACGCTCGGCCGCCGTGTTGCGGTCCATCCTTCCGCACTTCCTTCATCCGACCATCGGCCGGTGGGAGAACGGCTTCGCCCGATTTTACGACCTACCCAACAGCGCTGTTCCCATCGGAACTTTTCTTGCCTTGCTCGCCGCCGCCTTCGTCCTCTACGTCGCCGCGGTCCATGTCATCGCACCCTCCGTCAAGCGGCGCATCCGGCGCCGCTCCGGGTACGACGACATCCCTGTCGTCGTCAAATCGCGGGATCGATCCGATTCCCTGAAACTCATCCTCGTCTTCGGTGTCGCGTTCCGGCTCGTCCTGTTTCCGACGCCGCTCATCCTCGAGAACGACCTCTATCGCTATCTCTGGGAGGGCAAAGTCGCGGCGGCCGGGATCAGCCCCTACGCCCATGCGCCCCGCGAGGCTCTCTGCGATCCGTGTGAAACGGATGTAGGACTTCGATTGTCCGGTCTGCGATCCGAGTCGTCACAAAGCGAAGCCGTCTTCGGACGCATCGGCCGAAAAGATGTTCCGGCCGTCTACCCGCCGGTTTCGATGGGGTTTTTCTCGCTGGTGGCCGCGATCCGGCCCGATTCGGAATTGGCGATGAAAGGCTTGATATTCGGATTTGACGTCGCCACGATGATTCTGCTGGCTGTGATTTTGAAGGCGATGAACCGTCCGCCCGGCGCGGTCCTCATCTACGCCTGGTCGCCGCTCGTCATCAAGGAATTCGCCAACAGCGGCCATCTCGACGCCATCGGTATATTTTTCCTGATGCTTGCGTTTTGGTTCTGGATTCGACGGAGTCGGTTCGGCGTGATCGCCGGCTGGACGGGCTCGATCCTGTCCAAATATTTCGCCGTGGTGCTGGCGCCCATCTTCTGGCGGCGAATCGGGGTTACCGGCCTGATTGCGGCTGGAATCGTATCGGTGTTGTCATTCGTCCCGTTTCTTCTGATGGACACGGGCGGCATGGCGGGAATTTCCAACACGTTTTCAGGGTTCGTGACCTTCGGGCGGGAATGGAAATTCAACGCGGGTCTCTTTCGGATCATCGAGTTTGTCGTCGGAACACCAACGGCCAAATTCATCGTCACCGCGGTGATTCTCGGTCTGATGGCGCTTCTTGCGCGAAACAGATTCGACAGCCCCCGCCGTGCGGCCCAAGCCGTCCTCATCCTGCTCTTTGCGTCGCTCGCGCTCTCCCCGATCGTCAATCCCTGGTATGTGACATGGATCGTGCCTTTCCTCTGTCTGACGATTTCTCCCGCCATGTTGGCGCTCACGGCGCTGGTCAACGTCTCATACACCGGCTTCATCGACAGCCGGGAAATCCTCTGCCTGACAGCTCTCGAATGGGGTATCGTCTTACTGTTGGTGATCCGCGAAATTCGCCGATGGAGATATTTATTCGGCCCATGATGAAAGCCGAGGTGTTGAGATGACATCCCCAAGAATTGCCGGTTCGCTGCTCATCGTATTTTGTGCCGGATTCGGTCAATCGGCGTTCGCAAAGGACGTGGATACCTCAACGGCGATTTCCATGTCCTCCAAACCGTCCACGCGCAAACCCCCTGCGAAATACAACCGCCTCATCCACGAAAAAAGCCCGTATCTTTTGCAGCACGCGCACAATCCCATCTGGTGGTATTCGTGGGGCGACGAGGCGCTTGCGGCGGCCAAACGAGAAAACAAACCGATCTTTCTCTCCATCGGCTATTCCACCTGCTACTGGTGCCATTTCATGGAGAAGGATTCCTTTGAAAAAGAGGACGTGGCGGCGGTTCTCAACGAGCATTTCATCTCGATCAAGGTCGACCGCGAGGAGCGGCCGGACGTGGACAACATCTACATGACGGCGCTCGTGTCGATGACGGGAAGCGGCGGCTGGCCGATGTCGATGTTTTTGACGCCGGAAGGCCAACCCTTTTTCGGCGCGAGCACCATTCAGCACGACCGATTCATCGGGATTCTTGGACAAATCGCGGCGGTGTGGAAGAACGAGTCGGCGAAAATCCGTGAAAGCGGCGAGCGGGTCACCTCGGCGCTGCGGCAATATCTGAATCCCGCGGGCGGCCGGGTCAGCGTCTCCGACGCCCCAAGTGCCGCGAGCCCTGCGAGCGCCCGGCGGGACATCGGCGAGGAGGCTTTGATCTCATTTTACAACACGGCCGAAAGCCAGTTCGACAAAACGTATGGCGGCTTCGGCGGCGGAAACAAATTTCCGAGGCCACACGTGTTCATGGCCCTGCTTCGCTACCACCGGCGCGCCGGCGATCCACAAGCCCTCAAAATTGTGGCCGAAACCTTGAAGGCCATGGCGCGGGGCGGCATCCATGATGTTCTGGTCGGCGGATTTCACCGTTACAGCGTGGACGGCAAATGGGAGGTGCCCCATTTTGAGAAAATGCTCTACGACAACGCCGGACTCATCGTCGCGTATCTGGAGGCGTACCAGGTAACGAGGGACCCGGAGTTCGCGCGGATCGCCCGAAAGACGATGGACTGGGTACTGGCCGAGATGACGCATCCCGCCGGCGGTTTCTACAGCGCGCAAGACGCCGGCGATTTCGGCGAGGAGGGCGACTACTACGCGTGGCGGTACGACGAGGCGCAGCAGATCCTTACGCCGGAGGAATTCGAGCATGTCCGGAAATTTTTCCGCCTGACTCCCGAAGGCAACTTCGACCACAACCGCAACGTCATCCACGTTCCGGCCGACGTTTCCTTTCCGGGCCCGGCCGCCGATACGCTCTACGCCGCCGCTCATGGCAAACTCCTGGCCATCCGCGCGAAACGCGAACGCCCCAGGCTCGATGACAAGGTGCTGGTGGACTGGAACGGACTCATGATTGCGGCGATGGCCCGCGGGTATCAGGTGCTGGGTGATGAGAAGTATCTGCGCGCTGCGCAAAGGGCGGCCGGATTCATCCGTAAGAACGTGACAAAAAAAGACGGCAGGCTCCATCGTCGCTGGCGGGAGGGTGAGGCGTCCAACCGGGCGGTCGTGAACGACTACGCGTTTTTGATCCACGGCCTGATTGAACTGTACCAATCCGATTTCGATCCGCGTTGGTTTGAATGGGCGATTCAGTTGCAGGAACTCCAGGACAAGGATTTTTGGGACGAACAAAACGGCGGGTACTTTTTTGACGACGCCAAAGACGCGACGCTCTTGTCCCGCTCTAAAGAATACGACGACATGGCGATGCCGTCGGGGAATTCCATTGCGGCGTTGAACCTCCTCCGCCTGGCCGATTTCACCTATGACGACAAATATAAAAAACGCGCCGATGACGTCATTCGTTCGGCGGCCGGTCAGGTCGCCAGGTCTCCTTTCGCGTATGCCCAGACGCTGGTCGCTCTGGATTACGCGCTCGATCGGTCCAAGGAAATCGCCATTGCCGGAAAACTCGACGATGCGCGAACCCGGAAAATCGTCCGCGCCTTGCGTTCAAAGTTCCTGCCCAACAAAGTCGTCGCCGTTTCGGACGGCCGGAAACCCGCCGCCACGCTTATTTTGCTCGACGGCAAAACGCCGACCCGGGGCGATCCGACGGCCTATGTCTGCGAGGAGGGGGTCTGCCAACTGCCGACGACGGACGCCGCAACGGTCCTCAAACAGGCCGAGACGCATGTGCCGATCAAAAAATAAATGTAAGGCCCATTACAGACGGATCGGGGTCTGACATGATTGAGTTGGCGATTACAAAGGCTCAATATTGAGCCTTGAAGAAAGAGATTCAGAGGAGGTCCAACCATGTTTTACGGCAGAGGTTTTACGGCGGACAGGGAAGTCCTGTCCCCAACGCTACAGTCTCAGAAAATTCCAGGAGGGAATTTTCTTCATTACGCGTTGGGGGCGGTTTTGATGGCGTTCGCCCTCATGCTGTTTGGCGGGCGTATCGCCATGGCGGGGGAACACCCCACGGAGCACCCGAGCGAGCATCCGGCGGCCGGCAAGGCGAAGGCGGAGCATCCGGAACATCCGGCCAAGACGGACAAGGCGGGCAAGGCGGAAAAGTCCGTCGGTCTCAGCAAGGAGGATATGGCGGAGGCCATCTCCGGGTATGTTTCCAAGGACGCGGATTTGAAGGGCGGATATTTTCTGGTGTTTGACAAGGAGTCGGGGCAGCCGCTGGCGCTTACGCTGGAGAAAGTCCACAAGGACCGGCTGTCGAGAGTGGCCAAAGATGTGTATTTCGCCTGCGCCGATTTCCGGACGCACGACGGCAAGAAGGTCTACGATCTCGATGTGTTCATGCACGGGCCGGACAAGAAGCACCTGAAGGTCACGGAAATTTCCGTTCACAAGGAGGACGGCGACGCGCGATACGGCTGGGTGGAGAAGGATGGCGTCTGGTCGAAGAGTCCGATCGAGGGAAAGAAGGCGCCGGAGATGAAGGACTGGAAGGGAAGCGATCACGAGGGCGGATCCTCCGGTGAGCATCCGAAGGAACATCCGAGCGAGCAACCGAAGGGCAAATAGGGTGGATTGATTTTGAGCAGGAGAAAATTGGCATGGGGCGCCGTTGCCGGACTTGTGTTTTTGTCCGGCATGGCGCTCTGGCCCGCTTTTCAGCGCGCATCGCTTCGGCCTGAGGAGAATTCCACGCGTGAGGTGCGATTTCGATATCGGGTGACGATTCCCTCCGTCCCATCCTCCGCGCGGCGCGTGATGGTTTGGGCGCCCATGCCGTTTACGGACACGTATCAAACACTGAACGGCTTTGAGGTCAGGGGCCCGGCAACCTATACCATCGCGGAAGAACCCGAATACGGAAACCGCTTTCTGGTGTTCGATCTTTCTCCCGCCGCAACATCCAAGCGGGACTCGATATTGGTGGAGATCGACTATCGAGTGAGCCGGCGCAGGTACAGGGTGGTTTCAGGGACGAATGCGCACCCTCCGAACGCGAACACGGATAAATTCCTCCGGCCGTCGGGGCTGATTCCCATCGACGGCCGGATTGCCGCCGAGGCGGCGACGGTGGCCGGTCGATTCGATGATCCGATGCGGCAGGCGCGGGCGCTGTATGATCACATCGTTGAGAGCGTGCTGTACGACAAGAGCGGCCATGGTTGGGGAAAAGGCGACGCGGTTTACGCGTGTGATTTCCGAAAAGGCAACTGCACCGATTTCCATTCTCTGTTCATCGGCGAGTCGCGGGCGCTCGGGATTCCCGCCCGGTTCGTGATGGGATTTCCGTTGCCGGCGCGTCAGAAGAACGGTTCGATTCCGGGCTATCACTGCTGGGCCGAATTTTTTGTCGAGCCGTACGGCTGGGTTCCGATTGACGCCTCGGAAGCGCAGAAGGACCGGTCGCGTCAGGAGGAACTATTTGGCGGCCTGGATGCCAACCGGATCGGATTCACCATCGGCCGGGACATTCGCCTGCCGGGCGCCTCGTCGGGTCCGCTCAACTACGTCATCTACCCGCACGTCGAAATCGACGGCCAGGCCTATTCGAATGTCCGCGCCGAATTCGAGTTTTCGGACGCAAATTAATCTTTTCGATTTCGTAATGCCGCTTACGGCGTTGGAATGCAATCTGCGGTAACCTTCAAGTAGGATGGCAGACGACGAAATGGGTTCGAGGAGGACTGTCATGAACAATCATCGATATGCCGGATGGATACTTGGAATGCTCATCCTGACCGCCGGCGTGCCGACAGCATTCGCCGTGGAAAATCTCCATTCCCCGTGGACAGGTCTTCTTCAAAAATACGTTTCTCAAAACGGGCTTGTCGCTTATTCGTCATGGAAGAAGAACGATACAGACGTTCGGAAACTCGAACGCTATCTGCAGGCAATGTCGCCCGTGAATGCGGATTCCTTGTCCCGGCCGCAGGCGCTTGCGTATTACCTGAACCTTTACAACGCCTCGATGGTCAAGCTGGTGCTGGATCATCATCCGATCCCGAGCGTGAAAAAGATCGGAGGCTTTGGCGGGCCGTGGAAGGTTCAATTTATCGAAACGCCGAAAGGTCTGATCTCCCTGAATGACATTGAACACGGCATCCTTCGGAAAAAATTCAAGGAGCCGCGCATTCATTTCGCGCTGGTCTGCGCTTCGACCAGTTGTCCGTCGCTTCGACTGGAGGCCTACGAGGGCCATCGAATCGACACGCAATTGGCGGACCAGGAGAAAACTTTTCTGATGGACACCGCCAAAAATCGATGGCGGATTGCCGCGTCCGGACTTCTGTCCAAAGAGGACCGGCTCGAGTTGGAGCTTTCCTCCATATTCAAATGGTTCGGCGAGGATTTCGGAGGCGAAGCAGGCGTGGTTCGGCGCGTCAGGCCCTTTCTGGATCCAGCCGGGCGCGCGCTCCTGGATCAATCCCGATATGACGTTGATTATCTTGACTACGATTGGTCACTAAACGAAAAGTGAGGCAGGCCATGAACGAAGAAACAGTCCTTCACGCAATGCCATACATCAAGGAAATCGTTGATGACACCGTATTTCTTCTCGCGCCGTCCGTTCCAAACTGGATTGCCACAGATGAGCGCGGCGCGAAGATTCTCTCATTCGTGGATGGTCGCCGCACGGCTGGCCGGATCACGGATCGTTATTGCCGTGATATGAGCATCGACCGAACGCGCGGGTGGCTCCATGTCCACACATTTCTCAAGGACGCGCTTCGCCATCAATTTGTCTCCCCGAATCCCGTCACGCCGCAGGTCTACAAAGGCCGCGCCGCATATCTCGAACCCACGGCGCTTCGGGAACTCTGGATTCACACGAACAATTCCTGCAACCTGGCCTGCACGCACTGTCTTGTTCGCTCCGGCCCGAACGGTGACGCGGGGCCTGAAACGCGGAAGATTCTGAAATGGATTGACGAGGGTCTCGCGCTCGGTGTCGAGCGATTTTATTTCACCGGCGGCGAGCCGATGGCGCGGAAGGATTTCTGGGAACTGGTCGAATATGTGACCTCGCTGGCCGAGATGGCAGTGCTGACCAACGGAACGCTTATTTCAGGCGAGCGGCTGGAGCGCCTCCGCCAGTGCGATCCGAACCTTTTGAAACTCCAGATCAGCCTCGACGGTTCGACCCCGGAAACCAATGATCCGATCCGAGGCCCCGGAAGTTTTCGCCGCGCGGTGGAGGGAATCCGAAATGCGGTCTCCGCCGGATTTTACCCAACGCTGACAACGGTTGTGACGCGCCAAAACGTGGATGATCTGTCCGGCATCGTACGGCTTGCGGCTGACCTGCGCCTCACAGCCGTTCATTTCATGTGGATGCATCTCAAAGGCCGGGCGGCCGAAAATAATCAGATGGCGGCCGGCATTCTGGAAATGATTGAAGCGGTGGAAAAAGCCCGCCGGACCGCCGCTGAACTTGGCGTCTATGTGGACAACATCGAAGCCGCAAAGACACGGATGGGCGGGCCCGCCGGGCTTAAAATGGATCTTTCCAACGCCGCCTGGGAAAGCCTCTGCATCTACTCGGACGGAGGAGTCTATCCGTCCGCCGCTACTGTTCAGGTGGCCGAGCTTCGGCTGGGCGACGCCAATCGCGCATCACTGAAAGAGATTTGGTTGACATCGCCCGTCGCGCGAAAAATGCGCGAGGCGAGCGTCGAGCAAATGGATCAATGCAGGGGATGCCGTTACAAATTCCTCTGCGGGGGCGGTGACATTGAGCACAGGTATTTTTTTGGACGAAACGGACACGCGGATAGCCGCCGGAACGGTACCGCCTTCATTGGCGACGATCCCTACTGCGGTCTCTACCAGAGTCTCATCGGAACGGCGATGCGCGAAATGGCCCGGCGCGGCGATCAACGGAACGGTCCCAAGACCGGCTTTGACGCCCCGACCGTCTTTGCCGGAATGGGCGATGTTCGGACGCATGATTTTGGACTCCGGAACGGCCACGCCGCCGAGCCTGCGGATAAAATACGAGTTGCGGTCAAACATTCCAACTGCGTGCTGGCCTTCGATCTCGACACGTATCGCCGACCCGTTCGGGAATTTTACGGCGAAGCCGCCGAAAAACCGCAGGCCGATCTTTGCTGTCCGATCAAATACAACTCCGAATTTCTCGACCACATCCCGAAAGAGGCCATTGAAGTTTTCTACGGTTGCGGCGGTCCCATGCAGGAGGCGGACATCCGCGAAGGCCAGACAGTGGTCGATCTCGGATCGGGCGGCGGCATCGACTGTTTCATCGCCGCCAAACGCGTTGGACCGGCCGGGCGGGTGATCGGCGTCGACATGACGGACAAGATGCTGAATCTGGCCGGGCAGAATCGCGTCAAAGTCGCCGCGAATCTCGGCTATGACAACGTCGAATTTCGAAAAGGATTTCTTGAATCGGTTCCCGTCGATGACAAATCCGCCGATCTGGTCACCTCGAACTGCGTCGTCAATCTGTCGCCGGACAAGCGCAAGGTTTTCCGCGAAATCTGGCGGATCCTCAAGGATACGGGAACGGTTCTCATTTCCGATATCGTGACCGAGCGGGAATTGCCCCTGCACCTCGCCGTGAACAACCGGCTGGTGGGCGAATGCATCGGCCAGGCTCTGACCGAGGAGCAATTTCTCGCCTATCTCGAGCAGGCCGGATTCTACGGCATCACCGTCACCAAGAAGTTTTTCTGGAAGGATGTGGAAGGTCATCCCGTCTATTCCATCACCGTGCGCGGGCAAAAATTCGAAAAAACGAAAGGGTGCGTCTTTATCGGTCAGCAAGCGATTTATCACGGCCCGTTCAAGTCCGTGACGGACGAGGAAGGGCACCTTTTTCCAAGAAACGAGCCTGTCGAAATCTGCACCGACACCGCCGCCAAACTCTCCGCGCCGCCTTACAACGCCTTTTTCACGGTTACGTCGCCGGACGGCAAGGTCGAGAGCGCGTGTTGTCTGGCCGGAACCGACGGCAAATCCTGTTGCTGAACGAGGCCGCCGGATTGGTCGCAAAATAAATATGGAGAAGATCGACCTTCGGCCGGACGACGAACATAACCGCACGCTTCTGAAAAACGCCCGACCGCCGGACTGGATCAATCCCACGCCCGCGGCCAAATACCATCTCGTCGTGATCGGCGCCGGCACGGCGGGACTTGTGACCGCGGCCGGCGCGGCCGGACTCGGCGCGAAAGTTGCGCTTGTGGAAAAGCACCTCATGGGCGGCGATTGCCTCAACTACGGATGCGTCCCCTCCAAGGCCCTCATTCGTTCAGCCCGTGCCGCGGCGGCCGCGCGGAGTGCCGCGTCGTTCGGCGTCCAAACGGGCAACGTCTCCGTCAATTTCCCGGCCGTCATGGAACGAATGCGCCGCCTGCGCGCCGACATCAGCCCGAACGACTCGGCCACGCGTTTCAGGAAACTGGGTGTGGATGTGTTCATCGGCGCCGGCAAGTTCACCGGCTCCGACACGGTTCAGGTGGGAGATAAAACGCTCCGTTTTAAGAAAGCCGTCATCGCCACCGGCGCCCGCGCCTCGGCGCCGCCTGTTCCCGGATTGAATGAGGTCCCTCATCTGACGAACGAAACGCTTTTCTCGCTGACCGGCCTCCCGAAACGTTTCGGCGTTATCGGCGCGGGTCCGATCGGCTGCGAGATGGCTCAAAGCTTCTCGCGTTTCGGTTCGGAGGTATATCTCGTCGAAGCATTGCACGGCATCCTGCCGCGCGAAGACCGGGATGCCGCCGGCATTGTGCAGGCTGCCCTTGCGCGCGACGGAGTCAAATTGTGGTGTTGCGGTAAAGGCCTGAAACTTTCAAAAACGGAGGGCGGGGGTCGGATGCAAGTCGAATCCCACGGAACAAACTACGACGTGGTGGTGGACCAGCTTCTTGTGGCCGTCGGCCGTGCGCCTAACGTCGAGGGATTAAGACTGGAAACCGTGGGTGTCGAATTTGACAAAAAGGGCGTGAAAGTGAACGACCGCCTCCAAACAACCAACCCCCGCATCTTCGCCTGCGGCGACGTCTGTTCACCCTATCAGTTCACCCACGCGGCGGATTTCATGGCGCGAATCGTAATCCAAAACGCCCTGTTCCTCGGCCGCGCCCGCGTTGGGGCGTTGACGATCCCCTGGTGCACCTACACCGATCCCGAATTGGCCCACGTGGGACTCTCCGAAACGGAAGCAAAGACCAAAAACATCCCCATCCAAACTTTTACGCAAGAACTCAAAGACGTAGATCGGGCCGTATTGGACGGCGAGCCTGAAGGCCTGGTCAAAGTGCATGTCGAACCCGGCGGCAAGCGAATCCTTGGCGCAACCATCGTCGCCGGCCATGCAGGTGAAATGATCGACGAACTGACGCTTGCGATGAATGCCGGCCTCGGCCTTTCCGCGATCGCAAAAACCATCCATCCCTACCCCACACAGGCCGAAGCCATCCGGCGCACCGGCGATGCGTGGAACCGGACGCGGCTGACACCGGTGGCGAAAAAGCTTCTGAATCTCTGGCTGAAGATCAGCGGTTAGCGCCGGACTGACTGAACGCGACCGAAAGGTCAACGCCAAAGACCAATCGGTCCGTGTTTGTGAGATGACAGCCTTCATGGTGCGCCGGTCACTCGTTTCTTAACACGCCGTTCACCAAGCAGAAATAAAAACTTTTGCTCCGCAGGGTCGGTTGGACCGCTGTTTGCATTGAATCTGTGCAATGAATCGGAACGTGACTCTGGCTTGCGTTTTGACGATTTTCGTCTCCGCCTGCGGGCAGGCGCCCTCTCGCGATACTGGGCAGAAAGTTTACTCCGCCTCCTGCGCGCCGTGTCACGGCGCATCCGGCAAAGGCGACGGTGAGCTTGCGGCGTTTTTGTATCCCCGGCCGCGCGATTTTACGCGGGGCACATACAAGATCCGGTCGGTCATGGACGCAACGCCGGCCGACGCGGACCTTCGGCGCGTGATCGAGCACGGCATGTCGGGGTCTGCGATGCCGGCGTGGAAGGGGCGGCTTTCCGATCAGGAAATATCGTCCGTCCTTTCCTATATTAAGACGCTTGCGCCGGACGCCTTTTCAACGCCGCCGACCCAGCCGGTCAGGGTGGGCACGCCTCCGGACCCTACGCCCGAACGGCTCTCCTCCGGCAAACTCGTCTACCAAAAAATGCAGTGCGCCAAATGCCACGGCGAGCGCGGCGTGGGGGACGGGCCGTCGGCTGCGGCCCTCAAGGACGATCTGGGGATGCCCATCCCGCCGGCCGATTTCACGCTCGGGATTTTCAAGGGCGGCGACGATCCGCGCGATATCTACACGCGATTTACGACCGGCATGCTCGGCACGCCCATGCCGAGTTTCGGAGACTTGCTGACCGACGACGACCGCTGGAACCTCACGCTCTACGTGAAATCGCTTGCGACGGAATCGATCCTCGACGACGAACCGCAGACCATCGTGGCGGCGATGACCTCCAAAATCACCGACAACCCCTACGACCCGGTCTGGACCAAACTTCCACCCGTGCGCGTCGCGCTCCGGCCGCTCTGGCAGCGGGCGCGGTACGCAAGGCTCGCGGAAGTGCGTGCGGCGCACGACGGCAAAACGCTTGCGGTTCATCTCGTCTGGTATGATCCGAGCGAGGACGCGAGCAACGTCGAAGTCGACCGGTTCACGGACGCGGCGGCCGTGCAGTTTCCGCTGTCGACCACGCCGGGATTTTTCGGCATGGGCGCCGTCCTGTCGCCGTCCAATATATGGCATTGGAAGGCGGACATTCAGGCGGACATCGATCTCCGAAAGGCGGACCACCGGCGCCGGGACGTCGAAACCGCCTATCCCAACATGGCGGCCGACGCGTATCCGTTTTTGGGCAAGGATTGGAGCGGCGCCGCGCATGACGACCGGCGGCGGCCCGCAAAAGATTATGACGACCCCGCGTTCCTCACGGCCTGGGCGGCCGACAATCCCCTCGCCGATCCCGAACGGAAAAGTCCCTGCACCGAATACAACGCCGAAGGACCCGGCAGCCTGACGGTCCAGCCGCATGGCCATCAGAGCATCAACGGCGCCGGCGTCTGGCGCGGCGGCGTCTGGACGCTCGTGCTCCTGCACGAGCTGCACTCCGGCGACGAGATGGACGCGATGTTCACGATGGGCGACGAGCGGCCGGTGGCGTTCGCGATCTGGGACGGCGCCGCCGGCGACCGCGACGGCCAGAAGGTCGTGTCGCAGTGGCACAAGATGGTGCTGCGGCCGTGAAATCCGAAATCCGTAATCTGAAATCCGCACAGCCGTGTCCGTTGGTCACCTACGACCCGGCGCTGATCGAGGCCCTCGTCCGGTCGAAGGTCGATGCGGCGGCGGACGCGGATCAGAGCTGGATCAACGCCTACCGGGACGAGCTGGACGACATCTATGAGCGCAGCCCGGAAGAGCGCGAATCGCTCTTCGCCTCCCTGGATCGCCGCTATTTTCAGCGCGTCGGCATTCCGGCGATTGTGGAGGAGTGCCTTGCGGAGCGCGCCGGGGCGCTGCCCAAAACATGCAATGTGACCATGCTGTCGGCACAAGACCGGTCGGAAGAGGGCGCGGACGTAAACCGCGCCGGCCAGATGATCCTGCGCTTCCGGACCGCGACGCTGGCCGACTCGGAAAAATTTCGGCGGCGGCTGCGCAGGGAGATTGTCCAGGCGGCCGATTGTTTCAACCCGGAATTCGGCCATGCCCCGGAATTGCTGGACGCGCTGCTTCCATCCGAAAGAGAGCGCATCCGCGCGGCCCTGACCCTGCTCTGGGCGCTGACGGCGCAGATTCGGCTCTGCGCCGAGGAACCGTTGAAGACCGGCGCAACCGCGCAGGTTGAGAAAGAACGCCTGGACCGGCTGGCCGCGGATCTGCGCGCCGCGCTGTGCGGCGACGCCCATGCGCCGCTGGCCGAACTTCTCCAGGACCTCCCGGCTCGGCCGCCGGCCTTCGGCCGGATGCTTGAGTTTTGCCGCCGGCACGCGGGCTCGGAGGCCGCGGCCTCCGGCATCTGCGATCTCTGCCGCTTTCCCTCCGAGGACGTTCAGACGTTGAGCGTCCTGCCGGACAACGTCCGCCGGGCGCTGACAGCGGAATTTACGTCACTCCAAAATATGTCACACGTCTGCGCACGCTGCGCCGAACGGTCCGCGATATGACCTGGTCCGTATCCCGCCGCGCGTTCCTCCAGGCCGGCAGCCTCGCCGCGCTCCTCGCCGCCTGCGGCAAATCCAATCTCCGCCAGCTCAAAGGCATCGTGGGCGTCGAGAACCCGCTCGAATATTATCCGGAACGCGGCTGGGAAAAAGTCTATCGGGACCAGTACCGGTACGACCGTTCCTTCACCTACGTGTGCTCTCCGAACGACACCCACGCCTGCCGCGTGCGGGCCTTTGTTCGAAACGGCGTGATCGTCCGCGTCGAGCAGAATTACGACATCCAGAATTACGCCGACCTCTACGGCAACAAGGCCACGCGCAACTGGAACCCGCGGATGTGCCCCAAGGGCATGACGTTCCCCCGCCGCGTCTACGGGCCCTACCGCCTCAAGCAACCGCTCATGCGGAAGGGCTGGAAGGCATGGGCGGACGACGGCTTTCCGTATCTGACGGCGGCGCTTCGGACCAAATACAAATTCGACAGCCGCGGCGCGGACGAATTTCTGCGCGTGTCGTGGGACGAGGCGTTTGGATACGCGGCGCGCGGATTCGTGGCGATCGCGAAACACTACAGCGGCGACGGAGGCCAGCGGCGGCTTCTGTCCGAGGGATACGCGCCGGAGATGGTGCGGGCGATGGAGGGCGCGGGAACGCGCACGATCAAGACCCGTGGCGGGATGGGCCTCCTCGGCGTCATCGGCAAATACGGCATGTACCGCTTCTGCAACACGCTGGCCTTGGTCGACGCGCACGTGCGCGGCGCGGACAGGGAACACGCCAAGGCCGGCCGCGTCTGGGACAATTACACCTGGCACGGCGATCAGGCCCCGGGCCACCCCTTCGTCCACGGCATCCAGACCTCCGACTGCGATTTCAACGACCTCCGCTTCACCAAACTGCACATCCAGTGCGGCAAAAATCTCGTCGAAAACAAAATGCCCGACTCCCACTGGTTCATCGAAACCCTCGAACGCGGCGCCAAGATCGTCGTCATCACGCCCGAGTACAGCCCGCCGGCCACCAAGGCCGATTACTGGATCCCGATCCGGCCCAACAGCGACACGGCACTCTTCCTGGGCATCACCAAACTTCTCATCGACGGGAAAAAATATGACTCGCGATTCGTCAAACGCCACACCGATTTCCCCTTGCTGGTCCGGACCGACACGCTCACCCGCCTCAAGGCCGCGGACGTTTTCCCCGGCTACAAGAACCGCGATCTTCACGGGGGGCCCAGCTACGAAGTCCAGGGCCTGACGGACGATCAGCGCGAGAAACTGGGGGATTATGTGGTCTGGGATTTGAAGCGAGGCGCGCCGGCGCCCGTCACGCGGGATGACGTCGGCGGAGTCTATGACAAACTGGGCGTCGACGCGGCCTTGGAGGGAAAATTCGACGTCACATTGACGGACGGCCGCAGCATCCAGGTCATGCCGCTGTTTGAGATGTACAAGGTACACCTCCGCGATTACGATCTCGACAGCGTCCATGAAATGACCAACGCGCCCAAGGAACTCGTGCGGCGGCTCGCCGACGACATCGCCACCATCAAACCGGCCGCCGTCCATGTCGGCGAAGGCATCAACCACTGGTTCCACGCAACGCTCGTCAACCGCGCGACGTATCTGCCGCTCATGCTGACCGGCAACATCGGCCTTCCCGGCGCCGGGTCGCATACGTGGGCGGGAAACTACAAGGCCGCGAATTTCCAGGCGGCGCCGTGGTGCGGCAAGGGATTCAAAACATGGATCGCGGAGGATCCCTTCGAGCCGAACCTCGATCCGAACACGGACGGCAAGGACATCCACGTGCACTCCTACACCCGCGACGAGGCGGTCGCCTACTGGAACCACGGCGACAAACCCCTGGTGGTCGACACGCCGAAATACGGCCGGAAAATGTTCACCGGAAAATCACACATGCCGACGCCCACCAAGGCCATCTGGTACACGAACGTCAATCTCATCAACAACGCCAAATGGGCCTACGAGATGATCAAGAACGTCGATCCCAAGGTCGACATGATCCTGTCGAACGACATCCAGATGACGGCAAGCATCGAATACTCGGACTTCGCCTTTCCGGCCAATTCGTGGTGCGAGACGAAGACTGCCGAGATCACCAACTCCTGCTCGAATCCTTTCCTCCAGATCTGGAAGGGCGGCATCGAGCCGCTCTATGATTCGCGCGACGACGTGATGATCCTCGCGGGCATGGCCAAGGCCGTCGGCGACGCGATCGGCGACAAGCGGTGCGAGGAGTACTGGAAATTCGCGCTGGAAGGCCGGCCGGAGGTGTATATTCAGCGGCTCCTCGACGCGTCCTCCACCCTGCGCGGCTACAAATACGAAGACATCATGGCCGGAAAATACGGCGAGCCCGGCGTGTGCCTCATGCTGTACCGGACGTACCCGCGTATTCCGTTTTACGAGCAGGTCCACGAGGACCATCCGTTCTGGACCGACACGGGACGCCTGAACGCCTACTGCGACATTCCGGACGCGATCGAGCACGGAGAAAATTTCATCGTCCACCGGGAAGGACCCGAGGGGACGCCCTACTTGCCGAACTGCATCGTAAGTTCGAATCCGTTCATCCGGCCGGACGATTTCGGCATCCCCGAAACCGAAATGCACTGGGACGCGCGGCATGTCCGCAACATCAAAAAGCCGTGGCCGCAGGTCGTCCGCACCGTGAACCCGCTCTGGGCCCGGGGATACCGCTTTTTCTGCCTGACCCCGAAAACCCGCCACCGCGTCCATTCGCAGTGGAGCGACACCGACTGGAACCTCATCTGGGACTCGAATTTCGGCGACCCGTACCGCGCCGACAAGCGAATGCCCGGTGTGGGCGAGCACCAGCTTCACATGAACCCGCAGACCGCGCGCGACCTCGGGATCAACGACGGCGACTACGTCTACGTCGACGCCAATCCGGCCGACCGGCCCTACATCGGCTGGAGCCCGACCGACCCGTTCTACCGCGTGGCGCGACTGATGCTGCGCGTGAAATACAATCCGGCCTATCCGTACCACACGGTCATGATGAAACACGCGCCGTACATTGCGACCGAGCGCAGCGTCAAGGCGCACGAGACGCGGCCGGACGGCCGGGCGCTGTCGGCCGGCACCGGATATCAGGCCAACCTTCGATATGGCTCCCAGCAGTCGATCACGCGCTCCTGGCTCATGCCGATGCACCAGACCGACACGCTGTTTCACAAAACCAAAATCGGCATGGCGTTCATGTTCGGCGGCGAGGCCGACAACCACATGATCAACACGACGCCCAAGGAAACGCTCGTCAAGATCACCAAGGCCGAGCCCGGCGGGATCGGCGGCAAGGGCATCTGGGCGCCGGCGACCTCCGGGTTCACGCCGGGCAACGAAAGCCCGGCGATGCTGTCCTACCTGACCGGCGACCTGACGAAGGTTCAAGGGGGCGGCAACCATGCCTGACGTCTACAACTGGCATCTCGGCCGGAAAATGTCGTATCCATACGAGGAGGCGCATCCGCGCCGGCAGTTCGCGTTCGTGTTCAACATCAACCGCTGCATCGCCTGCCAGACCTGCACGATGTCCTGCAAGTCGACATGGACATTCTCCAAGGGCCAGGAATACATGTGGTGGAACAACGTCGAAACAAAACCCTACGGCGGCTACCCAAAATTCTGGGACGTCAAACTCCTCTCAATGCTCGACGCCGCCAATCCCGGCGGGCAGGTGTGGGACGCGGCGGTCCAAAATGGCCCGTCGAAACCGTACGGTCTCTTCAACGGCATGACCATTTTCGAAGCGGCCCGAAAACAGTTCGGCCCCGCCGGCCACAATCACGCGATCGGATTCATCCCCGACGAAGAGGCATGGCGCGGCCCCAACCACGGCGAGGACGCGGCGGTCACGTTCGAGGACAGCTACCGCAAGGCCAGCGCGGCCCGCCCGATCTCGGCCGAAGGATCCGCCCTGCCGGAACACCGCACCTGGTTTTTCTATCTTCAGAGGCTGTGCAATCACTGCACCTACCCGGCGTGCCTCGCGGCCTGCCCGCGAAAGGCGATCTACAAACGCGAAGAGGACGGCATCGTGCTGATCGACCAGGAACGCTGCCGCGGATACCGCAAGTGCGTGGAGGCCTGCCCCTACAAAAAGCCGATGTACCGCGGCACCACGCGGGTTTCGGAAAAATGTATCGGATGTTATCCGCGAATCGAGGGCAAGGACCCCATTTCAGAGGGCCGCCCGATGGAAACCCGCTGCATGACCGCCTGCGTCGGCCAGATTCGTCTCCAGGGTCTGGTGAACATTGACGAAAAAACGGGCTTGTGGGCCAACGACCGCCAGAATCCCATCTACTATCTCGTTCACGTCGAAAAAATCGCCCTCCCGCTCTACCCGCAGTTCGGGACGGAACCCAACGGGTACTACATCCCGCCGCGATGGGTGCCCCGGCCGTACCTGAGGCAGATGTTCGGCCCGGGCGTCGACGCCGCGATTGAAAAATACGTCGCACCGAACCGCGAACTCCTCGCGGTCCTCCAGTTGTTCCGCAAACATCAGGACATCGTCTTCCGATACGAGATCGAGGAGGGGAAGAAAGTCTACGAGCGGGAAATCGACTACCGCGGCCGGAAAATCCCGTTCACGCTCTACAACGACACCGTCATCGCCTTCGACGCGGCCGGCAAGGAAATCTTCCGCACGGCCGTCGAAGAACCCATCCACGTCCGGCCGGCGAAACACTCCAATTCGGTCTGACATGGAAAACGCCATCCGCTCCGCCCATCTTCGCACCGCCGTCTACGAATTGTTCGGACGGATTCTGTCCGCGCCCGATCCCGAACACGGCCGGCGCGCCCTTCAAATCGCGTTCACCCTCGGGCGCATCGAGAGCCTCCCGGCCGGGTTGCGGCGCCGGTTCGGCGAATTCACCGACACCCTCGCCCGGCTGGGACTCAACGAAATCGAGCGCGACTGGCAGGAAACGTTCGGCCTGACCGACGGAGGGCCCTTCAGCCTCTGCGAGAGCGAGTATGGCATGGCGCACATTTTTCAAAAATCCAACCGGCTGGCCGACATCTCCGGATTCTACAGGGCGTTCGGCGTGGAGCCCCGGGCCGGCGCGGAGCGCCCGGACCACCTGAGCGTCGAGTTCGAGTTCCTTTCGTTTCTGGCCGCCAAGGAGGCCCACGCTCTGTTGGAGAACAGGACGGACCGCGCCGAAGTTTCACGCGAGGCCGAACGGATGTTTTTGTCTGATCACACAGGCCATTTCTGCGTGGGACTCTTCAAGCGATTGGTGGACGGCCAGGGATTCTATGCCTCCGTCAGCCGGCTCGGCTTGGAGGCCATCGAGTGGATATTCTCTCAACTGAGCATCTCCGAGCCCTGCCAAGCCGCGCTCGCCGGCGCGATGGGTCCCGAAGAACCCATGCAATGCGGCGGCTGCAGATGAAAAATCTCGATCCGGAGGACCCCTTCAGCCTGACCGGTCACGCGGTGGCGCTCAGCGCCGAAGAGGCGGAAGAACACTTGATCGAAATGACCGATACGATCATCCACGAGTTCACGCTCCTCGGCTGGACACCGGAGAGAATACTCGGCATGTTCAATAATCCGTTTTATCGCATGCCGCACGAGATTCTCCGCAGCCGTGGCGCATCGTTCGTTCAGTCCCGCATGGCCGCGGTCACAGGAATCGACCTTACAGAACTTGTTACGAATTAAGACAACTTGTCCGCCTGCCCGACCGAAGACCAGTTCGACAACCTTCAGATAATCAATCCGTTAAAATAAGTTCACGCCCCTCCCATCCTTTGGAATACGCTTTGCAGACTCTCTCTCTTGGCTTGTTTTTTTAGACACACGAGGAGGCGACCGCAGGTGTATCGAAAGACGGGGATCACGTCGGACATGACGGTGAGAGAAATACTCAAAATGTTCCCGGCAAGCCGCGCCGTATTTGACAAGTATGGAATGATGGGGTGCGGTGGAGCGGAGGGACCGGCGGAACCGGTGTCATTTTTTGCCGAGATGCACGGGCTCACCACGGCGGAACTTCTGTCGGAGCTTCGAAGCGCCCTGCAATCGAACGGCGACCCCTGCCGTTGCGGGCCTGCGGCCGCAGGCGATATTTCGCCTCGCGCGGCGGGATTGCTTTCGGCCCCTGATCCGAATCCAGAAGGCTCCAAATGCACGCACGGCGATCAATCCAAACGGTTGGCGAGGACGTTCATCCGGACGGCCCTCGTTGTTTTTCTGGCCTATGGCGGCGCCGTGGGCGCGTGGGCGTTCCTCTCTCTGGTAACGCCTGGCGTTTCTCTTCCCTCGGTCCTGACGTGGCCGGCGCTGGTGCAATCGCATGCACACGCGCAAATCGTCGGCTTCGCGGCGATGTTCATCTTCGGCATTTCCTATCACGTCATGCCGAGATTCATGGGCGTGCCCCTTCAAAATGTCGCGGCCGCATGGGTCTCCTTCGGTCTGCTTCTCGGAGGAATGATCCTGCGATGCCTGTACCAGCCTTTCGCGCACCACACGGCGGCCGGCGTCACGGCGCTTCTCGGGTCGGCCATGGAGGTGGGCGCGGCGGTTGCATATCTGACCGTGGTCCGCGCGACCCTGCGGGAACACAAGCGGACTTTGGCGCCCGGCAGGGCAGGCCAGCCGTTCGTTCACGTCGCGTATCTGATCATCGGAAGCCTCGCGCTGCTGGCCTCCACGCTCGTGGTCCTCGCCGGGTCCGTGTTCATGCTCGTCCGGCAGGTCAACCTCCAACCGCCGCATCTTAATATGGTATGGATCCATCTCTCGGTCGTCGGATTCGCCGGGATGTTCATCTTCGGCGTCGGCCAGCGCACGATGCCCCATTTCCTCGGGCTCGAACACACCCGCCCGGCCGCCGGCAAGGCGGCGCTGGTGCTCTTGACCATCGGCCTCCTTTTACAGATTGCAACGCTCGCGATCCCGGCGCAAAAAATTCTCTCGGCCGGCTCGGCGCTCTTTGAGCTTGCCGGATTCATTTTTGTCTTATTGGCGGTGCCGCTCTTCGGTCGTCTCCCCGTCCATCGGCCGGCGGCGCCGCCTCTTTTTGCCTTATTCGTCCGTACCGCCTTCGCGTGGGGATTGGCGGGCAGCGCCGGCTTCGCGGCCGTCGCCATCGCCGAGGCCGCCGGCGCCGTGCCTTCGAGAGTGATCGTCGACGCCTGCCGCCACGCATGGACGCTGGGATTCATGACAACGCTGATCGTCGGCGTCGCCTACCGCCTCGTGCCGATTTTTTTCGGAAGGGAAATCCATCGGCCCGGCTGGATCCCCGTGATTTACGCCGTCCTCACGGCGGCCGTGGCAATCCGTGTCGGCGCGGATATCGCGTCCCTGTGGGCGCCCGCCGTCTATCCCTGGACGGCCGTCTCCGGCCTGCTGGTTCTCTCGGCTGTGTTACACTTCACCATCGAAATCTGGAGGCTGACCGCCCGCGACCGTGCGGCCGCCGACCTGCCGCGCGGCGAAATCAGCGACGCCTCCAACGTCGGTGCGGTGCTCGAAGCCCATCCGGAACTGTTACCGGTGTTCCTCCGCCATGGCTTTGGCGCCCTTCAGAATCCCGTCGCCCGCAAGACCGTCGCGCGGTTCGTCACGATCGGCCAGGCGGCCCGGAAACACGGCGTCGACACTGCACACCTCATCCACGAACTCAACAGCGCGCTTCAGCCGTAGTCCCACCGCCGGCCTGAAGGTTCTCGTCCAAGCGGGCGGAGAGCCTTAATGTCTGAAACCGTTCTCATCCTCTCGGGCCTTCTGGCCGTCGGCTTTCTGACGATCCAGCTCGCGCGGTCGATGAACATTCCGCACTCCGTGTTCCTGGTCATCATCGGCGGCGCGGCGGGACTCACCATCCGCGCGGTTCATCCGGAGTGGGTCCGGGGCGTCTCGGAGGCGTTTCCCGGGATCATCCTGTACGTTCTTCTGCCGCCGCTGATTTTCGAGTCGGCCTACAACATGGATTTCTCGGCGTTGAAAAAGGACGTGCTGCCGATCACGGTCCTCGCCGTGATCGGACTCATCATCTCTGCCGTCCTCATCGGCTCGGGGATGCATCTGTTCCTTGGGTTCCCCCTCATGGCCTGCCTGCTCTTTGGCGCATTCATGTCCGCCACGGACCCGGTGGCGGTGGTGGCGCTCTTCAAGGAACTGGGCGCGCCCAAGCGGCTGACGATGCTGGTCGAGGGCGAGAGCCTCTTCAACGACGGCTCGGCCATCGTGTTGTTCCAGGTCCTGCTGGCCGCCGCGATGGCGCCGGCGATGCCGGTGGGTGCGGGGATGGTGGGGACGATCTGCAAGAGTTTCATCATCGTCTTTTTCGGCGGCGTGCTGGTCGGTCTGGTCATCGCCGTGATAACGAGCTGGCTGCTCAAGATGATCCCGACCGGCAGCGGCCAGATGGGCATGACCGTCGCGGCCGCCTACCTGAGCTTCATCGTGGCCGACCACGTCTTTCACGTCAGCGGCGTCATGAGCACCGTGCCGGTCGGCCTGTATCTTGGCAACCGCGCGCGGCTCGAGTTCAACAAGGAAGCGCTTCACGGCATGCATTACCTGTGGGAGTTTCTGGCCCTCGCGGCCAACATCATCGTTTTCTTCGGCGTCGGCCTCACCGTCGAGCCGAAGGTCTTGCGGGAATGCTTGAAATACATCCCGGCCGTCCTCTTCATCGCCTACGCCGCACGCACCCTGTCCGTGGTCCTCACGGTGCCCGTCATGAACCGGTTCAAGATGACCGAATACATTTCCGGTTCCTATCAGGGCATCCTCATCTGGGGGGGACTGCGCGGCGGCCTCGCGCTTGCGCTCGTGCTGCTCCTGCAGGATTCGTTCGAGTACAAGCAGTTGTTCCTGGGACTCGCCACCAGCGTGGTTCTGGCGACCCTCCTCATCAACGCGCTCACGATCAAAACGGCGATGAAGCTTTTTGGGCTCAGCAAGCTGACCGACCAGGAGGAGAACCTGTTCATGCGGACCATCCACAAACTCCAGCATCACCTGTACCCGCCGCTTTTTCGCGCCGCTGAGGACGGCAGCCTCTCCAACGCCCTCGTCAACCGCAGCCGCGCCGACGCGGAGGAGGCCTTAAAGGACTACTCGGTCGCGCGGCCGGAGACGGACAGCGAGCGGTTTGATTTCGAGTTCAGAAACCTCATGCTGTCCGAAAAATCCTATTACGACGAGAAGCTGGAAGACGGCATCCTGTCGAAAACGGCCTATCGACGGCTCATCCGCATCATCCAGCAGCGCTTTGACGCCTACTGGACTGGAGGGAACCTCGCCCTGTTCGAATACAAGTTTCCGCTGCTGGAAAAGGAGCGCGCTTCGTCACGATTCTTCTCGGCCATCGCGCCGCAAACCTACCACAAACTCCGCATCCGCCGGCTCACCCGCGTCCTCGAGGAGTGCCTCCACCTGCGGTTCGCCATCCGCGAGGCGTTGACCGACGTCGAACACGAGGAGGCCCGGAAACTGGCCGACGGATGGCTGGAGCAGATCGCGGACCGGCTCCATTATTTCTTCACGCTCTACCCCAGCTACGCCAATTCGATCCAGTCCCTCTACATCGCCAACACGCTGGCGGCCTCGGCGGAAAAGACACTCGACACATACATGAATCTCAACCTCATCACCGGCGGCGTCTACGCGAGGGCCCGCCAGTACGTGGAAGACCTGCGCCGGCGCGAGGTGTCGTCGTCCCGCGCCTATCTCAATCCGTCGATCGTCTACCTCCTCAAACATGTCCCGCTCTTTTCGCGGCTGCCCGACGCCGTCCTCGTCGAGGTCGCCGCGGCGGCCAAAATCCTCGAATTGCCCCCGGGCGCGCAGGTGGTCCGCGAGGGCGAGGCCGGCGATTCGATTTATCTGCTGACGGCCGGGATGCTGAAAGTGACGGGGACGCGCGTGGCGAAGACCAAATCGCACAAGCTCTTTGCCGGAGACGCCATCGGCGACCCGACCCTCCTCACGGGCGATTTCTTCGGCGAGATGTCGCTCCTCCGCAAGGCGCCCCGCAGCGCCACCGTCACGACCGTGACGGACGCGACGATCGTCGAGATCAGCTACGCGGAGGTGGAGAAGATGATGGGGAATTTTCCTGAAGTTAGAAAAACGATTGAGGCCGGGGCGCAACAACGGATGGCGGCGCAGACCGCCTGAACCGGACTACCTTCTTCTCAGATAGGCGAGTGGATTTTGAGGCAGGCCGTTCTTACGCACCTCGAAATGCAGGTTGGGACCGGTCGCCAGGCCCGTCGCGCCGATCGCGCCGATCATCTGGCCCTGCTCGACCCGCTGGCCCCTCGACACCCGCGTGCTCGACAGGTGCGCGTACCGCGTCGTGACGCCGTCGGCGTGCCGGATCACGACGATCTTGCCGTAGCCGCGCATCCAGCCGACGAAACTCACGCGGCCATCCCCCGACGCGAAAACGGTCGATCCGCGGCCGCCGCCGATGTCGATGCCTTCATGGAAGATCCGCCGCTTGCGGATGGGATGCATTCGGAATCCGAACTCCGAATTGACGAGCCGGTAGGAGGCGGGCCACGCAAAACCGCCGGACGATCGGGCAAGCTGCTTCTGCACAGGTTGAAACGCCAGGTTCGGGTTCGGCACATACAGACGGTCGCCGCTCTTCAGGCCCCGCGCATCCTGGATCCGGTTGAACTTCAGAATCTCCGCCGTGTTCACCGAGAACCGCGACGCCACCGTCCAGACGCTTTCACCCGACTTCAAACGCACCTCGATGGCATCCATGTTCGGAATCTGGATCTCCCGGCCCACCGGAAGTTTCCCGGCGTCGGAAATCACACCCGCATTCGCCCAGAGCAGGGTGCCGCTCCGGATCCCGTGTCTTCGCGCGAGTTCCCACACGCTGTCTCCGGATCGAATCCGGTACTTCGTGAACTTGAGTTCCATCCGCGTCAGCGCCGTCGCCGGCTTGAGTTCCTCCACCACCTCCTCGATCCGGTCCATGCTGTCCGGCTCGAACTCGTCCGGGTTGGTCAGCGGCACGCTCTGGAACGACGACAGCACCACCGGCCGCACCAGGAGCCCGGTGTCGAGCGGAGGCTGATAGGCGAACGAAAATTTCCGGCTGTTGAACATCGCAACCCCGGCGACCGCCAGGAGTACGCAGAGCAAGGCGAGTTTGATTTTTCGAAATCCCGCGCGCACGGCCTCCCGGCGGTGGCGGCGCCACACGCCCAGCCGGCCGAAAAACCCGAGCCTCTGGAAAAACCTCTCCTGAATGTCCGCGCCTCGAAACCTCGAATAGACCTTCATCCCTTTTTCTCTCTTATACTTATCGGCCGCGCGAGATTGACGCTTGATTGCGGTCAATGGTAGTTTTGCGAGTTTGGGAAGGGAGCATAAAACCATGCGCCATGTGATTTCAATTCTGGTCCAGAATAAGTTCGGCGTGCTGGCCCGGATCTCCGGTTTGATCTCGGCACGCGGATTCAACATCGACAGCCTCACGGTCGGCGAAACCGAGGACACAAAAATATCGCGCATGATCATCGTGGTCCACGGCGACGATCCGGTGATCGAGCAGATCATCAAGCAACTCCGCCGGCTGGTCGATACCATCAAGGTAATGGATCTGGCCGAGGGGAAATACGTGGAACGGGAGCTGCTCCTGGCCAAGATCGAGGCGACGCCGGCCAAACGGCTCGAGATTCTCCAGATCGCCAACGTCTTTGGCGCCAAAATCATGGACATGACCGGCAAGGACATCATCATGGAACTCGCCGCCGAGGTGGGCAAGGTCGATGCGCTGATCGCGATCCTGAAACCCTACGGCATCCGCGAACTCGCCCGAACCGGGTCGGTCGCGCTGGCCCGGGGAGGCGCGGCCCAGGTCCAGGCCGCGGCCGGCGCCACGGCGTCTGGAATCAATACCCTCTAAAATCGAAAGGAGCATGTGATCATGCCAGAGATTTGTTACGACAAGGACGCCGATTTGAAGTTCCTGAAAAACCGGAAAATCGCCGTCATCGGATACGGGTCCCAGGGACACGCACAGTCCCAGAACTTGCGCGACAGCGGCCTCGCCGTCATCGTCGCCGCGTCCGCGCCCGGCAGCCCCTCCTGGGAAAACGCCACCAAGGCCGGCTTTACGGTCAAGACCGCCGCGGAGGCCGCCCGGGAGGCCGATATCTTTGTGCTCCTGGCGCCGGACGAGAAACAGAAGAACATCTTTGAAAAGGACATTCTTCCCAACGCGAAGGAGAAGTCGGTCCTCATCTTTTCGCACGGTTTCAACATCCGCTTCTTCCGCGTCGTCCCGCCCAAATGGATGGACGTCATCCTCGTCGCGCCCAAGGCGCCCGGACACACCCTCCGGACCATGTACAAGGAGGGCAAGGGCGTGCCGTGTCTCCTCGCCGTCCAGCAGGACGCCAGCGGCCAGGCGCGCCAGACGGCGCTCGCTTACGCCAAAGGCATCGGCTCCACCCGCGCCGGCGCCCTCTGGACCACGTTTACCGAGGAATGCGAAACCGATCTCTTCGGCGAGCAGGTCATCCTCTGCGGCGGCGTCGCGCATCTCATCCAGGCCGCCTTCGAAACGCTCGTCGAAGCCGGATACCAGCCGGAGGTCGCGTACTTTGAGGCGTGCCACGAACTCAAGCTCATCGTCGACATGATCCAGGAGGGCGGCATCTGGTGGATGCGGTACTCCTGCTCCGACACGGCAGAGTTCGGAGACTACACGCGCGGCCCGCGGATCGTCACCGATCAGACCCGGCAGGAAATGAAGAAAATCCTGAACGAGATTCAGACCGGACAGTTCGCGCGCGAATGGCTCCTCGAAAACGAGGTCGGCCGGCCCTTCTTCAATTCCATGCGGCGCAAACACAAGGACCATTTGATCGAAAAGGTCGGAGAACAGGTGCGGTCCATGATGTCCTGGATCCGCCGCCGCCGGACGGAAACCGGCGAGGATTGATCGTTCGCCCGCGCCATGGCCCGTGAAGGGTTGAAATACGCCGTCCCGATGGCGGCGGTCGCTGTCCTCTCCGCCGTGCTCGGCTATCACGCGCTGGTGTGGACGGCCGCACTCTTCGCGGGCGCCTTCGCAATTTTTTTCCGGCTTCCGGCCGCGCCCGCGACGGCCGGAAACGGCGCGATTCTCTCCCCCGCCGGCGGGTTTGTCATCGAAGTGGTCCGGGAGGAAGAACCTGTTTTTTTCAAGACGCCCGCGCAGCGCATCAGCATTTTCATGTCGCCGCTCGACGTCCACGTCAATACCGCGCCGCTGACCGGGTCGGTCCGGTACGCCGAATACCGCCCCGGCGCGTTCTGGCGGGCGGACCGGCCGGAGGCCCGTCTTCAGAATGAGCGGATGAGCGTCGGATTCGAAACCGAAACCGGCGTGAAATGCCTCGCGACCCAGGTCGCCGGCTGGCTCGCGCGGCGGATCGTCTGCGACGTGCGCGTCGGCGACACGGTCCGGCGGGGCCGCAGGTACGGAATGATCGAATTCGGCTCACGGCTCGACTTGCACGTGCCGGAACACGCGCGGGTCACGGTCAAACCCGGACTCCATGTCCGCGCCGCCCGGACGGTCCTTGCGGAGGTGCGGCCGTGAACCCGGCTGAGCCTCAGAAGTGGCGGTCCCGGTTTTCGATCCGGCGCGGCGTATATCTTTTGCCCAGCCTCTTCACGCTCGCCAATTTGTTTTTCGGATTCTACGCCATCATCCTTGCCTTCCGCGGCCATTACGTGGCCGCCTGCATGGCCATCATCTGCTCCTACGTGGCCGACATCCTCGACGGGCGGATCGCCCGGCTGACCGGCACCACCAGCGAGTTCGGCGTGGAATTCGATTCCCTCGCCGATCTCGTCTCCTTCTGCGTGGCGCCGGCCCTCATGCTCTATCTCCGCTGGCTTCACGATATCCCGAAAATCGGCTGGGTCTGCGCCTTTGTCTTCGTCGCCTGCGGCGCCATCCGCCTCGCGCGCTTCAACGCCTATGACACCACGCACGACACGGCCTATTTCAACGGCTTCTCGACGCCCGCCGCCGCGGGCGGGGCCATTTCGCTCGTCTTTCTCGAACACCGCATTTTTCCCGGCCAGACCCACGTCAGCGTCATCGTGCCGTGGCTCTGCATCGTCCTCTCCTTTCTCATGGTGTCGAACATCCGGTATCCGAGTTTCAAAAACTTGAAGCTCGAAGGCCGGATCCCGGCCCGGCTCCTCATCGCGATCGTGTTTTTCGTGTTCATCTTCGTCTCGAAATTCTACGTCGCCTTCGCCGCGCTCTTCTTCGTGTATCTCTTGTCCGGCCTGTTTGTGCAGCTCGCGTTCCTCAAGAGCGTGAGGGACGCCCGGCGGATTCAAAAAGAGGAGATGTCGACCCGGTGAGCCGCACGATCCGCATTTTCGACACGACCCTCCGGGACGGCGAGCAGTCTCCCGGCGCCAGCCTCAATGTCGAGGAGAAAATACAGGTCGCGCATGCGCTCGCGCGCCTCCGTGTCGACATCATCGAGGGCGGGTTCCCCGTCTCCAGCCCCGGCGATTTCGAGGCCGTCGCGCGGATCGCGCGCGAGGTGAAGGACGTGACGGTCGCAGGACTGGCGCGCGCCCTTCCGAAGGACATCGACGCCTGTTACGAGGCCGTCAAGTCCGCCGAGTCGCCGCGCATCCATACGTTCATCGCGACCAGCGATATCCATATCGCCAAAAAATTCAGGAAAACGCGCGAGGAGATTCTCGACATGGCCGTCGAGGCGGTACGGCGCGCCAAATCCAAATTGCCGGACGTCGAATTTTCCTGCGAGGACGCGTGCCGGTCGGATCCCGACTACATCGTCAAGGTCCTCACCGCCGTCATTGACGCCGGCGCCGTCACCGTCAATATCCCCGACACCGTCGGCTACACGACGCCGCCCGAATTCCTCGAACTCATCACGACCATCCGCCGCAAAGTCCCCAACATCGACCGCGCGGTCATCAGCGTCCACTGCCACAACGACCTCGGCCTCGCCACCGCCAATTCCCTCGCCGCCATCCTCGCCGGCGCCGGGCAGGTCGAGTGCACCATCAACGGCATCGGCGAGCGCGCCGGCAACGCCTCGCTTGAGGAAATCGTCATGACGCTCAAGACGCGCCGGGACAAATTCGATTGCGAGACGCGCATCAAGACACAGGAGATCTTCCGTACCAGCCGGCTCGTGTCCGCGCTCACCGGCATCCGGGTCCAGCCCAACAAGGCGATCGTCGGGGACAACGCGTTCGCGCACGAGTCCGGCATCCACCAGGACGGGGTCCTCAAGGACAAGCGGACCTACGAGATCATGCGGCCGGAGGACATCGGCTGGACCGAGTCGAGCCTCGTTCTCGGCAAACATTCCGGCCGGCACGCGTTCAAAACCCGGCTCGAGGAGATGGGATTCCATCTCGCCGACCACGAACTCGACCGCGCCTTTGAGCGGTTCAAAAAAATCGCCGATCAGAAAAAGGAAATTTACGACGAGGACCTCGAAGCCATCATCGAGGACGAGGTCGGGCGCATCCCACCCGTCTACACGCTCGACTACGTCCACGTCACCAGCGGCACCGGCGCCGTTCCCACGGCCACCGTCCGGCTCAAGCGCGGCGATCAGGTGCTCCAGGAATCCGCATGGGGCGACGGGCCCGTCGACGCCGTCTACAACGCCATCGATCTCATCGCCGGCATGGACATCGCGCTCCTCGATTACGGCATCCGGTCCGTGTCCAAGGGCAAGGACGCCATCGGGGAGGTTTCCGTGAAATTGAAATTCAAGGACCAGGTGGTCAAGGGCAAGGGCGCGTCGACCGACATCATCGAGGCGTCCGCCAAGGCGTACATCAACGGAGCCAACCGGCTCCTCCAGCGACTGGAGTTCGGTCCCAGCAAAGTTTCCGCCGATGACCGTGTCTAAAGCGGCCACGCCTGCTCCCGCCGCACCGCCGCCGAAACCGGAAAAATTAAAGTTTGAGGCCGGCGACCTCATCTGCGTCCAAGGTGAAGCCAGCCGCGAACTCTATCTCCTCAACAGCGGCAAGCTCGAAATTCTCGTGTGCGATCTCAACCCGCTGCCCAAGAGCAAGGATGAGATCGCCCGCAAATCGAGCCGGGTCGCCGTCATCGAAGAACCGGGGCCGTTCGGCGAACTCGCCTTTCTCCTCCGACTGCCCAGAACCGCCACCATCCGCGTCCTCGAAAACGCGCAGGTCACCAAGTTCGCCGCCGTCGACGGCGCATTCCAGTCCATGGTCGCCAAACAGCCCAAGCTCGGTGTGGATTTTTGCCGCAACCTTCTCAAGCGATACACCCTCTCTCTGCAGGGCATCTCGGAGGCCAACAAGCTCCTCAAGGCCCTCCAGCGGCTCTATGACAATTCCTGCCTCATCCTCGCCATCCACGCGGCCGAGGCGCTGGAAAAACAAACGTTTTTTTCCGGCCTCAAGTTCGATGAAAAGGCGTCCAAGGCGTTTCAGCATGGCCAGCGGGTGTATCAGATCCTGTCCAAGGCCGAAAAACTCCCGAAAAAGATCGGCCCGGCCATCCTCGAAGTCGACCACTCGGACGCGCTGGGCGTCAAATATGGCGCCAAGACCGTCCGCATCTCCGAAATCAAGGAGGCCGACTTCTTCCGGAGATTGATCGCAAACGTCGACGGACATTTCTTCGCCATGCTCGACGCCGACCCCTCCCTCGTGGTCTTTATGACCGAACGGCTCGCCGCCAAATTGCCGGCGGTCAATGCCCTCTTCCTCTCCCACAAGGACGCGGTGGACGATGCGATCGGGCGGTACATCGGGAAATCCGAAAGCATCCTCTCGGATCTCCTGGAGCTGACGGAGGCAGTGACGCAAAAAGAGGATCTGGCAACCCTGAAATCCCACCTCGACGAATTGCTCCATTCCATCTGCCGCGCCGGACGGCCCTGGGTCTCCCTCTATGTCGATCTCTGGGGCGCCCCGCCGCCGCGCCTCTCCGGAAGTTTCCGAAAGGTCGTCACCGACCTGGAAAAAAAGGAGGAGGAGGACCGCAAGGCGGCCGAACGCGCCGCGGCGGCAAAGGAGGCGGCGGCGGCCGGCAAGGGCGAGGCGCTGATCAAGGACATCTTTCAGAAATTCATGTCGCACTTCGACGCGCCCGAGGAAGTCAAAACGAAACTCAAGAACGCGCTCGAAAATTTTCAAAAACTCGAAGACAAAATGGACATCCACGGCGACGGGCGCAAGGTTCGAAACGAGGTCACAAGTTCCTACTGGAATTTCTACAAGACCGCCATCCGGTCCTATTTTGAAAATCCCGATGCCTTCCCGACCGAAGCCCGGATGCTTCTGCGATTCGGCATGATGGACGAGAAGATGATCGCCGAGGACGATACCGAAACCCTCTCCAAGTTCCCATTCACACAGATTTGCGATGACTATCAGATCTTCTACGTCGACGAATGGCTCCGCAAGGTCTTCGAAGGCAAGGAGGGGCCCAGCTCGACGGAGCTCGGCGAAACGTTCCAGGAGGTCGTCAAACGTGGAGAGGACGAGGTCAAAATCTACACCGAGGACGCGACCTTCGGCCTGGTCGCTTACGAGGCCGACCACATGCTCAAAAGCGCCGTGCGCATGTGCGCCGGCGGCCCGGCCTACGCCTTTCCCGTTCTCACCAAGGATTTCTGCGGGGCGGGCTTGGAGAAAAAACTCGTCACCAAGGAAAAACTTGCGGCGGCCATCACCGAAATCATGAAACTCGATTACCGCGTCTTCGTCCGCGACGTCAAGGTCGTCGTCGCCGACAAGGCCTATTTCGTCGACAAGGAGGTCTCCCCGAACTTCATTCTCCTGCCTTCCACCGGATCCCAGGCGATCTGCTGGCAGGAACTGGACGGGCGCAGCAAGGAAACCCGGGCGCGGGTGGTCATCCCCACGATCCTTCAGGGCGACCTCAAGGAAATCCTGATGGACGTGTTCGCCAAGTTCCGCTGGAACCTCTGCCGGAGCATCGCCGGATACAACTGGGCCAACCCCGCCGAGGGCGGCCTCACGGGCGCATACTTCGATTATGTGAGCTTCTACAAAAAGAATTCGGAACTCACCGACGAGGAAAAGGAGAAACTGAAGGAAAAATTCGACAAGTATCCGGACATCGGCAGCAAGTTCGCGGCGGACTACACCGAATGGCTGACCTTCGAGAAGGAGGGCATCCAGAAACTCAACGGCGTCGTCCGCGGCATCATGTTCAAGTTCGTGCCGTTCATGAAACGCATCCGGGAAAAACTCGCCGGGTTCCCCGCGTTCGAAAAACACATCTACAAGGACAACAATCTGCGGATCAAAAGAATTCAGGAACTCGAAACCCGCATCAAAGCCTTCGAAACCGACGGCGTCGAAGTCCCCCAGGAATTCCGGGACGCAATCGAGTTTCAGAAAAAGTGACCACGCACCTCCCGATGAAAATCCAGCACCCGCTGGTTCAGGCCCAACGGATGCGGCGGATATCGGGCAGCCTCACGGTACAACTGTTCTGCAGTCGCAGTATCGCCCTTTAATCGCTTCGCCTCCGCCAAACTGAGGATCGCCTCCGGATCGGTCGGCGCGGCGGCATACGCGGCCGAAAACCACCGTTCGGACTCGTCGCTCCGGCCGGCAGCCCGCTCTACCCGGCCAAGATCGATGAAGGCGGGATAAAAGAGCGGATCGAGTTCCAATACCCGCGTCAACCACCGCCGGGACTCCTCGTAATTCCCGGCCGAAAATTCGATCCGCCCAAGACCCCAAGTCGAAAGTTTGCTGTTCGGATGAATGTCGAGTTCTTTCGTATAGAGCGTCCTTGAGTCCCGGAAATCCCGGCCCCGAAGATGAGTGCGAACGCCTAATGAGAAAAGAAGAATCACCGCAAGACCAGCCAAAAGATAATACAAATGCGCCGCCTGAAGCCCGCGTTGGATCAGGCAGCCGGCGCCCAACGCGAGAAAAATACTTGGAATATACAGATACCGCTCCGCAGAAGCATTGGTCAGCGGCACGATTCCGGCCACCGGAAGGAGAAACACGAAGAACCAGAAACCGAAAACACACGATATAGATCGCCTCGCGAAACACAGGAAACTCGACGCGGCAAACGCCAAGAGTACCGCCGGGCCGATCCACCCGATGGAAAGCGGCAGCGACGTCGCCGCCGCATGGTCGATCGATAGAACAGAAGGGAAAAACAGAATCTTCACGTAGCCGGTCCACACACCTGCCTGTTCCACCAGCCAGGGAATCTGCCGCGGCGCGGCAAAAAGACCCGGACCCGGTAAAACGGCGATCCGGATCACGGCATACGCAATATCCACCGCAAACAGGGCGATCAGCACCCCCCCTCTCCCGCCTCCGGCGGGAGAGGGTTGGGGTGAGGGTGGCGGGTTTCCGCCAACACCATCCGCCCCCCTCACCTCATTCCTCTCCCCCCTTCGGGGGGAGAGGAGGTAAACAGCCGTCACGAGAAACGGAAACCCGACGGCAGTCTCCTTCGACAAAAGCGCCGCCCCGAAAAAAAGCGCGGACCAGAAAGTCTTCGCTCGAAGCGCCGCCCAAAACGCCGACGCCAGAAACACGCCGCACAGAAGATCCTCCCGGAACGTGATCACGTAGACGGCCTCGCTGTAGGCCGGATGAACCAGAAACAGGAGCGTCCCCCACAGCGCGGCAGATCGACCGAAGAGCGATTTTCCCAACGCATAGAGGACGGTGCACGTCACCGCATGCAACGCAAGGTTCAGCGCATGGCCGACGGCCAAACCCCACCAGCGGTCCAGGACATGCGTCAGACTGACGACCGGCCGGTACGTCAGCTCCCGGCTGAAGATAAAATAATCGGCCCCGAATATCCATTCCAGAATGGGAATGTCCAGATCGCGGTTCTGACTGATGACGTAGCCGTCATCCATCACCCAGCCGTTTTGGAATGCCGGCAGATAGGTCAGTGCGGCGACCGCGGACAGGCAAAGCAGGACGCGGAGGTTGCTCACTCCTGAACGCGAGTCGCCGGAAGGATCAGCCGGAAGGACGCGCCGCCCAGGGCCGGATGGCGCGGGCTGGCCAGATCCAGTTGGCCGCCCAAGGCTTGGGCCCACAAGCGCGAAACGAAAAGACCAAGGCCGTGGCCGCCCTCCGCGGTCGTGAAAAAAGGACGGAAGAGTTTGTCCACCAGACCTGCCTGAATGCCCGGGCCGTCGTCCGTGACGGTCACCACGGCCGTCCCCTCGTTCCGCTCCGCCGTCACCGTCACTTTGGCGCGCGCATGCCGCCCGGCGTTCTTGAGCAGATTGTCCAGCGCCTCCGCCAGGAGCACTTCGTCCGACAGTACCTCGATCGGATCCGCCGGAGGGTCGAACACGAAGGAGACCTGCGAGTGGTTCAACAGGTGGATGCGATCGGAGACAAGGGTGTTCAGCATCACCGGCCGCACGGCCACTTTCCGGTCCCGAAACAGCGCCATGAACCGTTTCATCCGCTCCGCAAGATTTTTCGTCTCGCTCGCCATCAGCTTGGCGGACTCGGCGTCACCCTCCGCCGCGAGTTTCGCCAGCGTGGACAGCGCCGACAGCGGCGAGGCCAGCTCGTGCACGAGGCCGTCCGCCTGGATGCCGAGGGCCACCATCTGGGACTGCAGGAGCCGCTCGCGCTCCAGACGCTGCCGTTCCTGCCGCTCGCCCTGGAGCGCGTTCACCATCTGATTGTAGCCGCCCACCACGTCGCTGATCTCATCCCGCGCCGCCGGCTGTGTCATGCCTTCAAGCCGGTCCTTGCCGGCGCGCTGGAATTTCTGGCGCAGTTCCCGGAGCGGACTCAAAATCCGGCGGCGAATCATGAAATAGAGCGTGATGGGGATCCAGGCCACAAGGAGGCCAATCAATCCGATGGTGATCAGACGGAATTCCGGGACCCGCGCAAACGCGCGGTCGATGGAGACAACCACCATGAGCGCAAGAAGCATGAGACTGAGGGGAAGAATCAGCGACAGCGTCAAACTTCGGCGGAACATGAAAAAAGTATGGTACACCCCGGATGCCTTGTCAATCAAACGGAACTTTTCTAATCTGCCACTCGGATGATCATCCCGATTTTCTTCGTGTCCGGCGCGATCAGCCTGGGATATCAGGTTCTGTGGAGCAGGATGATTCTGAGTTTCCTGGGCGTGGGCGCCTATTCCTATGCCATCGTCCTCTCAACCTTCATGGCAGGGCTGGCGTTGGGAAGCGCCTGGATCGGCCGATGGGCGGACCGCGTCCGGCGCCCCCTGGTCCTTTTCGCCGGCCTTGAGATGGGCGTCGGCCTTCTGGCGCTGGCGTTTGACCCGGCAGCCGACTGGGCCAGATCCGTTTACCTCAATGTGGGAATCGCATCTAACTTGTGGATCAAGGCCGCGGTGTCCTCCATCCTGATTCTCCCGCCCACCATCCTCATGGGCGGAACCTATCCGGCGCTCCTGAAATTTTCGACGACACATTCCGGTTCGGTGGGATCTCATGCAGCCCGGCTGTATGCCGCAAACGCCGCCGGGGCCGCTTTCGGCGCGCTTCTGACCGCCTACGTGCTGATGCCGGCCATGGGAATATCCTCGAGCCTCCTGGTCCTCGCGGCCGGCAACGCGATCGTCGCCACCCTTTCTTTTGTACTGTCTACATCCCCCCTTGCAAAGGGGGGAATGAGGGGGGTTGACCAATTTTCATCGACTGGCTGCCCCCAACTGCCTTCCATCCCTGACGCAGGCCGACAGGCCTCTTTAGCTCTTCTCCTGATCTTTCTTTCCGGCCTCGTCAGCTTTTCGTATGAAATCGCTTGGACACGTTTCTTCGAAATGGTCCTCGGTTCCAGCACCTATTCCTTCGCCGTCATGCTCGCCGCGTTCACGCTCGGCATCGCCGTCGGCAATCTCTGGCTGGCCCGGCATGAAGGCCGCTTTCGCCGGCCGATCGTTTTATTCGGATGGACGCAGATCCTCGCCGCAACGGCCGTCATGGCGCCGATCCCCCTCTATCCCGTGATCCCCTGGACCCTCGTGCGCCTCGGCGCGCTTTTCCCTCCGGACCCGGCCGCTTTCTATGGATTCGAGATCTTGAAACTCGGAACATGCCTCCTCATCATGCTGCTCCCGACCCTTCTGATCGGAATGTCCGTGCCGCTCATGGTCAAGGGATTGGCCGGGCGGCCGGAGATGCTGGGCGCCGATTGTGGCAGGATATATGCTTGGAACACTTGGGGGAACGTCGCAGGCGCCGCTTTGACCGGACTGTTTCTTCTTCCATGGATCGGCGCGGACAAACTCATCCGCGCGGGCGCTGTCGCCAACGCTCTCATCGGCGCCATCGCCATCCTTATGTATCTTCCCAAGGGAAACTGGCGGCCCCGATTGGCCAAACTCTCGGCGGTCGGCCTCGCGGCCGGCCTCGCGGGAATTTCGATCTGGATCGATCCATGGAATCCGGCATGGTTTACGCTGGCGCCGTTCCGGCGGCATTTCGCGGTGGCTACCTTCGACGAAACAAGAACACATCTGGCCCGCACCCGCGTCTTGATGGCCGCCGACGACCCCTCGGCCCACGTGATGGTCACCTCCACTGAGGACCGTCGCCTCACGCTCTATGTCAACGGACGCGCCGACGCCTCCTCCCATGCCAACCTCCCGACCCAGATCCTCCTGGCGCACCTGCCGATCCTGCTCCATCCCGCGCCGCAGGATGTCTGCATCGTGGGCTTGGGCAGCGGCATCACGGCCGGCGCGGCCCTGGCCCATCCGGTGCGGCGGGCGGACGTCGTGGAACTTGTGCGGATCCTGCCGCAGGCCGCGGCCCTGTTCGACGAATGGAACAACGGCGCGCTGTCCGACACGAGGTGCCGGATCATCATCAATGACGCCCGGGACCACCTGTCGGCCGCGTCCCACAAATACGATGTCCTCATCTCGCAGCCCTCCAACCTGTGGGTGGCGGGAACCGGATATCTTTTTTCGCGCGAATTCTACGAGCGGTCCAGGTCGTCGTTGAACACCGGCGGCCTCTTCTGCCAGTGGCTCCAGAGTTTCGAAATCGGGGACGCGACCCTCTCGGCCGCGATTCGCAGTTTCAGACTTGCCTATCCGTACGTTTACGTGTTTCAAATCAATGTCGGCGACCTCCTGCTCATCGGCGGCATGGAGCCCCTCCGGCCGGACTGGCCGGCGATGCGAAAGCGGATGGAACGGCCGTTGGTCAAGGACCAGTTGAATCGCATCCGCATCACGAATCTGTCCGACCTCCTGTTTTTCCAGCGGCTTTCCCCCCACACCGTGGACGGCATCGCCGCCGTTACGCCGCGGGAGCATACCGATGACAATCTGCTGATCGAATCGATGGCGCCGAAGGACCTGTTTCTTAAAAGGGTTTCGAGTCTGCCCTTCCTGCTGGACGAACGACGGGTCGCGGCCCCCTCCCTCCTCTGGTCCCAGTGCGTCCGCGAGGCCGGCGCTCCTCTCGAATTGCCGACGCCCTACAGCAAGTGACGCTCGTACCGGTAAACGCTTCGGGCGGATGAGGCCGCAAGGCCGCGGAGAATCCCGGGCTCATACAACTGCCGGAGCCGCTCCGCCAGCGTCCGGAAGCGTTCGGCGCGCCCGGCGTCACCGGCGGACGCCGCGATTCGCGCCATCGACTCGTAGGCGCGGACTGCGCGCGGCTCCAGGCTGAGGACCCGCCGCAGACGCCAGCGAATCTCGCTGTCGCCTCGCGACCACGCGATCCCTTCGAGATACATGGGAACATCGCAAGGCTGCAGGTCGTTTAACGTAAACATCAGATGGCGGCTCTTGTGAAAAAGCCTCGCCCCTGTTTCCCCGCGGCCCTGGACGAACATCTCCCGGCAAAATCCGGCGCCATGATACCGCGCCGCGCCCTGACCCTGGTCCAGACGCAGCGCTTGATCGATCGACGCCTCGGCCAGATCCCGCCGGCCCATCGCGACGGCCGCGTGGGCGATGTGAAGCAGCGCCTGCTCGTCCCAGGGCCGGCGGGTGCGCGCGTCTTCATATGACTTCAACGCCTCCGCGCGATTCCCGCGACCCTCCTCGTTGATGCCGATCCGCACGGACTGGCGGGCCATGAGGTCGTTCCACCCGACGAAGATCATGGCACCCCCCAGAACCAGCAGGCACAGTCGAACCGCCTTCGGTGAAACACGCGGCAGGGGGACCGAGTACTCCGTCGTCAGCGCCAGCACGCCCACCAGGCCCATCCACCGGATGAAAGAAAGACTCTCGGTCACGTTCAACATCAGTTCAAAAACAAACGCCGGGCACCACGCCACGGCGGCAACGATGGGCCAGCCGCCGGCCCGGCGGCGCATCCGGTTCGCGAGCATGAGACCGCACGACGCGAGGATCCCGATCACGGTCGCCATCCCCGTCACGCCGCCCTCCGCCGCCCACTGCAAAATCACGTTGTGGGCATGCGGGATGATCTTCGCGTACCGGGACAAATACCGGTGGTCATCCACGGGGAAACTTCTCGAAAGAGATTCCGTCAAAAATGTCCCGGCGCCGGACCCTGCCGGATGTTCGCTGAAGATCTGCGCGGCCAGCATGTAAACGTGCCCACGGACTTCGGCGTGCGGGTCCGCCGCCATCCGCTGAAGCGACAAACCGACCACAATCGTTACCGCCGCCATCGCGATCAACGCGCACGTCCAATAGGCCTTTCGGCGCATCCACAAATATCCGGCCAGCAACATCCCGGCGCCCAGCCACGCCGACCGGCTTCCGTTGGAGTATACCCCGTAGCCGACAACCACGAAGCCGACGATCTGCCACAACCGCGACCCATTAGGCTTGAACAGAAGACACGCCAGCGCGCCCAACAGAACCTGCGCTTCCGCGCTCCGGGCATAACCGAACCCGCGCACCGGCAACGCCAGCGTATCCTGGATCAAATAGAGGATCGTCAGGACGACTCCGCAACACAGGACAAGATAGAAGAGAATCTCTCCGATGGCCTCACAGTTTTCGTTTCGCGTCGGAAGAAAAATCATTAGGAACAGGCCCAGAAACCACCAGCACAGATTCTGAACAACCATCGACGTCCACACCCACGGCAACGCCAGCGCGGCCAGCGCCGGCAGGAGAAACAAACTCAGTACATGGATTCGCAGGGGTCGCCCGGAAAGCAAAAAGGCGCCGCACGCAACGGCGCCCCCGCCCCACCAGTAATCAAACTGCTCCCAACCGCTGGTATACCCGCCAAACACCAGAAGGAGGATAAAATCCAACCCTAGCAAAAAAGGCAGCATTCTAGCTTATGGAAACGCCGTTCAGAAAACAGACAAATATTCCAAACGATCGCTCCCTTTTCGAATGCCGCTCCCCGCTCTTCTTACGGACAGTTGGATCCGCCCGTAAGCACCTCTCCCTTTGAACTCTCAAAATACGCATAACACGCCGGGCTCGACTTGTTCACCTTGCAGGTGATCGTATACGCCCCACCCGCGCCTGTCGCGTACGCCACATCCGCGTCCCCGGCGCCACCCATCGGAATGTTGTCGAGAAACTCCGTCGTCAACGCTCCCGTGTTGGGCGGATAATATCCCTTGTCCATGTTGTACATCAGTGAGGCTGATTTCACCGCCGCAATGTCCGCCTGACACCGGCCTACGCGCGCTTTGTCCATTGCCTTCATCAGCTTTGGAATCGCCGCGGCGGCCAAAATACCGATGATTGTTACGACAACCAATAGCTCAATTAACGTAAATCCCTTTTCCTTCCGGCTTGACATGCCTATACCTCCTTTGGCTTTTCGCTACTTACTAATGAAAGCAATATTCATTCATATTCCTAAAAAATCAAATGGCAATATCTTAACTATAAAGAATACAATAAGTTAAATTTGAGCCCCGATCATGGCCCTGCACTGTATTTTTCGCCGCCCGTCAAATTCTTGACCTAATTCCTATCGCCTTGACATACAGCCTCTACAACTGTCCCGAGCTTCACTTGATTCGATGCCTTGAATAGAATCAACATCTTTCGCTCTGTTCGCATCCAGGATTGAATCTCCGTCTTCACGTCTTCTAGGCTCTCCATCAACGTGAGGGCCGTCCCACGACCTCCGGAAATTAGAAACCCCTTGCGAAAAGAAGGCCCTTCTTTCCCGACAAACAGTACACGCGATGGACGAATCCGGCGCGCCTCTTTTCCGAGCAGTACATGATAATATTTCGATTTCGAGCCCAACTCCAGCATGTCTCCCAAAACCAGAACCACGTCCCGCCGGTCGTTGCGAGCCGCCAGAATACGCCCCAGGGTCCCAACCCGTTTGAGGGCCGCCGACATCGATCCCGGATTGGCGTTGTAACTGTCGTTGATGATCCAGTGCGGGCCGGCCCTGACAATCTCTCCCCGGCCGGGCGGCAGCTTCAGCGACCTGATCGCCGCCTCTATTTTTTTTGCCGGAACCGCGAACTGCGCCGCGATGCCGATCGCCAGCGCGACATTGGCCAGATGATGCTCCCCGAAATTGGGACACCGGTACAGGTGCTGCGACACGGCAAACTCCATCCGTTTCAAACTGGATCGAACCGGCTTGACCCGCCAGTCAGCGGACGCCGCATATCCAAAGGTAATGACCTTCTTCCGCGCGGCGCGCCGTTTGAGGAGCGGCAGGAAAGGCGAATCCGCCGGCAGAAAAGCCGGGATGCCGTCGGCGCCGGCCGTCAGAATTTCGGATTTCGCCAGCGCCACATGCCGGAGGGATTTGAAAAATCCGAGATGCGCGGCGCCGACGGTCGTGATGGCCACCAAGTCCGGATCGGCCATCCGGCAGAGCGCGTCGATTTCGCCCGGATGGTTCATCCCGATTTCCAGAACGCCGGCCTGCGTGTCCGGGGTCATCCGAAGAATCGTCATCGGAACGCCGATCGCGTTGTTGAAACTCCGCACCGCCGAAACGGTCCGGTACGTCGTCGTGAGGATCGCATGGACAAAATCCTTGACGCTCGTCTTTCCGGCCGACCCCGTGATCGCGACGATCTTCACGCCCAGCTTCGACCGGTACCCCCGCGCCAGATCGCCGAGCGCCTTAAGACTGTCCGGCGCCACGGCGGCCGCGCCCAGTTTTCCCTCCGCGTGCAGCTTCCTCGCCAGAGCGAGGGCGCGGTCTTCAATCAAAAGACACGCCGCGCCTTTCGCGACGGCCTCCGGCACAAAATCATGCCCGTCGACCCGCGCGCCCCTCAGCGCCACATACAATTTTCCGCGCAGGTCCGCTTCACGGCTGTCGGTCGTCACACCGGCCAGCGGTTGATGGGGATCGCCAAAGACCAAACGGGCGGCAGCCGCCACGTCTCCGACGGTCAACCCCTCCACGCAGCGCGCCCTAAATTGTTTCCGGACGGACGACCGATTCGAATCGACGGCGGAATTCTTCAGGCTCGAGCCGCGCCAGCCTGGCCAGCCGCCCGAGAACGGCCGCATCCTCCATGTCTTGCCGTTCCAGCCGGATCATATACTTGCGGGCGATCCGGTAATGGATGGAGGAGATGTTGACCATCCTGACTTCGGTCTTGCCCGTGGCCGGGTCCATCATCTGATCAAAGGGAATGGGGACAATGTGATTTTCCTGGACGGACACGAGAACGTTCGTCTTGTTGTTCTTCAACAGCTCCACCGCGCCGTACCCGAGGTGCCTCGCGTACTCAATATCAAATGCGATCGGATTCGCGCACCGCACCTCGTATCCCACCACGTGGTCGACGATCCGGATCTTCACTCCCATCTCCGCCAGACGGCGCTCCACCTGGTGCTTGACGATCATGCCGAACTTGACCTCCGACAGCAGCATGTGGCCGAACTCGTCCCTCGGAACCTCCTTCAGGCCCTCGAAATCCGACGGCTCCATCTTCTCCAGCAGCCCTTCGGCCAGAACGACAATGCCGTAGTTCCGGCCCTGGTCCATGCGCTTGAGCATCGAGGTGGCCACGATGTCCGCAACCGTGCTGAGGCGCACCGGACCCGGAAATTCCTCCGGGATGATGATCAGCGTCGCGCCGGCCGCCGTCCCGATCCCCAACGCCAGATGTCCCGCCTTGCGGCCCATCGCAACGACCAGAAACCATCGGCCCGTTGTCCGGGCGTCCTCGGCCAGATTCTGCACGATGGTGGAACCGACCTGCCGCGCGGTTTCGTACCCGAACGTGGGAATCCCCTCCGGCAGGGGCAGGTCGTTGTCGATGGTCTTCGGAACATGGACCACCCGGATGTCGGCCTGCCGCTCCTCGCGGGCGAATTTGGACACGCGGTAGGCCGTAAAGGCCGTGTCGTCGCCGCCGATCGATACGAGGTCGGTCACGCCCAGCTTGAGAAGGGACTCCACCACCATTTTCAGTTTCTGCGGGTCCTTGCTCGGGTTCGTCCGCGAAGTCCTGAGGAGCGACCCGCCGCGGTGATGGATGCGGCTGACGTCGCCGATTTCCAGAGGCATGATCTGGGGGTTGCCGCCCACCAGATGCTTGTAGCCGTCCAGAAACCCGATCACGGACCAGCCGTTGTTGCACGCCTCGATGGTGACCGAGCTGATCACTCCGTTGATGCCAGGCGCAGGGCCGCCCCCGACCACAATTCCGACGATTCTCTTTTTTGTCTCCATGGGCCTCACGTTCCTATGGTCCGAAATCTCTTCCGCCGGCGCCGGCAAAGCTCGTCGACCGGGGCCTGCAAAACGTCCGCCAGGGCCAGTTCAAGCGTCCGGCGGATTTCATTCGCGCTCTGGATGACGTCCCGGTGCGCCCCGCCCAGCGGCTCCGGAATAATCCCGTCGATCAAACCCATTTTCAACAGCTCGTCCGCCGTCAGCTTCAGCGCACCCGCCGCTTCAGGCGCGCGGGCCGCGTCCTTCCACAGAATGGCCGCGCAACCTTCAGGCGAAATCACAGAATAAATTGCGTTCTCAAGCATGTAAATACGGTCGGCCACCGCAAGACCCAGCGCGCCGCCGCTGCCGCCTTCCGAAATGATCACCGTCAGGATCGGCGCGCCGAGATCCGACATCTCCAGGAGATTTCGGGCGATGGCCTCGGCCTGGCCGCGCTCCTCGGCCGCAAGACCCGGATAGGCGCCGGGCGTGTCGACGATCGTCAGGATGGGACACCCCAACCGGGACGCGGTTTCGAAGATCCGAAGCGCCTTCCGGTATCCTTCGGGATGGGCCATGCCGAAGTTTCTGCGGAGCGTCTCCTGCGTGCCCTTTCCTTTGGCCTGCGCCGCCACCAGCAACGTCTTGCCGCCCAGACGCCCGAGGCCCGTGACCACCGCGGGATCGTCCCGGAATTGACGGTCCCCGTGGAGTTCCAAAAAATCGTCGAGAAGATGGGGCAGGATCTGCAGCGCGCCGGGACGCATCGGATGCCGGGCAAGCTGGACACGCTGCCAAGAGGTGAGGTTGGCGTAAACCTCCCGCTTCTTCTCCAGGAGCCTCGCCTCAAGCTTGTCGAGCCTCTCCCGGACATCCTGGCCGGCCGCTTGCTGCTGCTTCAGTTTTTCAACGTCCTCGTCGAGCGATTCGATGGGCTGCTCGAAATCGTAGTAAAAGGGCATGGTTTATCGGGTGAGGGCGGATTCGTTGGATTTCAGAAAAAAAACGGAATAGGGGCCCAGCAAAAGTTCCAGTTTCCGGCGAAGCGCTCCCGACGGCCGGCAGCTCCAGCCCACCCGGTACTCATACGAGACGCCCCCTTCGGACATTTCAACGTGCACCGGGCGGTCTCCCAAGTGATCTTTCAGAATCTCCTTGAGCTTTTTCATGGTGTCCATTCCAACGCTTTCATCAAGTTTGAGCCAGATCGATTCGTACAGCCTCTCCGGATTGTCGGTCTCGACCACCTGATCGGCCAAAAGTGTAACAGACGCGCCTTTCTTTTCAAGACGGCCTTGAATCAAGAGCGGCGCGCCGGGCGCAAGAAGCGGTTTGGCCTTGACGTAAATGTCATGAAAGAACACCACGTCCACGCTGCCCGTGCCGTCCTCGATCTTCGCAAATCCCATCTCCCGGCCCGCACGGTCCACATGCGGGCGCACCGACACGACCAGTCCCGCCACCGTCACGGCGCGGTTCGCCGGTTCTCCGGGATGCGAGGCTGACTGGCGCTGGAGCGCGTCGGTCAGTTCGGCGAGGGCGCCAGTGCAGAATTCCGATACCAGGTCTTTCATCTCCTCCAGCGGCGATCCGGTGGCGAAGAATCCGAGAGATTCGTGTTCGAGAAACAGCAGGCGCCGGGCGGCGCCGGCGTCCCCTTCGGGCGCCGGAGACGCTTCCACGGGCGGGGACATCGCTTCAAACAGTTCCGTCTGAAATCCGCCGGGCGAAGACGATTTCTTGAACCTCGACATCCATTGCGGCAGACTCCCCAGAAGATCCATGCGGCTGCCGGCCAGACTGTCCAGCGCGCCGGACTTGCACAGCATCTCGAGCGTCTGATGCTGCGCCAAGCCCGCAACTTTCATCAACAGGTCCGGGATGTCGGCGAAGGGCCGCATCCGGAGAATGTCCGCTGCCGCGTCGCCCGATACATGGCGGACCGTCCTCAAGCCGAGCCGGATCTGCCGGCCATCCGGGTCCGGCATGCAGTCGGCGCCGCAGCTCTGGATATCGGGCGGCAGAACACGTATGCCGAGACGGCGCGCCTCGGAGAAAATATCGCTCAGTTGTTTTCGGTCCTCAAGATGCACATTGGCCGACGCGGCCAGAAAAGCGGCGGGATGACGGGTTTTCAACCAGGCGGCCCGACAGCAAAGCGTGGCATAAGAAACCGCGTGCGCCTTGTTGAACGAGAATCCCCCGTCGTGGGCGATCTGATGGACCAGCGACGCGGCGTCGCTCTCGGCCATGCCCGTCTTCCGGAGCGCTTCTTCAAACCGCCGGCCGGCGGATTGCATGAGATCCGCCTTCTTTTTCGAGATGGCCAGCCGGAAGTCGTCGGCCTCGACGGCGGTCAGGCCCGCGCGGCGGGCGCAGGCCAGAACTTGTTCCTGGTAGAGAACCAGACCGAACGTTTCTTTCAGGATGGATTCGAACAACGGGTGCGGCGGCCGGCTCTCCATCCGGCCGTGCTTTCGCTCAACATAGTTTCTCGGCAAATCCGATTCCAGCGGGCCCGGCCGGAACAGCGCCAGAACGGCGGCCAGCGTCTCGATCGAGTCCGGCGCCACATCCCTCAGCATCTGGCGCATCCCCGGACTCTCAAGCTGGAAAATCCCGGCGGTTTCGCCACGCGACAAACTCGCGTAGACTTGAGGATCGTCCAATGGGATGGATCGCAATTCCAGATCGGCAATCCCCGCGATCTTCAACCAGCGCACGGTCTCCGACAGAACGGAAAGAATCTTCAACGGAAGAATGTCCAGTTTCGGAATGCCCATCCAGTCCAGATCCTCCGAATCGTACTGCAGCCACGTCTGGCCCTCCAAAGACGCGTAGAGCGGAAGAAACGCCTCGAACGATTTCGGCACCATCATAAGCGCGGTGGGATGAACGTGGGGTGCGCGCGGGAGCGGCGCGATCAGGTTGATCAGCGGCGCCAGCTCCTTCCAGGGCGGCTTGTCGTCCGGGTCCAGCCGCGCGGCGCCGGCGGCCAAGCTCTGCAGCTTTTCGTCAACGTCACGGTAGGACAGCCCGCGGGCCCTCGACACTTCCCGGACGGCGGTTTTCAAACCGATTCCGACGATCGTGCCGGCCTGGAACACCCGGCGGGAAGGATTCAGGTCATGAAGAATTTGAATCACGGCCTCCCGCCGCGTAAAATCGACGTCCAGATCCACGTCCGGCAGGGTCCGCCGGGACGGGGACAGAAAACGCTCGAAGGACAGGCCGTACACCATCGGATCGATTTCCGTGATGTCCAGAAGACGCGCGACCAAGGACCCCGCCGACGATCCGCGGCCGGGGCCGACCGCGATCCCCTGACGCTTCGATTCGGATACCAGCTCGTGAATCATCATGAAATATTCCGCCATGCCGGCCGCTTCCAGTTCCTTCAGCTCCTGCTCGATTCGGGATTGGATTTCCGCCGGCGCATTTCCCCGGCGCTGTTCGACCGACCGAAACACGGCCAATCGCATTCGCTCGGCCGCGTCTTCGCGCTCGGCGCCCGTCCCCGGACGAATGTCAGCGGGCCGGATCGAACAGCGCTTCGCAATCGACACGGCTGTGTCGAACACTTCCGGCAAGTCCTTCCCAAAATTCTTCTTCCACTCGGATTCCGTCAGGAGACCATAGGCCGGTTTCAGAAACCGTTCCCGGCGCGGATCCGTCGGCAGCTTGCGCGACCGCAGGTCCATCGCCTGCTGGTGGGCTTCGGCGTCGGCCGCGTTGAGATAATGAACGTCGTTGGTGGCCACGATCCCGAGCCGGCGGCGGCGCGCGAGCGCGACAAGTTTTTCCAGGAGCGGCTCCTCTTTCTGATCGAGACCGTGCCGCTGGACCTCCACAAAAACCCGGTCCCGGCCGAACACCTCCTCATAATATCCGACCAGCCGTTCCGCCTCCGCGTCGTCCGGCTTGAGCAGCAGCTCCGACAGCGCGGAATGAATGCACCCCGTCAGGACGATCAACCCGCCGGCGTTCGCGGACAGAAGTTCGCGGTCCACCCTCGGACGATGATGAAACCCTTCGGTGTAGCCAAGCGTTGACAGCTTCACGAGATGGCCATATCCCTCCACTGTCTCCGCCAGAACCGTCAGGTGATGCCCGACCGGCCTGAGATCCGGCGAATGGTCGGTTCGCGTGGTGGGCGAAACGTACATCTCGCACCCAACGATCGCCTGGAGGCCCGCCCGTTCCGCGGCCCTGAGAAACTTCGGAATCCCGAACATCCCGCCGTGATCCGTCAGCGCGATGGCCGAATATCCCAGCTCTTTCGCCCGGCTCACCAACTCGTCGGGCGACGCCAGCGCGTCGAGAAAACTGAAATGACTGTGCGCATGCAGCTCGATCAGCTTCATGGGGAGATTGTAGGTTAGTCGGAAAAAGTTGCAAGCGGGGTCTATCCGCCCTTCACCGACGCCCTGCGTTCCGAATCGTCGTCGCGCGATGCTCATAAAAACCGGCCTCTAAAGACCGCCCCCTCTTATTGTAAAGCCGCCCTATCTTTTCGCACGTCAACGCCACATTCGAATCGTTCGGACCCAGGGCTTTCTCGAAAATGTCGAGCGCGCGCCGGAGGGCGGTTTCCGCTTCGGCGAATCGGCCCACGGTTGTGAAAAGCACGCCGAGATTGTACAGGTCGCCGCCCACCAAAGGATGGTCCGGACCCCGGCTTTTTTCCTGGATGGCCAGCGAGCGCTTGTACAATTTTTCCGCGTCCTCATCCGCAAAATAGTCAGCGAACCAATGACGGCCATCTGCCGTTCATGGATGGATTAGAGCCGCGTTTATTGATACTACTTGACTATGAAATCGGAATTCGGCATGAGTCCGGAGCTGGAATCCGCGCCGAAGGAGGCGCTTAAGGGGTTGCGTCTCCGTCGAATGGTCGTAACGCCGGCCATCCGCCTTTTTAACGTACTGGAGCATGGCCGCAGATTTATTCAAGGAACGGGTCAGAACATGTGAAAAAATTGAAGAAAAAACGTAACTGTTCAGGTACCCCCCTCTCCCGCCCTTGGCGGGAGAGGGTCAGGGTGAGGGTGGCAATATTTGCCTGACGACGCCTGACCCCCCTCACCTCAATCCTCTCCCCCCTGCGGGGAGAGGAGGTGAATAGTTACGAAAAAACCGTTTTGTCCACGAAGGAGCACGAATCTTTGGAATCGTTTCTCATTCCCATGAAGAGATATTCCTGCTCATTCGTGACAGGCTGTTTGTTTTTCGTTTTCTTGTTTTATCCGATTTCGGCTTCGGCAATTTTGGTGTTCAGGGAGGATTTCGATACACCCACGGCTCTCATCAACGAGAATTATGATACGCGGTATTCAGAATCTCAGATACAGAATGGAAATCTGGTTTTGTTCTATGTGACCGCGACCAACAGCGAGCCATCCGGTGTCGAATGCAGATTGCCCTCCGTGGGCAAATCGCCGGACGTACGAAGAATCGTTTTGCACTTCGGTGAGAGCGGTTCTGAGATGTCAAATTCCCTTTTCATTTCTTATGCCATAGGTCCCGGTCGTGGCCTGTCCTTGGTCCCTTTCCCTTACGGAAAGCTGTCGAATATTCGATCCGGGCCCAGAACGGGTTATATCCTCCGGTTCCTTCGGCACGGAGATGGAACCAACGAAATGGAAATTTATAGAAATGACACGGGATGGGTTGATAAATTGAAAAACGTCTGGATTCCATCCAATCCTGTCAAGACACTCCGGCGGGTGGAAATCACACATCGCAAAAGCGGTGACCATACCATCACCACTTCATTTGATACGGGTTCCCGTTATGAATATACGGTCGGCTTCCATGACGATGCCTATCCGCCCGGGGACATTCAGAGGGGCCTACAGGTCACAGGGAAGGCGCACTCGGGCATTGCCGCCGCGGGGGAGGTGCGACTTCAGACAGACACTTGGACCGTTGAAGATGAGTACATATCGACGGAGCCGTCGGGGAATACACGTTTGAAGAAGAATCGGATGCCCAAGGAAGAACCGGGAAACGAAAATACGCCATCCAACCTTGGACAGAAGAAATATGACTCGGCGAGCAGTCTTGCAAGCGCATTTGCCGAGGCCCGGGTGCTGTTTGAAAAATCTGACAGTCTTGCCGCCAGAGCCATCGTCCTGGATATACTTTCGATGGATTCCGCGCATGCCGATGCGCTCGAATTATTGGGGATGATAGAAATGGCGTCACAGAAATACTCTTCCGCCAACAATTGTCTGTCTCGGGCGCTGGCCCTGCGTCAGGCCGTATTGGGTCGGGCCCACCCCAAAGCAGCCGACAGCATGGATCGGCTGGCCCAACTTTATGAAAGCTGCTCAAAAGATCCAGCGGATGTTGAACGACTCTATGAAGATGCGTGGCGGATACGAGCGCAGGCCTACGGAGTGGAGGATCCCCGGGTTGTCATCAGTCTGAAAGAACTCGCAAACTTGTACATATCCCAGGGCAAAAATACGGAGGCCCGGAAATTGCTTAATACGGCCGTGCGCATATTGGAAACGGCTCATGGTCCACATCACATTGACATCGCCGACAATCTGAATCTTCTTGCCAGGACATATCGGGTTTACGGACATTTCAGTGCGGCGGAGAAATTATATCTTCGGGAGCTGGCGATTAAAGAAAAATATTATGGGCCCGATCATCCTGTCGTCCAGGCCTGTGTGTACAATTTGTCGTATTTCTACATGGCATTTGCTCAATATGCGAAGGCAGAACCGTTCGAACAGCGGTTATTGGGCATGCTGGAGAAGACGCTGGATTTTGGGCACCCGGAAATCGGCGGACGTTTTTATAATCTTGGCTTCATCGCGTCATCCAAGGGTCAATACCCGGAAGCCGAAAACTATTACAGGAAGGCTCTGGCCATCCGTGAAAAGGCCTTGGGTCCCGGTCATACGTTCACAGCCACAACATTAAGTAATTTGGCGTATGTTCTATCCATGCTGAAACGGTACGACGAAGCGGCACGGATGTATCGACGCGCTATAGGAATTACGGAAAAAGAAATGGGCATGGATCATCCGCATTTGTCCGATTACCTGAACAATTTGGGAGTCATCTACATCGAACAGAGCAGATTTGGAGACGCCGAACCATTGTTGAAAAGAGCGTTGGTCATTAAAGAAAAAACGGCCGGTAAAGAAAGCCCTGAGTTGAATGGTATTTTGGGCCACCTGTCCATGCTTTGCAGAAAAACCGGCCGCCCGATGGAGGCCGATTTTTACGCGCATCGCGTTCAGGAAATCAAAAATGGCGGACCGTAGTCCGGCCACCCTCGACCCTGAACAAAAAGTTGCAAGTAAGACCCATCAGGGATACAGTTGGGGTGCGGGGGTGTTCAGGGCGTCGCTCCTTTCGCTTTGGGCGGAGGGAGAGGAAAGTCCGAGCGCCGCGTGGCCCCGTCCGATGGCGGGGTGGATGGTCGCTAACGGCGACCGGTCGAGTGGGAGGTCAATCGGGCTAAACCCGAAAGACTTCAAACGAAGATCAGGGAAAGTGCCACAGAAATCAAACCGCTCTCCGGAGTTCCGCGGCGCCTCAACGGGCGACGCGGAGGGGAGCAAGGGTGAAACGGGGAGGTAAGAGCTCACCGCCCTGATGGTGACATCGGGGGCACGGCAAACCCCATCCGGCGCAAGACCCTCTTTGGGTCGCTCGAATCCGCCCGTAAGGGCGGATCCAGAGAAATGACGTCCCACGACAGAACTCGGCTTACGAACACCCCCGCACTTTATCTCCCGCCGCGCACCCGCTTGATCGCTTTCTCATAGTCCGCATTCCCAAAAACGGCGCTGCCCGCCACCAACAGCGTGACGCCGGACCGGCGGGCCATCCGGGCCGTGCGCTCGTCGATCCCGCCGTCCACGGAGAGGATCATGTCCGGACGGTGCTTCGAGATCCAGACATGCGCCATACGGAGTTTGGGCAGAACATCGGTGATAAATTTCTGGCCGCCGAATCCCGGATGGACGGTCATGCAAAGCAGTAGATCAAAATGATTCAAATAGGGAACAACCCGCGAAAAGGGCGTTTCGGGATTGATCGCGACGCCCGGCCGCGCGCCCATCGACCGGATGGCCCGGGCCACCGCCGGCAGACGCCGGCCGCAGGCTTCGACATGGACGGTCAGCCAGTCCGCGCCGGCTTTCGCAAAGGCCTCCAGATATTTTTGCGGATGGGTCATCATGAGGTGAACATCGAACGGCAGTGAACTGGCGCCGCGCACGGAGCGGATCACGGGCGGGCCGAGGGTCAGATTCGGAACGAAATGGGCGTCCATCACGTCCACATGGATGACATCGGCGCCGGCCCGGGTCACGGCGCGGATTTCGGCGCCCAGCCGAGAAAAATCCGCCGACAAAATCGACGGAGCCACCCGCACGCGCCGGTTCATAGTTCGAGCAGGATGGTGACCGGGCCCTCGTTCAGGAGTTCCACATTCATGAAGGCCGCGAATCGCCCGGTCTCGGTGCGGATGCCCTCCTGCCGCAGCGCCCCGACGTACTTCTCATACAGCCGCTCGGCCAATTCCGGAGGCGCCGCGTCGGTGAACGCCGGCCGGTGGCCCTTATGGGTGTCGGCGTACAGCGTGAACTGCGAAATCACGAGGGCCTCGCCGGCCGCGTCTTTGAGGGAGATGTTCATTTTGTGGTTGTCGTCCGGAAAGATTCTAAGGGCGGCCGATTTTCTTGCGAGTGTTTCCGCTGTTTCCTCCGAGTCGGATTTTCCGACTCCCAGCAAAATCAAAAATCCCCGGCCGATTTTCCCGATGACCTCTTCATCCACACGGACGCTGGCCCGCGACACACGCTGAATCAGCGCCCTCATTCCGCTCCGCGGGTCACTTCGTCAAAAATTCCTTCCACTTGGCCTGCAGCGCTTTCATGTACTGCTCATCCAGACCGAACTTCTTGGCGATGGGGCATAACACCAGCTCCGTCTGGCCGCCTTCCTCCGCCAGGGCCTTGACGGTCCGGTCAAATTCGGTCACGGTCCGCTTGAACTCGTCCAGACTGCCCTTCGCGTATTTGCCCAGCATGAGTTCCTTCAGGATCTGTTCCCGCATCGCGAAAGGCATCGTTTCCTCGATCAACGAAACCTCTGACCCCAGCCGGCTCAGGCCCAGATTCTGATGGTCGCTCAGGTGCCGGATCAGCGTCACGGATTTCTCCGCGATGGACAGGGCCGCCGCGCGGAAATCCGTGAAGGTATCGATCCGGGGAATCTTGTAAGGCTTGAGGTCCATCGGGCTGAACGTCCGAAACCGGGTCGCGACGCTTTTTTCATACTTTTCCTTCACTGAATGCTGGCCTGCCATCCGACTGAGCGCGGCGGAGTCCTCCACGGCGTCCTTCCGCGTCAACAACTGGCTGAACGCCACTTCCACTTCCCGCCGGACCAGCTTGATATCCGAAAACGGCAGTTTCTTCTCGATGATCCTTTTTTCGGAAACGTGAACGGCCAGGACCTTCATGCATTCCTCGAGATACTGGTACTGATAGTCGTTGACGCGCTCGCGGATCATGTCGAACCGCTCGTTGAGGCTTCGAAGAAACTTGGACCCGAGCTCGCTCTGAAGCGTGAGCTTGGACATCATCTCCTTGCCGTTGTACACGTCCATGGAGGCCGGCGTTTTCGCGATGACGCTGGCCACCCGGCTGCTGCCGAGGATGGGGCCGAGTCCTCCGACGAAACAGGTCGGTTTCACCTGGCCGATCAGGATGTCGCCTTTCAGAAGCAGGAGGGTTCCGACACGGAGAAAATAGATTTCGGTCGAGGCGTCCTTCTCGTGAAAGAGTTTCTCTCCCTTGTTCAGGCTCCGCGTCCGGACGTACTCCATGCCGACCCGCCCCCTACCGAAGCGCCTTCAAACGGCTCTCCGCCCGGTGGGCGCGCCACCGCTCGGCCTCGAGGATGGTCTTCACCCGCTCCACGGCGGCGTCGATATCGTCGTTCAGGACGACATAGTCGTATTGCTGCGCCATCGAAATCTCCCGTTTGGCCGCCATGAGCCGCTTCTTGATCTCTTCGGCGCTGTCCGTGTGCCGCTCCCGGAGCCGGCGGGACAATTCCCGGAGGGTGGGGGGAATCAGAAAAATGTAGACGCCGTCCGGATATTTCTTCTTGAGCTGGATCGCGCCCTGAACGTCGATGTCCAGGATGGGGAAATAGCCGAGAGAGATCTTGGCGTCCAGAAATTTTTTCGGCGTGCCGTACAAGTAGCCGTGGACGTTGGCCCACTCCGCCAGCTCATGTTTCCGGACCATTCGTTCGAAGGCGGGTTTGGAGACGAAAAAATAATCCCGGCCGTTCCGTTCCCCCGTCCGGGGCGGGCGGGTGCAGATGGAAACCGAATACGCCGCCTTGGGCATGTCCGCCAGAATCCGGTGCACCAGCGTCGTCTTGCCGCCGCCGGAGGGTGATGAAATCACTATGGGGTAACCACGCATGACTGCCTCCTGTTATTCGATGTTCTGGACCTGCTCCCGCATCCGTTCCACATAATCCTTGGATTCGACCACCCACCGGGACAGGTCTGTGTCCCGGCCTTTGGAGCCGATCGTATTGATTTCCCGGTTCATTTCCTGAAGCAAAAAATCCAGTTTCCGGCCGACCGATGCGCCCGGCGCCGCCAGGGCGCGCTGGAATTCCGAAATGTGAAAATTCATGCGCGCGCATTCCTCCGAAACGTCCAGCCGGTCCAGCGCGGCCGCGATCTCAAAGCCGATCCGGTCCCGGAGCGCCCCGCTGTCCTGGCAGAACCGCCCGGCCAGCGCATGGATTCGCTTTTCCTCCCCCTGCTTCAGCCCGGTCGACTTCCTCGACATCTGTTTCGACAGCGCCCGCAGCTTTCGGGCGTAGGCCCCGAGTTCCGCGCGAATTTTCCGGCCTTCACGGCTCTTGAACCGGATGAAAGAATCCAAGCACCGGTTCAACAGGCTGCACAAGAGGTTCCGGCCCTTCGCGGACAACTCCTCCATGCCGCTCATTTTCAAAACGCCCGGAATCCGCAACGCCTCCCATTTGGCCGTCAGGCCCTGAGACCCTTGCGTCGGCAGGCCGAGCGTTTGGCAGATCGCCAGATAATCCTGAACCGCATTCTTGTCACAACAAAGTTTCGTTCGCGTCAGCGCCTCCAGATTTCCGTTCACCGTCAGCGTCACTTTCCCGCGCTGGATCCGGCGCGCAAGCTGCGCGCGGAAATCGTGCTCCAGCGCGGAAAGCGTCGGCGGAAGCTTGAAATTGTATTCGGCGAACCGGCTGTTGACCCCCTTGATCAGAACTTCAACCGCAAATCCGTTGTGCTCATGGGCCGCCCGGCCGAATCCGGTCATGCTTTTCACCGTCATGGCGCAGGCGCCGCCGCCCGACCTTCCACATTCGATAGCTTCAAAAGAAACCGGATCTCCGCGATGCCCAGACCCGTCTTCTGCGCGATCTGCCGTTCGGTCAGACCCTGCCGGTACAGGCCGCAAACGGCGTCGCCCCGCGAGGATCGGACGGGCGAGGGCGGCGGCGGAGCAATCTCTCCGTCCGCTTCATCGGACGGCTTTCCGAGCGACTGTTTCACACGATGGATCCGATTCAACAGGATTTCCAGATCCGTCAGACTGCCCCGGATCCGCTTGAGCCGCTCGTCCGCAAGACCCCCAACCTCCCGCAAGGCGTCAATGCGGCTTTCCAGAAGCTCCACGTTCGCGCTCGTCACCCGGTGGACTTCCGTCATGAGACGCTCCATCCGGGTTTCAAACCCCGCCAAGTCCTGCGCCGGGCCCGGCCGGAACCATTTATTTCGACGGAAGAGATAAAACGTCCAAGCCAGGTTGGCGATCAAACCGGCGGCGAAAATCAAAATGAGGAGGATGTGGGTCATGGGCCATCCGGCGCCGGTGGCGGTGGCGGTTCTTTTTCGGCCGCGGCCGCCGGCGGCGGCGCGAGGGACGTGTATTTGGCGAGGATGGCGCCCGTCAATCCCGCGCGGGCCGGTTTGGTCAGCGGGAAAAACGAATCGCGCCAGTTGCCGTCCTTGTCCCGCTGAGACGGCATGCTGACCCACGGTCCCTTTTCGCCCGTCATGACCTTGAATCCGCGCACAACATACTTGCTGTACAGCGTCACGTCGGCAAACGCAAGGACATTCCCGGTGCCGTCCAGTTTTCTGATCTTAACGTCCGTTACATCCGCAAAGTCAGTCGTCATCGGCAGAACCAACTTACCTCAATCTTTGAAAACTTTCAACAGTTACGATTTTCGCTTCGTGGTGAGGGAGGCAACGAGGTCCGAGAGAAACCCGACGAACAAAATAATCAAGCCTGAAAGGACGAGCAGGATGGGAAGTTCTTCAAGACGGCCCCAGAAAATGCCCTGATAGATCAGGATCGCTCCGCCCGCCAGAAACAACACCAGGCCCGGCGGGACGAACACGCGCACCGGCTCGAACAATACCGCCAACCGCACAATGATGGTCAGAAATTTCAGCCCGTCCCGGAACGGCCGGATCTTGCTCACACCCTTTTTCCGCCGGCCCATGCCCTCCACCGGCAGATACTTCACACGGTACCCGCCTTTTAAGAAAGCGATGGTCGAGGTCGTCGGATACGAAAAGCCGCTGGGGAAGAGGTGGACATATTCCAGGAGGGCGTCCCGGCGGGCGGCGCGAAAGCCGGAGGTCAGATCGAGAATCCTGCGGCCCGTCATCACGCGCGCGAACTTGTTGAGGATGGCGTTGCCGAAATGCCGGAACGGAGACTGCGCGTCCGGCGATCGGCAGCCGATCACAAGGTCCGCCTCCCGCAATGCCTCGAGCAGCGACGGGATCGCCTCCGGAGGATGCTGGCCGTCCGCGTCCATCAGCACCACCACGGGGGTCTTCGCGGCGCGGATGCCGGTTTTGACCGAGGCGCCGTTTCCCAGGTTGCCCTCATGGACGATCACCGAAGCCCCCGTGACCCGCGCGGCGTCGGCCGTCCGGTCCGACGAACCGTCGTCGACCACCAGAACCCCGAATTCCGGCGATATCCGCCGGATGCGGCCGATGATATCCCCGATCGTATCGGCCTCGTTGAAGGCCGGCAAAACGACCGTGATGTCGGATGCGGAAAATTCGATGGGATTAAGAACCGGTGGAGGTTATTCGCCGCGGAACGCGAAATCGAGGACCTTGGTGCCCGCCAGCGTGAACCGCTTGAAATCCTCCGGATTGGCCACGCGTTTCAATGTTTTGACGAAATATTTCGGCCGCGCATAAAATCTCCGGTAGGCGCGCCGGATGCCGCTGGAGAGAATCTTGCTGTCCACCTGCGTGTAATGTTCGTTGTAGAGGCCCTCGGTATGGAGCACGGAGAAATCGGAGGCGGTGCCGTCGCCGATCTCCGGGAACCGCTTCTCCACCATCTTGAACATCGGCGTGCCCGGATAGGGCGTGCAGACGCCGAAGGTGGCGGTGGTGGGATCGATCTCGGTGATGAACCGGATGGTGGTCTCGATCGTCTCCTCCGTCTCGCCCGGAGAGCCGAGCATGGTGTGGGCGTGGGAGTCGATCCCGACCTCGTTCATCCACCGGAAAGCCTGGCGGGTTTCCTCGACCGTGATGCCCTTGTGGATGTTGTCCAGGATTTCCTGGACCCCCGATTCCACGCCGAACTTGATGTAATGACACCCGGCGCGCCGGGCCAGCTTGAGCAGCTCCTTCGAAACTTCGTTGACCCGCGTGTTGCAGATCCATACGATGTCCCATTTGTTCCGGATGATCTCCTCGCAAATCTTGATGTCGCGGTCCTTGTCGACGAAAAACGTCTCGTCGCGGAAGTAGATCTCCCGGTAGCCCCTTGAGATGAGATGCTCCATCTCGCCCAACACCCGGTCCGCCGATTGAAAACGGGTCTTGGTGCCGTACAAAAACGGCGCCGTGCAGAAACTGCAGACCGCCGGACAGCCCCGCGAGGTGATCAGGGTCATGTACGGCATCCGCATGACCAGCGGATTGAAGTAATGGATGTCTTTCGGGAGTAAATCCACGTTGAGATAAGGCAGCGCGTCGATGTCGACATATTCCGCGCGGTCGTTGACCACCGGGCCGGCTTGCGGATCCATGTACGCGATCCCCGGCGTGGGCCGCCAGTCCCGGCCGTCCTTCATGGCCTGAAGCACGTCCCGGACGGTATGCTCAGGCTCCCGCCGGACCGCCACATCAACCGCGCGATGCTGAACGGCGGCCTTGGGCATGAAGGTCGTGTGGGAGCCGTAGACCACGGACAAAAGACCGGGATTTTGCTTTTTGAAATGGTCCAGCACGTAGGCGTCCTCGCCGAAACTCATGGTCGAGGTCGACGTCACGACGGCGCGGTAGGGCCGCACGTCTATTTTGCCGAGCGGGATATGTTCGGCCATCGCCTCGATGAAGGTCACATCAAAGCCGGAATTTTGCAAAACGGTGGCGATCGAAATCAGAAAAAACGGCGGTACCGTCCCGCCGCCGATCCGCTTGCCCTTGCACCAGCAACCATAGATCACGTCGCGCACGACATTCTGCGTGTACCGGCTGGGCGGGTTGATCACCAGCACCTTGAATTCGCTCATGGATTCGGCTTTTCCGACCTCCGTTTAAGTGGTGACGTCGATCCGGATGCCCTTGCCGTCTTCCGCTGCGGCCACCGGCTTCCCGGCATCCCCGTCTTTGTCCTTCTCCGCTTCCGCCTGCCCTTTCTTGCCCTTCTTCTTTTGCTCCGCCTCTTTCTCTTTTACCTTGATGGCGTTCGATTCGCCGTCCTTCTCGACCTGCATCTCCCGCTCGTGCGTCTTTTCCGGATACTTTTGCAACGCCTGCGCCTGCACCTGACCGGCCATGTTCTGCTGACCCTGTTCGACGCCCGCGACGTTGGTCTGCTGAGCAACCACGACCTGCATGTCAATCGGCCGGATGGTCATCCCTCACACCTCTCTTCCGACACCCATGAGTCTACCGAGAGATTGATTTTAAGTCAATGGAGCGGAAAAAAAGACGGGGCGACCCGGCGGATCGCCCCTCAAGGGGGAATGTGGCATTCAAGCGGGATAATGGTCAGGCGGTGCGAAGATGAAAGGCCAACTGACAGACCCCGTACGCCGTGTGCAGGGAAATCGCGATCATCGGAACTTTGCTCATCGGCGTCTTGTTCCATTCAAACCGGCTGTAGACCTGCGGGGCCGACACACTCACACGGATGTTGACCTGATCGAGAAGATCGAGCGCGGAAACCAGAACGTCGTTCGCCAGCATCTGAACGGCCAGCCGAAACTCAAAATCGCTGACTTGAAACCGCTTCATCAGCATTTTTCGGACCATCTGGCGCGCCATCCGCGGGTCCATTCCCAGCACGACATCGCCTTCGATCATTCCGCGAACCTGCGTGTAGACCGCGTATCCTTCGGCCAGCCACCCTTCCTTGCAGGCCCTCGCTTTGCCGACCCGCACGTCCGCAATCTCCATCTCGGTCAGCATCGTCATGGTCGTCCGCAGAATCGTGTTGATGTTGCTGCCGACCATCGATGATTTCGTGGCCTCTTTCTCTTTCGTCTCCACCGCCGGCGCCTGGGTCATCTGGACACACCTCTCTCGTTGTCGTTTTCAGGTCTTTCATCCGTATGCGTCTGTGAAAGAACACCTGCTACTGCCTTAATCTCAGCAAGAGACATGCCAGAACATTAGAACGGAGGATTTTGTAGTTAATATCCTGTTAAACAGATGATTACAAACCAGGGGTCGCTGGGGGGTAAAGGCAAAATCAGATGAGATTTACAACAACCTGAAGGCCCATGTTGTCTTTTTGGTCAGTAATCCGTCACTTTTGAATCTGCTCTGCGACCGTCCGTATCGCCTCCATCAGGGGCGTGTCCTTCGCGAGTTGAAATCGCGTGGTCGACGTTGGCGTCGGCCAGGGTTCCGCCGACGTGTAGGCATAAAACGCAAATCCCTCCGATCCCGCGGCCAGCGACATGGCGACCATGGCCCGAAGTTCCTCAGGCGTCGGCGGGCGCGGCCAGTTCGGAAGACCCGCGAAGGCCTGGATCACGGCGAAGACCGGTTTGGTCTTGACGATGTTCTTCGCGAGAAGCACCGACTGATGCACCCTCATCAAATCCATTTCCGTCAGAGGCTCCTTCCGGGTGACGACATAGGGGACCACGGCCAGAATGTCGCAGTAGGGAGCATAGTCCGCGTATCGAAGCGGATTCCAGACGGCTTGATAGACGGGATGGAGCGGGTCCAGCGATTTCATCAGCCGGTAAAAGGCCGCGACTTCCGACAACGGTTTCCGATTGAGATCGGGTTCGTCATAAATCGCCCACGCGTACAACGCCGGATGCGATTTCAGTTCCAAGACACGCTTCTTCCATGCAGCCGTGTCCGGGAAATGCAGAGGCGCGATGTTGACGATTCCTCGCACCCCCGCGGCCTGCGCCTCATCCAGTTGGCGGCGCTCGGGCCAGATCACCACGGTATTGAGAGACAATTTTTTTGCGAAGGCATACTGCCCCTGCGGGACGTTGTAGAGCGCGAGGATCGGACCGGTTTGGGAATGGACGGCCACCGGAAACGTGAAACAGACAAGGGCAAATACAAAACATAAACATTCAACACGAATGGTCACGAATGTGTTCGAATGAACACGAATCATGTCGAATTGTTTCTCACGCCATCCCGAGTTCCAGCCGCGCGGCGTCGGACATCCGGTCCGGCGTCCACGGCGGGTCCCACACCAGCTCCACCCGGGCCGACCCGACGCCTTCCATGGAGGCCAGCTTGGCCTGCGTCTGGGCCTGCATCATGGGCGCTTCCGGACAACCCGGCGCGGTCAAGGACATCCTCACCGAAACGCTGGATTTGCCGGGCTGGTCGGACAATGGATTAATCTTGACGTCATAGATCAGCCCAAGGTCGACAATGTTGACCGGTATTTCGGGATCGTAACAGGTGGACAATACATCCATCACCTGGTCGTTGGAAACCATTCCGATTACCTCCTTCCGCCCGCAATCGAGGGCACGATACTGACTTCGTCGCCATTTTTGACAGGAGCGTTCATGTCCCCTTTTTGCCGGATGTCGTCTTCGTTCACGAAGACGTTCACGAAACTCCGGAGTTTTCCGTTGTCCGTAAAAATATGGGTTTTCAAGCCGGGATGGGCCGCTGCAAGGTTCTGCAATGTGTCCCCGACCGTTTTCCCGTCCACGGCGACGGTCGCCTGATTCCCCGTGTACTGCCTCAGGACCGTCGGAATTAAAATCGTCACCGGCATGATGTCATGCCTCCTTCCAGAACCGTTCCGTCAGATATTTGTCCGCGTTGTCCGGCAGGACGGTCACCACAAGACCCCGCTGCCGGGCCTTGATGAGCCGGCCCGCCACAAGTTCTGCGGCAGTCAGCGCCGCGCCCGAGGACAAGCCGACGAGCAACCCTCCCTTTCGGGCGGTCTTGCGAATGGCGGCATGGGCCGCCTCCGTCGAGACAAACAGCGTCTCGCCTGCAAACCCTCGGTCGTATATTTTCGGGACGATGGAGGTCGCCATGTGTTTCATCCCTTCCAGGCCGTGAAACGGCGAGTCGGGCTCCACCGCGATCACCTGGATCGATGGATTCTTTTCCTTCAAAAACCTCCCCGTCCCCATCAAGGTCCCGCCGGTCCCGACCGTCGCGACGAAGTGCGTGACGGCGCCGCCGGTTTCCTCCCAGATCTCCGGGCCGGTCGTTGCGTAGTGCGCCCGCCAGTTTTCGTCGTTTCCGTACTGGTCCGGATAATAGTAGCGCTCCGGGTCCTCGTCAAACAGCCGCCGGGCCTCCCGGATCGCGCCATCCGACCCTTCCTGGGCGCTCGTGTATATCACCTCCGCGCCCAGCGCGGCCAGCATGTGTTTCCGCTCGGGACTGATGTTGGCCGGCACACAGAGTTTCAGCCGGTATCCACGAGCGGCGGCGAGACAGGCGTAGGCGATCCCGGTGTTGCCGCTGGTCGCGTCGAGAATGATTTTGTCCTTCGTCAGCCGCACCCCGCGCTCGCCCTCGAGGATCATCCGCGCGGCCGGCCGGTCCTTCACGGACCCGCCCGGATTCGTCCACTCAGCCTTGGCGACCACCCTCACATCGCCGCCGGCAGAAACCACATGGGACATGTCCACCAGCGGCGTGTGCCCCACCAAGCCGATGAAATCTTTTCCTGTCGCTAGCGCCATACCCAAGCCTACCGCAGCCGGATTGAGTTCGCAATAGAAACCCGTCCATTGTGTTTAACTTCCCGCACAGATAATATCAACAATAAGGGGAGGTGATACTCATGGCCGGCAAGCTGCAGGCCGATCTCGTACAACTCTTCAACGACGTCACGGCCTACACGGGAGAGGGAACCCGGCGTCTGGACTTCCCGCCCTGGCGGGTGCAGTTGTACAAGGGCGCGATGGAGATCCCTCTGGTGGCGTTTTATCCGGCGGCGCGGATTCCGCTGGACGCCGCGTGGGTACAGGAGTTCGCGGCGCTCCTCGCGACACTGGGTCTGGACCTTGAGTGCGTGGAGGAGGAAAACAATTACAAGATCAACACGTCCGACACCAAACTGTATCTTGGCCGTGTGACCGGCGAGGCGCTGAAACTCCACGCGCCCCGCATGAAGGAAATGGGATTCGACACGTTCCGGCAGATCGTCGGCGGATATTTCAGGCTTCATGAGGTCCGGTCATGACACGCGCGGGGGGAAACGGCGCCCGCGGCAAACTCTATCTCGTTGGCTTCGGGCCCGGCGATCATGACCACCTGACGTTTCGGGGCCGGGAAGCCATCGGCGAGGCGGAGGTGGTGATCGGATACCGGACCTACATCCAGCTCGTGAAGGAGCTGCTGGACGGCAAAGAGGTCGTCTACACGGGAATGACGGAGGAACTCTCTCGCGCCCGCAAGGCGATCGAGCTTGCCTACGCGGGGAAAAAGGTCGCGCTGGTGTCCAGCGGCGACGCCGGAATCTACGGGATGGCGGGGCCATGCTTTGAGCTTCTCAAAGAGCGCGGCTGGACGCCGGCGGAGATGGAGGTCGAGGTGGTGCCGGGCGTGACGGCGATCTCCTCCTGCGCGGCGGTCTTGGGCGCGCCGCTGGTTCACGATTTCTGCGCGATTTCGCTGTCGGATTTGTTGACGCCGTGGGACGTGATCGTGTCGCGGATCGAAGCGGCGGCGAAAGCCGACTTTGTGATCGGGCTGTACAATCCGAAAAGCGGCCGGCGCACGCGGCAGATCGCGGAAACTCAGAAAATTCTGTTGAAGTACCGGTCGCCCCAAACGCCGGTGGGTCTCATCAAGTCCTGCAAGCGTGACATGGAAAAAATCGTCGTGACGGATCTTTCGGACATGCTCAATCACGAAATCGGAATGCTCACGACGGTCATCATCGGCAACTCCAATTCCTCCCGGTACCTCGATTTCATCATTACGCCTCGCGGATACACGAACAAGTATAACCTTGAAACGAGCGCGGTGCGCGAAGGGCAGAAACCGGGGATTTCGTTGAGAATCGATCCCGGAAAAGTCAGCCAGACCCGATGGGGAACCCTCTACGGCATCGGCGCCGGACCGGGTGACCCGCAGCTCCTGACGGTCCGCGCGTCCCGGATTTTGGGCGGGGTCGAAGACGTGTTTTACCCGTCTTCGAGCGGAACGGACGAGAGCATGGCCCTCAACATCATCGAGCCGTATTTGAAAGAAGGCGTGAAAATTCACAGCCTCTTTTTTCCGATGACGAAGGACCGCGCAGAGCTGGAACAGGCGTGGACGACGGCGGCGGGAAAGGTTGCGGAGATATTGGGCCAGGGCAGGGATGCCGTCTTTGTGACGCTCGGCGATCCGATGATTTACAGCACTTATTTTTATCTGCTCAATACCCTCCGGCGGCTCCACCCACACGCAACCTGGGAAACCGTCCCGGGCATCAGCTCGTTTCAATCCGCCGCCAGCGCCGTTGACGCGGCCATCTCCGAGGGAAAAGACCGCGTGGCGCTCGTGCCGGTGAACCGGGACGCGAGCAACATCGAAGACGCCCTGGACCGGTTCGACACGGTGGTTATGTTCAAGGTGGGATCCAAACTGCCGGCCGTTCTCGAGATCCTCGAACGAAAGGGCCTCCTGGAACAGGGACGGCTCTTCAGCTACCTCGGCACCCCCGACCAGAGAATCGAAACGGACCTCACAAAAGTCAAACGCGAAAAGATCGGGTACATGTCGCTGCTCATTGTAAAGAAGAAAAAGACAGGGGCGGTCAATGCGGAAGAACCTGAGGAGGTGAATATTTACACACCGGGCACGGACACATGACCCGGAGTCGATCGAATGCGTAGATGCCGGTGGCGTGGCCGTCGCTCCAGGTGATCTGGATCGCGTAGCGGCCCACCGGCAGGATGTTGAGCGGCCGCACGCCCTCCGGAACGGATGTGGGGTTGATCAACGTATGGCCCGTGAATTCGTGGACGCAGGCGGCGCAGGCGCAGGCTAAGCGGAGGGACCGCGCCGGGTAGACACTTTCGTGACCATCCCGCCATTTGATTTTGACGTCGTGCTGGTTGGCTCTTGAAATTTCCTCCGGAGTCCGGGACAGATCCGCGTCCATGACGCGGTCAGAAAGTGATTTTGACCGGCGCCGCGCCGCTCATGTTCTGGATGCTGATCTGCGCCGCCACGTTTTCGGCGGCGTGCAGGAAGGCTTTCGCGTACGGCGAATCCGGATCGGACAACAGAATCGGCCGGCCGTCGTCGGCGGATGTCCGGATTTCCGTGGCGAGCGGGATATCCCCCAGAAAGGGGACGTCGAGGTCGACCGCAGCCCGGCGCGCGCCGCCGCTGCCGAAGATATCGTCGCGCTCGCCGCATTTTCTGCAGACGTAATGACTCATGTTTTCAATGATGCCCAGCACGGGACAATTCAGTTTCTGAAAGAGCGCGATGGCCTTCTGGGCCACCTTGAGCGCCACGTCCTGCGGCGTCGACACGATGACCGCGCCGGTGAGCGGGATGGTCTGGCACAGCGAGAGCTGGATGTCGCCCGTGCCCGGCGGGAGGTCCACGACCAGGTAGTCCAAGTCGCCCCACTCGACGTCGCCGAGGAACTGGCGGATCATCTGGATGAGCATCGGGCCGCGCCAGATGACGGCCTCTTTTTCCTGAAGGAAAAACCCCATCGAGATGATTTTGACGCCGTTCTGCGCCGGCGGGATGATGCGACGGTCATCCACAATCTCCGGACCCTCCGTCACGCCCATGATCATCGGGATGCTCGGGCCGTAGATGTCGGCGTCCATGAGGCCGACGCGCGCGCCCATCTGGGCCAACGCCACCGCGAGATTCGCGCTCACGGTCGACTTGCCGACGCCGCCCTTGCCGCTGGCAACCGGAACGACGTTCCGGACGCCCGGGATGAGCTGATTCTTGATCTCGGACTGCGACGGGCGGACTTGCGACGTCATTCGGACGTCCACGGAGCCCACACCGGGAATCTGCGACACATGCGCACGCGCTTCGGCCTGGAATTTTTCCCGGACCGGGCATGCCGGCGTCGTCATTTCGATGGTGAAGGAAACTTTGCCGCCGTCGATCTTCATGTCTTTGATGAATCCCAGAGAAACGATGTCCCGGTGCAGGTCCGGGTCCTCGATCTTGCGCAGCGCGTCGAGGACGGCCGCCTCTGTCACACGATCAGGCATGGGCAGGAACCTCCCACGGATTTTCGCGCGGGACGGCGATGTCCACCACCACCGCGCCGGGCCCCTCCGGGCCTCCGATGCGCACCACGGCGCCGGGCACGGCGGCCGGCTTGGCGACCATCGCCAGCGCGACCGACTTCGAAAACGCGAGCGACCGGGCCGCCGATGTGACCGCGCCGCATTCGGCGCCGTTTCGAAAGACCCTGTCGCCCGGCGCGGCCGGAGGGCCGTCCAGCACGAGGCCAACGAGCCGGCGGTTGACGCCGCCGTAGGTCTTGATGCGCGCCACGACCTCCTGGCCCGTGTAACAGCCCTTGGTGAAACTCACGAACTGCTCCTCCAGCGCCGCCTCCTGCGGGAAATGCTCTCCCGAAAAATCGACACCGAAGGCCGCAATCGCCGCCTCGATCCTCAAAATGTCCGCCGCGATTGTGCCAACCGGGCCGCCGCCCAGCCGACGCGTGGCGGCCTGCAATTTCTCGAACCACGCATCCGCATCAGCCGACGCTACAATGAGATCGACGCCAGGCCGCAGGGTCCGGCGGCGCCGGACCACCGTCACCGGCCCCGCGGAAATCCACGACAGTTCGGTGCCGGTCGGAATCGGAAGCGAGAGGTCCGCCATGATGTCCGCGGAACGCATACCGGCCAGATGAAACACCTGGAACTCGGCGGCCGTGTCACGCACCGCGACATCTTCCATGACGAGGGACGATTCCAGAAACTGTTTGAATGCCGCATGGTACCGGTCGGCCGCCTGCACCCACACCTGAGACGCGCTGACCCGCGCGGCGAACGGAAACAGGATTTTCCCCTTCGGTGTCAGCATCAACGCGCAGCAGCCCTGGCCGCGGCCGAGGGACTTGAGGTCATTGGAACAGATATTGTGCAGAAAGGCTGTTCGATCCTCACCCGCCAGCGAGAGCGTCGACTCCGGAACGACCATCACGCCGACCGAGCGATGAACGGACATCGCCTCGGCGCAGGCATCCCCATATTCCGGCCGGGCCTTAAGCCCGGTCGCGGCGAAGACGGCCATCAGGCGGGGCCGGACGGAGCGTCTTGCTTGAAGGCGACCGACGATCCGCAGCCGCAGGACGAGGCGACCCGGGGATTGATGATGGTGAACCCGGCGCCCTGATACTTCATCACGAAATGCAGGGAGGATCCGTTCAGCAGCCTCAGGCTCCTCTCATCGACGATGGCACGCGCGCCGTTGTGCTCAAACACGGTGTCCGCGTCCTTGGGCCTGTCCATGCGCATGACGTACTCGTAGCCCGAACAGCCGCCGGCCTTGACGCCGACGCGAAACGCATACTCGGCCGGGTTCAGTTTCTGCTCGGTCATGAAGATGCCGATCCACCGGGCGGCATCGTCGGTCAATCGAATGAACGGTTTGACCGCGGGCGTCTGGGGTTCCATCATCGTTTCATCCTTTCCTGGCGGCCCTGTCGTTGAGCGCCTTTTCGAGGGTGGTCCACGCGAGGAGCGCGCATTTGACGCGCGCCGGGAAATCGGCCACGCCCTTCAGCGCCTCCATGTCGCCCAGCTCCTCGTCATTCAGCTTGTCCTCGCCGTGCATCATGGCCTTGATGCCGTCGATGTACTTGTGCGCATGATCGTGGGCGTGGCCCTTGAGGGCCTCCGTCATCATGGAGGCCGACGCGAGGCTGATGGAACAGCCCTTGCCCTCGAACCGGATGTCCTGGATGGTCCGGCCGTCGAGTTTGGCCTGGATGCGGATCTCGTCGCCGCAGAGCGGATTCGACTCGAAAATGTCGATGTCCGGATTCTCGACGGACCCCCGGTTCCGCGGCGCTTTGTAATGATCGAGAATAATCTCCTGATACAGCCCTTCCAGACTCATGTTTTGAAAATCTCCTCCGCTTTATGAATGCCTTCGACCAGCCGGTCGATGTCTTCCTCCACATTATACAAATAAAATCCGGCCCGCGCAGTAGCGGCGACGTTCAGGCGCTTCATCAGCGGCTGGGCGCAGTGATGGCCGGCGCGGATGGCGACGGCCGATTCCCGGTCCAGAATGGTCGCCAGATCATGCGGATGAACACCCTCCACATTAAAGGAAACAACGCCGCCGCGCAAGGCAACGTCCCTTGGGCCGTAGAGGGTCACGCCCGCCATTTCGCCGAGCCGGCCGATCGCGTATCCGGTCAAGGCCCGTTCATGTTCCTGCAGCGCATCCAGCCCCACCGCGGACAGAAAATCGATGGCCGCGGCGAGGCCTACCGCATCCGCGAAATTCGGCGTGCCGGCCTCGAACTTCCACGGCAGGTCGTTCCAGGTCGCGTGGTCCAGAAAGACCTGGCGGATCATGTCGCCGCCGCCGTGAAAGGGCGGCATCGTCTCAAGGACGGCTTTGCGGACATAGAGCGCGCCGATGCCCGTCGGCGCGAGCATCTTGTGGCCCGACAGGACAAAAAAATCGCAGCCGATGTCCCGGACGTCGACGGCCATGTGCGGAACGCTCTGGGCGCCGTCGACCAGGAGGAGCGCGCCGCGCTCGCGCGCAAGCTCGGCGATCCGCCGGACCGGATTGATCGTGCCGAGGACGTTGGAGACCTGCGTCATCGACACGAGCCGCGTGCGCGGCGTGATGAGGGCGGCGGCGCGGGTCACGTCGATCGTGCCGTCATTTTCGACCGGCACGAATCTCAAAACGGCCTTCTTCTCCTGTGCGAGCAGTTGCCAGGGCACGAGATTGGAATGGTGTTCCATCTCGGTGAGCACGATCTCGTCGCCTTCCGCAACGTGTTTGCGGCCCCAGGCGTAGGCGACGAGATTGATCGATTCGGTGGCGCCCCGGGTGAAAATGATCTCCTCGACCGACGCGGCGTTGAGAAACCCCCGGACCTTCTCCCGCGCGCCTTCATACGCCGCCGTCGACTCCTCGGCCAGGCGGTACGCGCCGCGATGGACGTTGGCGTTGGAGTGCTCGTAAAACCGGGAAACGGCGTCGATCACCGCGCGGGGTTTCTGGGTCGTCGCGGGATTGTCGAGATACACGAGCCGCTTGCCGTCGAACTCCCTCGACAGAATCGGGAATTCCTTGCGGAGGCCGGCGGCGTCAAATCGCAACGTCGACCAGCACCCGGTCGCCCTCGACCTTGACCGCGTAGGTCCGCACGGGCGTCACGGCGGGCATGGTCAGCGCCGCGCCGGTTTTGATGTTGAACAACGCCCCGTGCCATGGACATTCGACCGTCTCCCCGTCCACCCTACCTTCCGCCAGCGAAGCCTCTTCATGAGTGCAGATATCATCCATGGCATGGAAACTCCCGTTCAAATGGAACAGCGCAACCCGGTGACCTTCGACCTCGAACAGTTTGCCCGCGCCGGGCGGCAGGTCCGTAATCGTCGTTACGAATTGGTACGCCATTCCATATCCCCTCCTTCGATGTCCGGCGTGTCATGATCGCGCATATCGAATTTGGCCTGCAGGGCCCGCCGGACGCGCTCCTGAAGCGCGGCGGCCGGAACGCCCTTGAGGACCTCTTCGTAGAATCCCAGAATGATCATCTTTTTCGCCAGCGCCTCCGGTATGCCACGGCTGCGGAGGTAAAACAATTCCTCCTCCGAAATTTCTCCGACGGTCGCCGCATGCTTGCAGACGACATCGTTCGCCTCGATCTCCAGCGTCGGGACCGAATCGGACCGCGACTTGTCCGAGAGCAGCATGGTGTGGTCGGCGAGGAAGGACTGGGTCTGGTTGGCGGCGTGCTGGACGACAATGCGCCCGCGAAATCCCGACCGGGCGAAATCGTCGCAGACGCCCTTGTAGAGGATGTTGCCCTCCGTGTGCGGCGCCTTGTGCGTGAGAAGCGTCACGATGTCGGACTGCTGCCGGCCGTTGATGAAGTAGAGCCCCAGAAGCTCGCACCGGCCGCCGCTGCCGGTCAGATCGCAGTCGATGAATCCCTTGTTGAGCTTGCCGCCCAGCTCGGCGGTCAGCCACGCCACGCTGGCGTCGCGGCCGCCCACGGCCTTTTCGGAGGAAAAATTGTAGGTCTGCGGGTCGTATTCCTGGAGCGACATGAACCGTATCTGCGCGCCGTCCTTCATGTGGATTTCGGCGACGCTCGACACCAGGTTCTGCCGGGCGCCGGGCGCGGGCCGCGAGGCCACGCGCTCCTCGAAATACGTCAGGCGGGCGCCCCGGTCCAAGACGATCAGCGTGTGCGGAAACAACCCGAAGCCCGGCGCGTCCGCGAACACGAGGTTTCGAAGCGGCACATCGATCTGGACGCCGGGCGGAACGTACAGGAACGCGCCGCCGGATTGGAACGCATAGTGCAGCGCCGTGAATTTTCCGCCCGCCGGCGGCCGGACGGTCCCATAATAAGTCCGGACGATATCTTCATGCCGGCGGACCGCCTCGTCGAATCCACACCAGATCACGCCCTTGGCCCGAAGGCCGGCGCTGAGTTCCGAATGGATGTCCTCCGAGTTGCGCTGAATCAGGAGGCCGTCCGAATGCGGCCCCAGATCGACCCGCGCCTGCAGGACCTCTGGCCGGTCCGACCGGGCGCCGACCACCGGCGCGAAGGGCGCGATGTCGTCAAACCGGATGGACCGCAAATCCACCCGGCGCCACTCCTCGTCCTTGCGCGTGGGCATCGGAAGATTCTGGAACAGATCCCACGCGATCGTCCGTTGCTCGGTCATCCATGCCGGCTCGCCGGCGCGCCGCGCGAGGAAGACGGCGAAGCCTTCGGGATTCAGACCCGTGCGTGTCAGTTCTGCGGTTTCCATATTTGTTGTGAGCGGCCCGGTGTCAGCGAAGGAGGATCAGCCGCAGGCGCCGGTCATCTCAAGCTCGATGAGCCGGTTGAGCTCGACAGCGTATTCCATCGGGAGTTCCTTGACGAGGGGTTCGATGAATCCGCGGACGATCATCGTCATGGCCTCGCCCTCCGGAACGCCGCGGCTCATCAGGTAAAAGAGCTGCTCGTCGCCGATCTTCGACACGGTGGCCTCGTGGCCGATCGACACGCGGTCCTCCTCGTTCTCCATGTACGGGAACGTGTCGGACTTGCTTTCCGGATCCAACAGAAGCGCGTCGCAGCGGACGTGGGATTTCACGTCCTTGGCGCCTTTTTCGACTTTCACCAGGCCCCGATAGCTCGTGCGGCCGGTGCCTTTGGAGATCGACTTGGAGATGATCTGCGACTGCGTGTGGGGCGCGCAGTGGACCATCTTGCCGCCCGCATCCTGGTGCTGGCCGTCGCCGGCAAAGGCGATCGACAGGACCTCGCCCTTGGCGCCGGGCTCCATCATGTAGACCGCCGGGTACTTCATGGTGAGTTTCGATCCGAGATTGCCGTCGACCCATTCGACCGTCGCGCCCTCATAGGCCATGGCGCGTTTGGTGACGAGATTGTAGACGTTCTTGGACCAGTTCTGGATGGTGGTGTACCGGAGCCGCGCGCCCTTTTTGGCGATGAGCTCCACGACGGCCGAGTGGAGAGAGTCGCTCGAGTAGACCGGCGCGGTGCAGCCCTCCACGTAATGGACATAAGAGCCTTCGTCCGCGATGATGAGGGTGCGCTCGAACTGTCCCATGTTTTTGGCGTTGATCCGGAAATACGCCTGAAGCGGAACCTCCACATGCACGCCGGGCGGAACGTAGACGAAGGACCCGCCGGACCAGGCGGCGGAATTGAGCGCGGCGAACTTGTTGTCGGCCGGCGGGATCACCGTGCCGAAATACTGTTTGAACAGGTCCGGATACTGCTTCATGGCTTCCGAGGGGTCGAGGAAGATCACGCCCTGTTTGGCCCACTTCTCCTGCAGGCTGTGGTAGACGACCTCGGACTCGTACTGCGCGCCGACGCCGCCCAGGAATTTTTGTTCGGCCGCCGGGATCCCGAGTTTATCGAAGGTGCGCTTGATGTACTCGGGCACGTCATCCCAGGAACCCTCGTTCGAACGGTCGGAGGGTTTGACGTAGTAATAGATGTCGTCAAAATTCAGCGTCGAGAGGTCTCCGCCCCAGGTCGGCATCTGCTTCTTTTCGAAAATCTGCAAAGAGCGCTGCCGGAACTGGCGCATCCATTCGGGCTCTTCCTTCATGTGGGAGATCTGGTCGACGACCCGGGTGTTCAGGCCCTTCTGGGACTTGAACGAGTAGTCCTCCCGGTCCGAGAATCCATAGACCTCCTTGTAGTCGTCTTTCGCCCTGGTCAGTTCCTGTATCCTGGTTTCGTCCGAGGTTGCCATGTTGAAGCTTCTCCTTATTTGATCAGGCGGCCGCCGAGGAGGCGACGCCGTATTTTTGCCGGATCCAGTCATATCCCTTCGCCTCAAGCTCCAGCGCGAAGTCTGGCCCGCCGGAGGTGACGATCCGGCCATCCATCATGACGTGCACCACCTGGGGCCTGATGTAATTGAGCAGCCGCTGGTAATGCGTGATGACCAGCGCACCCATCGCGGGTCCGACCATGCGGTTGACGCCGTCGGACACGGTTTTCATCGCGTCGATGTCAAGCCCGGAATCGGTTTCGTCCAGGATGGCGATCTCGGGTTTGAGGACCGCCATCTGGAGAATCTCGACGCGCTTCTTCTCGCCGCCGGAGAATCCGTCGTTCAGATACCGGAACGCGAAATCCTCCTTGAGCCCCAGGTTCTTCATGTTTTCCTTGAGTACTTTTAAAAATTCCCGCGCGGAAATCTGGCTCCCGTTCTTTCCGGCAATCTCCGCGTCCTTTCCCGTCAGCGCCTTCACCGGCGCGCCGCCCGCACGCTTGGCGTTGACGGCGGTCCGGAGAAAATTGCCGACCGTGACGCCCGGGACGGCGGCGGGATACTGGAAGGCCAGAAAGAGGCCGGCCCGCGCGCGCTCGTCCGGGGGCATCGTCAAAAGATCCTCTCCCTTGAACGTCGCCGATCCCCGCGTGACCGTATATTTGGGGTGCCCAGCCAGCGCGAACGAGAGCGTGCTTTTTCCGGAGCCGTTCGGCCCCATGAGCGCGTGTACCTCGTTCTTGTTGACCTCGATGGAAACCCCTTTGATGATCTCCTTGCCTTCCACCGAAACGTGCAAATCTTTTATTTCAAGCGTTGCCACCTTGCATCCACCTCCAGCTAATTCGCCGCAGGCGTCGCTGCAGCAGCAGGCTGAGGCATCCGGCCGGCCATCAGCCGCACCACTTCCTGCTCCTCCAGCAACATGTCCGCCAGCGTCGTCCGATTTAGAGTCGTGTAGATTTGCCTCGACAGGATCATCCAGATGGGCCGGATGCCGCAGTTGACCAGATGACAACACTCATGCAGTTTGCCCGGATACTCGGCGCAGATATCCTTGGGATAAAAAAATCCCCCCAAGGACCGCATGACCTCCCCAAGACTGATGTCAGCCGCCGGCCGGTGCAACGTGTAGCCGCCGTTGATGCCGCGGACACTCGTAACCAAACCGGTCCGGCGAAGCGTGACGAGGAGCTTGGTGACGTAGTCGGTCGAAAGACCTTCCTTCTTCGAAATTTCTGTGACCGCCACCGACTTGCCGTGTCCGGCACGCGCAAGCTGCAATATGCATCTCAACCCATACTCTTCCTGTTTGGAAATCTTCATACAACTGAACTCTAGCGAAACCTGACTTGAATGTCAAGTATTATACGAAAAAAAAGTCAGGTATTGTGAATAAGCTGGCGCAGGACGGTCTGCAGGATGCCCCCATTTATATAGTATTCAATATCTATAGAGCCATCGAGGCGCGCGATCGCATCAAAAACAGTCACATGTCCATCGGTGGCCCGAGCGCGGATGGTCAACTTGGCCTTGGGCCGCAGATTATCTGAAACTCCCTCAATATCATAAGTTTCCTGCCCTGATAATTTCAGGGTCTCGCGGGACTGGCCCGGAATAAACTGGAGCGGAAGCACGCCCATGCCCACGAGGTTGCTCCTGTGAATTCTCTCGTAACTTTCTGCTATCACAGCCTTAACGCCAAGCAGCATTGTGCCCTTCGCAGCCCAGTCTCTGGATGAGCCCGAACCATACTCCTTGCCGGCAATGACCACTAGCGGGGTTCCTTCCTTCTGATAACGCATGGCGGCGTCATAGATCGTCATTTTTTCTCCGTCAGGCAAGTGCAGCGTCCAGCCGCCATCGGTGCCTGCGACCAGCATATTTTTCAAGCGGATGTTGGCGAAGGTTCCCCGAATCATGACCTCGTGATTTCCGCGCCGGGCGCCGTAGCTGTTGAAGTCCTTCTGGGCGACACCGTGGTCGATCAGGAACCGGCCCGCCGGGCTGTCGGATTTGATGGATCCGGCCGGCGAAATGTGGTCGGTGGTGACCGAGTCGCCGAGCATGACGAGGACGCGAGCGCCGGAAATAATATTAGATTTTAGATTTTGGATTTTGGATTTTGGATTGAGGTCAACGTCCAGAAAGAAGGGCGGCTCCTGGATGTAGGTCGACGCCGCAACCCACGGGTACAGATCGCCGGCCGGGACCGGCAAATTCCTCCACGAGTCGTCGCCCTCGAAGACCTGCGCGTAGCGGGTGCGGAACGCCCTTGCCGTCACCACGCGGCTCATCGTTTCGCGAATCTCGGCGGCGGTCGGCCAGATGTCTTTGAGAAAGACCGGCCGGCCGTCGTTGCCGGCGCCGAGCGGGTCAGTCGCGAGATTGACGTCAACGCTGCCGGCGAGGGCATAGGCGACCACCAGCGGCGGCGAGGCGAGGTAGGAGGCCTTGACGGACGGGTTGATCCGGCCTTCGAAATTTCGGTTGCCGCTGAGGACCGCGACGGCGACCAGATTCTTTTCCCTGATCGCCGCATCGACCGCCTCCAGGAGGGGACCGCTGTTGCCGATGCAGGTAGTGCAGCCATATCCGACGAGATGGAAATTGAGTTCCTCAAGATACTTCATCAAGCCGGATTCGGTGAGGTAGTCGGTCACGACCCGGGAGCCGGGTGCGAGGCTTGTTTTGACGTAGGGTTTTGCGGTCAGGCCGCGCTCCCGCGCTTTTTTGGCGAGGAGGCCCGCGCCGATGAGGACGGAAGGGTTCGACGTGTTGGTGCAACTGGTGATGGCGGCGATGACGACCGTGCCGTCCGAAATTTTCTCGTGGCCGCCGTTGAACCGGACATCCACCGCGCGGCGGCCCGGTGGGGCCTTGAAATAGCCGTGCAAGACCTCGTCGAATTCCTTGGGCGCGTCCAGGAGCCGGACGCGGTCCTGCGGGCGGCGGGGGCCGGCGATGGAGGGCTCGATCCGTGACAAATCGAGTTCGATCATTTCGGTGAAGACCGGATCGGGCGAGGCGGCGGTTCGAAAGAGGCCCTGTTCTTTGCAATACCGCTCAACCAGGTCGACCACCCCGTCGTCCCGGCCGGTCAAGCGCAGGTACCTCAGGGTTTCGTCGTCGACGGGGAAAAATCCCATGGTCGCGCCGTATTCGGGCGCCATGTTCGCGAGGGTCGCGCGGTCCGGAAGGGAGAGGGCGGAGAGGCCGGGGCCGCAGAATTCGACGAATTTTCCGACGACGCCTTTTTTGCGAAGGAGTTCCGTGACCGTCAACACAAGGTCCGTGGCGGTCGCGCCCTCCGGGAGGGCCCCGCGGAGTTGGACGCCGATGACCTCGGGAACGAGCATGTACAGCGGCTGGCCGAGCATGCAGGCCTCGGCCTCGATCCCGCCGACGCCCCAGCCGAGAACCCCGAGGCCGTTGATCATGGTGGTGTGCGAGTCCGTTCCGACCAGCGTGTCGGGAAATGCGGTAACCCGCCCGTCCGCGGCCTGCGTCTGGACCACTTTGGCCAGATGCTCGAGATTCACCTGATGGACGATCCCGGTGCCGGGCGGGACGACGGAGAAATTCCGGAAAGCCCGCTGGGCCCATCTCAGGAATTCGTAGCGCTCGCGATTCCGCTCGAATTCAAGGCCGACGTTTTTCCGGAACGCATCCGGCGACCCGAAGGCGTCGACCTGCACCGAATGGTCGATCACGAGGTCGACGGGAACGATGGGGTTGATCCGCGCCGGGTCCCGGCCGGCCCGTTCCATCACGGCGCGCATGGCGGCGAGATCCGCCACGCAGGGAACACCGGTGAAATCCTGCAGGATGACCCGCGCGGGTGTGAATCCGATTTCGTGTTCGCCGCCTTGGGAGTTCCACGCCGCCAGCCGCCGGACATCCCACTCCGTCGCGGTCCGGCCATCGCAGTGCCGGAGAAGATTCTCGAGCAGAATCTTGATCGACACCGGCAGCCGGTCCACGGACGGCGCCGATTTGGCCAACTCGGCCAGCCGGTAAATCGAGACCGTCGAATCTTTCGTCTGAAGCGTTCCAAGCGCGCCGAACGTGTTTTGCTTTGACATGGCGTTGCTAAAATAGGTTATTTGGGAATTTCTGACAAGCCGTATATGCGGTGTGCGCGGTAAAAACGATTTAGTAGATGAATCTATCATTTTGTTGATTTGCGCCCCCGTCTGCGGTATGATCCCGCCATGAGAAACTTTGTCCGCTCCCAGACGCGGATGCTGATGGGCAGATTGGCGGAACCCCCAAGGCTGATCCAGATCGTGGCCGGGCCGCGGCAGGTGGGGAAAACGACGGCGCTGGCGCAGGCCGTCCGGGCGTTTCGCGGACGCGGATTTGCGTCTGTCTCCGTCAGCGCCGACGCCCTCGCCGCTCCCCCCCGGGACTGGATATCAGAACAGTGGGCCCGCGCCAACCGGATCGCGAAGTCGGGCCGGCCGGTCATTCTGGCGTTTGATGAGCTGCAGAAGATTCCGGGCTGGAGCGAAACCGTGAAATTGGAGTTCGACCGCAACCAGCGGCGGAGGCGGGGCGCGCGGCCGCGCGTGGTTTTGACGGGCTCGTCGGCGTTGATGGTGGAGAAGGGGCTGACCGAAAGCCTGGCGGGACGATTCGAGCTGATTCGATTTCCGCATTGGAATCTGGATGAAGAAATGCGGGCATTTCGCCGCCGGCCGGATGATTTCCTCGGCCTGGGCGGATACCCGCGTCTGGCCGAATTCAAATCCGACTTCCCACGGTTTCTTCAATACGTCCGGGACGCCGTCATCGAGCCGGTCCTGAGCAGGGACATTCTCCTGCTACATCCGGTGGACAAGCCGGCGCTCTTGCGCCGCCTGTTTGAATTTGCCTGCCATCATCCGGCCGAAATCGTGTCTCTTCAGAAGATGCTCGGCCAGCTCACCGACCGCGGCAACGTCACGGTCATTTCGCATTACCTGGATCTTCTGGCCAAGGCGTTTTTGGTGACGCCGCTGCAAAAGTTCAGCCGGGAAATACTGCGAGTGCGCGCGTCCAGCCCCAAACTCATCGTGATGGCCCAGGCGCTCATCGCCGCCGTCCAAAACAAAACGCCGGCGGAGCTTGCCGTCGATCGCGAACGGCTTGGCCGCTGGGCCGAAAACGCCGTCGGCGCCCACCTGATCCGGTCCGGTCTCGACGTTTTCTACTGGCGCGACCGCGATCGGGAAATCGACTTCATCGCCGGGAAAGGCTCGGACCTGATGGCCATCGAAGTAACCTCCGGCGAACGCGGCCATTCGGCGGCGGCCGTCGAACGCCTGGCCGGCAACCTCGGCATTCACCGGTTCCTCCTCGTCGGTCCCGGCGGCGTGGACATCCCCCGGTTCCTCCGAACCCCTCCTGACCGCTGGCTCAAAAAACCCGGCGGTACTCTCGGCGGATGAAATGCGGAAACACGGCGGCCATCGAGGTTGCGGGGCTGACCAAAATCTTTCGCATCACGATATATCCAAAACGTGAGAGGTTGGTGGATCAGTCAAGCTGCCCTGCGGCGGGTCTTGCGCTCCTTTCGATCCGCCTCCTCCACCGCACGGACAACTTCTTTCCTGGAATATCTCCGCCCTTCGGCCGCGAGTCTTTGATTGAAAAGATCCATCAGTCTCCTGCTGTTCGATACCAGGAAGACCTCGACGTCAAAATCATCAGCCAGCGGCAGAACACCGGCCCACGGCCGTCCGTGTTTGGTAATCACCAGCGGCTCCTGCCTGACGCGGTTCATGCACAGGCTCAAATTCTGCTTGAAATCCTTCATGCTTCGGATTGCCATTGCGCATACACCTTTCCGCGGACCCGCAGTTTCGTATTGAACTTTTCTCCGACAACCACAATCAGACTGTTGGTCCGCTTTTCGTCGCGTTCAACGCGGTATAGCACACGCCATTTTTCCTTGCGCAGATACCAGTCCGCCCCGGAAACCGTCCGTTTCAACGGCCGCTTGTTCCCGGTGATTTCCTGCGGATCGCTCTTGATGAGCCAATCGTCCAAAGCCTTCAAAATGATCGGCCGCGCATGCGCCGGCAAGTGCAAGAGATCCTTGAGGGATCCCTCGATAAACTCGTAGGTCCGAACCGTCTCTTTTTCCCTCATGCCCGGCACGGACAAAATGTCCTCAAAAAAGGACACTTTGTCAAGGCGTTAACCCAAGTTCCGCACCAAGTTTTGTAAGTGATTGTATATCATGGAATGGACTTTTTTCGGCACTACAATTTCGCCGGTATGGTGAGACGCCTCTGTGGGAATGCCTTGGCTGAGAGTTTCAGTTTTTGGTAGATCGCCGCATGCTCGGCCTCCGGCTTTGTAGGCTTTCGAATGACGACGCAGCTGCCATCCACTTTTGGCATTGTGATCGTGCTCAGGTGCCGGACATAGACTTATAGACTTATTGAATGAACATGCGACTCGCCGCGATAAGTCTATAAGTCTATGTCCGGCACCGCTCCCGGATGACGGCGCCCAAAATACCTATATGTTGCCTGTAGGTCATCGTTTCACGCGCCAGCGCGCCAGGGTCATGGGGACGAGAAACATTGTCTGTTTTCCGCGACCGTTCATCGCCCCTTTCTGTAAGATGCGCGGCTTCCGGTTTCAGTGGACCCTCAATTTGTGCACACCCGGGCGCATAAAGCTTACCGGCGTTTTCGGCTGGCGATGACATGTTCTGGTTTTGTTCGACGGTCTTGGGCTGTGGATTTTCTGTCCTGGACTCGGGCAGAATAGGCGGTAAACACCGGGTACCGCAATTTCGGCAGAATTGTCCTCGGGTTGTACCAACATCTCTACGACTTCTCTGTTCATCTGGAAACTCCCTTCGTACGGGTCGGAATAATTCATCTGCGAGAGTAGAAAATAATAACCTTCGTTTTGTCAGTATCTGAAGCAAGCCAGCGTCAATAGTTATCGTATCTCCATCCACGTCCCATACACGGCCTACATTGATTCCATCCGATTCCTCTCCCTTCCCATATTTGCCCTCTTCCTCCACAGTATTTACAAACGTATTTCTCCCGCGGCGACTGAGTTCTGTCATAGGTTCTAGTCGATTCTTGATTGGGCGTTATTTGCTTGGCCGATTCGGGCTTTGTACCACAACCATTCATTAAAATTTGTGAAATCAAAAGCAATGATAAAAAAAACGCGTGTTTTCTGCGGGGACGGAGATTTGAGATTCCTGCCAATCGTCGATCTATGTTCTGGCAGATGAGAATGTCAAATCTCAACCTCCGTCCCCGTTTTAACAACCACTTTTTCATATTCATGGCCTCTTTTAGTTTTCAAATTTGAAAAAGTCCTGCTTGTAAATTTCCATCCCGGGTCTCGAAAGTGTCAAAGTGTCAGAATGACCCCGTGGCCCCCGTGGCCCTCCCGTGGCCCTTCCAAATTATCTTGAATACTTCCGCGACCAAGACATCGCGTCGAGGAAATCATTTTTGACCGCCAAATCGCGTAATTCTCCGCCGCCGTATTCCGTTGTGTAACTCATGCACAGCCGGCCGAATTTCTGGGCGAGGGGCGACAATACGGTCGGCCCGTATTGGGCGACCTCGGCGCCTTTTGCCTGTATTTTATCACGCGGCGTTAATTGGAGTTCGGCGCGCATCACGTCATACTCCGCCTGCGCGTTTTTAAGCTCTTTGGCGGTTTTGATAATCTCTCCTGCCAACTGGTCCTTGGACATCCCCGTCCCGGACACAGAAATTTCTTGCTCAATTCGACGGAGAGCTTGATCGGCTTCTTCCATTCCCTGTTCGGCCGCTTTCCGAATCAACATCACCGCTTCGGCCTTGTTCTCGGCAATGCCCTCGCCGTAATAGTACATGAGTCCGAGACTGAACTGCGCGCGGTCGTATCCTTGATCGGCCGCCTTCCGATACAACGTCACCGCTTCGGCCTTGTTCTTAGCAACACCATCGCCGTTATAGTACATGAGACCGAGATAGAACTGCGCGGAGGCATCTCCCTGGTTGGCCGCGTCTCGATACCACATCGCCGCTTGGGCCTTGTTCTTAGCAACACCATCGCCGTTATAGTACATGAGACCGAGAGCGAACTGCGCGGAGGCATCTCCCTGGTTGGCCGCGTCCCGATACCACTTCACCGCTTCGGCCTTGTCCTGCTCAACACCCTCGCCCGAAAAGTACATGAATCCCAGATTGGACTGCGCGGAGGCATTCCCCTGCTCGGCCGCCTTGCGATACCACTTCGCCGCCGCGGCCTTGTCCTGCTCAACACCCTCGCCCTTAGAGTACATATTTCCGAGTGCAAACTGCGCGGCGGCATACCCCTGATCGGCCGCCTTGCGATACCATTTCACCGCTTCGGCCTTGTCCTCGGCAACGCCCTCGCCGTTGGTGTACATGAATCCGAGAATGAACTGCGCGGCGGCATACCCCTGATCGGCCGCCTTGCGATACCACTTCACCGCATCGACCTTGTCTTCGGCAACGCCCTCGCCGTAATAGTACATGCTTCCGAGATCGCGCTGCGCGACGGCATCCCCCTGCTCGGCCGCCTTGCGATACCAATTCACGGCCTCGGCCGTGTCCTGCTCAACGCCCTTGCCGTTGGAATACGCGATACCCAGATTGCGTTGCGCACGTGGATATCCTTGTTCTGCCGCCTTGCGGTACCACTTCACTGCCTCAACGGCACTTTTTGTGACATTGTCGCCAACGTCAAACATCCAGCCAATAATTGTCATGGCCTCGGCATCGCCTTGTTCTGCGAGTTGTTTCAATCCCGGAAACGCCTTTCCATCTATCTCTTTTGCTTTGTCTGGGTCTTTTGGAATGTTTAAATCAGGGATACCATTCCCTAATAACGCAGACAATTCAAACAGGCCAAGGGGGTGCCCCTGGTCTGCGGATAATTTCGACCACTGGTATGCCTTGGTCAAATCTTCCGGAACGCCCGTCCCACGCCTGTACGCCGCACCCAAAACAGCCTGATAATACGCGTCCCCGGCCTGCGCTTTTACCGTCGCCGTTTTTACAAGGTTCTCGTAATAATTCTGTACTGGGGTATCATTTTGAGACTCTGTTGTAGAACCACCGACGATTTTCAACGTGACGGCAACGCCGACAAACAATACGACACAGATTATCAACAACCATTTTTTCATCTCCATGGCCTCCTCATCTGCCGGCGAATCCCCATTTCAGGAAACGCCCATAAGCAAACAGCGCCTTGTCAATCTGGCGCGGTTTTTGATTCTGGAAACGTTGTACGAACGGAATGTATTGATCGAAGTAGATCGGTAATTTCTTGTTCCGTGTGTCCGGGATCTCTGCCGGTGTCAAGCCGTCAATCTTCGCCATCGCGCGGAATGTGTGCTGGTCGAAGATTGGAAAAAGAGGCGGGTTTACACAATGCAACCAAAAGATGTCCCATATAGCGCCCCCGTGGAGATTCTGGACGTATAGCTTTCCGGAATCCGGCGTAGTCAATACCGGTAACTCACCAAGCTTGGGCAGATATATGGTTCGAATGGACTGTTGCTTCTTCTCCGAAATATGCTCGGATCCATTCTTCCATTTATAGAGCGACCACACACGATCTTCATTGAGTTTCTGGCCGATGTTGTCATTATACAAATGCTCGAGGTCATCGCTGTACGTATCCGCCCAGAATGTCACGAAATCGGATATCCCGGCGGGTTGCCATTTCGGAATTTGCAAGTTCATTATTTCTTCCAATGGCTTAGAACAGCCTCGGCCCGCTGCTGGTCGTTTTGCCTCCGGCGTCGGAGGCGGCGGTTTTGACAAGAACGTAATACGGGCTGGCGCCGTTTTTGGTGTCGATGAGGGATGCGTCGAGTTTTCCCGAATTCAGGGAATCCATGGAAACAACACTGAAGTCGCCCTCGACTGAATGAATTTTTCCGGTCGCAACTTTTGTGACTCTCGTTTTGCCCCCTATCGACTGTCTGGTGACGACCTCGACGTTCAGGCCCTTGACCATTCCATCCGCCTCGCCAAGACTCACAAGCGCCTTGGTGACTTTCCCTTTGCTTTCGCCTTCCACGCCGACGATCATTCCCTCGATGGGAAACGATTCCGCCAATATTTTCCGAAGTTGGAGTTTGTACTTGTAGACCAGTTGAGTCAGCGCGTCCTGAGAACTTTCCATTCGCACCAGACCCAGAAACTCATCGCCCTGCTTGACGCTCAGTTCCTTGGCGAATATGGCCTCGCCTGTTTCAACGTTCAGTATTTTAAAAAAGAGGGACGCGGATGCATTGTAGCTGACATGCGCCGCCGTCCTGTTTGTTGCCTGATTGTATGTTTTTTCCTGCGAAATCGTGTTGATTCGTCCAACCACAAGGTATTGAACACCTCCGACGATTCCACCGGTTAATTCCTGATCAATCAACCCGCTCATGGATAATTTCTGTTCATCCAAAAGCGCCAGGAGGTTCGCGCGCTCGACTATGGTGAAGCGCTTCATGTCGATCAGAATCGCCTCAACCGTGGCTTCGAGTTGCTTGGCGTAAGGCTTACCGTCTTCGACGGCGCATTCGAAAGGTAGAACCGCGATGCTCATCTTTTCGGCATGAGCAACTACGGGGGAGAAAAACACCAGCGCCGCGATGATGATAGAGCGGAACAGACGAGATGGGGATAACGCCATGTGACCACCGCCTCCTTGATTTCTAGAAGTCGAGTCCCTTCTCCGCTTCCTTGTAGGCCTCTTCCATCGCCTTCAACTGCTCGACCTTGACTTTATTCGTCTCCCGATCCAGATCGTTCTGGACTTTTTTGCGCTGTACCTGCGAGAAGCGTTTGGTTTCCTCGTCCAGAGTCGACCTCGGCATCTGTGCGAACACCGTGACTTCCCAGTACTCCTTCTGGACGTTGTCGTCCATAAACTTCTGGACAAACCACTCCTTGGCCGTAACTTCGGACACAAGGCCGTCCGAAAAAGTCGAGAGGGATTCCTTCATATCGGCCAGGACCGGATCCTGGATGTCCCCGGTTGTGATTCCCCGCTCTTTGAGAAGTTCCTTGTATTTGAACTCGATTTTTTCACCGACCCTCAGGGCAAATTTCTTGCTCGCCTCACGCAAAGCCTCGCTTCGGGCCCTCTGCTGGCTTGAGTTCTTCCGTGACAGCGCGACCATTTGCGCGAATTTGCCGTCTTCTGACGTAGCGGCCGGCTCAACTTGGATCCACGCAGGCGCCTTGTCGCCGTGGGTCGACCAGATCAGGCGGCTGCCTTGATTCGGCGGCGGGGGTTTGACCGCCTTTTGCGTGGTTGTGCATGAAAGAGAAAACAGGATTAGAAGAACAGTCACCAGCGAAACAAATGTCGGGCGGGTCAAACGCGGGAACATGGGCGAACACCTCCATTGGAGTTGATAAATATTTTCACGTCTTTAGGTTGACAATTTAACTGAAAAAAAAAAATGCAAGAAAAAAGAGAAAAGTGAGGCAATTGAAATGAAAAGACCATTGACTCGTCGCCTGTGTATGCACTCGACCCTGATCCTGTCCGGGTTGGCGATTTTCAATCTGATATTGACCGGCGCGCAGGCCAAGGCGTCGAAGGAGTCGCCGATCTCGATTTCGCCGGATCCGGTCGCGACTTATCCGAATGAGAGACCGGACTGGCTGGATCGGCCGACGGCGCCCGACGCCGCCGCAATCTATTTTGTCGGACACTCGGACCGGGCGGACAGCGACGGCAACTCGCGCGAGCAGGCGATGATGGATGCCAAGAAGAACGCTGTTCTCTATACGGGCGTGTCCATTACAGACGTCTTCAAGGAGGTTGCGACGGCGGAAGGCCGGGCGAGCGGCATATCGGATCCTTCCATCCGGACGGAGAGCCGGACCAAACAGAGGTCCGGAGCGTTTCTGGCCGGGATCATGGCCGTCGACTGGTATACGGAAAAATTCGCCAAACAGTCGGGAAAAAAGACCGTGGGATACGTCTGGCGGTCACACGTGCTGGTGTCCCTGCCACGGAACGAAATTGATGAGGCGCGCGAAAAAAACAAGGAACTCCGCGGCAAAACGTTTGCGGGCATCTGGGACGCGTCGCATGAGGGGTCGATTTTTATCGTGGACGACGGCGTCGAGCCGGCAGAGCGCTATGAGTCCCTCAAATCATCTCTCATCCGATTTATGGGTGAAAACAAGATTGCGGTTATTGAGCGCCGGGAATCCCTGGAGGTCGACACGGGATTGCCGGTGTTGGGCGTCAAGGCAAGTTTTGCAAGGAATAACGACGTTCACGGGCTGGTTTCGGTCGCGGGGGAATTCGTCGTGTCCTTGTACGTTACGACGCCGGACGGCCATCGTATTTCCGCCGGCGGGGTGAAGGCCCGTCTGTCGGGCGTCGGCAACAGCGTCGACGGCGCGATCAATTCCGCCATTTCAAAATTTGTCAATCAGAAGGGGAAAGAGGTCCTGCGGTTGTTCAAACAGGACGACTGAGCGCTTCTACGAACACCCCCGCCCTGCGGCGGGTCTTGCGCTCCTTTCGATCCGCCTCCTCCACCGCACGGACAACTTCTTTTCTGGATTCCCGCTTTCGCGGGAATGACGATCTTATGTAAATAAGCGTTGGACGCACTACACTAGCTCCCCTGAATCGCCGCCAGAAACTGCGGGCCGTACTTGGCGGAGTTTTTGGGGCCGAAGCCGCGGATGCGGCGGAGGTCGTCCAAGGATCGAGGCCGGGCGCGAGAGAGGTCGCGGAGCATCCGGTCGTGGGCGACGCAGTACGGCGGCAGGCCCTCAGCGTCGGCCAGAGACTTGCGGAGTTTTCGGAGGCGTTCGAACAGGGCCGTTGCGGGGGCGTCGAGCGGTTCGTCGGAGGCGGGCGCCTGTTCGCGAATGACCAACGACGATGTGGCGCCTTGCGGGTCCCGTTCACGGGATTTCTTTTTTCGGACCGACACGGCCGGCTCCGTCTTTTGACCTTTCATCGGCGACCGGACATCGGACCGGCAGATGTCGCAGACGCCGCATTTGTATCGGAGCGGGCGGCCGGTGAAATAGTCGAGGATGAATCCACGCCGGCAGGTGCGGGTGTTGTAGGCGTAGGCGACCACGCGTTTCAGCCGCATTCCGTCGAGAACCTTTTTCCGCGTCAGCGCCGGCCAGTCGATCTCCAGTTCCTCCTTTTTCGGCGGGATGGGACGGATGGCGCGGCCTCGGAAGGGGGGCGAATAGGAGAGAATCCCGGCGCGGTCGAGTTCAGACAGGTGCCGGGAAAGCGCCGGCCAGTCGAGTCCCATGATCCGGCAGAGATCGTTCCTTGAAACATCAACGCCGTCGAGAAGGTCCTCGTCGAAGGCCTCATGGAGGACTTGGAGAATCCGGGACTTGACCGAATCGCTGTCCTTTCCGTGCGGCTCCCACGACAGGCGTTTGACATGCGCCGGATTTTCCCCGCTGCGCCCGCGTTCGATGAGTCCGTGCCGTTCGAGGATGACGACGGCCGTGTGGACCTGCATGTCGTTTCGAAGGCCGAGAGATTCGGCGATTTCGCGGGTCGATATTTCGACCGGCTCGCCGTCCGGCGCCAGGTCCCATATTTTTTCGTAGAGCGACTCGACCAGGTCCCTCGGCGGGTTGGAGCCTTCGATGAAAAACTCCTGCGTGCGGGTGTCGGCGTAGTTGAACAAGAGAAGCCCGCGGCAGGGATATCCGTCGCGCCCGGCCCGGCCGACTTCCTGATAGTAGCTCTCGACCGATCCCGGCACGTCGTAGTGCGCGACCAGCCGGATGTCCCGCTTGTCGATGCCCATCCCGAACGCCACCGTCGCGACGATGACCGGGACTTCGTCCCGCATGAACGCCTGCTGGACCCGCTCGCGTTCGGTGTCCTCCAGCCCCGCATGGTACACGAGACAGGGCCGGTTGGGGCGGCTCAGAGCCTTGGCGACTTTTTCCGTGTTTTTCCGGGTGGCCGTATAAACGATGGCCGGCGTGCCGTTTTCCGCCAGGGCCTCTTCCAGACATTCGTATTTGACGTCCTGGCCGGGACAGGCCGCGACGTCGAGGATGAGATTGGCACGATCGAACCCCGCGAGGAAATCGACCGGCGATTCCAATCCAAGCCCCGCCGCGATGTCCTTGCGGACTTCCGGCGTGGCGGTTGCGGTGAAGGCGGCGATGGGAGGCCGGCCGACCCGCTTTGCCGCGGCGGCCAGGCGAAGATAGTGCGGCCGGAAATCGTGGCCCCACTGGGACACGCAGTGCGCTTCGTCCACGACAAAGAGGGACACGTCGATGTCGGACAGCGCGCTCAGGAAACGCTGGGAAGCGAACCGTTCGGGAGCGACATACAATATTTTCACGTCCCCGCGCCGGAGGGCCACGAGGCAGGCAACCTGTTCGTCGAACGAAAGCGATGAATTCACGAACGCCGCCGGCAGGTTCAGCTTTTTGAGCGCGGAAACCTGGTCGGCCATGAGCGAAATGAGGGGCGAAACGACCAGGGTCGCACCGGGCAATAGAAGCGCGGGCATCTGATAGCAGAGCGATTTGCCGTATCCGGTCGGCATCACGGCGAGGACGTCCTGCCCGTCCAGAATGGACCGCACCACATCCTCCTGGCCGGGACGGAATTCTGAAATGCCGAACCGGGCGGTCAATACTTCGGAGAGGTTGAGAACTTCAGATTCCATGCGCGAGCCGCGCCGCTCTTACTTTTCCTCAGCCCCTGAATCACCGTTATCGCCGGCTTCGGTGTTGACAAGCGCGGCGCCTTCCTCGCGCAGTTTCCGCCGGACTTCCTGCTCGATCTGGGCAAGCATCTGCGCGTTATCCTCTATGAATAAACGCGCGGCCTCCCGGCCCTGGCCGATTTTTTCGCCGTTGTAGGAAAGCCATGCGCCGGACTTTTTGACGACGCCCTGCAAAAGCGCGGCCTCGATCGCGCATCCGGCCCGGGACACGCCCTGGCCGAAGTAGAGATCGAACTCGGCGGACCGAAACGGCGGCGCGACTTTGTTCTTTACGACCTTGATCCGCACGCGGTTGCCGACGACTTCCGCTCCCTTTTTGAGCTGTTCAATCCGGCGGATGTCAAGCCGGACGGAGGAGTAGAATTTGAGGGCGCGCCCGCCGGGCGTGGTTTCGGGGCTGCCGAACATGACGCCGATTTTTTCGCGGAGCTGGTTGATGAAGAAACAGGTCGTCTTGGACCGCGCGATGGCGGCGGTGAGTTTCCGGAGCGCCTGAGACATGAGGCGCGCCTGAAGGCCCATGTGCTGCTGGCCCATCTCACCCTCAAGTTCAGCCTGCGGCACGAGGGCGGCGACGCTGTCGATCACGATAATGTCGACGGCGCTGCTGCGGACAAGAGATTCGGTGATTTCGAGCGCCTGTTCGCCGGTATCCGGCTGGGAGATCAGGAGGTTCTGGACGTCGACGCCCAGTTTGGCGGCGTAGATCGGATCGAGGGCATGTTCGGCGTCGATAAAGGCCGCGATCCCGCCCGTTTTCTGGATGGCCGCGATGATGGTGAGCGTAATGGTCGTCTTGCCGGAGCTTTCCGGGCCAAAAATTTCAATGACGCGACCGCGGGGAATGCCGTCGACGCCGATGGCCAGATCCAAGGGCAGAATCCCGGTGGGGAGCGCCTCGACCTCGATGGCCTTTTTGTCTCCGAGGCGCATAATACTGCCGCGGCCAAACCTTTTTTCGATTGAATCCAGAGTCGCTTTCAGGACTTTCAACTTCTCATCTTCCACCATATGATTCCACCTCCCGTTTTGGGGTCTCCAAGTTGGAGACCCTGTTCCCATGGCCGGCACCGTAACTTTGGGCGCAGCCGCCGTCAAACAAAATCTGTTCGGCATCCGCGCCGGCGGCCTTCACCTCCGTGTGGTGGCCGCCGCGGGTTGCCGGTTTCCATCATGCGACCTGCGCGGGCGTTTTCGTGTATTTTTCGACGAAGGCCTTGATGTCGTCGATGCGTTCGAGGATCATCCGCGCTTTTTTGACCCCGAACTTGAATCCAAATTTGTCGTCCGAATCGCGGTAGACCCCGATCAGGGGGCTCCCGTTGTACTCCGTTTCCCTCACTTCACTCATGGCGACACCTCCAGAAATTTTTTGTCCGCCGGCGGCGGACTTGAAGTTCGCGACAGTCGCGAAAATAGATCATGGGAATTGGGCGTCCAGAAACGTCATGACGCTCTGCCGGATATTCCCGCCGGCCGCGGGATCCATCGTGAGATAAACACCTTCCTGTATCTTGAAACACCGGACAGATTCGGGCGCGGCCGGACGAACCGGGGGAGCGCCGGGATCGGGCCTGGGCCAGAGATCCAGCGCCGGGTCGACCGAGGCTTCGCGCATGGCCCGGTCCACGACGACGGGATCGACATCCGCGACCGCGGACAGCCGACGGAGGGGCGCGCGCCGGAGCCTCTCCTGGATGGCGCGAATCCCGTGCCCCTGGGACTGGAGCCGCTTGATGGCGATAAGTTCGATGAGGTGCCTGCGGCCGTACAGCGCGCGGCGCCCATCAAACCGGGCCGGGCGCGACAGAAGGCCGAGCGCGGTGTAGTAGCGCGCGGTGCGTTCGTCCGGCAGATCGCGGACGCGGGAGGGGAGATCCGCGAGTTTGATGGAGAAGAGCGCGCGGTGAAGGGCGGCGATGAGATTACGAAGCCGGATTTGGGTCTCGATACGTCGGGGTTTCTTTTTCATCTTGTCCCTATTATAACACTGTTATATGACAGTGTCAAATACAATATCGAATAATATTGTAATCCTGCGATATTCAACTAAATATATGAAAGAGAGGCGGGAGAACATCCATGACGAAGAGAAAATGCCGATGCCGGATGACCGGCGCGATCGTCGTACTGTTCGTTGCCGCGGCCTCGCCGCCCCCGGCGGCCGCCGGGCCGGGCGTATCCGAAATGTGGAGCCGGGGCCGGGCGGAAGGCCGCGGGCCGGTGCGGATCAAAACGTTTCCTCTGCGCGTGGATGAGATCGGCCGGATTGCGCCGCTGGGCGCGATGGTGCATGGCCATGTCACCCCGAGCCATCATCTTGGAATTTCGCCTGTCGATCCGGATGTTCCCCCGGACCATTACGACGTGCTTGCGCCGGCGGACGGGTACATCGTGTCGATCCAGCGTTCACCGAAAGGCAATCCCGATCCGGGTGTTCGCGGCCGGCGCTACACGGGCGAGTATCTCGTCGTCTTCGAGCACACCGGGACGTTTTACACGTACATCGGCCTGATCGAGCGGCTCGACCGTTACGTCACAGAGGAACTCGGCGGCGACCCGCGGCCCGGCCCTCCCGTCGCGGCGCGCATCCGGGTGAAAGCGGAGCAGGTCATCGGTAAAATGGGCGGCGGCCACGGGCTCGACTTTTCCGTCGTGAACACGGAGACGGCGCTCGCGGGATTTGTGAATCCCGGTCAATTCAGGAACCGTGACCCGTTCAAGCCGCACATCGTGGATCCCTTCGATTACGTCGACGAGCCGCTTCGCGGGAAACTTCTGGCGCTCAACCCGCGCAAGACCCGGCCTTACGGCGGCCGGATCGACTACGACGTGGACGGCCGGCTGGCCGGAAACTGGTACCGGGAGGGAGGGGGAGGATACGCGGGGGTTCGCGGCAAGCTCGACTACTGGTCCGGTCACTTGACGTTTGCGTACCATCACATCGATCCCTCGAAGATCACGGTTTCGATCGGGGACTTTGAAGGCGCGCCGCGGCAGTTCTGGGTGAAGGGCAACGCGCCCGACCCCGCGGGCGTGTCACCCGAATCCGGCCCCGTGAAATACGAGCTGACCTGGATGCAGATTGGCAGCGACGGGCGGCGGTTCCAACGTCCGGACATCGACCGGGTTCACGGCGTTGTTCTTGTGAGTCTCATCGAAGGCCGGAAACTGAAGGCCGAATTCTTCCCCGGCCTGACGGCGGACGCCGTCCAGGGGTTTACCTCCGCCGCGAGCGTGTATGAGAGGTAGGGGCGGGCGCAGATACAACCGACCGGGGCTTGCGTGTCATCCAAAGACGACACGGATTTCATCGCGTTTGTCCTGAACCATCCGTTCCAGGGACGGCTCGTCCAAAAGTCCGTCGGCGGCGCCCGTGGCGCCGATTTTCCACGAGGCGTAGATGGAGGCTCTCAGGATCGATTCAAGGGAGTCCGCCGATTTCGCATAAAAGTGGATAAAGGCCGAAAACAAGGCGTCGCCCGCGCCGATCGTCGTGGCCACCGGGCGCGTCGAAACGGCCGGGACGGTCATGAACACGCCGCTTCTTCGATCAAAGACAAGCGCCCCGGCCGGTCCCAAGCCCACCGCAAGGATTCCGGCGCGGTACCGGGCGCGCAGCCGGTCCAGCCACTCGCGCGGGGGGCACGGAAGTTTTTCGTGGCTCATGAACAGCACATCGGCCGCGGCCATGAAATCCCGGTTGTAGTCATCGTCCGGATCGGCGATGGCATGGACGTCGGTCGCGATCGGCACGCCCCGCCTTCGGGCGCGGTCGAGAAACGGCCGGGAGAAGTTGATGTTGCACAGCGCCGCCATCGCGCAGCCATCCAGCGCTTCGTCGAATGCGTCTGCCGGATACGCGCGTTCCTGAATGTCCTTCAGATCCACATGGATCTGCCGCCGACCGGCGGGGTCGCACAGGATCACGGATTGGGGGGTTTCGGAGAGACCCGCCAGCACGCGCCGATCCTCCATGTGTTCCGAGCATAGAGCCCTGCGCGCCAAATCTCCGGGGGCGTCGTGGCCGATCAGGGACAGAAACCGCACCTCGTCCCCCAGCGCCGTCAGGGCCTTGGCGACGTTGAAGCCAACTCCGGAAACCGTGCTCCGGACACCGTGAAAGGGATACCGCACCGGCTCATACGCGACGGGGAAGCCCTCCACCCGGAGGGTCGTTTCGATGTTGATGAGGCCGGAAACCAGGATGCGCGCCATCGCCAGACCCATGGCCTACCTCATGTGCGCGCACGGGTCAACAGAGCGAGCGCGCCCGGGCGCCGTCGTGCCGATGCCGACGTTGCCGGAGGTGGCAAATAGCCGGAGATCAAGGAAGGACACTCATTTCACAGAAGGGAAAAATCAGCCCATGATCGTGGTAAAAGTGGCCGGGCTTTCTCCCGTACCTCCCTCGCGGCTGATCAACCCGCAGGTTGAATTATGTCCCGCGACTTGAAAACTGTCTTTTCATAGGTGGGTCTTGAAGCTGGTCTTTCCGCATCGAATTCCCCAGAACCTGTTTCTGTTGCGAAACAACTTAACAACTTACGGTCTGGCCCTTGGAGCCGCCCTTGGAGCCGGCCCTTGGAGCCTACGGTCTGGCCCTTGGAGCCCTTTCAATACCAATGTTCAATGCCCAATTTCTACAAATTGAAAATTGAGGATGAGTATTGTCTTTTCTTTTCAACTCACTTGTCCTTCATCGAATCGATCTGGCTCTGCAATTCCGCGATCCGCTGATCCTGGGCCTGAATGCGCGCCTGTTGTTCCTTGAAGGCGTTCAGCATGGCGAAGATGATGGGGTCGTTGTTGAGCATGAGGTATCCCTTGTTGTTCGACTCAACCGCCTCCGGGATGGCCTCTTTGACCTCTTGGGCCACAAGCCCGATGTGCTCGGCGCCGTCGCGGATGCCGACCGGGTTGTCGGACTTGTACTGATAGCGCACCGGATTGAGCTTCATCAGTTCCGTAGCGCCGGCCTTGAAATCGCCTCTGACGTTCTTCAATCGGCCATCGGAGAAGGTCGCCCACGACCCGCCGCCGACCTTGGAGGCGCCGCCGTTGACCGAAAAGGTGGTGTCGGGGTTGTCGGTGCCGATGCCGACCTTGTTGTTGGTCGCATCGACGTAAAGGGTCGGCGAATCGACCACCAAGCCGCCGGCGACTTCCAATTTCGTGGAAGGGCTCGTCGTGCCGATGCCGACGTTGCCGGCGGCCGTGACGATCGTCTGCCCGGTCAATTCATCAATATTGCCGTCATTGTCGTCATCGAGGCCGTTACCGGGAATCTCGCCGTCGGAGACCTGGAACCTTCCGGTCGGGCTGGCAATCCCAATCCCGACCCGAATGGCCTGTTTGTTCACCACCAGCACCGTATCCGACACGATCACCGAATCGGAAAACTTCGCCGTGCCCGCCACATCCAGCTTCGCGGACGGACTGGCGGTCCCGACGCCGACGTTGCTGCTCTTTTTTACAACCAAAAAGGTGTCACCAACCGTCAGCGTGTCCGAGATGACCCCACCCTTGACGACGAGACTGTCGCCCGGGGTTGTCGTCCCGATGCCGACGTTGCCGGGCTCTCTGATTTTCATGACGGTGACGCCATTATAATTCTGAAAATCGATTCCTGAGCCATTCGCCGAATTATCATCCAGCGACCGGATGATCGTGTACGCCTGATTGGCGTCATTACTGAATGACCCGATTACATTTCGATCTCCCCAAGGCGTTGTGAATTTGATCCATCGATTCTCGTCCATCGTCACGTCGCCGCCGGGCACGTGGAACCTCGACGCCGGCGAGGCGGTCCCGATGCCGACGTTGCCGGTCTTTGAATTGACCGTGAACACCGTATCACCGACGGTCATTGAATCCGAAACCCGCGCTGTTCCCACGACATGCAATGTATCTGACGGACTTGTCGTGCCGATACCGACTTTGCCGCTTGCCTTGATTTCGAATACGGTCCCCGGCCCTCCTGTGGCGATGCTTAGAGCCGGTCTTACGGAGGCGGAGCTTCCGCCGGTGATGTCAATGAGAAGTCCGCGAGAACTGCCGGATGGGTCGGTGTTCTTGAATTGAGCCACGTACTGGTTAACCCCGGAAGTTTGAACATCGAGCGCATAGCCCGGGGCGTCCGTCCCGATGCCGACGTTGCCGCTCTTCTTTACAACCAAAAACGTGTCGCCCACCGTCAGCGTGTCCGAGATGATCCCGCCTTTGACGTGGAGACTGTCCCCCGGTGCCGTCGTCCCGATGCCGACGTTGCCGGTTTTCTGTATCAGCATGCGGGTGGTTGCGCTTTGCTCATCCCGGATGTGCAAGTCATCGCTGGCCAGCCGAACGCCGATCTGCCATTCTTCCGCCGTTTCGCCTCCGGTGGCTAACTGCAAGACCGCATGGCCATTGGCTTGATCGCCACGTTCGAGCCACACCCCAGCTGTATTCGAAGTCCCGGTTGTCGTGTTCTTGATATTCGCGTACACGCCGGCGCCACTCCCAATGATATGCAGTTCGTCTCCCGGATTCGTCGTCCCAATCCCGACGTTGCCGGTCTTTGAATTGACCACAAACACCGTATCGCCGACCGTGATCGAATCCGAAACGCGCACCGTTCCGGCCACATGCAACGAGTCGCTCGGAGTCGATGTCCCGATTCCCACATTCCCGGCGCTCTTGTAGATGTTCCCGCTCGCGCCGCCGACCATCGTCCAGTCGGTGTCCGGCGTCGCGCCGCCAGTCGACGTGAACGACGCCCACGATCCGGCCTTGCGGCCCTCGAAGTCCGACCCGCTCCAGCGGATCGCGCCGTCCGCCGCGCTCGCCGCCGCGTTCGTGTCCATTTGAATCCGGCCCGCGACGTGCAGGCTATCCCCAGGCGCCGTTGTCCCGATGCCGACGTTGTCGTTGAAGGTCGAGATCCCTTTGACCGCGATGCCCCGGTTTGGGCCCCCGAACTTGGCGTCATATGCCGTGCCGGTATGGGGATCGGTGAAAGCGCCGTCATGAAACATGGACTGCCCGTTGTTAACTTCAAATTTCGCGTTCGGACTCGCCGTGCCGACGCCGACGTTGCCGCTTTTTAAAACAACCAAACTATCCCCCGCCGGTCCGCCCACCGCGAACGAATCCGACACGTGCGCTCCGCCCGAGACGTCCAACCTTGTTCCTGGTGTCGTGCTCCCGATGCCGACGTTGCCGGTCCGCGTGAAAGCCGCGACGACGGACTGCTCCACCGTGACGGCGTCGTTCACGGTCCCAATCTCCATACGGGCGCCCCGGTTGATGAGCCGAAAGATCTTGGCGTCTGGCGCCTGGTCGCTTTTTTCGAGAAGCAACTCCGGTTCCACGCTTCCTGCGCTGATATGCAAATGGCGCAGAGGATTCGTCGTCCCGATGCCAACGTTGCCGCTCTTTGCATTGGCCACGAACACCGTGTCGCCGATCGTCATGGAGTCCGTCACGCGAACCGTTCCGGCCACGTGCAAACTATCTGACGGACTCATCGTCCGGATGCCGACGTTGCCGGATGTTGTAACAGAGACAAACTCGGTGGTTGGATTACCGGGAACGTACCGTATCCCAAACCGGTTGGAGTTATCACCAATGTTGTCCTGGCCGACTTGCCATTCTTCCGTAACACCATTTTTGAAGATTACTGATGCGTGTCTATTCCCCGCATCAGTGTTTTGAAGTTCAAGAACTGCAAGGTCGCCCTCTGCACGAATGGGTCGAGTAGCGCCTCCGACTATATGGAGTCTCAATGAAGGCGCCGTCGTCCCGATGCCGACGTTGCCGCTACTTTTTAAAGCAACCAAAACCGTATCGGCTACCACCAGCGAATCCGTGACGTTGATACTGCCCGCGAGTTTCGCGCTGGTCACCGCGCCCGCGGCGATGCTGTCGCTCGAAATCGCCGCCGTCAAATTCGCCGGAGCGAGACTGCTCGCCGAAATCCCCGTCAACCCCGACCCGCTTCCGCTAAACGTCGTCGCCGTCACCGTCCCGGCCACGTCCAACTTCGACGCCGGACTCGCCGTCCCGATGCCGACGTTGCCCTGGGTCACGATAAAATCGGTGATGGGTGTTACCTGGATTTTGCCAAACGTGTTTGAGATGGTTGCGTCGCTGGTGTCATTCATTTCCAGCGCCAGTTGGCGGCCTGTGGTGCTGAACAGTGTCATACGTCCACCAACGACGCCGCTTTTACCGACGCCCAACGGGCCGCCAATACGCGCAACTTCGTTTCCAAGCCCCGAACCGCCGTCGACATCAAGCTTGGCGTTCGGACTCGTCGTCCCGATGCCGACGTTGCCCGTGTCATTGATGACGAACGTCCCCGACGCGTTGTTCGAAATGACGCGCATCGTGCCGAGGATGTGCATGCTGTCGACGGGACTCGTCGTTCCGACGCCGACATTGCCGCTGTTGGACCAGGCCAGCGCAATCTTTTCATATCCGCCCCGACGCACGCCCAACGCGCCGGCCGGCGATCCCAGCCCGTACCCGAACAGGGTGGGGCCATCGATGGTTGCGGCGCTCGAAAGCTTGTTGTAGCCGAGACCATGGAATGTATCTGTGCCGTCTTGGAAAAACAGGGTGTTTCCGCTCAACTGAATGTTTCCGCCCGCGATGTCGAGCTTCTCCGACGGCGCCGTCGTCCCGATGCCGATATTGCCGCTACTTTTTAAAGCAACCAAAACCGTATCCGCCACCACCAGCGAATCCGTGACGTTGATACTGCCCGCGAGTTTCGCGCTGGTGACTGCGCCCGTGGCGATGCTGTCGCTCGAAATCGCCGCCGTCAAATTCGCCGGAGCGAGACTGCTGGCCGAAATCCCCGTCAACCCAGACCCGCTTCCGCTAAACGACGTCGCCGTTACCGTCCCGGCCACGTCCAACTTCGCCCCCGGCGTCGTCGTCCCGATGCCGACGTTGCCTGAACTTAACAACGTCATGATGGTGTTGCTCGTCGGATCAAACGCTGCGTGCGCCAATGAAATATCCAGACGAGTCCTGGAACTTGTGCCGTTGTTCTCATATCGGGACAAATTAAACGCCGCCGCCGCTCCGAATGCTTCCGACGCTTTCCCCTGGCGGGCGAGCATCAAGGTCGTCTTCGGATCATTCAACGTCGACGTGGCGGTCTGCGATTGATGCACAACCAGGAGTCCGTTTGTATCGTAAACGAAATTGTTGTCGTCAATGACCTTCAGACCGACTTGCAATTTTGTGCGCGGCGCCGTCGTGCCGATGCCGACGGCCGAATCGTAATAAATGCTGTCGCCACTCGTTGTCCACTGACTTGAACCGCCGCCACCCGATGCGGTTGTCTGAGTTGTGCCGTCAGGGAATTTGAAGCCGCCCGAGGTCGAATAAACTGTTCCTGCGACTTCCAACTTCGTCGACGGACTCGTCGTGCCGACGCCGACGTTGCCCGCTTCTGTGATAACCATTTTTGCGTGTTCAGATCCGCCTGGATAACCCACACCCGCGGCTCTCGTCCAGAATTGTATGGCCGGGTCGCCGCGATTTTCGAGACGAATCAACCTGCCGGGGTTGGCGACATTCTGTGATCTTAAACCGTTGAAATCAAAATCAACCAGATCAGCGCCGGGATGCGCTTGTATTCCCAGTTGAGAAAGTTGACCCCCAAGGCTCAATTCCGTTACTGGCGCGGTTGTCCCGATGCCGACGTTGCCGGTCTGATGATAGACGTCTCCGTTGCCCGCCAGGGTCCAGTGCGTATCCGCGCCGGATGCAATGCCGGTGAGGAGCGATCCGTTTCCGACAAACTTGTTCGCCGTCACGGTTTCGGCCACGGTCAGAGCGCCGTAGGCCGTCGCGCCGGTGTCGAGGAATTTGGCGATGAAGGCGTAGGGGGAGGTCGTCAGGCGAATTTTCGGGGTCATGGCTTCGCCGGCCACGGTCACTTTGAGCCAGTACTGGGTGTCGAACGCGATATTGAGCGGCGAGGTGACGCCCAGCCGCGTGCTGACGATGCCGTTTGACGGCGTCAGCGTCTGGTTTTCCGGACCCCAGACAGACACGCCGGCGTCATTGAAGATCTCGAAGTCCACGCTCTTGGACGCCATGATCCGCGTTCCGACCGAGTCGGTCAGTTCGCCCTGGAAGGAGATATATTTCGGAACGTCCGCTCCTGCGGACAAGCTCCAGAGTAAAACCAGAAACAAACCCAATACTGACTTTTTCATGTTACGTGACCTCCCCAGGTCGTTTAATCCTCGACGCCGCGATGCGGCGGAAGTAACACTCAATATTCAACACTCAATTCTCAATTCTCAAAGTTTTCAAACTTGAAAATTGAGTATTGAATGTTGAGTGTTGAGTGTTGATTTTTTTCATCTCACGATCGCCATCTTGTCCACGATCTTGTTTCCGCCGCTTTGCAGGATGTAGACGTACACGCCCGATCCGAGTTTCTGGCCGTGTTTGTTCGTCGTGTCCCACGTGAGCGTGTTCGGCCCCGCCGCGCCGGGGGCCGCGAGTTCTTTGACGAGCCGGCCGGCCACGTCGAATATTTTCAGCGTCACGTCGGCGGCGGATTGCAGACTGTATTTGAAGGTCATGGCGCCCGCCGGGTCCGGACCCGGGTTCGGATACACGAACGTGTTTTCCTTCGAGAGCGGGGCGGCCAGATACGCGGTCAAATATTCGGGCGTGCCGACGACCACGGTCAGGGTGATTGCGGATTCCAGAACCAGTGAGGAGGACTGGCGCATATTCACAGGACCGGCCGGGCCGCCGATCAGGTACGCCTCGTAGCCGTCCGGAAGGCCGGCCGCGTCCCATTTGAGGGTCGCGCTCTTTACGCCGGCCGGCGACGTGACAACTACCGGCCACGCCGTCGCGGTCTTCACCGGCGACGCGATGCTGGCGGCGTAATATTTCCCCCCACCCCCACCCTCCCCCACAAGAGGGGAGGGAGTGGAACGCGCTTCGCCAACCCACACTTGCATGTCTCCCATCATTCCCGGCGCCTTCCAGAGGTCGTTGGCGTCTTCTCCGTCCGACGCCGCCGGCGCGACGCCCAAAAACGCGTACTCGTCCCGGATTTCCGGAACGTCGCTGTAGGCCATCAGGCGGAGGCGCCAGTTCGAAACTGAACCCCCCCCTGCCCCCCCTTCAAAAGGGGGGGTGTAAACCGGGGACTGTTGTTTCACCGGCATCGTCTGCGGCAGGCGCTTGGTTGGATAATACACGATCGAGCAGGAGGCGTTCGCCTTCACCCAGAAGCCCACCCACGGTTTCAGTTGCACGGCCGTTTCGCTCGCCGCGAAGGGATTGACGTACTGCTCGGCGGTCTGCGAGCGCCACTGGAGGCGCGTGTCGATCGTTGCGGCCATCTGCGCCGGCGTCAGGGCGCGAAGCGTGATCGGGCCCGGCGGGCCGTTCAGATTCGTGTCGACCGCCACGTCGTCCAGCCAGTCGATGAAGTGCGTGAAGGGATTTCCGATCATGTTGGCGCCGCTGTCGAGCCGCACGCTGAATGCGCCTGTCACCGCCGACGGTGAGCCTGCCAACCCCACGCTCGTGGCGCCGCTCGATCGGAACCAATAGGCCCGGCCGCTCTCATATTGTGAAAACGTCCCGTTGGCCGACACGTGGGTCGATTCGGGCTGATTGCCGACCGACTTGTATCGGTTGAACGTCGCGTGCGCCGAGGCCAGCGTCGGGTCGTAGGAATACGAGATGGGCGTGCCGCCGTAGGACAACTGATTGAGGCCCGTCAAGGACGTGTCGGGCTTGCGAAACGGCGCGATCATCACCCACTTGCTCTTGGGCGTCTCCGTCGGATGCGCGGGCACCCGCCGCTTGTCCATCATCACCACAAATACGGCCCGGGCGGCCGACCGCTCCGCCGTGATGACGTAGGCGCCGTCCCCGCTCGAAAGCGAGACTGACTTGCTGATCCGCCCCGCCGTGTCGGACGTGGCCGAGTCGGTCGCCACCTGCGATCCTTCGTATTCGACCGTGAAGGTGACGGCGGCGTTGGGCGTAAGCCCGCCGTTGGAGGAATCCTTCACATCCAAAACGAGCGTGACGAATCCGCCGCCGGTTCCGACCAGATGCGCGTCGCCCACGATCACGAGCGAGTCGCCCACCGTGCCGACGGGCGCCACATGGCGGAAATAAAAGAGGCCGGTGTTGAGGACGTAGGAGGCGCCGGCGAGCGTGTCCGTGCCGGTTTGGCCGACCGAGGCGAGGAGGTTGTAGCTGGGCGAGGAGAGGGTGTCACCGCCGGTGGAGATCACGGGTTCGGTGATCTGGTGGACAGTGGACGAAAGGACCGCGTATGCGATGAGACCGAGGGCGGCGATCAGGATCAGGGCAAGACCGAGACGCTTTTGCCTGGTCATGACAAAGCTCCGCCGCTGAGCGGGCCGGCGTCGGAGACGCCGGCACCTGGGACGCCGGAGGCGCTGACCCGACAAACGATCTGGGACTTCCCTCTAAAACCCAGAGACTGTGTTTGTATTGTATGCATTACACCCCGTCCAATGGAGCGAAATTTTACTTGGGTGAATAGTACTTCATGGGATGAGAATGTCAAACATATATTGATATTGATGGAGAAAGGCGAAGTGAGACCCCCCTTTGTCCCCCCTTTTCAAGGGGGGAAAAAACGGATCTAAACCTGCCTCGTGCGGCCCGGCAAAAGTGGCGCGGCCGGATGACGCGCGGGCGGGGCGACGTGGGCGCCGATGCCGCCGGGGCGGGACAGGGCGAATTCGGCGGCGCGGCGGGCGAAGAAATCCTGTTCGGCGCGGGCGCGGCGGCGGAGCAGATCCTGGACGTGCGGGCGGCGGAGGCGGCTGAGGAGCAGGTAGAGATATTTCCGGACGCTCGCGTACTTTTCGACGCGGGCCGCGAGGAAGAGCGAATCCGCGGGGATCAGATCGTAGCGGTCGATGCGGATGAGGGCTTCGAGCGCGGCGAGCCTGAGGAGGAGCGGGTATCCGGGATGGGCCGCGCGCCAGAGCGCGGGGACGGCCCGGAGGGCGCCGAGTTCGCCCAAGGCCCAGGCCGCGCGGATGCGGACGAGGAGCGCGCGGCGGGAAAAGAGGCACTCGAGGAACCGGTTGACGGCGTTGGGGTCGGACAAAAGCGCGGTGGCGGAGACCGAGGGTTCGAGGGCCCACGGAAAGTCGAGGCATTTCTGGAAGCGGGCGGCGAGAGGGGCGCAATTATATATGGAGAGGCGGGTGGCGTAAAAGCGGAGCCTGAAGAGCGCGGGCTTGAGTTTGCGCGCGTCGGCCTTGTGGCTGAAGGCGACGCTCCGAAAGGCCGACGAAAAGCCGTTCGAGAGAGCGGCGCGGAGCCCGCGGATGGTTCGCGCGAAATCCGGATTGGCGCGGAGCAGTTGCCGGCCCCATCCGTGCGCGGAAGAATAGGGGTCCTTGAGGTTGAGCCGAGGGAATTTCAAATGAAAGTAACTGTTCCACGGATCGTTGAGCGGGCGGCGGCCGCGGAGCGTAAGGAAATTCTGTGCGAGCCAGTCGGTCGAAACGAAAATGCCGGCGGCCCGGAGGCCCTGAACGTAGGCGCGGAGCGTCAGCGTCGGATACCGCGCATAGAGGCGCAGATAATCAGGCGGCACGTGGTAGAGCGTGCGCGCGATGCGGTCAAAATCGTGGGCCAAGCCGACCCATCCGGCGGGGCTGCAGGCGCCGTCGAAGGCGCGGGAGGACGGGCCGATCTCGGCCTTGCCGAAATGGGTCGGGAGGCCAAACCGCGACCAGAGGGTTTTGCGGAGGCCGTTGAATGTGTTTTGAATCTCGCGGCGGTCGGCGCCGAAGAGGAACATGTCGTCGACGTAGCGATGGTACCGGCCGCGGAGTTTCCATCCGTTGAGGAGTTCGTGGTCGAAGGGCGTGAGATACGCGTTGGCCAGAACGCCCGAGATGGTGGGGCCGGCCGGAAGGTCCATGCCGTCATTGAGGATGAGCGACCGGAACGCGGTGAAGAGCGGATCTTTGGGAAGCATCCCGCCGAGGGTTTCGATAAGCTGGCCGCGCCGGACGTGCGGGTAAAACTTGCGGACGTCGGTTTTGACGTAATACCGGTACCGGCCCGCCGCGCGGCGCGCGGACTGCTCAAATTGTCCCCAGGAGGACCGCCAGTCGAGGAAGAGCCGGTCGGAGGAGTGGATGCCGGCGAGCCGGTTGCCGCAGGAGACGCGGCCGAACCGGTCCATCGCGCGTTCGAGGGGCTCGCGCGCGGCGAGAATCAGTGCGACCGCGGCGACTTCGTCCTTGAAATTCCGGTACGCGTACGGCCGGTCCTCGCCGGGTTTTTTGGGGATCGGAAACCGCAGGATGGGGCTCCAGCGGTATCCGCGCCGGATGTGATCGGCGACCCTCCGCAGGTTATCCCAGAGGCGCCATTCGAAGAGGCGGACCTCGATGGTGTCGTAGTAGGGCGACTCCCACTGCCACTGGCGCGCCTTGAGAAAGGCGGCGTAGAGGATGCGGAGGTCGGCGGCGCGGTCTAAAAGGTTTATGATGGCCGGCGGCGGGTGCGGGTGCGGACCGTCCGAGTGGCTTTGAGGATGGCGGCCGGAGAAAACGCCTCCTCGAAATCGAAGACGTTGCTGAAATCGGCGAGCGTGTCCTCGTCGGTCTTGGTCATTTTTCCCGCGTCCACGAGCGCAAATACGATCCGGCCGATGGTTTCCGTGGAGTCGATGCCCCAGGCGTTCAGGACCTCCCTGACCATCAGGCCGTACTCGCGCGCGGCGAGGTCCCGGACGGCCTTGCAGAGTTCCTGTCCGGAGATATGCCGCCGCTGTCGGAGGCCGCGGAGGCTCGTGTCGAGGGCGGAGAGAACGAATCCCAGCGCCTGGGGGCGGACGATCCCGCCGAGAGCCTCGTTGGCGATTTTTTCAAGTTCCTCGTATGCGCTCGTCTGTTTTTTCATTTCGGATTTATATATCTTACGGCCGGGAGGCGCGCAATGTGCCTGCATCGGCGTATTCGGGGATCATCTGTTCCAGCCGGCGGCAGAGGTCGGCGTCTTCGCCGTCTTCGGCGGCCGCCAGAAGGCCTTGGACCTGGTCTTCGACCGCCGATAGTTCCGGCGGGTCCTCGATGACCTCCAGAAGATAGTCATCGACCCTCCGGCACGGGATTTCCGACAGATCCTCCTTCAGTTTTTCTCCCGGCCCCAGGCCCGTGTAGACGATCGGGACATCGACGCCGGGGGTTTTTCCGAAAAATCGAATGAGGTCATGGACCAGTTCCGTGATGTACATCGGTTCGCCGATGTCGAGGATGTAGATTTTCCCGGGCCGGCCGGCGGCGGCGCTGGAGAGGACGAGTTCGACGGCTTCGGAGGCGAGCATGAAATAGCGGCGGGCGCCGGGGTCGGTCACGGTAACCGGGCCGCCGCGCTCGATCTGCTCGATGAATTTGGGCAGGACACTGCCGGAACTTCCGAGGACGTTTCCGAACCGGACTGAGATCAGCCGTCGGCCGGGGGCGCGGTCCTGCGCGGCCTGGACGATGAGTTCGCCGGCGCGTTTGGTCGCGCCCATGATCGAGGCCGGGCGGATGGCCTTGTCGGTCGACACGTGGACGAATGTGTGAACGCCGCCGGCGAGGGCGGCCTCGACGAGGAGATGCGTCGAAGCGACGTTGTTCCGGACGGCGGCGCGAACCTCGCGGTCGAGGATGCAGACATGTTTGTAGGCGGCGGCGTGAAAGACGACCGTCGGCGAGAACCGGTCAAACACTCTCTGGACGTCGGCCGGGCGGGACATGTCGGCGAGGAACCATGACGGGCCGGTGGCCCATTCGCTGAGCCGATAGACCGCAAGCTCCGACAGATCGACGCCGGCCAGGGCTTCCAGCGGAAATTGCGCGAGCTGCGAAACCATTTCCATTCCGATGGTGCCGCCGGCGCCGGTGACCAGGACGCGCTGGCCTTTCAGAAAGGCCGCGACTTTGCCCTTTTCGAGGACGCGCGGATGGCGGCGCAGGAAATCCTCGGGATTCACGTCCCGGACCGTCGTGATGGGGTCGTTGGTCGCGACGATGCTCCAGACGCCGGGCACGATCAGCGCGGGGATTTCCTCCTGCATGAGTTTCCGGTGGATCTCGCGGATCCGGCGGCCCGGCGCCGACGGGATGGCGATGAGGACGCGTTCGGCGCCGTATTTTCGCAGGAAAGGCCGGATGGGTCCTCCGGCCCATTCGATCGGAAGGCCGGCCAACGTCCGGCCGACTTTGCGGGTGTCGTCATCGACAAACGCGACCGGGCGGATGTTCGGAGCATGGCCGCGGGCAAGCCCCTGGACCACGAGCTCTCCGGCCTCGCCGGCGCCGTAAATGACGACCCGGAGTTCCGTGGGCGTCAATCGACCAGGCCCAGGCGGTGCAGAAGGATGCGGCCCATGAGGCCGAGATGATCGAGGATGTTTTGCGCGAGTTTCATTTTCGACGCGCCCTGCTGCCGGGGCCGCATGAAGGAGGGAATTTCCTTGATGCGCGCCCCGCTTAAGAGGAGCGTGTAGGTGACTTCGGCGCCGAAGAGGTAGCGGTCGTTTCGAAGTTTCAATTTCATGAAGGCCGCGCGTCGATAGAGCCGGAAGACGGCGCTGATGGTGTAGATGCCCCTCATGTGCGGCCAGAGGATGATCCGGTACAGGAAGGAGGCGGCGCGGCTCAGATAGAGCCGGTGCGCAACGACGTTCCCGCAGCTTCCGCCGGGAGCGTACGGCGACGCGGCAATGACGTCGGTCGAGTCGTCCATGAGTTCAAACATGAGAAGGATGTGCTCGATCGGATAGTTGCAGTCGGACTCGTAGACGACGACGAACGTGTCCTCCGCCCGAGCGAATCCCTCGCGGACGGCGGCGCCGAGCCCGCGGTTCTGGGGCAGGTTGACGACTTCGGTGTCCGGCAGTTTCTTGCGTTCCGCCTCGAGAACTTGAGCGGTGCGGTCGGCGCTGCCGTCGTTGACGAAAATGACGCGAGGCGGCGGCGCGCCGGCGTCTTTGAGAAGCCCGATCAGTTTTTGGAGTTGTCCGACCAAATGGGGCACGGCCGCCTCTTCATTGAAACATGGAATGACCATGGAAAACCGGCCGGCATCCTTTACCTGCATGCATCCCCTCCCGTCGATATCACGTGCGCGATATTATCTAGACGCTGCGAACTTATCAACGCTTTCCCGGATCCCGATAGAAACGGTGGATTTCCTCCAGACCCTCGGACAGCGTGACCTCCGGATGCCAGCCCAGAAGCCGCGCCGCCTTTCGAATGTCCGCCTGACAGACGAGCGGCGGATCGGACGACGAGGCGGCGGGCGCGATCTGCGGTTTGACGGCCACGCCGGTCAGGCGGATCACGAGGTCCGCAAGGTCCTGCAGGGACGTGGCGACGCCGGCGCCGATGTTGATGATTTCGCCCGAGGCCGCTTCGGCGTCGATGGCCAGCGCGATCGCGCGGCAGACATCGCGGACGTGGACAAAATCCCTGGCGGTGCCCGGATGGGATTTGATCACCGGCGCGCGGCCCTGCAGAACGTTTTTCATGAACGCCGCTTCCACCGTCGGGCGCTCCTCCAATCCGGCGGACAGCCCATACACGTTGAACAGCCGGAGGATCGTGGTCGGAAGGCCGAAAACGCGGCACATGATGAGGCACGAGAGTTCTCCGCTGTGCTTGCTGGCCGCGTAGGGCGACGCGGGCCGGACCGGATGAGTTTCGTCGACCGGTTGGGCGTCGGGCGGGCCGTAGACTTCGCAGGTCGATGTGTAGACGACTTTTTTAACGCCGGCGCGCCGGGCGGCGTCCAGCACGTTGAACGTCCCGAGGGCGTTCACTTCGAAGTCTTCGTCCGGGAATTCGAAACTGCGGTTGACCGGAAGACACGCCAAGTGAACGACCACGTCGATCCCCTCCATCGCGGCGCGCACTTCCGAGGCGCGCCGGACATCCGCCCGGATGGAACAGACCCGAAGACCCCGGGCGGCAAGGACCGGTGCGAGGTGCCGTCCGATGTAGCCATCGGCGCCGGTGATCAGGACGGTGGTCATCGCAGAAGAAGCATCACTGCAGGGCCGTTTTGTACCACGCCACCGTCCGGCGGATGCCCTCTTCGAGCGGCACCGCGGGTTTGAATCCCAGTTCGGCCTGCGCGAGGCGGGTGTCGGCCAGATGCCGGCGGACGTCGGCGGGCCGGGCCGGTTCACGGATCGGCTCGCCGGTGTAATCGAGCGCGCGGGAAATCTGCCGGATCAGCTCGTGGATGGTGACTTCCCGGCCGGATGCGATGTTGACGGTGCGGCCGTGCATCCGATCGGACTTGGCGGCCGACACGATTCCCTCGACGGTGTCGGTCACATACAGGAAATCGCGCGTCTGTTCGCCGTCGCCGAAAATCACCGGCGGCTGGCCGGCCAATATCCGGCGGATCACGACCGGGATGATGGCCGCGTAACTGCCTTCATTTTGGCGCGGGCCGTAATTGTTGAAGGGCCGGATGATGGCCATGTCGATGTTGAAGGTCCGGGCGTAGGAGCGCACGAGCAGGTCCGCCGCGGCCTTGGCCGCCGCATAGGGCGTCTCGACCATCATCGGGTGGTCCTCGTCCATCGGCACGCGGACGGCCGATCCGTAGGCCTCGGAGGACGAGCAGTGGATGAGGGTTTTGAAAAGGCCCTGCCGGCAAAGCGCGCAGAAGACGAGCATCATGCGGTAGATTTCCTCCGCCGCCCAGTCGGGTCTTTCGAGAGACGCGGGGAGCGGGATGGTGGCCATGTCGAAGACGACGTCGATCTTTTCGTCGCCGACCACCTGGCGCATCCGGTCGATGTCGCAGACGCTTTCGACGACAAGTTTCAGTTGCGGAAACTTTGTGAACGCCTCCGCCAAGTTCGACCGTTTTCCGAGAAAGAGGTTGTCGACCACCACAAGTTTCCCCGGTTTCTCCGGAATCAGGCGGTCGACGAGGTGGCTTCCGATGAATCCGGCGCCGCCGGTGACGAGGATCGACCGGTCCTTCAGTTCCACAGGGGCGGCATCCCGTCTTTCAGGAAATCCGACGACGGCACCGTCAGCCGCCCGCCGCCGAGGGCCGCCAGAAGCGCGTCGACGATCCGGACGGCGGCGCCCTCCTGGAAAGGCGAGGGGGCCTTCGCCATCCGATCGTACACGGCGGCGTCCGACAGGATGCGCGTCGCTTCGGACACGATCCGGCCGGTGTCGGCGCCGACGAGCACATTCTGGCCGGCTTCGACGGTTTCGAGCCATTCGGTGTTGTTGCGGAGCGTCAGGCATGGCACATGGAAAATCGAGGCTTCCTGCTGAACGCCGCCGGAATCCGTCAGGGCGATCCGGGCCTGGGTGAGGAGCGACAGAAAATCAAAATATCCGAGCGGGTCGACGATCCGGATCCGCTTCTGCAATTTTTCAAGGAGGCCGAACTGCGAAAACATTTTCCGGGTCCGCGGGTGGATCGGATAGACCACGGGCATATCCAGTTGAAGGAGGGATTCGGCGATCGCGGAGGCGCGCTGGGGCGAATCGACGTTTTCCTTCCGGTGGCTCGTCACGAGGGCGTAGCTGCACGGCTGAAGGTTCATCTGCGCCAGGATGGAGGAGGACTTCAAGGCCATGTCCCGAATCCGGCCGGCGGTTTCGACCAGCGTGTCGCCCGCGAGGCGCGACGCTTCGGCCCGGCCTTCGTGGGTCAGGTTTCCGAGGGCCCGGGCGGTGGGCGCGAAGCAGAACGTCGCGACCGCGTCGACCATGCGGCGGTTGATCTCCTCCGGCATCGTGAAATCGAACGAGCGCACGCCGGCTTCGATGTGCGCCACCGGCACCCCGCATTTGATCGCCGCGAGCGCTCCGAAGAGCGTGGTGTTGGTGTCGCCCTGGACGACCACGGCCGCGGGCCGGTGTTCGGCGATGACCGCTTCGGTTTTTCTCAGTCCTTCGCCGGTCTGCCCGCCCGGGCCGTCGGACCCGACTTCGAGAAACGCATCGGGTTCGGGCAGGCCGAGTTCCTTGAAGAAAATCGCGGACATGTTGTAGTCGTAGTGCTGTCCGCTGTGAATCAGCCGGTACCGGTGTTTGCGCCGGATGATCTCGAGAAGCACAGACCGGATTTTGATGAACTCCGGCCGCGTGCCCACCACAAACAGAAAATGCCCGTCGTCCGCCACAGATCGATCAGTCATGGCGCGCCATCGAAACTCCTCCATCTGAATATTTCAAGAAGCTCGGCCGTTTTTCTTGCTTTCCGGCCGCCGGCTGGTAAAATCCTTTTTGCCGATGGCTGAACTATCCTGCATTAACATCAACTTTGATTCGTTCGGCTGGGCCCTCGGGTTGCCGCCGGGCCGGACGCGGGACCCCTCTTTTTTCGAGGTCGCCGACCGGTTCTTCGCGATCTCCGACCGGATGGGATTCAAATACACGATCTACGTCATCGGGCGGGACTTGGAGAATCCCGAGGTTGCCGCGCGGGTGCGCGACTGGCACGACCGGGGGCATGAAATCGGAAACCATTCCTACAGCCACCTGCAGAACCTGGGGTATCTCGGGGACGGCGAGATCGAGTCGGAGGTGATGAGGTCGCACGAACTGATTGCCCGGGCGTGCGGCCGGGCGCCACGGGGGTTCATCGCGCCGGCCTGGGCGACGTCACCGGCGCTGCTCCGGGTGCTGATCAGGAACCGCTATCTCTACGACACGTCGCTTCTGCCGTCCTATTTCATGTGGCTGGCCTCGGCCAAAGTCTGGTGGAACTTCCGTGGAGACGAGCGCCAGAAATCGGTCCTGCAGCGGAAAGACCGGCTGGCGAATCTGATCGGGCGGCGCCGGCCGTTTTTCACGGACGGCGCCTCGCTGACCCCGCAGGCGGCGGGCGGCGGGCTGCTTGTCATTCCTTTGCCTGTGACCCCGGTGTTTCGCCTGCCGCTCTGGCACACGATGGCATTCTTTTTTCCGCGCTGGATCTTCGACCACGTCCTTCGGACCACCCTCCGGATGCGATTCTTCTATTATCTGGTCCATCCCTCCGATCTGGCCGACCTCGACGACATCCCGGCGGGATACATGGAGAGCAGCCGCGTGCTTGAAAAACAGCGGATGGCCGTGCCGGTGGCGGAAAAGATACGCCAGATGGAGACATTTTTGGCGGTGGTCAAAGAGCGCAGCGGCAGGATCGTCACGCTGGAGACCATCGCCCAGGCCCTCTGGAAGGAGAAACAGGGGGCGCCGTGAGAATCGCCGTCTTTCTTCAGGAAGACTACGACTTCACGTTCCGCATGGTCGATGAGCTTGCGGACCGTCTGGCGCCGGACCACGAACTCGCCGGCATCGCGACCTTTCCGGACAAACTGACAAAATATCGCGGCGCCGACATTTACAGGAAATATCTGGAAATTTTCGGCCCGGGGGTATTTGCGAAACTCGGGTGGAACAGCATGCGGCGCCGGCTCGCGCTCCTCATCGACCGACTTGCCGGCCGGCGGGCCTACTGGACGTTCGACGGTCTCTACGCGCGGCGCGGCGTTCCCCGATTCCATTTCAGGAATCCGAACGATCCCGAAGTCATCGACTGGGTCAAGGGCCGGTCGGTGGACGTGATTTTGATTTTTATCGGCTACATTCTGAAAACGCCGATCCTTCAGGCGCCCAAGATCTGCGTGCTGAACAAACACGCGGCGTGTCTCCCGGCCGACAAGGGCGTCTTTCCGGTGTTCTGGGCGCTCCTCGAGGACGAACCGATCGGCGTGACGATCCACAAAGTCAACGAAGGGATTGACGAGGGGGAAATCATTCTGCAAAAGACGTATGACCGCGTGGCGGGTTGGAGTGTGTCCGACTATTACCGGCATATCTATTCCGAGGTGCCGGACCTGATGGTGGAGAGCCTGCGGCTTTTGGCATCGAACGCCCGGCGGCCGGTTTCCAACCCGCCGCCGCCGTCGTATCACGGCCTGCCGACCCGGCAGGACTATCTGGCGTTCCGGAAAAGGGGATTCCGGTTTGTCTAAGAAACCTTACCTGCGGTATGCCCTGAATATCGGCATCAGCGTTCTCATCCTGGGATTCATCTTCACCCAGGTCTCGATCGCCCAGATCACCGGCAGCCTCCGGGCCGCCGACCTCGCCCTGGTGCTGCTCTCCTGCGCGCTCGGGGTGTTAAGCCTGATCCTCTCTGCGTGGCGGTGGGGGATGCTGCTGGAATATCTCGGACAGACCCACGGATTCGGCCTCCTTTGCCGCCTCACGTTCACGGCGTTTTTCTACAATAACTTTCTGCCCGGCGGCGTTGCGGGAGAAGTCGCGCGGGTTGCGATGTTACCACCGGCCGATGCCGGCATGGACCGGCAGACGCACCTGACGCGGATCACCGCGACGGTGGTGACCGACCGGATCGTCGGCATGATCGGGATCATGCTCCTGGCGTTTTTCGGATTCGTTTTCTCCCGGGACCTTCTTCGAGACGACCGGCTGTCGGCCGTGTTTGTCCTGCTGACGCTGGGCCTCCTGGCGGTCTTTGTCGTCCTGTTCAGCCGCCGGATCCAGAGCCGGGTCAAGACCCTCTTTGCGGCGCCGCTCAGGATTCTCGCGCCGGTCCGCGGGCCGATCAGGACCATGACCGACGCGCTCTTCGTCTACCGGGACCGGTACGACGTCTTCTTCAAGACCATCCCGGTCAGCGTGGCCGCGAACATCTGCGTCGTCGGATATTTCTTTTTCCTGGCGCGGTCGATCGACGTCGATATCGGATTTTTCAAACTGCTCCTCTTCGTGCCCTTCATCGAATTCGTCTCGACCATTCCGGTGTCGTTGAGCGGGGTCGGCATCCGCGAAGCCACGACGATTTTGCTGTTCGCGTCCCAGGGCGTGTCGGCCGCGCAGTCGATCGCGGTGTCGCTTCTGACGTTTGTGGTGCTCGTGGTTCTCGGCGCGATCGGGGCGTTCTTTTTCTTTTTCCGGAAATCACCCGCGCAGCCGGTCGATGGTGCTCCACCGAAGCCGGATGATGGGAGGCAGTGAGCGGACGGCCAGGCGGTTTTTCAAGAGCTGTGCGCGAAGCCACGAGACGGTCTTGGGATCGCCGGGATAGCCGGAGCCGACTTCGCCCCACTTGCCTTTGAGCCGGTCCATGTCGCGGTCCCGGATCACCTTGGCGACGATGGACGCGGCCGAGACGATCGGATGGTTCTGGTCAGCCTTCCACTCGGCGGTCACGTCGAGGCCGGGGAACCGCTCGATCAACTCCCTGGTGAGCCGGTGCGGCGGGAGGAAGGCGTCGACGATGAGTCGGTCGGGCCGGATTTTTTCGATAAGCCGGCACAGCACGTCGTATTCGAGCCGGTTCAGATTCGAGTCCGGCCGGTTGATGGCCGCGGGCGTGACGCGCTCGTAGGCGATTTCAAACCGTTCCGTCAGCCGGTCGAACACGCGCTCGCGGGCCTTGCGGGTCAGCGCCTTCGAGTCGCGCACGCCCAGTTCGCGGAATATCCCCATCTGGGACTCGTCGGCAAGGACGGCGCCCATGACCATCGATCCGAGGACCGGCCCGCGGCCGGCTTCGTCGAGGCCGACGATCCGGGTCACGGCGCGGACTCCAAGGCGGGCGGTTCCGGCCGGACCGCCAGCTCGAGGCGCTCGGCCAGGCCGCGGAGGAAATCCTCGACGCGGTCGAGTTTGGTCTCCTGCTTGTGGCGAATCAGCTCCTCGGCGATGTTCAGGGCGGTGAGGAGGAGCATGCGTTCGTTGGAGATCATGCCGTAGTGTTCGGAGACTGTTTTGAGTTTGCGGTCGATGAGATTGGCGGCGAGCCGGACGCGCTCGGGATTTTCCGGCGTGTCGAAGACGTGTTTTTTCCCGAGGATCATCACTTCCACGCTCGGCATCAGACGTCCTCCGCCAGGAGGTTCAATCGGGCGAGGGCGGTTTCGAGTTTCCGGGTCGAGTGCTTGACGCGTTTTTCAAACCGGTCGCGTTCGGCGGTGACTTCGAGGAGCCGGTTCCGGAGCCGGTCGTTCTCCCGGTGCAGGACAACATTCTGCCGCGCCAAGTCCTCCTTGGCGCGAACCAGTTTGTCGGTCAGCCCCTCCACGCGGGACATCAACTGATCCAAGGTCCGGTTTCCCCTCCCATTGCGTTTTGCATATCCAATGTTCGGACCGGCGTCAAGGGCGTAAAGCCCCGGCCGGCTTGAAGCCGTTTCGCCGCGCTGGTACGATCCGGGCGATAATGGAGATCAACGGACCTCCCGCGCGCGCGAAACGGCGGGGGCTGATTGTCTCGATCAGCGTTCTTGCGGCCGCCGGCCTCGTATTGGCCACCGAAGTGATTTGCCGCCGGTATGTCCGGCGATGGGATCCCCAGCCCGAGTTTTATCACGGTCTCATGACCTACCATCAGCCGCCGCTCGATTATGGGCTGCGGCCCAACCATGCCGTCACCGATACGGCCTATGGGCGTGAGGTGATGATGAAGATCAATTCCTATGGATTCCGGTATTCAAAAGAGCCGGCCGTTCCGAAACCGGCGGGCCTGGTCCGGATTTTTGTGGTGGGCGGGTCGGCCGCGTTCGGGCTGTATGTGTACGAGGAGGAGATGTTTTCCGGGCAGTTGGAGTTATATTTGAAAAAGGTTCTGGGCGACGACAAAGTTGAGGTCATCAACGCGGCCGTGCCGGGCTACACGACCCAGCAGGAACTGCAGATGCTCGTGTTCCGGGTCCTGCCGTTCGATCCCGACCTCGTGATCCTCTACGACGGCTTCAACGACATGGCGGTGCTTCTGGCGGCGACCGAGAAACTGGGACGCTTTGGATTCGAGAACGAGTTGATGAAACAAATGCGGCTCCGGCGGACCCTGGCGGAACAGTCGCCGTACCGGCTGCTGTACATGGATTACATCGCGTATTCGGGGATTGCCCGCATGGTCCGGCATTGGCGGGCCGGTCCGGCCGTGGCGGACACCGGCGATATTCAGCGGGAGCCGCAGCCGGAGTCGGTCGATTTCTACGGGCGAGGGGTCCGGACGATGGCGGGGGCCACGCGGGGTCACGGCAGCGATTTCATCGTGGCATTTCAGCCGCACCTTTTTTATGGAGAGTATCCGCGAACGCCGAGGGAGATGGGACTGATCGCCGGCGAACACAAGAGCAAACCCAAGCGGGCGGAACTTTTCAAGCGATACACGCCGCGTTTCGCGGCGGCCGCACGGGATGCGGCGCGCTCGGCGGGCGCCCGGTTCGTGGACTTGACCGACGCCTTCAAAGACGCCCCAGCGGATTGTTTGCTGGACTTGGTGCATCCGTCGCCTTATGGTCATCTGGTCATCACAAGGCGGCTCCTTGAGGAAATCGAGTCCATTCTGACTGCGAAGAACCCGGCGGGGTCCGGCGACGCGGGGAGACTTCATCCATCGTTTGCGCAGGTTCGTGCGCAGATCGACGACCGGCTCGCCCGGCACGCCGGCAGCAGGGGCATGGCGGTGCACAATCCGGGCGAGAACGAACAGAGCGCGTATTTGGAGCACATCCGGTACCATCTGTCGGGCGCGCTGGCCGGAGGCGTCGCGGGGGACCGCGAAATCAACCGGATCGTCAACGCCCTCGAGGTCGACCCGGCCAACGGGTACGCGCATTACGATCTGGGGAACCTTCTGCTGAACAAGGGCCACTTCGCATTTGCGGCGTCCCATTTGGAGGAATCGATCCGGCGCCTGCCGGACAATGCCGAGATGTTTTCCGTCCGCGTGATCGCACACAACAACGCAGGCTACGCGCTGCACAAGGCCGGCCGGCAGGACGAGGCGATCGCGCACCTGCAGGAAGCGTTGAGGATGAAACCTGATTACGCCCGGGCGCATTATACGATGGGCCTCGTCTGCGTTGACAAGAAGGACGCCGCGGGCGCGCGGAAACATTTTTCCGAGGCCCTGCGGCTGGATCCGCAGAATCAGGGCGCGCGGGCGTATCTGGAAAAATTGAATCCCATGATGCGGTAGGCCGTGGGACGGAACAAAGTTGCCGGCGGCCTGCTCCTGCCGGCCCTGATCTGTCTCATCGGATTCATCGTTTACCGGGATTTTCTTTCCGGCGAAAAGATTTTTCTTTTCAAGGACATCGGCAGCGACACGATCAACGAGCATTATCCCCAGTATGCGCATATGTCGGAGTATTTGAGGACGGACGGCCTCCCGCGGTGGTCGTTTCAGCAGGGGCTGGGCCAGAACATTTTTCCGTATTCGCTGAACGAGCCGGGCGCGATGATCCTGAGCGTGTTCCGCCGCGATCAGATTCCGTACGCGATCATCCATCTCCATTTCATCAAACTCATCGCCGCCGGGCTTATTTTTTCGGCGTATCTGTTGCTCCTCGATGTTTCGGCCTTCGCGTCGGTCCTGGGAGGCCTGCTGTACGCGTTTTGCGGCTGCATGATTGTGGGCGGCACGTGGAGCACGCCGGGCACGGAATGCATTTACGCGGCCTTGCTGCTGTATGCAGCCGAGGCCTATTTCAAGCGCGGCCGCTGGGGGCTGATTCCGGTCGTGATGGCGGCGATCGGCATTTACCAGCCGTTTTATTTCTACGTCTACACGGTTTTCTTTTTTATCTATGTCACGCTCCGATTTCGGGAGGATCACGGGGGATTTGGGAAGCCGTATGGGATTCTGGCGGCGAAGCTGACCGCGATGGGATTCTTGGGGCTATGCATGAGCGCGGTGTATTGCATGAGCGGCGTTCTGCAGATGCTCCAGAGCCCGAGGGTCGGCGGGGAGGCATCGTATTTTTCAAAACTGGTGTCCCAGCCGGTATTCGCCCCCGTCACTCCCCTGGACGGCATGACGCTCCTTCTGCGGCTTTTTTCGAGCGACCTCCTCGGCACGGGCAGCGGATTCAGAGGCTGGGGCAATTATTACGAAGCCCCGGAGCTCTACTGCGGCCTGGTCAGCCTCCTCTTGGCGCCGCAGTTTTTTGCGCTCGTGCAGAAAAAGCCGACGCGCCGCCTGTGCGGGCTGTTTTGCCTTGCCGTCTTTTTGGCCCTTCTGTTTCCCTTTTTCCGCCACATGTTCTGGCTGTTCAGCGGGAACGAATATCGGACGATATCGCTGTTTCTCACACTGCTGATTCTTTTTTTGGGCGTCCGGGCCCTGAGCCTGATCGACACGCAGTCCAGAGTGGACGTTCCGCTCCTGATCGGCACGCTGCTGGTACTGTTGGCGGCGCTGTACTTCCCCTGGCCGGTCGCTACGGTGGACAGGGATCTGCGGGGGATGGCGGCGGGGTTTCTGGCGGCGGACGCGATCCTGATTTACGCGGTGGGAACGGGGAAATTCAAAACGATGTTCCGGGCCTGCCTCCTGGCCGCCGTCGCCGCCGAGCTGTCCTGGTTCTCCATCGTATCGACGCATTCCCGGCCCGTCATCACCGGGGAGGAGGTGCGGCAGAAATCGGGGTACAACGACTACACCGTGGACGCGGTGGCGCGGCTGAACGCGACGGACACCGGATTTTTCCGGGTTCTCAAGGATTACTCGTCGAGTCCGGCCGAGCATCGCGGGCTCAACGACGCCAAGATTCAGGGATATCGCGGCACGTCCAGCTACTATTCATTCAACCAGCTTCATTACATCCGGTTCCTCTCCGAGGTGGGGATCATTGACGCCAGGGACGAGCTGGCCACCCACTGGGCCTACGGGCTGGAGCGGTCGCCGGTCCTCTTGTCGCTCGTCGGCGTGAAATATTTTCTGTCAAAATCGAAAGAGCCGCACATGCTGAGATACGGATACCAGCAGCGCGAGAAAATCGGGGACGTCCACATCTACGAAAACAAGTTTTCACTGCCCTTGGGCGTCACGTACGCCTCCTGCCAGCCGTACGGAGATTTCAAGCGGTTGGACCCCGCGAGCAAAGTGACCTCGCTCATGTATTCGGCCGTCACCGAGGACAACCGCCGGGACGCATTCGCCGGGATTGAGGTTGTCCGAGACCCGCCCGCGATTTCGTCCATGGAGGAATACGGCCGGCGCGTGGACCGTTTGAAGGAAAATGCGATGGCCATCCGCGAGCTGCGGCAGAATCACATCCGAGGGACGATTACGATCGGCCGCAAGAAGATCCTGTTTCTGTCCATTCCCTACGACGAGGGCTGGGCGGCGACCGTGGACGGGCAGCCGCGCAAGTTGCAGAAAATCAACGTCGGATTCATGGGGCTGGCGCTGGATGCGGGGGACCATGAAATCGATTTGACCTTCGAGCCACCCCTGGCCCGGGTGGGCGCGGGCGTCACGTTCGTCGGACTTTTAGTCTACGGGTTTCTGATGTTCCGAACCAGATCGACTTATCGCCGGTGACGGCGGGGGCTGAAACTCCGGAATCCTCCGTGGTGGCGAGGGCGGCGGCCGGCCCATGACGGCGCGGGCCGGGGTTCGGAAGGAGCCGGAACCATGGCCAGATCGGAATTCGTCGAGCGCGGGATCGACATCCGGATGATTCGCTCGATGTTTCGAATGTCTTCCCCCTGATCGGGCGTCGCGAAACTGAGGGCGATCCCCGCCCGGCCGGCCCGGCCGGTCCGGCCGATTCTGTGGACGTAATTTTCCGGATCGTCGGGCAAATCGTAATTGATCACAACCTCGATGCCGGTCACGTCAATGCCGCGGGCGGCGATGTCCGTCGCCACCAGGATTCGATACCGGCCGGACTTGAATCCGCTCAGCGCCTCCTTTCTCTGCGCCAGGCTGCGGTCGGCGTGAATTTCAGCCGCTCCGTGGCCTTTGTTCCTCAGGAGGCGCGCCACCTTGGCGGCGCCGCGCTTGGTGCGAACGAACATCAGGACGGACCCCGTGTGGCGCCGGAGCATTTCGCCGAGTAGGTTTCCCTTCTGTTCCTTGCTGACGACGAACAGTTCCTGGGAAACCAGCTCCGCCGCCGTGCCGGACGGCGCGATTTCTGTGCGAACCGGGAGCCGCATGTAGGCCGAAGCGATTTTGACGATCTCGGCCGGTATCGTCGCCGAAAAGAGCATCGTCTGGCGGTCTTTCGGGATGAGTCTGAGGATGCGTTCAATTTGCGGCGCGAATCCCATATCGAGCATGCGGTCGGCCTCATCGAGCACGAGAACGCAGACATCCTGAAGGCGCACGGTGTTCTGGTTCAAATGATCGATCAGCCGGCCGGGCGTTGCGAGGATGATACGCGGGTTGGACCGGAAGGCCTGAATCTGCATGCCCATGGATTCCCCGCCGATGACCACCGCCATTTTCATGTTGAAGGCCGGCGCAATCTTCGCCAGCATTTCGTTGGCCTGAAGCGCCAGTTCCCGGGTGGGCACGAGGACCAATCCCCGGCCTTTTCGCTGAGCCAGCCGCTGGATCATCGGGATGCCAAAGGCCAGGGTTTTGCCCGTGCCGGTTTGCGCGATCCCGATGATGTCCTTCCCCTCGATGGCGATCGGGATGGCCTTATGCTGAATGGGCGTGGGCACGGTGAATTTCGACCGCTGAAGCACGTCGAGGATCCCGGGTGCAATGCCCAGCCCGAAGAAACTGTCTGGAGCGCCTGTCATCATGCGGAGAGACTACTATTCTCATGGCGAATAGTATATGCTTGACGCGACGAACATGATCTTGGCGGCGAATCCGAAGGCGCAGTACGAGACACACAAAGAGGAGATCGACCGGGCGATTCAGGAGACGCTGGGCGGCGGGCGGTACGTGCTGGGCGAGCAGGTCCAGCGGTTCGAGTCGGAGTTTGCCGCGTATATCGGCGTGCCTCACGCCGTCGGCGTCGGCAGCGGGACGGACGCGCTGCATCTGGCGTTGCGGGCCTGCGGGATCGGCGCCGGGGACGAGGTGATCACCGTCTCGTACACGGCGGTGGCGACGGTGGCCGCCGTGGAAATGGCGGGCGCGCAGCCGGCGCTGGTGGACATCGATCCCGATTATTTCACGCTCGATCCGAAACGCCTGGCCGGTGCGCTGACATCCAAAACTCGCGCCATCCTCGTGGTTCATCTCTACGGCCAGCCGGTCGATTTTCCGCCGATCCTCGATTTCGCGCACACGCACCGTCTGCGGGTCATTGAAGATTGCGCGCAGTCGCACGGGGCGATGTACGGCGGTCGGCGCGTGGGGTCGTTCGGGGATGCGGCGGCCTTCAGTTTTTATCCGACCAAGAATCTCGGGAGTCTGGGAGACGGCGGAATGGCGGTCACCCACGATGCGGAACTTGCGCGACAGGTCCGGATGCTGCGGCAGTACGGCTGGGACGGCCACCGGGAGAGCCTCTGCGCCGGGTGGAACTCGCGGCTGGACGAGATCCAGGCGGCGATCCTGCGGGTCAAGCTGAAGACGCTGGATGAGGACAACGAGAAGCGTCGGCGGCTGGCGGCGCTCTACGGCCGGCTGTTGAAACCGGCGAAATTGAACTTGCCGCCGGAACGGCCGAATTGCCGGCACGCCTGCCACCTCTACGTGGTGCGGTCGGCGCAGCGGGACAAGTTGCGGTCCCATCTGCGCAAGCAGGGCATCGAGACGCTGGTCCATTACCCGCAGGGCGTTCATCAGCAGGCCGCCTATCGAGACAGGAATTTGTCCAGCGGAAGCCTCTCCGTCACCGAGTCGGCATGCCGGGAAGTCCTGTCCCTGCCGATGTATCCGGAATTGACGGAAGAGGAAGTGACGACGGTCTGCCGGGCCATCCTGGAGTTTGCCGGCGTAGCCGCTCAATGAAAAGGGGTCGACCCCCCTTGAAGACAGAGACGTTGCCTTGGATTCTTCTGCCGCTCGCGTTCCTCTTCGTCCTCACGGTCCGGCTGAACCTGCGGGACATGCCGATCTCGAGCGACGAGGGGATCTACTGCTATTATGGCCAGATGGTGCTGGACGGCCAGCCGCCCTACCGGTACTTTTACGAGATCAAGCCGCCCGGACTCTACTACGCCTACGGATTTCTCATGCTGATCTTCGGTGACACGCTCCGGGGCATTCACATGGCCTTTACCGTGATCAATCTTCTCACGATGGCGATGGTGTTTTGGATCGGCCGGGAGCTTTTGCGGGACACGCTGGCGGCGACGCTGGCCGCCGTGTCGTTCGGGTTTCTTTCGCTGGGTCCGTTCGTGTTCGGATTTTCGGTGATCGCGGAACCGCTCATGGGATTTTTCAGCACGGGGGCGCTCCTGCTGGGGCTGCTCGGATTGAACCGGGAGAAACCGGCGCTGCTGTTTCTGTCCGGGATCGCGGCGCACATGGCGTTTCAGATCAAACAAACCGGCGGGCTGTTCGGGCTGGGCGTGGCGCTGGTGATCGGCGCGTATGATCTCTCCCGCCGCCCCATCGCATGGTCCGCGCTCGCGGCGCGCCTCGGCCTGTATTTGGCCGGCCACGCGGCGCTGCTCGGGATTGCGCTTGCGGCCATCGTGGCGCAGGGCGCATGGAACGATTTTGTGTTCTGGGCGTACCGGTTTTCGACGCAGTATGTATCCGAGGTGCCGATGTCACAGGGGTGGCAGATGCTCAAGTTTTTTTTCCCGAAGGTCGTCGACCGGTATGAGGTCTTCTGGATTCTGGCGGTGATCGGCTGGGCCGGCGTTTTGTTTTCGAGCCTCGGCGCGTTTCGGAAATGGACCTTGTCGATCTGGATCGCCGTGTCGTTCGCGTCGCTCGCGCCCGGCTGGCGGTTTTACTCGCATTACTGGATGAACATCGTTCCGGCCGTGTCTCTGGCGGCCGGCGCCGCCGGCATGGCGATCATCGCACTCCTCAAGCGCCGGATGGGTCCGGCGCCGGCGGCCCTGTACGCGCTCTTGGCGGCTGCCCTGGCGGTGGGACAGCCGCTCGTTCTTGAGGAGGAATATTATTTCCGGCCGGACCCCGTGAAGATCTGGCGCCGGGTCGAGGGATCGCGCCCGTTTCCGGAAGCCAAAGTGATCGGCGACTACGTGGGCCAGCGGACGCGGGAGGGCGAGACGATTGTGGTCATCGGCACGGAGCCCGAGGTGTATTTTTATTCCGGCCGGCGCTGCCCCTCGCGACACAGCTATTTCAACTATCTGGTCTGCGCCCATCCCCTGCACAGGGAGTGGCAGAAAGAATTCATCGCCGACGTGGAGGCGGCGCGGCCGAAGATGTTCGTATTTTTCAAGCACCCGCAATCGCATTTTATGAGTCCCCACGCGGACCAGGCCATCTTCACGTGGGCGTTTGATTATATCCAGAAATACTACCGGCCGGTGGCTGTGGCCGACATGCTGTCTCCGGAAACAACGGACTACGTCTACGGAACGCGCGCCGAAACATACCGGCCGCAAAGTCCGCTGTACATCCGGGTGTTTGAACGGACGGCGCCATGAAGGTATCGTACCGTTGACATGGCGGAATTGATCGAGCTCAAGACGTTTTCAGACAAGCGCGGAAATTTATCAGTGATCGAACAGCCGCAGATCCCGTTCGAGATCAAACGGATTTTCTATATTTACGGCGTGGACGGCTCGACCCGGGGCGGCCACCGGCACCGGCGGACGCGTCAGGCGCTGATTTGCCTGCAGGGCGGGTGCGTCGTCGAGAACGACGATGGCCGGCGATACGAAACGTTCGTCCTGGACCGGCCGAACCAATGCCTGATTCTGGAGCCGCCCGACTGGCATCTGCTCCGCGAGTTTTCGCCCGGCGCGATTCTCCTCGTGCTGGCGTCGGAACTATTTGACGAGAGGGATTACATCCACGACAAGTACGCGCCGCGGGGCGGGGACCAGTGAAGGTCTCCGTCGTCGTCCCGGTCTACAACGCGGAGCGGTCGATCGCCGATCTCGTCCGCGAGGTGCGCGCGGCGCTGGCGGGGCACGATCTTGAGATCGTGCTCGTGAACGACGGGAGCCGGGACGGAAGCGACGCGATCTGCGAGAAGCTGGCGCGGGAGACGGCAGGCGTGCGGTACCTCTGCCTTCGCCGGAACTTCGGTGAGCACAACGCCGTCATGTGCGGCCTGAACCACGCGACTGGAGATTTCATCGCGATCATCGACGACGATTTTCAGAACCCTCCGGCCGAAATCCCGGCGCTCCTTCAGGAGGCGCAAAAGGGGTACGACGTCGTCTATTCGAGGTACACGGACAAAAAGCACTCGTGGTTCCGGAATTTCGGCAGCCGCTTCAACGATTTCTTCGCCACGCGGCTTTTGGGGAAACCGCCGGACCTGTACCTTTCGAGTTTCAAGGTCATCCGGAAGGAGGTCGTGGACGAAATCGTCAAGTACAAGGGCCCGTTTCCCTACATCGACGGCCTCATCCTGCGGGCCACGGACCAGATCGGCACGGCCCTGGTGTCGCACCGGGACCGGCGCGTGGGGAAATCGAATTACACGCTGATCAAGCTGGTTCAGCTCTACATGAACATGTTTTTCAATTTTTCCATCGTGCCGCTGCGGATCTTCACGTTCGGCGGGTTTCTCGTCTTCGTCACCGGCGCCGTCTTTACCGCGGCCTTCATCACCGAAAAACTCCTGCACCCGGAAATCCCCGTCGGCTGGACGTCCCTCATCACCGCCATCCTGACGTTGTCGGGATTCCAGGTCATGTTTCTGGGGCTCATCGGCGAATACCTGGGCAAGCAGTATCTGGACCAGAACAAGACGCCGCAGTGGGTGATCCGGAAGGAGATTCTCAAAAAAGATTGATCGGCCGGAAAGAGGAATATGAAAAGATGGCGCGCCTCGAGGAGGCACACTGGTGGTACCGGGCGCTCCACCGGCTGACGCTGCAGGCGCTGGAGCGTCACGCCGTGCCGAGGTCGGGCCTCATTCTTGACGCGGGCTGCGGGACCGGCGGGCTGCTCGCGCATCTGCGGCGGGCCGGATATATGGAACTTCGGGGGATCGACATTTCAGATGACGCGATTGAGATGTGCCGGGCGAAATCTCTGGACGTCATCCAGGGCGACATTCGCGAGATCGGCCGGCACGCGCCGGGGGGCGACGCCGCCGCGATCGTGTGCCATGACGTGTTTTATTTCCTCGACCGCGGCGAATGGGCGCAGACCGCAGCGCGGTTTCACGACGCCCTCGCGCCGGACGGCCTTGTGATCATGAACCTGCCGGCCTTTGCGGCCTTTCGCGGCATCCACGACATGGCGGTCGGGATCCGGCATCGATTCACGAAACGGGACATCGGAGACATCTTTGATGCGGCACGCTTCGCGCGCCTGCGGGCGATCTACTGGCCGTTTTTTCTGTCACCGTTGATTTTCGGAACGCGCGCAGTCCAGAGACTCCGGCTGAGGTCACGACGCGACGTCCCCATCCGCTCAGACCTCAGCCTTCCCCCGGCCGGGCTGAATGACGTTTTGTATCATCTGACCCGCCTGGAAAACGACGGCCTGGCCCGCAAACCGTTCGGAAGCAGCCTGTTTCTGGTAATGAAGAAAACCGCTTAAATCAACTCCGGGCCGAACTGCAGTTTAATTTTCTGGAGATTTTCGTTGACGCCGGCGTCGAGCTTCGTCATGTCGGCGTCGAACGCAAGTTTGTCTCTGTGCTGCCGCCTGATTTTTTCGAGGCGGTCGGACCGGAGTTCCGCGGAGGCGATCCAGTCGAGGTCGGCGAGGGCGGCCGCCATGCGGACGATGCAGGCCTCAGTGGTGATGTTGGGCGTGTAGTGCAAAAGCACGGTGTCGTAATGATGAAGCATGGCCGACTGGATGATGGTGGCGGGAAGGCGCCAGATGGTGAAGAGGAATCCGCCGAGGTCGGCGTGCGTGGCGCCCACCGCCTCTTTTTCGGCGGCCAACTGATTTTTCCCGCCGGCAACCTCCGCGTCGATTTTCTCCTGCCGGTCGCGGTAAAACTGCCGGAGGACGAGTTCTCCGATGTTGTGGAGCAATCCGCAGAGGAACATCTCGTCCGGCGCGTCCCTGCGGAGCGCGCGGCCGATCTGACGGCTCCACTCCGCCGTCGCGAGGCTGTGCGCCCAGAATTTTCGGGACACAGGTTTAGGGATTTTCTTGAATTTTTGCAGGCAGGCCACGGCGATGATCAGGGATCGAAGCCGGTCGATGCCCAGGATCATGATCGCCTCCTTCACGGTTTTCACCTTGCTCGCCAGATCGACCCAGGCCGAATTGACCACGCGCATGAGGGTGGCCGCGATGGCCGGATCCAGGCTCAGCACGTCCGCCACCTGATCGAGGTCGACCCCGGGCGCGTTTAACAGGGCACAGGCCCGCTGGGCCGTCTCGGGCAATGCCGCAATTTCCCTGATCCGGCCCAGGACCTGCTGAACCTCCCGGTCCAGCTCGATTTTCGCGTCGGTGGGCGCCTCCCTATGGATCCGGGACAAGTCCTGGTTTGACGCGAAGAAGTCCCGGACGTGCGACGTGATTTTGCCGCGCGGGAGGACGCCGAGGACGATCACCGCCTCGACAAAAAGGTAGAAATCCTCCTGCTGGAGGATGAGAAGCTCCTCGATTTGAGCGGGCGTCATCAGGTTCAACCGCACCGCGCACACCCCGAAGGACTCGCCTGTCTGGGATTGCTCAAGAAGCACCGCGTTGATGTGTTCCGGCGGGAGGTATCCCATGAGACTGCTCAGGTGTCCGATGCGCCGGTCAAAATCGGCGCTCTTGAGCACGCACCGGCGGATGTCCGCGGTGGACATCAGTTGGTTGGTTTGAAGATATTGGAGGAATTTCTGCAACCGCTCGATCTTCATTCGGCACGCCTCCTCAAGCCGGCGGCCGGAGTCGAACCGGCGACCTACTCATTACAAGTGAGTTGCTCTACCGACTGAGCTACGCCGGCGTAAACAGCAGGCGCGGTCTAGACGACCGGGACGGCTTCCGGTTCGGGTTCGGGGCTGGGTTTGGACTCGCCGGCGGCCGCGATTTTTTCGAATCCGAACCGCTCGATGATCTTCTCCGGGTCCGCCCCCTCGACCTCCATCTGGGACCGGTAGACCTTGAGGCCGGTGCCGGCCGGGATGAGGTGCCCGATGATCACGTTTTCCTTCAGGCCGCGGAGCTTGTCCACGGCGCCGTTGATGGCGGCGTCGGTGAGGACGCGCCGGGTTTCCTGAAAGGATGCGGCGGAGATGAAGCTGTCGGTTTCGAGGGAGACCTTGGTGATGCCGAGGAGGACAGGCACAAAGGTGGCGGGTTTTTTGCCCTGCCGGATGAGCTGCTCGTTGGCCTCCTTGAGGACGAAGCGGTCGACAAGGCTGCCGATCGAAAATTCGGAATCACCCTGGTCCTTGATTTCGACCTTGCGCAGCATCTGCCGGACGATGATTTCGATGTGCTTGTCGTTGATGTCCACGCCCTGGCGGCGGTAGACCTCCTGGACCTCGTTCACGAGGTACAGCATGAGGCCCTTGAGTTCCTTGACATTCAGGATGTCGTGCGGATTGACGGGACCGTCGGTCAGGGGTTCGCCCTGCTTGACGGTGTCTCCCTCGCGGACCTTGAGATACCGGCCGAGGGGGATGTCATATTCTTTCTTGACGCCGGTTTCGGTGTTGGTAACGACCACCCGCCGCGTGCCGCCCTTGGCTTTTTTCGCCTCAAAGGCAATGACCCCGTCGATGTGCGAGATGAACGCGTCCCGCGGGGTTTTCCCGCGCGCCTCGAAGAGTTCCTCGACGCGGGGAAGACCGCCGGTGATGTCCTTGGTTTTGGACAGCTCGCGCGGGATCTTGGCAAGGACGTCCCCGGCATGGACTTTCCGAGTGTCGGCCACTTCCAGAATACATCCGTACGGCAGCTCATACACCACCGGGGCCTTGCGGGCCGGCGTGTCGATGATGACGCGCGGCAGAAGCTGTTTTTCCCGGTCCTCGCAGATTTCGTTGCGCATGAGGCCCGTCGAATCGTCGACGATGACCTTGGAGGTCCGGCCCTCGAGGACGTCCTGAAAGGAGACGCCGCCGTCGACCTCGGTCAGAATCGTGTCGTTGTACGGGTCGAATTCGGCAATGATCCGGCCGGACTGCACGTACTCCTCGGCCGACACGCGCAAGCGCGTGCCGATCTTGACGTCGTAGTACTGCTCGGCGCCCATGATCAGGATTTTTCCCTCCCGCAGATACACGACACCGTCATCGGGAGACTTGATTTCGTCGCCCTTGCCGCCGCCGGCGATCCCGATCACGTCTCCGCGCTTGACCCAGAGGCCGTCGAAGACCTTGGGCTTGACTTCCTTCGTGTCGAGCGAGGATTTCACCTTGCGGATCGCGAGCTGCCCGTCGCGGCTGACGATCTGGATGTCATCCCGGCCCTCCTTCCGGGGAATGGTGCGTTCCGGAAATTCGGTGACGAGGACGTCGTAGGACAGCGTCAGTTCCCGGGTCGCGCCGCCCATGGCGACGCCGCCGATGTGGAAGGTGCGCATGGTGAGCTGGGTGCCGGGCTCGCCGATGGACTGCGCGGCGATGACGCCGACGGCCTCTCCGATGTCGGACAGGCGGCCGGTGGCGAGATTGCGGCCGTAGCAGAGCTGGCAGATGCCGCGGCGCGATTCGCAGGTGAGAACGGACCGGATGAAAACCTTTTCGACGCCGGACTCCTCGATCTTGTTGGCGAGGATTTCGTCGACGAGCGTGTTGGCCTTCGCCAAAACTTCGCCCGTATCCTGATGGATGACGTCCTCCTGAAGGACGCGGCCGAGGATGCGGTCGGCGAGGGATTCGATCAGTTCCTCGCCCTCGCGCAGGGCCTCGGCGTAGGTGCCGTCGAGGGTGCCGCAGTCGTGTGTTTCGATGACGAGTTCCTGCGCGACGTCGACGAGCCGGCGCGTGAGGTATCCGGCGTCGGCGGTTTTGAGCGCGGTGTCGGCGAGACCCTTGCGGGCGCCGTGGGTGGAGATGAAGTACTCGAGGACGGAGAGTCCCTCCTTGAAATTGGACTTGATGGGCAGCTCGATGATTTCGCCGGAGGGTTTGGCCATCAGACCCCGGATGCCGGCGAGCTGCCGGGCCTGGTCGATGTTGCCGCGGGCGCCGCTGAAGGTCATCATGTAAACGGGGTTGAATCCGTCCTTGTCCTTTTCGAGGGCGACCACCATCGCGTCGCTGACGGTTTTGGTGACCTTGGACCAGATGTCGATGGACCGGTTATGGAGTTCCTCCTGGGTGAGTTTCCCTGCGAGGTACTGGGACGTATATTTGTGGACCTCCTGGTCAGCGTCGGCGATGATTTTCTTCTTTTCCGGCGGGACGACCAGATCATCGTAATAACCGATGGAGCATCCCATGCGGGTCGCGTAGATGTAGCCGAGCCGCTTGATGTTGTCGAGCACGGTGATCGTCGCGTAGGACCCGCGGCGGGTGAGGAGGTCCGATACGAGCCGGCTGAGCCCCTTTTTGCTCATGGTGTCATTGACGAAGGCCTCATCGGCCGGCAGGACGTCGTTGAAGATGACGCGGCCGGCCGTCGTTTCGTGGAGGCCGCCCTTGGAACGGACCACGATCCACTGGTGGAGCGTAAGGACGCCGGCATTGTACGCGATGAGGATTTCGTCGACGCCGCGGAACAGCTTCATCTTGTCGCGCGCCGGTTTTTGCCCCTTGGGCCGGGTCAGGTAATGACAGCCGAGGACGATGTCCTGGGTCGGCGCGGCGATGCATTTGCCGTTGGCCGGGGAGAACAGGTTGTTGGTCGACATCATCAGAATGCGGGCCTCGATGCGCGCAAGTTTCGACAGCGGCACGTGGCAGGCCATCTGGTCGCCGTCGAAGTCGGCGTTGAAGGCGGTGCAGACAAGCGGGTGAAGCCGGATGGCCTTGCCTTCGATCATGATCGGCTCGAAGGCCTGGATGCCGAGGCGGTGGAGGGTGGGCGCGCGGTTGAGAAGGACGGGGCGGCCCTCGATGACCTCTTCGAGCGCGTCCCAGACCTCGGCCGACTCGGCCTCGATTTTTTTCTTGGCGCCTTTGATGTTGTGCACCAGCCCCTTGTCGAGAAGCTTGCCCATGACGAACGGCTTGAAGAGTTCGAGCGCCATGCGCTTGGGCAGGCCGCACTGGTTGATCTTGAGTTCGGGCCCGATGACGATGACGGCGCGGCCGGAATAGTCGACACGCTTGCCGAGCAGGTTCTGCCGGAACCGGCCCTGCTTGCCCTTCAAAAGGTCGGTGAGCGACTTCAGGGGCCGGTTGCCGACGCCGCGGACGAGCCGGCCGTGCTGGCCGTTGTCGAGGAGGGCATCGACGGCTTCCTGCAGCATGCGCTTTTCATTTTTAATGATGATGTCGGGCGCCTTGTGCTCGATGAGACGCTTGAGGCGGTTGTTGCGGTTGATCAGCCGGCGATAGAGGTCGTTGATGTCGGAGGTCGCGAAGCGGCCGCCTTCGAGCTGGACCATCGGCCGAAGGTCGGGCGGGATGACCGGCACGGCCTCGAGGATCATCCAGCTCGGGTTGTTGCCGGACCGCATGAGCGCGACGCACATTTCGTAGAGTTTGGAGAGCTTTTTCTTTTTCTGGAGCGACCGGGACCGCTTGAGCTGTTTGCGGGTCTCCTCCAGAAGCTGCTTGAGGTTGATTTCCTCGAGGAGTTTCTTGACGGCCTCGGCGCCGATGCCGACTTCGAAATTCTTGCCGTAGCGCGCCTTGAGTTTGCGGATTTCCTGTTCGCCGGAGATCGTGATGAGCTGTTTCTTTTTGTATTCCTTGGACGTCCCGGAATTGAGGACGACGTAATTTTCGTAATAGACGATGCTCTCGAGTTCCTTGGGGCGCATGTCGAGCAGCATGCCGATGCGGGACGGGGTGCCCTTGAGGAACCAGATGTGGGTGACAGGCACGACGAGCTTGATGTTGCCCATGCGGACGCGCCGGACTTTGGAGGTCGTCACTTCCACTTTGCAGCGGTCGCAGACGATGCCCTTGAAGCGGATGTTCTTGTATTTTCCGCAATAACATTCCCAGTCCTTGGACGGCCCGAAAATGCGCTCGCAGAAGAGGCCGCCGGGTTCGGGCTTGGAGGTCCGGTAGTTGATCGTTTCCGGCTTTTTGACTTCGCCGTAGGACCATTTCAATATTTTGTCCGGCGACGCAATCCGGATCGAGATGCCGCCGAACTCGTGAAGACGCGGCTCGTACTGGGACGCGGGCGAGGGCGCGGCCGTGGAAAACTGGGTGGGGGTGCCGTTCAAGGGAATCTCCTCCTATCGAATCATCGACAGTTTGTCTTCCACCATCTTTTCGAGACTGATGGGGTTGTCTTTCTCGTCCAGGACTTCGATGTCCAGTCCCAGACCCTGAAGCTCCTTCACGAGGACGTTGAACGATTCGGGAATGCCCGGCCCCGTCTCGTCCTTGCCCTTGATGATGGCTTCGTACATCTTGGCCCGGCCGAGCACGTCGTCGGACTTGATGGTGATCATCTCCTGAAGCACGTGCGCGGCGCCGTAGGCCTCGATCGCCCAGACCTCCATCTCGCCGAGCCGCTGGCCGCCGAAATTGGCCTTGCCGCCCAGCGGCTGCTGGGTGACGAGGGAATAGGGGCCGATGGACCGCGCGTGAATTTTCTCATCGGCCAGATGGTTCAGCTTCATCAGATACATCGTTCCGACCACGACGGGCTGGTCGAAAGGCTGGCCGGTCCGGCCGTCATACAAAACGGTCTTGCCGTTCTCCGGCAGTTTCGCCTCCCTGAGGAGACTGGCGACATCGGTCGGTGAGGCGCCGTCAAAGATGGGCGTGATGACTTTGATGTTGAGATTCGAAGCGGCCCAGCCCAGATGCGCCTCGAGGACCTGCCCGATGTTCATGCGGGACGGAACGCCGAGGGGATTGAGCACGATGTCGAGGGGCGTGCCGTCGGACAGAAAGGGCATGTCCTCGATGGGGCAGATTTTGGACACGACGCCCTTGTTCCCGTGCCGGCCGGCGACCTTGTCGCCCACGCTGAGCTTGCGCTTGATGGCGACGTAGACCTTGACCATGGTGTGGATGCCGGGCGGCAGCTCGTCCTTTTTCTCGCGGGTGAAATGCTGGACGTCGATGACGACGCCCTCGGTGCCGTGGGGCATGCGCAGGGACGTGTCGCGGCTGTCCTTGGCCTTTTCGCCGAAGATGGAATGAAGGAGCTTGAGTTCGGGCGTCATGTCCTGCTCTTTTTTGGGCGTGACCTTGCCGACGAGGATGTCGCCGGACCGGACCTGCTCGCCGATTTTGATGATGCCGTTTTCGTCGATCTTGTTCATGGATTCCTTGCTGAGGTTCGGAATGTCCCGCGTGATCTGTTCCTTGCCGAGCTTGGTGTCGCGCGCGACGACTTCGAATTCCTCGATGTGGATGGAGGTGAACGCGTCCTGGCGGACGATCCGCTCCGATACGAGGACGGCGTCCTCGAAGTTGTAGCCCTCCCACGGGAGGAGCGCGACGAACACATTCTGGCCGAGCGCCAGCTCGCCCTGCTCGGTGGCGGGCCCGTCCGCGAGCGGCTGGCCGGCCTTGACGGTCTCGCCGACGCGGACGATGGGTTTCTGGTTGATGCAGGTGCCCTGGTTGGACCGTTTGTACTTGAGGAGCGTGTACTCGTCGACGACCACGTCGCCCTTCTTGGCCACAACCTTGCGGCCGTCCCGGACCTCCTCCTCGTGCCGTTTTTTTGTTTCCACGTGAATATCGGTCGACGAGACGTAGACGACCTTGCCGGGATTGCGGGCGAGCGGGACGTATCCGCTGTCCTGGGCGACCTTGTTTTCGAGCCCGGTGCCGATGTGGGGCGCGTGCGGGTAGAGCAGGGGCACGGCCTGGCGCTGCATGTTGGAGCCCATGAGGGCGCGGTTGGCGTCATCGTGTTCGAGGAAGGGGATGAGCGCGGTGGAGATGCTGACGATCTGTTTGGGCGAGACGTCCATGTGCGTCACATCCTCGGCAGGCACGGTGCGAAACTCGCCGGCGTGCCGGATGGACACGTTCTCTTCAAGGAACTTGCCGCTCTTGATCGGCACCGTCGCCTGGGCGATTTTGTAATGTTCCTCCTCGTCGGCGGTCAGGTAGACGATGTCGTCGGTGACCCGGTTGTTCTCGACCTTGCGGTAGGGCGTGGTGAGAAGGCCGAGATCGTTGACGCGCGAGAAGGTACACATGGAAACGATGAGTCCGATGTTGGGGCCTTCCGGCGTTTCGATCGGGCAGATGCGGCCGTAGTGGGAATGGTGGACGTCTCGGACTTCAAATCCGGCGCGCTCGCGGCTGAGACCGCCAGGCCCGAGCGCGGACAGCCGGCGCTTGTGGGTCAGGTCGGCCAGGGGATTGGTCTGGTCCATGAACTGTGACAACTGGGACGATCCGAAGAACTCGTTGAGGATCGACGTCAGGGGCCGGGTGTTGATGATGAGCTGGGGCGCCTTGACCTTCTCGACCGTCAGGACCGTCTCCTCGGTGACCTCCTCGTCCGCGTCGGAAACCTTGACCTTCGTGCCGAGCCGCTCGATGGCGTCGAGCCGCTCGATGATGTTGCGGCGCATCCGGGCCATGCCGGTGGAGATGTACATGGCGAGGAGCTCGCCGACGGGCCGGATGCGGCGGTTCTGGAGATGGTCGATGTCGTCCGGTTTGCCCTCGCCGCCGGCGAGTTTCACGAGGTGTTTGACGATCATCATGAGATCTTCGAGATCGAGCGTGCGCTGGGTGATGGGTTTGTTGGTGAAACTGAACCGGTGATTCAGGCGGAACCGGCCGACGCGGGACAGGTCATAGTTGACCGGGTTGTAAAAGCGGGTGTTCATCAGGTCCCGGCCGAGGTCCGGGGTGTAGGTGTCGTGCGGCGAGAAATACCGGAATACCTCCTCAAGCGCGTCGGCGGTGTCGCGGGTCTGGTCCTTCAGCAGGGATTTCAGCATGATCGAATTGAACATCGCATCGCCCTGGCCCTTGATCACGAGCACGCGTTCGATTTTCTGCCGTTCCAGGAGCGCCACTTCCTCACTGGTCATTTCGATCGGCGCCTCCAGGAAGACCTCGCCGGTTTCGGGGTCCGCGATGTCCTCCGCGACGGTCCGGCCGACGAGTTCGGCGCTGACGAGGATTTCTTCGAGTTCGTAAAATGCCTTGAGGAGTTCCGAGTTGCCGGACATGCCGAATGCTTTGAGAATAACCGATCCGAGGATGCGCTTGCCGCGGTCGAGCCTCGCGTAGAGGAGGCTCGTGTCGCGGTCGACTTCGAACTGGAGCCAGGCGCCGAAATACGGGATGATTTTGGCGATGTAGGCGTCCGCGCGCTCGTCCAAACTGAAGAAGACGCCCGGGGACCGGTGGATCTGCGAGACGACGACGCGTTCGGCGCCGTTGATGACGAAGGTGCCGTGCTCGGTCATCATGGGGAACTCGCCCAGGAAGACGTCCTGCTCGACGGTCGATTTCTCCCGCCGGTCGGTCATGCGGATCCGGACGGTGATGTTCGATCCGAAGGTCACGCCGAGCTCCTTGCACTTCCAGGGGTCGTACTTGGGCGGCTCGATGTTGTAGCGCACATACTCGAGGATGATGTCGTTGGACTCGATCGGAAACGTCGCGCGAATCACCTCTTCGAATCCCTCCATCTTGCGCGCTTCGGGCGCCATGCCCAGTTGGAAGAACGCGGTGAAGGAATCCCGCTGAATGGCCAGCAGGTCCCCCATGTCCATCCGAAATTCGCCGCGGGTGTAGTCCCGCGCCATCCCGTTGGGTTTACTCAAAGTTCACACCTCTTTTTCGTTGATGTTACTTGACGCTGACCGCCGCTCCCGCCGCTTCCAGCTTCTTCTTGACCTCCTCGGCCTCGGCTTTCGCCACGGCCTCCTTCACCGGCTTGGGCGCGCCCTCCACCAGGTCCTTGGCTTCCTTCAGCCCGAGGTTCGTGACTTCGCGGACCGCCTTGATGACGGCGATCTTGTTGCTGCCGAAATTCTCGAGCGTGACCGTGAACTCGGTCTGCTCGACCGCCGCGGCCGCGCCGCCGGCCGCCGCCGCGCCGCCGGCTGCAGGGGCCGCCACGGCCATGGCCGCCGCCGAGACGCCGAATTTCTCCTCGAGCTTTTTGACGAGGTCCGAAAGTTCGAGGACGGTCATGCCTTCAATCGCGGTGATGATGTCGTCCTTGGTCATTGTGGCCATCTCAGTAGTACCTCCTTTCCTCGCAAATCGTATCCCTCATGATTTTTTCCGGGCCACCTGCCCGAGCACCTGCACCAGCGCGCGCTGGGGCTGGGAAAGGACCGTGACCAGCCGCCGAAGAGGACTGGCGATCAGGCCCACCGTCTGGCCAAGCAGGGCCGGGCGGGACGGCAGCGCCGCCAACCGCGCGACGTCGACCGATTCGAGGTACCGGCCCGACACAAACCCGGCCTTGACGCGGAAGGCCTCCCGCTCGTCCGAGAATTCTTTCAGCGCCTTGGCCAGCGCCACCGGATCGCCGAAACAGAAGACCGCGGCCGTCGGACCCTTGAGGTGCATCGTCAGGGGCGCCGCGCCGGGTATTTCCTTCAGCGCGATTTTGGTCAGGCGGTTCTGCAGGATCCGCAGCTCGCCCTGGATCTGGCGCAGCTTCATCCGAAGCCGCGTCAGGTCCAATACCGTGAGGCCCTGGTACTGGGCCAGAATCACGCCGTCGGCCTTGGAGAGCTTCTCCGACAATTGCGAGACGATCCAGCGCTTGCTTTCGCCGGGGATTCGGTCGGCGCTCATGCGAAGTCGTCCCAGAGCGCGACCGGGTCGAGCGCGACCGCCGGCCCCATGCAAGGCGCGATCGAGGCGGCCCGGAAAAATTCTCCGCGGCCACCCAGCACCCTGGGCTTGGACGCGATGATGGTCCTCACCAGGGTCTCGGCGTTGCGAAAGAGCGCGTCGTCCGAAAAAGAAGCCTTGCCGACGAACATGTGGACGTTGCCCTCCTTGTCGTTGCGGTACGACACCTGGCCGGCGCGCAGTTTGTCGACGGCGCCCTTGAGGTCCGCCGTGACCGTGCCGGTCTTGGGCGACGGCATGAGGCCCCGGGGTCCGAGAATTTTCCCGAGCTTGCCGACCTTGGCCATTTCGTCGGGGGTGGAGATCACGGCGTCGAATTCCAGGAATCCCTCCTGGATCTTCTTGAACAGCTCGTCGTCCGCGATCAGGTCCGCGCCCGCAGCGCGCGCCTCCGATATCTTTTCGCCCTTCGCAAACACCAGTATCCGGATCTTCTTGCCGGTGCCGCCCGGCAACACCACGCTGCCGCGCACCTGCTCCTCGGCCTTGGTGGGGTCGATCCCCAGCCGGAGGGCCATCGTCACGGTCTCGTCGAACTTGGCGGTCGCCATCTTCTTCACCATCCCGACCGCCTCCCGCAGCCGGTACCGGCGGGCCGCCTCCAGAAGCTGGGCGGCGGAACGGTATCGCTTGGAACGGCGTTTCATGTCAGATGACCTCCACGCCCATGCTGCGGGCAGTGCCGGCCACGATGCGTTCCGCGGCCTCGACCTTGTCGGTGTTCATGTCCGGCAGTTTCATTTTGGCGATTTCGCGAATCTTGTCCTTCGATATTTTTCCGACCTTGACCTTGCCCGGGTCCTGCGACCCCTTGGCCAGACCCGCCTCGCGGCGGATCAGGACGGCAGCCGGCGGCGTTTTCAGGATGAAGGTGAAACTCTTGTCCTGAAACACGTCGATGACGACCGGCAGGACCAGCCCGGATTCCATGTTGGCGGTTTTGGCGTTGAACTGCTTGCAAAAATCCATGATGTTCACGCCGTGCTGTCCGAGCGCGGGTCCGACCGGCGGCGCAGGCTTGGCCTGGCCGGCGGGGACCTGAAGTTTGATCTGCGTCAGCAGTTTTTTCTTTGGCGGCGCCATGTCACACCTTCTCCACTTGATCGAAATCGAGGTCCACAGGGGTGGCGCGGCCGAAAATTTCAACCTGGATTTTCAGGCGGCCACGGTCGACGTCCATTTCGAGAATGGTTCCGTTGAAGTCCATGAAGGGCCCGTTGATGATGCGGACCGTTTCGCCGACCTCGTAGATGATCTTCGGTCTTTCCTTCGTTTCCGTCATGAACACCCGGATGCGGCTGATCTCGGCGTCGGTGACCGGCACCGGACCGCTGCCGCCGATCCCGCCGACGAACCGGGCCAGGTTCGGCAACCGCCGGATCTGCTTCAGCACCGGCTCCGTGGCCTTCATCCGCACAAACACGTATCCCGGAAACAGCTTGCGCTTCTTGATATGCTTTTTGCCCCGCTTGACCTCCACCACATCCTCGACAGGAATCAGCACGTCCGCCATGCAGTCGGCCAGACCCTCCCGGGTGAGCGTGGTGACCATCGTATGTTTCACCTTCTCCTCGTTTCCGGACAGCGTGTGGAGAATGTACCAGCCGAAATCAGAACCCTCGGCCGGTTTGAGTTTGCCGCCGTCACCCGCCGCGTGGCGGCCGGCCGGCCGGGCCACGGCCGATTCCGCGGGCGCCGACTCCGCCGGCGTCTCGTCGGGCGCATCTGCAACCGTCGCCGGCTCTTCTTCCGTCACGACCGGGTCCGAACTTTCGGCCGGAGGCGCTGACGTGCCCGGCGCCTCCGGAAGCGCAGACGCGTCCTCCGGCTTGCTTTGATTCTCGTCTAATTCGCTCATTGCCCCACCAACAGTCCCACGAGTTTTCTGAACGTCACGTCGAGCAAGGCGAGGAACACTCCGAAGATGGCTACGCAGAGGAAGACCACGTACGTCGACTCCACCAACTCATCTTTCGTCGGCCACGACACTTTCCCGTCCTTCGGCCGGATTTCCGTCCAAACCTCCTCGAGAAACACCCTCAAACGCTGGTACCACGTCATCATCAAAAACCCCTTCTTACGTCCCGACTCTCCCCGTTGCAGGACATCGGAGGGTTTGCCATCCATGGCAAACCTGACCCCTGACGCAACGGGGACAATACATCCTTGTATGCAGGCCAGGAGGGATTTGAACCCCCAACCTTCGGTTTTGGAGACCGTCGCTCTGCCGTTGGAGCTACTGGCCTATTTGGTCTCTATGTGCTCCGTATGTTTTCCACACCAGGGACAAAACTTCCGCCGCTTGAGCCGCTCCTTCTGAGTGCGCCTGTTTTTTTTCGTACTGTAATTCCGCCTCTTACACGCCGAACATTCCATGGTAATAGGTTCGTACATGACAAAACTCCTCCTCTCCCAAAGGCCCGCTTTGGGCGCACAAGAAAACAGGCTAGTCTATGTTGCCGACGAAGTAAATGTCAAGTTCCACGGAGAAGAAATTCGGACGCGTATTCGGCGCCCTACTGCTTGCTCACCTGCTCGTAGGCCGCGTTCAGGTCCCGGGCCCTTTCTTTGAGTTCCGAGAGAGTCGTGTCGACCTCGCGGTCCCAGCCCTCGGTCTGGGGTTTGTCCCTGGCGCCGCTCTGGAGGCTGTGGAGGAGGACTTCGAAGGCGTTGATGAGGGTCATGCTGGTGACGCTGACGGTGTCGATGAGGGCGAGATATTTTTTGATCTGGTCGTCGGCGGCGAGGAGGGATCCGTTGGTGATCGGCAGGCGCTCGGAGAGGATTTTGGTGATGAAGAGGATGAGCTGGGGATTGGCCGCGATGACTACTTCCAGTTTCGTCCCGTCGATGACGACGACGCCGGAACTTTCCCGCGCCATGAGCGTCGCCGACCTCGGCTCGAATTTGCGGCTCGCATAACCCGCCAGCACGGCGACCTCGCCGATGACGGCGCCCTTGTCCTTGATTTCGGCCACCTTGCGCCCGCCGATCTGGACGTCCAGAGATCCGCTCTGCAAAATGAAAATTTCCCGGCCTTCCTCGCCCTCCCGGCACAGGATCTCTCCCGTATTGTATTGCTTCGCGCCGGCGCCGGTCGGAGGCGCCTCCGAGGGCGGCGGAGGCGGCGGGGCGGGCGGCGGACCGGAAACCACTTCCTGCCCGCGGCTGACGCCCTCGCCCATGCCGTAACAGATGTGCGATTTGGCCTTGTCGAAAATGCTCTTGGCCCAGGAAAAATGCGTCTGGTCGAAGAGGTCTCCGAGGGCTTTCGATTTCTGATAGTACGTGAGCAGATACCCGTCGATGGCTTTGCGGATCTCATTGAGAAACTGCGTGTACCGGCCGAGTTTGGCGTTCGTGTCCTTGATGTATTTGGCGAGGTTGAGCGAGATGGAAAGTCCGAGGCGGGGCTGGCCGAGGATGGTTTCGTCCAGCGCCTTTTTTTTGACGTCGATGTTCTGCACGACCGAGTGGCTGACGGCGCGGATGGTGGCGCTGCGGGGCTGTTTGAGAATGGCGCCGATTTCGCCGAAGATGGAGCTCTTGTCTTTGATCTCCGATATTTTCTTGTCCCGGCCGCGCTTGTCCTTGACCAGGACCTCGAGGTGGCCTTCCTGCAGAATGTAAATCTCGGCCGATACTTCCCCTTGCTTGCAGAGAATCGCTCCGGGCTCCAGCTCCCTGGGCATGGGTCTTTGGACTAGGACCTACCGGGCCGGCGGGTCAGATCGTCTTCCATTTTTGGGCCAGGCCTTCAAACCCTTCGTGAAACTCCGACGCCCGCTCCTGAATGTCCGCGAGTCTCGCCTGGACCTCCTCCGCGTACCCCTGGGTCTCCGCCTTGTCTTTGCCGCCGCTCTGCAGATTGGTCCGCAGAAGTTCATACGCGCCCATGAGCGACGCGGGACCGGCGGCGTCGAGCAGGGACAAATACTTGTTGATGCGCTCCTCGTCGGACAGGAAAACCAGGTTGGTGTTGAAGAGCCGGCAGGAGAGGCTTTGCGCAATCAGCAGGATCAATGCGGGATTGGACGCGATCAGAGATTCGAGCCGCGACGCTTCGACGACGATCACGCTGGAGTCCTCCCGGGCGACGATCGTGCCCGACCGGGGCTCGAAACGGCGGGTGGTATATCCGACCAACACGGAAACCTCGCCGATGACCGACCCCTTGTCCTTGACCTCGGAAACCTTCCGGCCGCCCACCAGGATGTCGAGCGTCCCGCTCAACAGAATAAAGAAATCCCGGCCCTCCTCGCTCTCCTTCCCCAGCGTCTCTCCGGCTTTGAAATTCCTGCCTTCCGCAAGCCCGGCCGGAATTTCCGGCGGCGGGGGCGGCGTCGAGTGGGCGGCGGCCGTATCTTCGGCGAAGGGTTCCTGGCCGCGGCCCAGGCCATCGCCAAGGCCGAAGCAGGGGTGGGATTTGGCTTTGTCGTGGATGGTTTTGACCCACGCAAGTTTGGTCTGCTCGTGAAGATCGCCCAGGGACTTGGTTTTCTGAAAGTAATACAGGAGACAGGCGTCGGCGTACTTTCGAAGCGCCGTCGAGAACTGCGCGTACTGCGACAGCCGGAGATTGGTGTCCTTGAGATAGCGCGCGAGGTGCATGGAAATGGAAAACCCGAGTTTGGGCTGGGCGAGGATGGTCTGGTCGAGGGCCTTGTTTTTCGTGTCGATTTTCTGGACCACCGCGTGGTGGACGGCCCGGATCGACGCGCTGCGCGGCTTTTTCATGATCGCGCCGAACTCGCCGAATACGGCGTGCTTGCCGGAAATCTTCGAGATCACCTTGTCCCGGCCGCGCTTGTCGCGGACCGATACGTCGAGGTCGCCATCCTGCAGGATGTAAATTTCCGACGAGGCGTCGCCCTGTTTGCAGAGCGTGTCGCCCGGATTCAGTTCAACCTGCACCATGGTGTCTCCTTTTGCGAATACATCCATATATTCGGGGTGGTGAGATTCGAACTCACGACCACACGCACCCCATGCGTGTGCGCTACCAAGCTGCGCTACACCCCGTCGTACTCCCCACGAAGAATCTTGAGCGCCTCCTGCAAATCCTCCCGCACGGCCGACAGCGAATCCGACTGCTGGGCCAGGCGCCGGCGGCGCTCCAGCCGGCGCTTGACGCCGACCATCGTCATGCCCTCATCTCGAAGCATCTGGCGGATGCGCTGCAAGAGGGCCACGTCCTCCGTCCGGTATCGCCGCTGGCCGGTTTTCGTCTTTTCCGGCCGCAGCGCCGGGAAGGATTTTTCCCAGTAGCGGATGACATGCGGATTTTCGCCGATCGCCTCGCTCACCTGACGGATCGTATAGTATAGCTGATTCATACCCAGCCGGCATTATATATATATGGAGAGGCGGACGCAATGCCGCGCCGCGCTAACTGACAAACTCATACTGGGCCGCCGGCCGGGGCGCCAGGGCTTCCGGCATCGGCTCCGCCATGTGCCGGATCCTGAGGACGGGCTTGTTTTTCATGGCCTTGGCCAGCCGCTGCAGCGCGGGTTTGACCGAGGCCGGGACTGGATCGGGTCCGTAGATCAATACAAAGGCGTCACAGCATTCCGACACTTCCTCGAAAGCGTCGCTGCGGCCAAGCGGGGCCACGTCGAGAAGGACCGTGCGGTTTGCCGCGCTTTCCTTCAAAAACGCCTGCATCTTCTTTTTTACTTTCAGGTCCGCCATTTCCTTCTCCAGGTGAGGCGCGAACAGGGGAAGAAGAAAGACGCGGTCCAGCGGCGTCGTCAGGACCGACTGCGACCAGGGCTCGGTGGCGAAGATGTCGTGAGAGGACGCCGGAATGGAAAAGAATGAATGCAGGTTGGGCGCGGTGTGGTGGAGATCGACGAGGACCACCGGGCGGCTGCGGCGGATCGACACGGCGAGATTGGCGACAAAGGTCGACGTGCCGGACCCGCTGCGCACCGCCGCCACGCCTACGACCGGCGCCTGGGAGTTGGGAAGCTTGTCCAGAAGGCTTTGGGCGGACTGTTCGAAAAATTCGGAAGCGGCGGAGGTCGGCGCGAAAACCGTGTAGAGGCCCTTCTCGACCGAAGGCAAGCGCGGATACGAGACCCAGGCCTGGCCGGGCAGTTCCGATTCATCCACGGTTTTTTCAGGCGCCGGCGGCGCCGGCGGCGTCTCGATCGCCGGCAGGGGTTTGCGCGCCCTGACAGCCGCCCGCGCGGACGGAAGTTCGGGCGGCGCCGGAGACGCGGGCGGCCCCGCCGGAGACGGCGCGGATCGACCCGCAAAACCGGCGATGCCCAGCACGTATCCGGCCAGCAGGGCGGCGGCCGTCCAGAGAAAGAGACTCAGCGGCAATTTCCCCGCGTCCAGTTGTTTTTCCGAAACCAGCTCTCGAACCACCGTCTGGGTTTCGGTCCACGTCAGATGCAGAGCCGACCGCGCCTCCGGTTCGGCCGCCGGTTCCGGCGGCTGGGACTCTTCAGCGACCGTCGCCGATGCAGCCGGACCGGATCGGAGAATCCGCTTTTCATCGCGTTCCAGTTGCTGTTTCTTCTTCTGAAACTCCGCGCGACGGCGCTCCCATCGCGCCTCCTCTTCCGATTCCGCCACGAGAACCCGGCGGTCGAGACTGCTCCGGATGGCGGCGATCTCCTGCTGAAGTTCCCCGACCCGCGGATGGGACGGGGTGTAATGGTCGATCGCTTCCGCCAGCGTCATTTCAAGGTCGACCAGTTTCTGTTTCAACTCCCTGGATTCTTCATCCCGCTGCAGCAATTCTTCGGGGTGCCGGTACTTCCGGCGTGACGCCATGACCCGCGCGTGGGATTTTTCCGCCTCGTCCCAGCCTTTCATCAAGCTCGCCTTCTTCTGCCGGATCTCGCGCGCCTGTGCGCCGGCGGGTTTGCGGGATGCGGCGACCGCGCGGCCGCGGGCGCGGGGTTTTTGACGCGCCTTGGGCGGCGCCAATTCCTCGACCATTTTTTGAGTCAAGTCTCTGAGCGGAAGCACCGACGCGGGCGGCAGCGTGGCGGAGAGGTCAATCCGTGTCACCGGCGAATCGTAGGCGTCCTTCCGGAGTTGACCGTCAAACGGCGAGAGGAGCGACACGATCTGCCGGGCCACCGGCTCGATGGTGTCGAGGGACGCTCCAGAGAGGCTCGCGACGACGCGGGTCGCCGGTTTCTCCAGCCACCTTTGTTCCTCCTTCATCCACTGGCCGCCGATCCATCCGGCCAGAGGTTTGCTCATGGACCAGAGCGCGTAAAATCCGCCGGCCAGGATGAGAAGAACCAGCCCGACAGAAATCCAGCGGCGCATCAACGGGACTGGACGTTCTGGATATTCACCCGCACCAGCGGCCAGAATTTTTCCCAGAAGTCCCCCAGGTTGGAAATCACGCTCTTCGGAACAAAAATCACGTCGCCCTCCGACAGCTCCATGTCGTTCTGAACCTGGCGGTCCATGACCAGCCGCTCGAGGGCCACGGTGAAAACCTGCGTCTGGCCCGTCGGCGAGACCCGCACGACGCGGGTCGAGTCGAGGACGGCGCCGGGAACATGATAGCCCGCGCGCGCCATGGCGGCGAGGACATGCGAGCCGGCGGGCAGGTCATAGGCGCCGGGGGACCGGACCATGCCGAGAACAAACACGCGGATGGAGAGTTTGGGCGGGACGAAGAGAAGGTCTCCGTCTTTGAGTTCCGGCGCGTCCGCGGGCGAGCGGCGGCCGTTGAGGATCTGGGACAAGTCGACCGGCAGGCGGCTTCCGTCCGGCCTCACCATGAACGCGCGCGCCGGGTCCGCCTGGTCGGTCAATCCTCCGGCCGAGGTCAGAACGTCGGTCACCCAGGTCGGCGTGCGCTCGATCCAGACTTTCCCGGGAGCGCGGACCTCGCCCTGGACCCGGACCATGCCCTTTTCGCCGGAAGCGATCACATAGATGACATCGCCGGCGTGGAGGGAACGGTTCATGTCCATTTTGGCTTCGTTCAGGATGGCCGACAGCGAAATCGGCTCGCGCGCGCCGGCGCGCAAAAGAACGACCTGGTCGGCGCCTTCGACCGCCGGTTTCGACACCCAGCCGGCCCGGGCCAGCACATCGAGGATCCGGTCGTCGCCCATGAGCGGATACGTTCCGGGGATTTTGACGTTGCCGATCACGAGAACCTTCTGGCTGACAAAATCCTCGACGAAGACGGTGACGTCCGGCTGACGGTAATATTTTTTCAACCGGAGCTTGAGGACTTCGCTGATCTGGGTCGGCGTGAAATCGCGCACGTGGACGGACCCGATCATGTCGAAACTGATTTTGCCGTCCGGCCGGACACGCACTTCACGCTCGCTGGTTTCCTTGCCGTCATAGAGGCGAATCCGCAACACGTCTCCGACGCCCACCCGGTATTCGCCGACATCGAGCGCGACCGGTCCCAGAATCGGCTCCGGTATCCCGACGGCCGGCCACGCCAGAACCGACGCGGCGGCCAACCCCCACTTGCAGATAAATTTCACGCTTGATTTCTCTCTCACACCTCCGTCCCTGTCAATGCTGAAACGCAGGGATCTGGTTCAGGGAAGCAGGATATACGTCTTGCCCACACCCCTGGGCGCTTTGGGCTGCCGGGAGGCGGGCGGGTCCTGGGAGATCGGCGGAGCGATGCGCGGCAGATTCACGGACAGGGACGGCGATACATCCAACCCGGCCGCCGTGGCCGGCATGCTCCAGGAGGAAATGGGCCGGGTGCGGGAGAATTCATAGGCGGCGGTGTATCGTTTGTCGTGCGCCGGCTCGTGATCGAGGGCTTTGGGAACCTGGATCTTGTCGAGCAGGGGCGGGATGAGAAGCTGCGGGACGACGTTCGGCGTCAGAAGTTCCTCCTGGTCCGGCAGGATCTTCTTGATCTGTTCCTCCCAGTTGACTTCCGCCGTCGTCTTCTGGGTTTCGGCCAGTTGACGGCGGCGCTCCTCCCGCTCACGCTCCTCCTTCTGCATCGCCTCGCGTTCGTGTTTGAAATACACGAGGACCAGCATGAGGAGCGACAGATACACGAGAAACTTGACGAGACGCCGGACCAGTTTCTTGGGATCTTCCTTCAGAAAGGCCGGAAGGTTCATTGGGATTCTCGCGGGCCGGTCTTAGGCGGAGGCGGCCAGGGCGGCCTCCTGCGCCCGCTTCATCCGGACCGAAATCAGTTTCGTGATGCCGGCCTCCTCCATGGTCGCGCCGAAGAGGCAGTTGGCGATCTGCATGGTGACCTTGTTGTGGGTCACGATGACGAACTGGATTTTTTCCGAGAATTCCTCGATGAGCCTGGCGAGCCGGCCGACGTTGACGTCGTCCAGCGCGGCGTCGACCTCGTCCAGAATGCAGAAGGGCGAGGGTTTTTCCATGAAGAGCGAAAAGAGGAGGCACAGGCCGGCCAGGGACTGCTCGCCGCCGGACCGCGACGCGATCGACGTGAATCCCTTGCCGGGCGGACGCAACTGGATGTCCACGCCGCTTTCCATCATGTCCTCCGATTCGGTCAGAATGAGTTTCCCTTCGCCGCCCAGGAACAGTTTCTTCGTTACGTCCTGGAAATGCGCCGCGACGCGATGGAACACGTCCGCAAACCGGTCCCGGCAGACGCGGTCGGTGCGGCGGAGGGTTTCCTTGAGGTTGTCCCGGGCCAGGGTGAGGTCGGTGAGCTGTTTCGCGAGTTCCTCGTGTTTGGCGGCGACTTCGTTGTATTCCTCGATCGCGTGAACATTGACGGCGCCGATTTTCTGCATTTTGAACTGCAGGTCCTTCAGCCTGTCGGCGGCGGAGACACCGGTCGCGCTCGTGTCGGGATTCCAGTCGGCCGGCGGCGCCGGCGCCTCGGGGAGCGTCTCGAGATCGGTTTGCATTTCGTTCAGCGCATTTTCCCGCAGGTTGTTCCGCTCGGCGTCGAGGGCGGTCCAGCGAAGTTCCATCTGGTGGACCGCATCCCGCCGCGACTGCTGTTCGGCCCGGCATTGCGCCGCGCTCGACCGCGCGGCTTCGATTTCACCCGAGATGCGGCCGAGTTCGGCCGCCATCCCTTTGACCGAAGCCGCCTGCGCGTCTGCGCGCCCTCTCGCCTCCTGAAGTTCCTGGCAGAGGACGGCCGCCTGAGTGTCGAGCGCCTGTTGCTCCTGCTCCGACTCCGCCCTGCGGCGGGTCAGGTCCTGGGATTCGGCATCGATGCGGACGCATTCCCTCATTTTTTCCTGCGCCGACCGCAACGACTCCACCGCCGACTCCATATCCCCTCGCAGCGACTGGACCTGGCGGCGCAGGTCCTCCAGAAGTTCGCGGAAAGACGCCGGAAGAATGCGTTCCGTTTCCCGGAGGCGCGCCTGCTCGGATTGAAGGCCGGCGATGGCCGACGTTCTTTGCGCCAGTTGATCCGATTCGGCCGTAAGCCGCTGCCGCCGGTCTTCGGCCATGCGCGCCAGGGATTCGGCGGCCGCCGACACCCGCGCGTGCTCCGCGTCGGCTTCCTTGTAGCGCCGATACGCCGCTTCGATGGCCGACCGGGCCGCCACGACTTCCGAACAGGCGCGGGCGTGCGCCTGCTCTTCGGCGGCGATCAGGTCGATCAATTCCTTCAGCCGCGACTCCGTTTCGCATAGTTCCTGTTTCCGGCCCATCAAGATCGCGCCGGCGGTCGGGCCGGCCGTGATGGCGCCGGACCGGCAGTAGGCGCCTTCCAGCGTCACGATCGCGATCCCGCGGTGAAGTTTCGCCGCCGACAGGAGCGCTTCCATGTCCCGCACGACGAGGGTGCGGCCCAGCAGGTTCTCGAAGAGCCGCCGGAGCCGGTCATCAAAACGCAACAACTTGACGGCCCAGCCTACCCAGTCTTCCTGCCAGGGCAGTTCGGGCGCGGCCACCGGAGCGGGCAGAAGATCAAGCGCCCAAAACGTCACGCGGCCCCGCAGGTCCCCTTTTATTTCGTTCAGAATTTCTTTCACCGTCTCGCCCGTGCCCACCACGAGGTGCTGCAGCTTGGGTCCCAGGGCCGCCTCGACGGCTTTGGCGTAGGGCGCGTCGAAGGCCATCAAGTCCCGGACGGCGCCCAGAAGTTCATCCCGCTTGTCGAAACGCTCCAGCACGAGGCGCACGCTGGTCGAGAACCCCTGATAGGATTCCTCGGCCGCGCTGAGCGACCGGTACCGGCCTTCGACCTCGGCCATTCCCCGGCGGAGCTGATTGAGTTTCTCCCGGGACTGGTCCATGCGCGCCTCGGCCTCTTTCACCGACAGTTCCGCCACCGTCTGGGTCTGACCGTAGTCAGCCCGGCGGCGCTCGTGTGTCTCCAATTCCGCCGTCAGCGCGGCCAGTTGCGCGTCATCCGCTGAAAGCTGTCCCGACAGGGCGTCAATCCGGGCCTGCTGCTCTCCGGCGGCCGACTGCTGCGCCGACAGGGACGATTCCAGGGCCGCCAGGGCCTCATGGGCGGACAGAACATCGGCGCGGCTGACGTCCATCCGCGCTTCTTCGGCCTGAAGCTTCGATTCGGTTGACTGAAGCTCCGACCGCAAGAGGTCCGTCTCGTGTTCCGCGTGTTCCACGGACACCGTGAGTTCCTTGTTCAAGTCGGCCAGAAGCGCCGCGAGGTCCTGAGTTTCCTCCGGGGTCCCACCGCGCATATCCATGAGAGACCGCGACAATTTCAGCGCCGAAAAATCGATGTCGTTGCGCGCGCGTTTCAGGCTGTAGGTCTTTTCCTCCAGCGCCGCCTGCGCCTTGTCCCTCTCGGCGCAGAGCCGTTCCGCCTCCCGAAGCGACAACTCGGCGGCGGCCAGCTCCTCTGTAAGACCCGCGCGGCCCTGCGTCAGGCCGGTTTCTTTGGCGGACCAGTCGGCCGCCGATTCCTCGAGGCGCAGGAGGTCCGCCTTGTGCGAGTCCGCCTGTTGGGCGATATCGTCCACTTCGCGCCGGATGCCGTGGTATCTCCGGTACGCGGTGAAGAGATACAGCTCCCGGTAGGCGGTCTGGTACTCGAGATATTTCTGCGCGCGGCCGGCCTGGACTTTGAGGCCGTGCATGCGCGATTCGTATTCGGACGCGAACACGCCCGCCTGCTCCATGTTTTTTTGAACTTCGTCCAGCCGCCGCAGCGTCTCCTTCTTGCTCTGCCGGTAGGACACGATCCCGGCCGCCTCCTCGAAATACTGGCGGCGCTCCTCCGGCGAGGCCGATACGATCATCTGCACCTGGCCCTGGCCGATCACCGAATAGTGGCCCTTGTTCACGCCGACGTCCATGAACATTTTCTGGATGTCCTTCAGCCGCACCGCGGCGCCGTTGAGGAAATACCGGGACTCGCCGTCCCGCTGAATCATCCGCCGGATCTCGACCTCCGGGTAATCGATGTCGAGCCAGCGGGTTGAATTGTCCAGCGTCAGGCCCACCTCGCCCATGGAAGTGGCCGGACGGCGGATGTTGCCGGCGAAAATCAGGTCGTCAATTTTTCTCGCTCTGAGCAGCCGCAGGCTCTGTTCGCCCAGGACAAAGCGGACGGCGTCCACGATATTCGATTTCCCGCACCCGTTCGGCCCGATGACGCCGACAATCCGGCCGGGAAACTGCACTTCGACGGGATCGGCGAAGGATTTGAAACCATGCAAGTTGAGACGCAGCAAGACCATGATGGGTCACCTCGTTTTATGATTCTGGATGATTCGACTCTTCCTCCAACCTATCGGCACACATCCGCCCTGGTTTGAGTTCCAAGCGCGGCGGCGGGGTGGACAGAGGCGTGCGGCATGTAATAGTCTGAGGGCGCATGAAAACCCTGAAACGGCTGGCGGAACAATTCGGAAAACTGCCCGGCGTCGGGCCCAAAACGGCCCTCCGGCTCGCCCATCACGTCCTGCTCACGATGCCGGACCAGGACGTGGAGGAATTTTCGACGGTCCTGCGCGAATGTAAATCGAATCTTCGGTTGTGCCAGGCCTGTTTTTCGATTGCCGACGAGGAGACCTGCCCCATCTGCAGGAACCCCTCGCGGGACACACACACGATCCTGGTTGTGGCCGACGTGCGGGACCTTCTTGCGGTGGAGGAAACGGGCGTCTACAAAGGCGTGTATCACGTCCTCGGAGGTCTCCTCTCCCCCCTTCAACGCATCGGCCCCGATCAGCTTCGCGTGCCCGAACTCCTCCAGCGCGTGCGAAGCGGGCCGGTCGAGGAAGTGATCCTCGGGACGGTGCCGACCGCCGAGGGAGAGGTGACGGCGCATTATCTGTCGGACCGGCTGAGGGACACGGGCGTGAAAATCACGCGGATCGGGTCCGGCATCCCGGTCGGCGGGTCGCTGGAATACATGGACGCGCTGACCGTGTCGAAGGCCGTCCTGTACCGCCAGGAGATGGCGGCGGGGAGCGCCGGAGGGGCGGGAGGAAAATCATAAGCGAGAAACTGCCGGACCCGGACATCGAATCGCGCCTGAGTCAACTGAACGGCTGGACCCGCGACGGGATCTGGATCAAAAAGACGTTCGTGCTGAAAGGATTCGTGGGCGCGGTCGAATTCGTGCAAAAAATCGTCCCGACAGCGGAGGCCATGGACCACCACCCGGACGTGCGGATCTTCTCGTACAAGCGCGTGGAGATTTCCATCTCGACGCACAGCGCGGGCGGGCTGACGGAAAAGGATTTCGAACTGGCCCGTAAGATTGACGGCGCCGCGCCTTGACTTTCGTGAGCGTCTGAAACAGATTTCTCCATCGACGGATCATTCCTCGGTAGCTCAGCCGGTAGAGCAGGCGGCTGTTAACCGCCGGGTCGGGGGTTCGAGTCCCTCCCGAGGAGCCATTGTTTAGAATGCGACGAAAGGCGTGTGACAGATGAAAATCGTTCTGAATTTGTGGGATGGGGTTCGATATGACGCGATCTTCAAGGTCCATGAGTGGATGGGACTGCCCAACTTGTTTCGCATCATCAATCACGGGGTGCTCTACACCAACATCTATACCCTCGAGCCGGCCCTGACGCCCCAGTGCGTCGCACGGATCATGTGCAACCGGCAGGGCAAGTGGATCAGCCAGTCGCTGTGGGAGAAGATGAAAATCCGAAGTTGTTTTGTCGGATACCCGGAAGACTCGGTCCGGGGCTACCTGCGGCGGATTCCGTATTGCGATCTATTGGACGTGGTCTACAACCGGAAAACCGAGATGCGGATGAAACAGAGCGCCGCCGGCCGCAAGGTCCTCGAGAAACACCGGATATGCTTTCCGGACGAATTCCGCATGAAAGTCGCCTGTCAGATGATTCCCAAATATGATTTCACCTTCGTCTATTTTCCCGGCCCCGATTCGGCGGCCCACGACTGCCGGGACCGCGGCAGGCACATCTACCACCACGGATCGCCGTACGTGCACGCCATCAAGAAATGCGACCGCCTCCTCGGGCGGCTCCTCCGGACCCTCGACCGCTGCGCGCCGGACGATTACATCATCCTCATCGTGGCCGACCACGGCATGAGCGACGGCGGGCGGCATTCCATCGGGAAATGGACCGACAAGGAAATCATGCAGGTGCCGCTGGCGCTCATGGGCAAGGGCGTCCGCAACAACTGGTACGAACAGGGCGTTCACCACACCTACGACATCACCAGCGGCATCGTGGGCCTCTTCAAGGGCGACGCACACCGAACCCTCTTCAAATACGCGATCGATCACGGGGGCCGCTGAAAATTAAAAAGAGGAGGCTGTCGAAGCCTCCTCTTCCATCCATACTTGGCCTTGTTTCAGGCCGAGCTCACACGAGGTGAGCCCCCTTGTGAATTAGTTATACGGAAGAACCTTCTAAAAAGCAAATTTTTTATCACAAAAGTTGGGGTCGGTAGACAGAGGAACCCATTGGCCACGAACGACACGAACGACCACGAACAGACACGAAAAAACATTCTTCCCATGTAAAAATGTTCGTGTTCGTTCGTGTTCCAAGTTCGTGTTCGTTCGTGGTGAATGTTAATCGCCGCGCTTTACCGAGGCGTTACCAAAAGTTCCTGCACGGCCCGCAGGACCCGGGCGGGCGAAATCGCGCTCATGCAGCTCGGCGCGATCTCGCATTTTCTCAAATAGCACGGCCCGCACGCGTACGGCGTCACGGCCTTGCGGCCCTCGGCCGGCGCGATCGGAATTTCCGCGTGGGCCGTCGGACCGAAGAGCGCCACGACGGGGACACGCTGGGCCAGGGCCAGATGCATCGCGAGGGTGTCGCCGCACACGAGGACACGGCAGGCGGCCGCGAGTGACGCGAGGTCGTCCAGCGTATGGACACACACCGACGGGATGTCTTTCGATCCCGGCCGGCTCTTCAGATTCTTGATCCGCACCTCCTCCGCCGGGCCGCCGAACAGAAAAATCGGCGACACGGAAGTCCATGCGCGGAACGCGGAACAGAAATCGGCGATTTCGGGCTCCGACCAGAACTTGTTCGCGTACCGGTCCGATGCGCCGACGAACACGCCGACCCGGCCGGCGTCGGCCGAAACCTGAGCGCCCATCATCGAGAAAAGTCTTTCCTGCCGATCCTGCAAATCCGGCGGGGGACCGTACTCGTAGGATTCGCCGGACCAGGAAAGACCGACCGCGCCGTAGACGATGGCTTGAAACGGCATCTGGTTTTCCCTGAATTTGAGCCGGTCGTCCCGCGCCAGCCGGACCAGCCATTCGGAATCGGCCGACAGCGGAATCAGCCGGCCCTCCGCGTCACGGCCCACACCGAATTTTTGACGGGCCGCCACGCGCCGCGCCAGCGCGGTCGCGCGCGGGTCCTCGTCCAGATTGATCAAGACATTCCATTCCGTGGACAGCGCTTCGAGGGACTCGATGCTGCAGAGGTCCGTCCCATCCGTTAGACGGCTGAGCAGGGGCCGCGCGGATTCCGACATCACCCACACCACGCGCGCGCCGGGCCATTTTTTTCGAAGCCCGGAGAGCAGGCAGGTGGTGCGAAGGACATCGCCGAGCGCGCCCAGCTTGATCAGAAGAATCTGCGTCACTGCAGCCTCAGCTTCCAACAGCGCCACAGGACGCGAACGAGTTTGATCAACGTCAGTTTGCTCGCGCCGGCCGCGCGTTTGTGAAATACGATCGGCACTTCGACCATCCGCAGGCCTTTTTGGCGGGCCTTCCAGTAAACCTCTTCGACAATCTCCGGGCCCACCGACCGCAGGCTTCCCGGATCGATGGCCCACAGGCTTTCCCGCCGGAACGCGCGATAGCCCGACGTCGGATCGGCCAGCGGCAGGCCCAGTGTCCGGCGCAGAAAAAATTTCGCGGCGGCGCTCACCGCCCGCCGGATCGCCCCCCGCCGGTCGCCGCCGCCCGACGCGGCGGCTCTCGATCCCACGGCGATGTCCGCGCGGGACAGCGCCTCCAGAAGTTTCGGCGCGTCCGCCGGATCGTGCGACCCGTCCGCGTCCATTTCGAGGATGGCATCCACGCCGAGTTCCAGCGCGCGCCGGTACCCTTCGCGCCCGGACAGCCCCCGGCCCCGCGGCACGCCCTGCCGGAGAATCACGCGGGCGCCGTGGGATTCCGCAACCCGGGCCGTGCCATCCGGAGAATCGTCGTCCACCACCACGACCAGGAGGTCCGCCACCGCGGCCTTCAGGCGCGCCAGCACCTCCGGCAGCGCCGCCGATTCGTTGTAGGTGCACAATACCGCCGCCACCCGCATACCCTGACAATAGGAGAGGCCACCGGAAATAGGCAATAGGGAAACACCAAAAAAACTGTTGCCTGCGTTTCCGCAATGGGCTATTTTGAAGCCATGCAGCAATCGACCAAGAAGCGTTATCGACTGGCCATTCTGCCCGGGGATGGAATCGGGCCCGAGGTGATGGAAGCGGCCCTGCGCGTGATGGAGCGGGTCGGCGAAGCCGAGGGCATCGCATTTGAATTCGAGGAATATCGAATCGGCGGCGCCGCCATCGACGCCTACGGAGAGCCGCTGCGCGACGCGGACCTCGACCGGATGCGCGCGTGCGACGCGGCGCTCATGGCGGCCATCGGCGGAACCCGGTGGGACCGGGGACCGGCGCATCTAAGGCCGGAGGCGGGCCTCTTGAAGATCCGCAAAGGTCTTGGGGTGTTCGCGAACCTCCGGCCGGCGAAAATTTTCCGGGAGCTCGTGGGTGCCTCGCGGTTGAAACCGGAGGTGGCGTCGCGGGTGGACCTGATCGTGTTCCGGGAACTGACCGGCGGCCTCTACTTTGGAGAACCGAGAGGCCGGACCGGCGCGCCGCCCGCGCGGGAAGCGCTGAATACGATGCGGTACGGCGAATCAGAAGTTCGGCGGATCGCGGAGATGGCGTTCCGGGCCGCGCGGCTCCGGCGGCGGCGGGTCACGAGCGTCGACAAGGCCAACGTGCTGGAGGTATCGCAGCTGTGGCGGGAGATTGTCGTGGAAACGCACCGCTCGTTTTCCGATGTGGAACTCACCCACCTCTACGTCGACAACGCCGCCATGCAACTGGTCCGGGACCCCGGCCAGTTCGATGTCATCTTGACGGAAAATCTTTTTGGTGACATCCTCTCTGACCTCTGCGCTGAACTGGTCGGATCGATCGGGCTCATGCCGTCCGCTTCCCTGGGCGCGGCAAATCCCGGACTCTTCGAGCCGGTTCATGGCAGCGCGCCGGACATCGCGGGGAAGGGGCTGGCCAATCCGCTGGCCATGATTCTCACGGCGGCGATGATGTTCCGCCACGGCCTGTCGCTGCCCCGGTCGGCCGGCTGGATCGAATCGGCGGTCGAAAGTGCGCTCGAGGGCGGCGCCCGGACGACGGATCTGGGCGGACGGATGTCGACACAGGAAATGACGGCGTGCGTCCTAAAACATCTGGAAGGATCGGTGGCGAAAAGCCATGTATAACGTCGCAGTGGTGGGCGCGACCGGCGCGGTCGGCCAGGAATTTCTCACCATTCTCGAGGAACGGGATTTCCCGATCAAACAGCTCAGGCTCTTCGCATCGGCCCGCTCCAAGGGCATGACCCTCGCGTTCCGCGGAACGGAACTGCCGGTTGAGGAGATGACCGAAGACGCGCGGGTCGAGGGCATCCAGATCGTGCTGGCCAGCCCCGGCGCGGCCGTGTCGAAAAAATTCGCGCCGCTTTTCGCCAAAGCCGGCGCCGTGATCATCGACAATACCAGCGCCTTCCGCATGGAACCCGACGTGCCGCTGGTGGTGCCCGAAGTCAACGGCGACGCGGCCAGAAACCATCCCCGGAACATCATCGCCAACCCCAATTGTTCCACCATCCAGATGGTCGTCGCGCTCAAACCTATCCACGACGCCGCCCGCATCACCCGCGTGGTCGTGTCGACCTACCAGTCGGTCTCGGGCGCCGGAAGCCGGGCGATGTATGAATTGGAGTCCCAGGTCAACGCGTTCGTCCAGGGCATGGAGGCGCCGCCGTACGAAAAATTTCCGCACCCGATCGCGTTCAACTGCATCCCGCAGATCGACGCCTTTTTGGACAACGCCTTCACCAAGGAAGAAATGAAAATGGTCCACGAGACGCACAAGATTCTCGATCCTGCCATCCGCGTCACCGCCACCTGCGTCCGCGTGCCCGTGTTTCGCGGGCACGCCGAGTCGGTCTACGTCGAAACCGAGAAAAAATTGACCGCGGCCGCGGCCCGCGAGGCCCTGTCCAAAGCGCCGGGCGTGCAGGTCGTCGACCATCCATCCAACAAGGAATACCCGCTGCAGATATACGCCGAAGGGCGCGACCCCGTCTACATCGGCCGGCTCCGCGAGGATACCGGAAACGACCGCGCGCTCAACATGTGGATCGTGTCGGACAACATCCGCAAGGGCGCCGCGCTGAACGCGGTCCAGATCGCGGAACTGCTGGTTGAAAAGAAATGGATATGACGCTCCGGGTCGCCCTTGTTCAGGTCAGCGCCGGAACCGATGTCCGGCAGAACCAGCATAAGGCCGAACAGCTCATCCGAGAGGCGGCCAAAAACGGCGCGGAACTGGTGGCCCTCCCGGAAAATTTCCTGTTTCGCGGGCCTTCCCGCGAGATGCAGGAACTGTCGCTGAAACTCAAACCCATCACCCTGAGCTTCTGCCGGCTCGCCCAAGAACTCAAAATCCGCCTCCTCCTCGGCAGCGTCCCGGAACCGACGGGAGAGCGCGGAAAGGTCTTCAACACGAGCATCTTCATCCTGCCCACCGGCGAGGTGCCGGTCCGGTACAAGAAACTCCATCTCTTCGCCGCCACTTTGCCGGATGGAACCCAGATCGACGAAAGCCAGAGTTCCCGCGGCGGCAACCGCGTTCTGACGTTCAAGGACGGCGAATGGACGTTCGGATTCACGGTATGCTATGACCTGCGGTTTCCGGAATTGTTCCGCGTCCAGTCCCAGGCCGGCGTCAACGTTTTTTTCGTTCCGGCGAATTTCACGAAGGCCACCGGAACGGCGCACTGGCAGGTCCTCCTCAGGGCGCGCGCCATCGAGAACCTCGCCTATGTCCTCGCGCCGGCACAGTGCGGATTCGATCCCGGACATCGCATCGAAACATACGGACACAGCCTGGCCGTCTCCCCATGGGGCGAAATTATGGCCGAACTGGGAGACGCCGAAGGAACCGGCATCGCCGAACTGAACCTGCAGGCCCTGTCGGACGCCCGAAAGCGCCTGCCGGCGCTGACCCATCGGCGGACGGACATGTTGAAAGTCGAAATACGGGACCGGCGCGCCGAAGCGTTTGCGGCACAGCAGCCGGATCCGCGAGGTTGAGATGATCGCCGAACGGACAGGACGGAGGCGGATCGTCTCTGCCCTGGCCGGCCTCCTCTGCCTCTCCGCCTGCGGCAAACCCGCGGCGGACCGGCCGGCGGCCGTGGCCTCCTGCGTGTCGGTGGAGGGCCGCGCGGCCAAATCCGGCGCGGGTCTTTCCGCGGGCGATGACATCCTGGAGGGAGAAACGATTATCGCGGAAGACGGCGGCGCGGCCGTCGTCAAAATCAGGGACCGGGCCTCCCTGAGACTGAAGAACGCCGGCAAGATCGTCTTTGACAAGGTGGGTGAAACGATCGCGCTGCAGCTCGACTACGGCGCGCTCATGTCCGTCGTGTCAAAGGCCGACCGCACCTTTTCGATTCGCACGCCGGCCGCCACCGTCGGCGTGCGCGGCACCGCGTTCTATGTCGAATCCCGCGCCGTCGATCAAACCTATGTGTGCCTTTGCGAAGGCGCCCTGTCGGTCACGACGCCCGACACCGTGCACGAAATCCGCACGCCGGCCCGGGACCATCACAACGCCGTTCTGATTTCACCCTCACGTTCCGGCGCCCTCATGCCCGCGCCGGCGCCGATGCTCAATCACACCAACTCGGATATTTCGGATCTGGAGACGGTCTTAAGCCGGCGGTAGGAAACCCCTGCTCTCAGGCTAGACTTTGTACTTCTTCACTCCCTGCCGGATGATGACGTACCGGTCTTGGCCCTTCTCCTGCGCCATCTGGAAATACAATCGCGCGTTGGGCATGTCGCCGAGCTTGTAGGAGAGAACCCCCATCGCGTAGGCGACGAGGGGCGACGCCGCCGGGCCGCCCTGGGTCTGCGAGAGCTGCTGGCGCAGGCCCGCCAGCATTTCGAAGGGAATCTGGCCCGGCTGGAGGTACTGCAGAATGTTGATCAAGAAAATGAGGTCCTCCTCCGGCTTCTGCATCGACATGAGGCTTCCCACGGCAAACTGCAGGAGGTTCGTGTTCGTCGGAACGTATGTGACCGACATCTTGATCGCGTACATCAGCTCGTCCCGCGGCCGGCCCACCCGCCGAACGGTGTCGGTCCGGTACATCCAGTACTCGTGGATAAAATTGTCAAAGGTCCCGATGTAGGCGTCGTACATGTCGCGGGACTGCTTGGCGCTTTTGTCCGAATAGAGAAACCACGCCCGCCACAGCCGGGAATACATGAAGTAGGAGTCCTCGAGCGCCTGCCAGAAAATGAACTCGTTGTGGTACCGGCCCCGGGAACTGTCGTTCAGGAGCTGGGTATAGAGCTGCAGGAGCTTGGTGTGATTCTCGAAATTGTTTTCGAGGGTCGTGGCCCACTCAAATTCCAATATGGACTGGTAAAGATGCTTTCGTCGGTTGGTGTTGTTCCAGAACCGGTAATGGATAAGCCCGGTGTTCTGGTGTGTCTGCGCGTAGTTGGGGGCGATCTGCAACAGGCGATGATAGTAGTCCAGCGCCTTCTGAACGTTGCCTTCGTTCAGATAATGGTAGGCGATCTTGTAGTAGGCCGAATGACTGTAGGGATTGTATTTGAGCGTGTCGGCGCCCCTCTCGATGGCCGCGGGGCCGTTGGTTTCCTCCGTGACTTTGAGCGACCAGTCGCCCCGGAAGACCCGGTACTGCGCGTAGATCATGAACACGAAGGCGGCGAGGAGCGGTGGAAAAAGCCCATAGCGCCGGCTGTCGGCCGCGATGGACTGCGCGATGGGACGCCGGCGGGCATCTTTCTGGATCTGTTTCCTCGTCTCCGGCTCGTCGAACCCCATCATATAGCGAATCCCCAGGCCCATTTCGAACCAGAAGGCGAGCATGCTGGAGGTCCAGCGGAGGTTGACGTTCATCGAATCGTGAACGATGGCCGCGAAAAACGACCCGACAATCCCAAAAAACATGTACCGTTCCGACATGTCGTCGATCGTTTTCAGTTTCTGGTAGGCCAGGTAGAAAAAGACGACCAGCATGGCCAGCCAGACGGAAAACCCCAGAATCCCCTGCTCGCATAAAAACTGCAGCTCCTCCGAGTGCACGTAATCCGTATTGTGCGACATCCCGATCCGGTGGTACCGGTCGGGCCGGAAGAACGGATAGGTGACGTGCGACGCGCCGAGTCCCTGGCCGAACATCGGGTTGTCCATGAGCAGGCGGGCGCCGGTCCACCACATGTAGACCCGGATGATGTTGGTGCCCCACTCGAATTGAAAAATGGACTTGAACGTGAGAAGCCGATGCTCGGACATGACGAACGGGGTCACGAGGAGAACCACGACCACAATGGCGCCCCACACCATCAACTGCCGGCGCCAACTCCCGATCCACTGCCGAAACCGGCCGGCAAATCGCATTTCGAAAAGGAGCCACACGCCCGCCAGCGCCATGAGGCCCACCCAGGCGCCGCGGGTTTCGCCCACCCACAAATTATAGAGACCCAGGAAGGCGAAAATCGCGTAGAGGACAATGTCGAAGGCGTTCCTCGCCCCGATCGCCATGAAAATCGCGATCGGCGCCGTGTAGGTCCAGAAGGACGCCGCGAAGTCCTTGTTGCCGAAGGTCGACACGTTGACGATCCGGCCCCAGTTCATGAAATCGTAGCCGTTGATCTGCAGGATGCAGTAGACGCAGGAAATCACCATCATGGCCAGAAACGTGTAGAGCGCCACGTTCCAGCGCTGCCGCGTGTTGATGAAATTGACGACCAGGTAAAACAGGATGATCGAGGCGGCGTACCGCGAGCACCACTCGGCCGCATAATACCAGAAAATCCGGGGCGCCAGATACGCGCCGAGAATGCATATCCAGAAAAACATGAAGACCGGAATGTTCAGGGGACACGCGACAAACCGGAACCCGTCCTTGTCGTACCAATGGCCCAGCCAGAGCAAGAGCAGCGTAAAATTGATGACCTGGTAGGCGGCGTCCTTGGTGATCACGATGTTGTTCATTCGCGCGGTGAAATGAAGGCTGACAAAGACCATTTCGAAGAGGAGGACAAAGTACGTGAACCGCGACAGCGCCAGCCGGGACTGGATCAGAAAATAGAGGACCGTGTAGATGAGACCGGTCGCGATCAGGGTGTAGTACATCGGCTTTTGAAAAAACCAGAAGAAAATTTCCATCATGGCACGTTCAGACCCCGTGTTTCTTGATGCCGGCTTCAATCGCGCGGAATCCCGCGCCACGCCGCCGGGCGGCTTCATAATATCCCCGCGCCGCCGGCCCATCCCCCAGACGCTCCGACACCAGCCCCATCGCGTAAGCCCAGAACGCGGCGTATTGGCCCTCGACCGGACGACGCGCCAGTTCCTCGCGAACCTGCTGGAGCACGGAGGCGGAATCCCAATCTGGCCGCACATGTTCCAATAGATTGCTCAAATATACAAGGTCTTCTGCTGGCTCCTTCCAGGCCGACAGCGTCAGGACCGCGTAAAGGCCGAGATTCGGATTCTCCGGCAGGTGCCCCGCGGCCAGCTTCAGGGCGTACCGCGTTTCCGCGCGCGAACGATCCGTTCGACCGGCGGTTTCGGCCCTGTACCGCCAGTACTGGCGGGCGAAATCGTCGAGTTCCTTGAGATACGCGTCATACTGGTCTTGCCGCTCCTTGACCGTTCTCGATGAAAACAGGTAGTAGGCGCTCCAGAACCGGTCATTGCAAAACAGCGAATCCTCCTGCGCCTCCCACCACAAATACTGGTTGTGGTGCCGGGGCCGGCCGGAATCGTTCAGAAACTGGGTGTAGATCTGGACGAGTTTGCTGTGGTTCACGAAATGATTCTCCAGGTTCGTCGCCCACTCAAATTCGAGCATGGTCTGGTACAGGTGCTTCCGCTCCTTTCGGACGGTGTAGTCCTGATACGCCAGAAGCGCGGTGTTCTGGTGCATCTGCGCGTAGTTGGGCGCGAGCGAAAACAGCGCGCCGTACATGCGCTTCGCGGAATCAAAGTCGTTTTCCTTCAAATAGGCGTAGGCCGACTTGTAGCAGGCCGAATGGTCGTACGGCACGAGCCGCAGGATCTGCCGGCCGGCGTCGATGCCCATCCGCCGGATCGCCGGGTTCTGGTGCTCGACCGTGCCTTCGACGATCCGCAGAAGATAATCCGTTCGAAGAACCAGGTACTCCATCCAGAACATCAGCGCGAAGACCGCGAGAAGCCCTGCGACCAGCACGCGCGACCGCCAGGACCCGGCCGGCTGCGGGACTCGCTGCGGTTTTCCAACGGGCGGCGGATCGAAGCCGATCATGTACCTCACCGCCAGGCCGAGCAGGAACCAGAACGTGAGGGCGCTGCTCATCCAGCGCAAATTCACGTTGATCGAATCGTGGATCAATCCCGCAAAAAGGCCGCCCACCAGCCCGTAAAATAAATACCGATCCCGGACGGAATCGATCGCCTTCAACTTTTTCACCGCGAGAAAAAAGAACACGGCCAGAAACGCCAGCCAGGCCGAAAACCCCAGCGCCCCCTGCTCCGACAGAATCTCCAGTTCCTCCGAATGCGCATGCCGCGTGTTGTGGGACATGCCGATCCGGTGATACCGGTCGTGGCGGAAATACGGATACGTCAGTTGATAGGTGCCCAGTCCCTGGCCGATGAGCGGCTCGTCCCACCACATCCGCATCGAGGTCCACCAGATGTAGACGCGGATGATGTTGGTCCCGCTGTGCGTCTGGAAGATCGACCGGAAGGTCCGCGCCTTCTGGGCCGGCAGGCTCTGGAAGATCAGCGCGGCGGTCAGCGCCACGGCGGCGGAAACGATCAGCGCGTTTCTCAGGCGTCTCATCTCGAACACGGCCGTCACCGCCGCCAGCGCCATGAGACCCAGCCACGCGCCGCGGGTTTCGCCGTACACGATGTTGAAGAGCGCAAGGCCCGCAAGGACCAGATACAGGACGACGTCGAAGGCGTTCCGGCGGCCGATCGCAAGAAACAGCGCGACCGGCATCGTGTAGGTCAGAAAGGACGCGAAAAAATCCTTGTTGCCGAACGTTGAAACGGTCGCCCGGAATCCCCACGTCATGAAGTCGTAGCCCAGGACCTGCAGAAGGCCGTAGAGCGACGTCAGGCCCATGCAGGCCATGAGCGTGATCAGGCCGGCGTTCCAACGGGAACGGGTGTTGAGGAACTGGACCACCATGAAGAAGGTCAGGACCACCGCGACCGTCCGCGCGATTTCCTCGAGCGAGTAGTACCACGTCCAGCGCGGGGCCAGGATCGCCGACAGAACGCCGGCCAGAAAATAGACGAGAACGGCGATGGTCAGCGGGGTTTTCACAAGAACAAAACCGTTCTTCCGGAAAAGATGGGACAGCCACAGCAGGAACAACCCGAACGCGATGACCTGCGCCGCGATGTCCTTGCCGAGAACGATGTTCTGGAAATACGGGGAGAAAAACAGCGAGACAAACACCAGCTCGATCAAAAGGCCCGCATACATGATCGACGACAGCCGCGCGGCGCGCCTCGTAACCACGTACAGCCCCGCAAAGACCAGCGTCGCGGCGGCCGAAATCGCGACCGCGTTGTCCAAGATGCGCTAGAGGGCCGTCCGGCCGCCGTCGACGAAAAGCGTCGTGCCCGTGGTGTAGCGCGCGCCCTTCGCCAGAAACACCACCGCGCGCGCGACATCCTCCGGCGTGCCTTCGCGCTTCAGCAGCGTCCGGCGCACCGCCCTCTCCCGCTCCGCGCGCCGGTACCGGTCCGGCAGGAGGACGGGCCCGGGAGACACGCCGCAGACGCGGACGGCCGGCGCCAGTTCCAGGGCGAGGACGCGCGTGAGCATCGCAACGCCGGCCTTCGACACCAGGTACGGCGCATGGCCGCGGTACGGCCGGACCACCGCGGCGTCCTCGATATTTACGATCACGCCGCCGCGCCGCTTCTGCATCCGCCGGCCGACCTCCCGGGACAGAAAGAAAACCGATTTCAGGTTCGCCGACATCTCGCGGTCCCACTGCCGCTCCGTCACGCGCGCAAACGGAATCGCGGTGAAAAGCGACGCCGAGTTTACCAGCAGTTGAATGGGACCCATCGTCCGCTCGATCCGCAGAACCAGCGCGGGGATCGACGCGACCTTCGACAGGTCCGCGCGGAATTTGTCCGCCGCGCCGCCCCCGGCCCGGAGGGCCGCCACCAGCCGCCCCGCATCGCGCGCGGACGTCCGGTAATGCACGGCCACGGCGTACCCGGCCGCGGCCAGATGCTCCGCCACCGACCTCCCGACGCGCCGCGCGGCGCCCGTCACCAACGCCACTGGTTGCATGCGCAAACTCTACAATATAGGTTGGGGTTTGTCATGGCTCCATCGACGGGGAAGGACCGGCTGAAAGTTTGCGTGATCCACGGCCGCGGCGCCACGCCGCGCCGGCCGAACGACCGGGAAGAGGGCGGGGATCTCGATACGATCAGCGCCAACGTATTTTACGGCGTGTGGGCGACGGCCCTTCGGGCGCCTCACGAGTTCGCGTTCGTCCAGTATCACGACGGCCTCTTGCGGACGCTCTGGGAATTCGAAAACACCGATTTCTACATCCCCGACCTGCCGCTCGATACGATCCCGGACATCGAAGGCGACATCCGCGAGATCGGGCGGCGCGGCGGGCGGGTCGTCCATTATCTGGATCACCACCCATGGGCCGACTGGCAGCTCGATCTTTTGACGCGGCTGAAATCGGAGGGACTCGTCGAACGGTTCGCGATGGCCGGCGCGCGCAAAGGCGAACAACTGCCGAAAGCGGCCCAGGCCTGCGGCGCGGAACTGGTCTACGACGCCGTCATCCGCGGGCAGCCGTGGGAAACCGAGGGCCTCAAGGAACTGAGGCGGATCACGAGACTCCAGGATTTGAACATCGAAGACGACCCGATGGGCGAGAACCTTTCCAAACTCATCGGATACGGATACCCGAAACACGATCTGGTGACCGCGCTGGGCTCGATCCGCGAGCCGGAGGATTTGTCCCGAGTGTTCCGCGGGATGGGATGGGACCACTACGTGGCCGAGCACGACGAAAAATTGTCCCGGGTCCTGCCGAGACTCAAACGCAACCTGTGCGAGATCCGGTTCCGCGCCGGCGAGGACCCCACCGTCTGGACCATTGTCTGCTGCCTCGTGCCGAAGACCTGGCCCGGCGAACAGCTCCCCAACGTCTCGGCGGCCATCCGGTATCTCAAACACGCGCTCGAGATGGATTATTTCTTCTATTGCTACGGATCGCGCGCCCTGACCACGCGCAAGGTGACGCACCAGCCCAGCGTGATCAATCTGGGCGCGATGATCGAGAAAATCTGCTCCCCGCGCGACGGCGGACACCCCGAAGCCGCGTCCGGCCGGCCGCCGGGAAACCCCTTCTTCCCGCACGACCGGCTCGCCTATATCACCGGCCGCAACTTCATCTGGTACTGCCGGTATCTGGCCCAGCGGCTTCGCCATGCGACGGGCGTTCAGATCGAATCGGTTCACCCGCTGCGGATTTACTGAAAAAACTTTTCACTTCGGCCAGACCCGCCGCCCGCCGGGCCGGCGGGAGCGATTTCAGGAAAACCTGGCCATAGGCCCGCGTCCGGATTCTCGGATCCAGGATTGCGACCACGCCGCGGTCGTCGATCCGGCGGATCAGCCGGCCGAATCCCTGCCGCAGCATCAACACGGCGCTCGGCAGCGTGTGCCGCGTGAACGGATCAAAGCCCGCCGACCGCAGATACTCCACGCGCGCCTCCTCCAGCGGGTGGCTCGGCAGCGCGAACGGCAGGCGCGTCACGATCACCAGCCGGAGCGCCTCCCCCGGCACGTCCACGCCCTGCCAGAAGGTGTCGGTGCCGATCAGGACGGCGGCGGGCGTCCGGCGGAATTCGTCGAGCATACCGAAGGATTTCGGCCCGCCCTGTTTGAAGAATTTATGGTCCGCCAGTTTTTCCGACAGATGGCAGAAGAGCCGGTTCACCCAGTCATGGCTCGTGCAGAGAATGAAGACGCCGCCGCCGGCCAGCTCGATCAGGCGCCGGCATTGATCCTCCACTGCCTGATAATAGGCCGCGTCCTCGCCCGGGTCCGGCATCTCCTTCGGAAGATACAACAGGCACTGCCGCTCGTAATTGAACGGCGAGCCAAGTTCCACGCCCAGAATGCCGGACGCGCCGATCCGCGACTGCACAAATTCAAAATCGTTCTGAACGGTCAGCGTCGCCGACGTCAGAATCGCCGGCGGCGCGTCTTCGCGAAACAGCGTGGCTTTCAGCGCCCGCGACAAATCCAGCGGCGATGCCCTGAGCTGCACCCGCGTGCCGCGCGGGCGCGACTCGATTTCGATCCAGTACACGAGCTGCCGGTCCGACTGGGTCAGAAAAGATTCCAGCGTGGCCGCAAGTCCGGTCAGCCGGTCCGCGTAGGCCTTCATCTCCTGCTTGTCTTCCGGCGCCTCCAGCTTGTCCCGGCCTTCGCGAAGGTGGCCCGACAGATCGTCGAGCGGTTGCGTCAGGGTGTTGGGGATCGGTTCGGGCTTGCGGACCCGGAACGCGTTCGATCCCGGGGCCGTCTTGAAGGCCTCGATCAGCCGCTCGAAAAATTCGTCCGTCTTCCGGCGCAACTGCCGGACCTGATCCATCGCGGCGCGGCGCCAGGCGGTGGTCAAAGTCTCAAACCGGCGCGCCAGTCCCTTTTCGGTCGATGGATTGTAAATCTGATCGAGCTGCCACTTGATCGAAAAATTCGTCACGTTGAGGCCCAGGTGCGACGCCGCCACCTCCTCGATCGAATGCGCCTCGTCCAGAATCACCGCGTCATAGGCCGGCAGGACTTTTCCGCCCGACGCGAGATTGGCGAAAAACAGCGCGTGGTTCACCACCAGAAGGTCCGAACCCTTCAGGCGCGAATACGCCGCGTGGTGATAGCAGTCCTGGTAATACGGCGAATGCGACGCCATGCAGTTGTCGCTCTCCCGGTGAATGTTCCGCCAGAGATCGTCCGGCGCGTCCGGCAGGTCCATCCGGAGGCCGCTCTGGCCTTTTTTGGCGGTATGCCCCTCGACAAAGGTTTTGAGGCGGCCGAGCGTCTCGACGGAATGGGCGCTCGCAAAGAGCGCGTTGGCGTCGCGGATCGACTGGTAGAACCTTCGAAGGCACAGGTAATTTTCGCTGCCCATGAAAAGCGCAAACGAGATCGGAATGCTTTCCCGCACGAGCACCCGCGACAAAAACGGCAGGTCCTTTCGGACGAGCTGCTCCTGCAGAGCCTTGGTGTGCGTCGACACCAGAATGTGGAGGCCCTCCGCGTGGGCCGCAAGCGCCGCCGGCAAAAGATAGGCCAAGCTCTTGCCGACGCCGGTGCCGGCTTCGATGAGAAGCGGCTTCGACGCCGACAGCGCCTCCTCCACGGCCTCGGCCATCTCCAGTTGCGGCCGGCGGAATTCCAGACCGTCCCGAACCAGCACGCCCTTCGGGCCCAGAAAGTCCTTGACCGACGCGCTCATATTTGTCAGGGTACCAGCGGCTGATAATCCAGTAAAGGAGGAGACGACCCATGGGAGTCAGAATTGCGGGGAAAAAGGACGTGCCGGAAGGCGGATGCATCGCCGTCGACACGCCGGACGGACGGGCGGTGGCGCTGTTTAATGTCGCCGGTCAAATTTACGCGCTCGACAACACCTGCCCCCACGCCGGCGGGCCGCTCGGCGAAGGATACCTCGAAGACAAAACCGTGACGTGCCCCTGGCACGGCTGGTCCTTCGACGTCACGACCGGAGAATGTCAGAACAATCCGGACGCGGCCGCCCAGTGTTTGAAAACGACCGTCCAGGGCGAGGATGTGCTGATCGACTAATCCCGGAACCGCCGCCACCGCGCGGCGTGCGTGCGCGGCTTGCCCGGCAACAGCGCCGGCACCGAGTACGCCTGCAAGACGCCGTCGCCGAAGGCGAGCAGTTGATAGTGGCATCCCGGCCGGAGCTTGTGGATGTACCAGTTGCCGGAGGAGGCCGCGCAGGGGACCTGCCGCTCGAAGACAGGCGGGGTGAGACACCGCACCCGCAGGTCCGTCACGCGGCCCTTCAGGGTCTTGAAATCCCACCACACGAAGGCGAGGAAGGGACTGATCGGTTTGACCCCCAGCTCCTCCGCCGTTTCGCGGCGGATCAGCCGCTCCGCGGCCCCAAGTGCCGGCGTCTCCGGAACGATTCTTTTCCTCGGTCTGACCAGCGGCGCGCGGCGCGCGGCCAGCCACGGTTTCGCCGTGAGCCACGGAAACAGATTGTCGTCGGCTTCGAGCGATTCGAGCATCGCCGCCGAGACGCCGCCGTGCCGCAACGCGCGCAAAATTCCCCAGAACCGCGTCAGAAATTTGTCCACCTTCTCATGCGCGTACGGCCGGATGCCCTGCGACGTCGTCGCGATGAACGGCCAGTCCGAACTTTGCGCCAGCAATAGTTCCCGGCCCATCTGCGCGAGCGCCCGGCGCTCCAGGTCCGACCGGCCGAATTCGCGGACCGCGCGCAGGTGCGCCGCGCCCGCCTTCGTCAGCTTCGATACCATCTGGTCGTTCGTGCCGTTCAGCCAGACTCTGTAGTACCCGCCGTCGCCCCAGCTCGACGCCGCCGGCGTCGCCACGTGCCGCACCGGCTCGCGGCGCAGCCGGTCGGAGGGCGTCGAAAACCGGAACGGGAGCCGCATCTCGTGCGCCTTGCGGAAAATGTATTCGATGAATTTCGGGCCTTCATGCCACCAGTGGCCGAACAGCTCGGCGTCGTACGGCGCGACAATCACCGGCGTCTCGCCGCGGATGGCCGAAAGCAGCCCGTACGACTGCGCGGTCCGCTTTCGGAGAAAATGCGTCGCATGGTACGCGGACCGCCGGAGCGCCATCCACGGCGCGTAGGGGCTTTTCCGCGCCGAGGACTTGCTCGTCACGCGAAAATACTTCAGCCCGATGGGAATTCGGCCCGTCCGGTCCGGCCGAAACGGCCGGATTTGTTCCGCGTCCAGAAAATGACCCGCGTCCTTGTGATGCTCCGCATACCACGCGTCCCCCGGATACCCCTCGGTCGCGCTCCACACCTGCTTCGATGTCTCCGGGTCCCGGCCGAACACCGCCACGCCCGCGGGCGTGCGGATCGGCGCGTGGACTCCGTGCGGCGGGCGCGGACCGGCGCCCGTGATGCCGTGCGTGTCGAGGAAAAAATACCGGACACCCGAATCGGCCAGCCATTCATCGACGCCCGGCAGGCCGTCGTGCGCGGGCATGTAGGCGCACTCCGCCAGCCACATCCCCGCGGGCAGCCGGCCGAAAAATTTCCGGTGCGACTCGGCGCCCACCCGCACCTGCGCCCCCGCGCAGGCCGGCAGGTCCTGCAGGTGCGGGAGAAACCCGTGGGTGGCGGGCGTCGTGATGACTTCGATCCGGCCGGCGTCCTGCCAGTGGCGGAATCCGCGCGCGAGGTTCGAATCGAACCGCCGGTACACGTCGAGCGCCTGGCGGACATGATAATAAAAATGCGTGGCCGCGGCCTGAAACGGCCCGCCCTCCGTCCGCTCCCGCTCCCTGTCCGTCAGCACCGCCAGCCGCTTGAGGTGCCGCTCCAGACGCTCATTGAGAAGCCGGTCGCAAAACATCCCCAGAAGCGGCGCCGAAATCGATACCGTCATCCGAAACGGCACGCCGTCCTGCTCCAACCGCTCAAACGCCGCCAACAGCGGCGCGTATACCTCCCAGCACGCCTCATAAAACCACCACTCAAACCCGTGCTCCTCCACCTCCGGATGACGCACGTAGGGCAGGTGCGCATGAAGGACAAGACAGAGGTCGACCTGTCTCATACCGAGGCCTTCCGGTACCCATGGCTGAACGCCGGATCGTACAGTTTCGACCTCGTATGCTTCGCGCGATGGCCGCGCTCCCGCACGGCCTCGCCGACCAGGATCAGCGCGGTCTTCGTTATTTTTTCGCGCCGCAACGTTTCTTCAAGCTCGTCCAGCTTGCACCGCACGATCCGCTCGTCCGGCCACGTCACGCGCGCGGCGATCGCCACCGGGGTCTCGGGCGGATAGCCGCCCTCCAGAAGATCGCGCTGGACGTCTTTGCCCAGCGCGGCGGACAGAAACAGCGCGATGACGGCGCGGTGCCGCGCCAGCTCGCGCAGTTGTTCGTTCTCCGGCATGGGCGTTCGGCCGGCCGCGCGCGTGAGGATGATGGTCTGGCAGATTTCCGGCAGCGTCAGTTCCTGCCCGAGCGCGGCGGCCGCGGCGGTCACGGAACTGACGCCCGGCACCGTCTCCAGACGGATGCCCTCCTTCGCCAGCGCCTCTGACTGTTCCGCCGACGCGCCGAAAATCGTCGGATCCCCGGAGGCCAGCCGCACCACCCGCTTGCCGGCGCGCGCCGCCTTCGCGATCACCTCGACGATCTGCTCGAGCGTCATCTTCGCGCTGTCATGCTTCTCCGCATCGGCCGGCGCCATGTCGAGGACGGCGGGAGGGATGAGAGACCCCGCGTAAACCACGACATCGGCCTCTGACAACAGCCGCCGCCCCCGCAGAGTGATCAGCTCGGGATCGCCGGGACCGGCGCCCACCAGATAAACCGGAGATTTTAGATTTTCGATTTTAGATTTTCGATTTGAGTTCATTTGGCCATCGCCGCCTCGATCCGCTCCCAAAACAGTGTCTCGTTCGTTAAAAACTTGATGCCCGCACGGACAACATAAATCGGCGGGAGGTCCAACGCAAGCGGTTTGAGTTTGACGTGGTCCTTCGAGGTCGTCACGATCGCGCCGCATCCCCGGCTCGATTCAAACAGCTTCGCCTGAACATCCCCGCGCCGGTAGTCAACGTGATCCGCAAACCGCAGCGTCCGATACGCGCCGGACAAGTACCGGCCCACATGCTCAAAAAAATCTGTTTCCGGCCCCAGACCTCCAACCACGAGTATATGTTTCTCGGATTTCAAATCCAAAATCCCGAGAATCTCTTTCACAAAATACACCGTATCCAAATCCGCACGCGGCGACCGCTCGCCATTCGGGACCAGCAGAATCTCCGCCTCGCGCTCCGCGCTCCGAAAATCACGCAACACCGCACCTCGCTTCGGCCAGATCAGTATCCGCAAATCCTGATGAAGCCGGTGATGCTGAAACGCGTCGTCCACCAGGATCACATCGAGGGCCGGCGCGGCCTCGATCAGCCGCCGCGCCGCCGCCGTCTTGTCCCGCCCACTCGCCACCGCAAAGCGTTCTGCGTAGCCGGCCGCCTCGTCTCCTACGCCGGCCGGATCCGCCGCCACGCCATCGACCAGAACATGCGGCCCGGCCAACGCCCCATACGACCGGCACACAATCCCAACCTTCTTACCATCGGCCATCAACTTCTCTGCAATCCGACTGACCACAAGAGTCTTCCCACTCCCACCAAAAGAGAGATTGCCAACCCCAATAACTGGCACATCCAAGCGCGTCTTGCGTAACATATTTAATTTATATAGATTACGATGAATCGCGGCGCCGGCTTTATACATAAGCTCTAATGGACAAAAGAGATATGAACTATCCGCGCACAAAGGAGCGCCTCTCCATATATATATAGAGGGGCCTGACCTCCCTCATTCCCCCGAACGTATGAAAATATTGAACAAACCCCCTTTTATCCACGAAGGGACACGAAGCTGACACGAAGGGAATCGAGATATTCAATACGTTATAAAAGTTTTTCTTCGTGCTCCTTCGTGTCCCTTCGTGGATAAACGATTTTTTCACGCGTTCGGGGGATAAAGGGGGGTCTTTCTCTGTTTCCATCATCTGTCTCCCACCATCGCCCGGTACGGGTCTCTGACGGTCCGTATCAGAAACCGGCTCAGCCGCTCAGCCCACGTCGGATTTTCAAGAAGAGTCTTTTGATCGGCCCGAAGCGTCTCCGGCTGATGATGCGCCCGCAGTTTGGCGGCGGCGGCCAAGTCCACCCGCCGGAAGGTTTCGTAGAGCCACTCGCCTTCAAGGAAGGCCGCGCCAAAATCCAGGATCACCGGCCGATCGCCGGCGACCAGAATGTTCGCGCGCTTTTTAAGATCGGAATGGACCACGCCGCGGCTGTGAATGTCGAAGATCACGCGGTCCAGCTCGTCCAGAAAACCAACCGTGACCTGCCCTCTCCGAAACTCCGACAGCGGCCGGCCCTCCACCGCCTCGAGAAGCAACCCTTCTTCGCTGTATCCCAGGCTCTCCGCAATTCCCTGCACACCCTTCAGCCGCTGATACACCTTCCACTCCCGCCAAAGAAACCGCCGGCTGATGGGTTTCCAAACGCCGCCACGCGGCGACTTGAGCACGCACGCCCGGCCCTCATGAATCACCGGCCGCACCACGGCCTGCGTTCCGGACCTCATCGACCCACGCCTATCTGAGCGCCGAGTCGATCTCGGCCTTCAACCGCTCCTTGCTCACGGCGCCGATCACCTGCCCGGCAATCTGGCCGTTCTTGAAGATGAGCAGGGTCGGGATGGACCGTATCCCGAACTGAACGGCGGTCTCGTTGTTGTCGTCCACGTTCACCTTGCAGAATTTCACCTTCCCCGCGTACTCCTTCGACAGCTCCTCCACCATCGGCGCGATCATCCGGCAGGGCCCGCACCACACGGCCCAAAAATCGACGAGCACCGGCGTATTCGATTTCGTCACCTCCGCCTCAAACGTGGCGTCGGTAATCTCCGTCACTGCCATGCGAATAAACCTCCTGATGGGATATTGAAGAGGAGACTAACAGGCCTTCCCGGGCGGGTCAACGCGGCCCTGCTCCGACTCCATGGCCTCGATCGTCTTCAGCGTCGCTTCCAGAATGGGCAGGGCCGCACGGTCCTTCGGACGGTTGGCCTTTTTCTTCGAATCGATGATGCTGGAAAGCGACGCCACCATCACGCTGATGTTGGATTCAACCTCGATGCGCCGGGACCGTGAACGGATTTGCTCGAGCGTTTTGCCGCCCATGGTAAACATGAAATCGATGTCCAAGTCCGGGCCGCTCAGCCGGATGATGTCGCTGGCCGGCAAAAACGGCTGCGAACAGGCGGCGCCGAGTTCTTTGGCCACCGCCTTTATTTTTTTGATATTGAGCGGAGTTTCCCGCACCAGGAAATCCACGTCCACGGTCGTCACCGGCGCCCCCTGCAGCGCCGCGCCCGCGTTGCCCACCAGGACGGCCTCCAGGCGATGTTTCTGAAACGCCCGGCAAATCCGGCCGAGAAGTCGCGCGTCCGGCGTGGAAGCCACGATCAGAGGGAATATCCCAAGGACGGTGTCCGACGCAGCAGGAATCTTCTCTGCGACACCGGACGGTGGATATGGGTCAGAATCATATGAAGATCGTGGGGATCGACGTCCGCCAGCCGGCGGCGCAGGGCCGGATACTGCGCGTCCACCTCCGCCAGCCACCCCAGCGCCGGCGGGTACTTCGGCGCCGCCACCTCCACGCGGAGCGCCTTGAGAAGCCGGTCGATTTTCCGAAGGCCCACCTGCGGCGACCGGCCCTTCTTCCGCAGAAACCTCGACAGGTTCCCCTTGTCGATCCCGCACTCGCGCGCGACCGCCGACAAAGATTTCCCGGACACCAGAAAGGCCCGGGCCAGGACGTCCCGCAGATTTTCCATGCTGTTGTGTATTGTACAACTTATACTGGAACCCGTCAAATGGGAAGAAGACAGAAGACAGAAGACAGGAGACAGAAGAAAACCGACCCACGTGAACGTACACATGCACATGCCCGAGAAGACGGCTCCCGATGATGTGCGCCGACGCCATCCCGGCCTCCATCTGATTTTCCGGTTTTCTGTGTTTCTTCTGTCTCCTGTCTTCTGTCTTCTGTCTTCTCTCCACGGTCCACGGTCCATCGCTCTTGCGGGCGCCATCGCTCTCAGGGATAATAGTCGGGACATGTATTACGAGGCGCTCTTTCAGCGGCTGAATGGACACCGGGTAAAGTATCTGGTCTGCGGCGGCGTGGCCGTGAATCTCCACGGAGTCCCGCGATACACCAAGGACACCGACCTCCTGGCCGATTTGGGGCCGAAGAACCTCGGGCGACTCTGGGATGCGTTGATCTCCCTCGGATACAAACCGGTCCGGCCCGTCACGAGGGCGCAGTTTACGGCCAAGGACGCTGTCCGGTGGCTCAGGGAGGAAAAGAACGCGGGGGTGTTCAGTTTCGTCATTCCGGACCATCCGTTCTCGCTGGTGGATGTCCTGCTGGAGTCGCCGGTCCAGTTTCAGGATGCGAGGAAGAATTTCAAGAAAGCCTGGATTGGCGACCTGATGATTCCCTTCATTTCGATGCCGGATCTGATTAAAATGAAAAAAAAAAGCGGGGCGCAACCAGGATGTATCCGACATCCGGGCGCTCCGGAAGGCGGCGAAGTATGTCCAGAAACTCCAAAAAATCCGCCCGGCGCCCTGACCGCCGGCGCGGCTTTTCCTACTCGGTCACGGACGCCCAGATCCGCGAGTGGCTCAGGTTCCCCGTCCGGGAGAAACTCCTCTGGCTGGAGGAGGCGAACCGATTCAATGAGAAGGCCCTCCGCGGCGGAACGCTCCGGGTCTGGGAGGCGTTCCGGGCGGGGAGGATCTGACGCCTGGGAAGAAGACAGAATACAGAATACAGGAGACAGAAGAAAACCAACCCATACGCGGATGATGGACTCCTTGATCGCCCAGCGCCGGCGTGGCAGAATTTCCACATGGACTCGCGCGATGAGGTTGTATTCTGGGATGAACCCATGACCCGGCGCCAACTCCGGGAAATTCTCGGATCGACGGCACACCCGCAATGGGCCTATTACGCCGGCAAAATCCTCCGGGAATTTCGCCCAGACCGCGTCTGGTCCTACCTCTCCCCGCAGGAGGTGGCCGATCGCTGGCCGGACCTGCGCCGATACCTCGGCCGCAGCCGGCCGTTGTGGTCGCTTCTTTTCGCCAAATGGATCGAGTTCGGCTATGTCCGATCTTCTGCTCCCATCGCATAAACGGTTCCTGGACGTTTTCTTTTCCAAAACCGGCGGGTTTTTTCTGACGGGCGGAACCGCTCTGAGCGTCTTCTATCTGCAGCACAGGCGTTCGGACGACTTGGACCTCTTCACGCTGAGCGGCGACCGGTTTTCGGAAGTCCGGGGCATTCTGCAGGCGGTCATTCACGAGACGGGCGGAACCTGGGAGGCGGACCGGACGGCGCCCCATTTCCACCGGGGAGTATGGCGGCCGGTCGGAGACCCCGCCGGCGTCAAAATTGATATGGTGTGGGAAACGGCGGTCCAGGCCGTGGAAAAGAAAAAGATGTTCGGCCCATACGCCGTCGACGGGCCGGAAGACATCTGCGCCAACAAATTCTGCACCCTTCTGTCCCGATCCGAACTCCGTGACGCCATTGACCTGTTCTTTCTCGACCGCTCCGGCCTCCGAATCCTCGACCATTTTCCGGCCGCGCAGAAAAAGGACGCAGGCCTGACGCGGGAGATCCTCTGCCAGATCTGCTCCGACATCCGCCTGGACTCTTGGCCGCCCTACATGATCCAAAAACCCGACCTCCAAAACTTCAATCGCTTCTTCGCCGACCTCACCGACCTCCTGGCCCGCGAAACATTTCCGCGGTAGCCCCGAAGCAGATGGAGACGGAGAACTTGGCGGATGGATGCCGGCGCTGGAAACGGGGGTTTGAGGCTGCGGAGGCGGCGCTGCGGGCGGAGAAAATCGAATGGCTGACCCGAATGTCCGCCGCCGAATCCCGCCGCGTCTATGACGGGCTCTGCGGACTCTATTACGCGCGCGGAGCGGCAGCCGCCAACCGCACGGAAGACCCCGCCAAATTGGCGCAGGTTAGGGTCAGACGCCGGTTGAATCTCATGGCCCTCTCGCTTGGGAAGAAGACAGAAGACAGAATACAGGAGACAGAAGAAAATCGACCCACAAAAGGAGAAAAGCATGGAAAAGGCGAAAACATTTGAGGAGCTGACGGTCTGGCAGAAGGCGCATCGGGTGGTGCTCGGGATTTATCGCGCGACGGCCGGGTTTCCGAAACATGAAATCTACGGTCTGACGTCCCAATTCCGAAGGTCGGCCGTGTCCATCCCGGCCAATATCGCCGAAGGATTCAAAAAACGGGGCAAGCCGGACAAGGCGCGATTCATGAACACGGCCCAGGGATCCCTGGAGGAGACCCGCTACTATCTGATCCTTTCACGGGACCTGGGCTACATGAACTCGTCCGCATTGTTGGACGACGTGGACGAGGTCGGCCGGCTCCTCTCAGCCTACACCGACGCCATCCTGTCCTCTATTTGATTTTCCGGTTTTCTGTGTTTCTTCTGTCTCCTGTATTCTGTCTTCTGTCTTCTCGCAGAAAGAGGCCGAACTTGATCTCCCCGGCCGGCAGTTGTATAAAGGACATATGAGAAAGAAACCGGAGCGGATCGAGACCATTCGGCGGCGGCATCGGGGCAGAAAGCTGTGGCTGCTCATCGCGGTGGATACACTGGACCCGGAAACGGGGCTGGGACTGACCGGGCGGCTTTTGGCCAAAGACCCCGACCCCCATGCGCTGACCCCGGTGGCCCTGAAAACCAAACACCGGCATCTGGCGGTCGAGTGTTCCGAGGACATGCCCAAAGACACCGTCTGCATCTTCCTTCATGTCAGTCCAGCGGCTTGATCCAAAGCCGGACGTCATTGTCGTCAAGGCGACCGTGTACGGTGCGCGGGAGCGGGTCGAAACCCGCCTGATCCTTGACACCGGGGCCGCCACCACGTTGATCGATCCCGACATCCTGCTGGTGGCGGGGTATGATCCCGCAAAGGCTGTTCGTCGACAGGCCATGACCACGGCCAGCGGCCATGCCTATGCGCCTCTACTCGCGGTGCGTCGTCTTGTGGTCCTCGGGCATGCCGTCGGGACCATTGACGTGGTCGCCCATTCCCTGCCTCCGAACGTCCCCGTCCGGGGACTTTTGGGCATGAATTTCCTTCGGCATTTCAACCTCCACCTCGAATTCCCGGCGCGCCGGCTGCGGATGGAAGGGGGGAGAAGCTGAGGCTTGGGAAGAAGACAGAAGACAGAATACAGGAGACAGAAGAAAATCGACCCACAAAAGGAGAAAAGCATGGAAAAGGCGAAAACATTTGAGGAGTTGACGGTCTGGCAGAAGGCGCATCGGGTGGTGCTCGGGATTTATCGCGCGACGGCCGGGTTTCCGAAACATGAAATCTACGGCCTGACGTCCCAATTCCGAAGGTCGGCCGTGTCCATCCCGGCCAACATCGCCGAAGGATTCAAAAAGCGAGGCAAGCCGGATCATGAATGATTATTTGTCATTTCTTATTGGTTATTGGTCAGTTCCAAATAACAAATAGAAAACAACAAATGACCAATAACAAATAATCCTTGATGGGTCTCTTGTGCCTCTTGTGTAAAAAATGCGTAACTCGTGTTACCTGGTGTCTGGTGAAAAAGGGTTCGAGGATTCGAGGGGTCGAGGGTTCAAGTGAAATTCTCCCTCTGTGTGAGTACAAATTAGAGAGCAGAACGGTTACTGCTGTTCTGTCTTTTTCGCCAAATACAGCGCAACTACACCGTAGAGCAGACCAAAAATCGAAAATACCAAAAGCGCGGTTTCTCGTGCGTCCATGTGTGAATCATCCCCTAACTTTTCTTTTTTGTCAACGCGACGGCCATCATAAGAAGCGCCACGCCCGTCAGCCACCCGATGAACTGAACGGGCCGGAGACTTTCGCGCGTTATCCAGTCCGCAAAACTGCCGATGATCGCCGCAAGGCCAAAACTGCGGACGTGGATTTTTATTTCCTCGATGCGTTCCGGCGTCATATCAGCGCCGCCGCCGCGGCCGGAATGTCCGATTGGAACGATGCCGTGTCCATGCTCTGCATTATCGGCATCAGCGTGATTCCTCGTGAGGGCCGACGCCATCCCGGCCTCTATTTGATTTTCCGGTTTTCTATGTTTCTTCTGTCTCCTGTATTCTGTCTCCTGTCTTCTTCCCAAGCCCCCAAAAAAATATTTTGAAAAAATACTTGACTTGCACGCTTTTTTTGGTACCTTTGCACAATTACCCCTTCGTGTTCACGCACCTTTCGAGCCGAAGGGATAAGGCCTTACCCCGCTTGGCGGGGGGGGCGAAAAACGGCTAACATACCTGCCCATAACTGTTATGGCAGGTTTCAGAGCGGGCGCCTCAAGCGTTCCGGTCTGATAGGCTTTAGTGAATATAGAGCAATACCCAAGAATGCTCCATTGTTTGACAGGCAACGAGGATTCGCAACAAGGAGCAGAACTTCAAAGGGGGGTTACATCTTGAAGCACGGATTAATCTTTTTTGCGGCGCTGGTCGCGGTGGCGCTGGTTGTCAGTCCCGCAGCTTGGGCGGATACGAAGCAAGTAGACAGCCTCAGTAACACGACCACAGATGCAGGCGCTGATATTGCTGTTGGTGCTAATGGCGATATCTACGTGAGCGCCAAAGTTAGCGCGCAGCAGTTACAAGTCCAAAAGGGCACCAATGGGGGGACGTTTACAGATTTTTTACCCGCCACTGTTGTTGATACCAACTCGACGGCGGCCAGTGTTTCTACGCAGAGAACTGCCATTGCTCTTTATGGTCCTACCGACTCACCGATCGTGGCAATCGATTCGGTTATAGCGGGGCCAGGAGGGGGCACCGACACAAGTCGCGGGATCGCCATCTATGTGAATGACACGGGTACCTCAACCATGCGGCGGCTTACGACAGTAGATTTGCGTGGTGCTTCCCTCGAAACACAGACTCAGAGGATAACAGCATTTGACTTGCTGGCTAATGACAGTTATGTCATCCTTTGTGTCAATTATGGATCGCCAAGCAGCGCTTCTGGCTCCGTTAGGCAGGCGGACACGCTTGCGTTGTTTATCTGGCGTGTAGCTGGGAACGGAGCTGCGTTGGCGTCTCTCGAGTATACACGGTACGTGCTTGATACTGACCCCGGTTTGGGCGCCGATTTGCAGATCGCAGAAGGACCTGCCGGGGGTCTGAAAGTTGCGACGGATACGGCGTTCAGGTTTTACGTTATGCTCAATGTGACCGAAGACACCGAGGCCAATGCTGGTGAGGGTGTTACTATTGAAGACAGAGACACTGGTATATCTGTATATCGTGTGACGTTGGCAGATTCTTCGTCAGGAGGCCCTGGTTTATGGTCTGCCAAGTTGCGATTCAGCTCGTCCAGATACGGAGTTATTTCGGCTGGTGGCGGTGACACATTTGTTGACGCGGCCATGGCGCTGGATCAGGAAGACGCGGGTGACACGATTGATCGTGTGACCATTATTGTGTCGCCCCATACGCAGCAAAAGGGGGCAGACACGCTGTTCATCCTCGTGATTGATGATGACTCGGCATCAATCCCTCCTGCCAATTCAAACGCTGGGGATAGTGCGGCTAATGGATCGCCATTCCAGTGGTCCGATACGTTCTCACAGCTTGATACAGGCCTTGCAAACGTGGCACAGACTGTTGCGGCGAGACCGGCGTCTCTGGCATTCAACAGATCAGGCAACGCGCTGACTCTGTACTACATTTCGAACGCCGGTAATCTCTACAAGGCGACGGCATCCCTTGACGCGACCTCGCGGGGGTACGACACTTCATTTGCAGCGTCGATCTCGTGGAGCGTGGATACCCTCAACCAAAATCTCGGATACGCGCACAACGATCCCGTTATGGACATTGCTGCTAATCTTCCGAACACTCGAAGTTATCTAGAACTGTCGCAGACCGTGGTGAATAACGTGCTTTATGTGGTCGGCCACGACAGGACGAGCGGAAGGATTTGGTATGTGACCTCCAGCGCCGCCGCGGAGTCAAAGAAGAAAGAGAGCGCGGTGTGTTTGATGGACCGTTTGTTAGGGAAGACAGGATTGCGGGCGGCGTTTCCAGCGCTCAAGACGTTCCGTGACACCCTCCTCGGGACGGATTTGGGCCGGAAGGCTGTCAGTCTGTATTACGGGTTCTAAGTCAGTCAACCAAGTATCATCGGCGCTTCTAAACCTTTAAGAAGCCCTTTCAACCCTGTTGTGGCGAACCAACGCCGCAACAGGGTTTTTTATTTGGTAACTACTCGGGAGGAACGAACCACGAATGAACACGAATGGACACGAATTGTTGTTGAAGGAGGAAGTGTACGAGGTCGTGGGATGTTGTCATGGTGTCATTCTTCTACTTTGCTACTTTCGAGCGCAGTGTGCTTGATGGACCGGCTGTTCGGGAAGACAGGATTGCGGGCGGTGCTTGCAGGCGCTCAAGACGTTCCGTGACACCCTCCTCGGAACGGATTTGGGGCGGAAGGCCGTCGGTCTGTATTACCCAGGGGTTTTTATTTTCGGGTCTTCCGGTTTTCCTGTGGGTAAAAGAGAGGCATTTTATCGGGAGACGCGCCCCCTCTCCCGAACCCTCTACCCCACATTCCCCCTTCTCGAATGTCGTCAACGTCATGGATCTGGGATGAACGATGTGAGTGGTTTCATGGTGTCATTCTTCTACTTTGCTACTTTCGGGCGCGGTGTGTTTGATGGACCGTTTGTTCGGGAAGACAGGATTGCGGGCGGTGCTTGCAGGCGCTCAAGACGTTCCGTGACACCCTCCTCGGGACGGATTTGGGTCGGAAGGCTGTCAGTCTGTATTACGGGTTCTAAGTCAGTCAACCAAGTATCATCGGCGCTTCTAAACCTTTCAGAAGCCCTTTCAACCCTGTTGTGGCGAACCAACGCCGCAACAGGGTTTTTTATTTTTTGACAGACCGTATTTTTCTGACTATACTGATGGGGTGAGGAGGACGTGTTTTTCTAGAATAACCACATGAGCAAATATGAGAAACTTCTGTTGCGGATATTGAGTGGAACGTCGGATGCAAATATCCGTTTCGCGGCCCTGTGCCATCTTCTGAAGCGATTTGGCTTTGATGAACGAACAGAGGGGGGCCACCATGTTTTCAGAAAGGCGGGCGTAGAAGAGAAAATCAATTTGCAAAGAGATGGCAGCAAAGCAAAGCCCTATCAAGTTCGGCAGGTACGCGCCGTCATTTTGAAATACAGAATAGGAGACGAGTAGATATGGAACGCTATGAGATCATTATTTTTTGGAGCGACGAAGATCGTGCATTTGTCGCGGATGTCCCGGAGCTTCCCGGATGCATGGCGCACGGCAGCACGTATGAAGATGCCTTGAGAAACGCGCGCAAGGCAATCAAACTGTGGCTAAAAACGGCCAGGGAATTCAATGATCCCATCCCTGTACCGAAGGGCCGGCGCCTCGTTCTTGCGTAGCCGGCCCCGAGTCCCGGTCGACGGCTGTTCGGCAAGGCGAGGAGATCGATGATCGGGGTCGGGCGTACGTTTATTCGTTAATGCTTATCGGGTTGAGACACCACATCCGTCTTTACCCGAAATGGATAGCCACAAAAGGCACAAAAGTCACAGAAAACATTAAAAATTTTGTGCCTTCTGTGCTTTTTGTGGCTAAAATGCGGTGCAGGTGTGTCAACCCGATATGCATTTATTCGTTTTCTGTTGGTCCAACCATGCCTGTAAGACTTTGAGGGGTTGTCATGGTGTCATTCTTCTACTTTGCTACTTTCGAGCGCAGTGTGCTTGATGGACCGGCTGTTCGGGAAGACAGGATTGCGGGCGGTGCTTGCAGGCGCTCAAGACGTTCCGTGACACCCTCCTCGGAACGGATTTGGGGCGGAAGGCCGTCGGTCTGTATTACCCAGGGGTTTTTATTTTCTTGACATCTCCCTGTGGCCGTCGTACATTTTCTACATGAAACTTCTGACAGGCAGGATTACGGTCGATTCAAAGACGGTTGGCGGGAAACCGTTTTTCAGAGGCACGCGTATTCCGGTTTATGTTGTGCTGGAGATGCTTGCCAACCGGGAAAGGTCAGAAGATATTTTCAGAGCATATCCCAATCTGACGGAAGACGACCTTCGAGACGCATTGATTTATGCCCGTAATCTTGCCGAGGTTCCCGCCGCCCCCCCTGCCGCCGCTTGAAAATCCTGATCGACAACAACCTCCCTTTCTGGTGGGCAGCGAAGCTGAGGAAGGACGGTCTCGAAGCGTCACATGTCATTGACTGTGGATTGGCCGATCGACCGGATGACGATGTCCGTCAGGCCTTCAAATCCGAACCGATTCTTCTGATTTCTCGCGATTCCGATTTCTGGAATGACTGTCCGGCCGGTTGGTCATTGATCTGGGTCTGTATCCATAACCCCCGCCTGGCCGATCTTCAATCCCGGATATACGACACCATCCGTCAAGCCATCCGCAACGCCAAGCCCGGCGTACGATGTCTGGTCACGGACGACGGCATCATCCGATTCGGGGAAGGCGCTGTTTCCGGCGCTCAAGACGTTCCGTGACACTCGCTCCTCGGAACGGATTTGGGGCGGAAGGCCGGGGGAAAACATTGGCCACAAACGAACACGAACGATCACGAACAGACACGAAAAAACATTCTTCCCATGTAAAAATGTTCGAGTTCGTTCGTGTTCCATGTTCGTTTCCGTTCGTGGAATATGTTGAATGGTTCTCCTCCCCCTTCTACCGACCCCTTACCGGGCAACCGGATTTTTTATTGACAGTCCCTTGGACGTGGGATAGAATTTCAGTGTGAGATTGACGGAGAAGCAGCATTCAAATGCGGCAAAGATTATGATCAACATAGGAACGATTTGGTTTGCCACCGGAGTTATCGGCGGCGCTTTTAAAACGCCTTTTTCACCAACAGAATTTTGGTCTGGTATCGTCGTATCCCTGCTCTGTTTTCTCGGAGCGATCCTGATGGAGAGGTGATCGAATCATGACCCCATTAATATTGATGTCTTTAACGACCGCCATCGTGGTCACCCTATTTGTCTCTTGGGTGCTCATTTCCGACCATAGGCCTAAAAAACCCCAGTGACAACGGACAACGAGCGGCGCCGTCGCGGAGTCGAAGAAGAAAGACAGCGTGGTGTGTTTGATGGACCGGCTGTTCGGGAAGACGAGTTTGCGGGCGGCGTTTCCGGTTAATCGGTATCATGTGTCATGGTCATGGTCATGTGTCATGTGTCATGGTGTCATTCTTCTACTTTGCTACTTTCGGGCGCAGTGTGCTTGATGGACTGGCTGTTCGGAGAGACGACTTTTGCGGGCGATGTTTCCGGCGCTCAAGACGTTCCGTGACACTCGCTCCTCGGGACGGATTTGGGTCGGAAGGCTGTCAGTCTGTATTACTGGTTCCAATGCTGAAGATTCGGCCGCGGCGGACCCGCCCTTCACGCGCGCGCGGCGGCATTCCGGGAGATGATCTTCCTCTTTGGGCGCCGGACACGGTACCGACTTTCGAGTCCTTTCAAATACTCGACAATCTTGACGGGGTCATGCCCATATTCCCGTGAAATGACGCTTCGAATGCGCCGGATGGCGCCGATGACCGGATCTGTTTTCATGGCATCTCCTCCTTTCCTGACATCAATTCCAGCGGCGTAACCAACTCCGAGACATCCAATCCCAGAATCGTATTCACGGCTCGAATGTGCGCAAACTTGCGGGCATTGGCCAGATGCTGACAATTCAACGTAAGCAAGTAATCGCAGCGATGGAATGACGCAACCGCCAAATGAAGCGCATCCCCTGCGGGATCCACGGGCATCACGCGCCGCGCGATGTAAACTCGGGTAATGTCGGCAATTTCGTCCGTCAGTTCCAATATCTCGACGGAATTCATAAGACGCATTGCCCGGGTACGGTTCGGCCAGTTCCCGCGTTCGAGTTCGGCCCATACGGCCACACTGGTCACAAGTTCGAACTGGTGACGATTCTCATGCCACCATTTTCTTGTCCAGAGCCGCCGCGCCATCATTTCCGGCTGCGGCCGGGTATCAAAGTAAAAGCTGGGTATGGACGTTTCAATGTACACGCGCCTTTTCACATCGACAGCCTACCACAGCATACCGCCAAAAACAAAAACCGCCCACAGCGATTCCGCAAATAAAGAATCCGAAGTGATCCAAGTCCTACAAAGATAGGCCAAAACAGGAAAAGCGAGGTTGTCCCCCGTTTAGTTGAAAATGAAGAGGCGGTTCTCCCCTCCCGGATGTTAATCTGGGAGTGCAGATTTTCAAAAACAGAAAGGAGAACCGCCATGAAGAGAAAGTACCAGAGGATTCAGACGAAAAGCAACGAGGACATGATGTTGCCTGCGGGGGTCAAGCTGGACGACATCATCGACGGAGTTTGGTCATGGTGTCATTCTTCTACTTTGCTACTTTCGGGGGCGGTGTGTTTGATGGACCGGCTGTTCGGGAAGACAGGTTTGCGGGCGGCGTTTCCGGCGTTCAAGACGTTCCGTGACACTCGCTCCTTGGGACGGATTTGGAGCGGAAGCTGAAGCCAAATGAAGGTACGGGATATAATCAAGAAAATTGGGGCCGATGGCTGGTACTTGGTCGAGACGAAAGGCAGCCATCAACAGTACAAGCACCCGTCCAAACCGGGGCGGGTCACCGTTGCCGGACATCCCGGCGGATGATCTGGCGCCTGGAACGCTCAACAGCATTTTAAAGCAGGCGGCCCTCAAGGAGGCAAAATAGGATGTACCGATTCTTGATTGTCATCGAAAAAGCAAACGGAAACTACTCGGCGTACTCTCCCGATCTGGCCAGCTGCATCGCGACAGGTCGCACGCGCGAAGAGGCCGAGCGCAATATGCACGGGGCGATTGAAATGCATATCAAGGGACTCCGGGAGGACAATCTCCCGATCCCCGAATCCTCCTCCTTCGCCGAATACGTGGCCGTCGGTTTTTGACCGAGAACGTGTGAATAAATCCTTTATCCACGAAGTGGCACGAAGGAGCATCGGACGACAGAAGGCGGAAACCATTGGCCACGAACGGCACGAACGATCACGAACAGACACGAAAGAACAAATTTCCCGGTTCAGTGACGGAAACGGAACTCGATACCTGCAGGACGTCCTGGGTGTAACCATCGCCAGCATGGCGCTGGTATCAGGATTTATCTTGACGAAGAGGCTGAACGGCGATAAACTATGAGCGAAATGAACAATGTGAATTTCGGGTTTCTGCTTTTGTATATCGTCACCATCGGGTGGACGCTGTTTGCGTGGTGGGCTTCAGGCAAGTATAAGCCATCAGAAAAGTAGGCGTCCACCTGCGGGACCACCCTCCATCGGCCGGAAGGCTGACAAATTCGGATCATCGGCGCTTCTAAACCTTTAAGAAGCCCTATCAACCCTGTTGTGGCGAACCAACGCCGCAACAGGGTTTTTTTTTCATTATTTTGTCCCGCCGACCGGTCCGGCCGGCGAAGGCTCTTTGTAAATCCGTTCAGGATGCCTTTGTTCAAGTTGGCGCAGATGCTCGATCATTTTAAGCGGGTCGTGCCCAAACTGCGCAGAAATTTTTCTCCGGGCTTCTCTCACTTTCTCGACCCCTGGATCATCTTTCATCGGATTCCTCCTCGCTTAAAAGCTCCAATGGCGTCACCAGATTCGGGACGAAAAGGCCCAACATGGCATTGACGATGCGAATATGCTCGAACTTGTTGGCATTTGCCAGGTGGCGACAGTTCCACGTCACCAAATAATCACACCGATAATATGAAGCGAACGCCAGATGCAGAGCGTCGCCTACCGGATCGGCCGGCATCACACGGTGACGGACATAGGCCGTGACGATCTCTGACAGACGCTCTGTTGCCGGCAACACGGAAACTTTTTCGATCAACCTCAGGCACTCATCCCGCGCCGGGTGATTCCCGCTTTGCAGTTCATCTATCACCGCCTCGCTTGTGACCAACTCATATTTTTCCCCAAGCCGATCCCACCACTGCACCGTCCAATCACGGCGCGAGACCATGTCCGACTCCGTACGGGTCTCAAAATAAAAGCTCGGGATCGTCGTCTCAACATATATTCGTTTCTTCATCACACACCCATTCTATCCCAATCCTCATTCCTTTTCCACTATCTTGGGTTGCAGTGTCAGGTATTGAGTTATTGCCGTATAAGGAATGCGGCGGTTCCGGCGCTTCTAAACCTTTCAGAAGCCCTTTCAACCCTGTCGGGGTTAACCAAACCCCCGGCAGGGGTTTTTATTTTGACGGAGAAGCTGAAGTCCATTAACTACGAATCGAACGGTAAACCGAAAGAGCGCGAAAAATTTCATAGAGAGTTTTTATGTGTTTCTCGAAATTTTGCGTCATTTCGTAGTTAAAGTTTCCTCGATTTTTGCAGCCGGGTTTTTTGACATTTGAATCTGTCTTGAATACAATCTGATTGGTTTTGTGAGGCCGATAGGCTGGATGGCATGATGAACAGACAGATGATAGGGTTCCGCCATGCCGGTGGTATTCAGATACAAGGGATATCGATTTTTGTTCTATTCGAATGAAGGGGACCCGAGGGAACCTCTTCATATACATATTCAGAAAGGGAGCGCGGTCGCAAAGGTTTGGCTGATCCCCATACCCTGTGTGGCTGAGAGCTACGGCCTGACGGCGCATGAATTGAACGAGCTTCTGACGATTGCCGTTGAAAACAGAGAGAAAATTGAGAGGTGCTGGCATGAGTACTTTGATGACCAATCCCATGGCAAAAAGCCTGCGGTTTGATGATGATACCCTGTGGGTCGACTTGGAGGATGGCCGACGGCTGGGTGTGCCCCTCGCTTATTTCCCCCGCCTCCTAAGGGCATCGCCCGAACAAAGAAACGGGTTTGTGATCAGTGGCGGCGGGACGGGCCTTCATTGGGACGCAATTGATGAAGACATTTCCGTTCCCGCCTTGATGATGGGCATTGGGGATCGCACCACCCGTTCAACCCCGAAGAAATCGTAACCCGGGAAGAGGAGTGTGTCCCTCCGATGCCTGCCAACTTCTCGATCTTCATATATAATCAGAAGCCCTTTCAACCTTGGTGTGGCGAACCAACGCCGTAAGGCGGAAACCGCATAACACGAATGGTCACGAATGTGTTCGAATGGACACGAAGGGAGAACCCACAAAGCGCTTTCTTCTACTTGACACCCCTACTGGAAACCCCTTAACTTCCGACCCCTTACGTTCACCGACGCTTTTTGTTTGACATTCCCAGAGGCCGCGGCTAAACTGTACACATGAAAATAGAGGAGCTGACCGAGGCGTTTCGAAAGGCCATGGTGGACACGTTCATCCCGGAAATTCGACAGCTCCGGGAGGAAATATGCGGGCTGCGGGGGGAAATGCAGGCGCAAAACGCCGCGCTGCGGGGGGAAATGCAGGCGCAAAACGCCGCGCTGCGGGAGGAAATGAAAGAAATCAAAGGCGCTTTGAATGTCATCCTTCACCGTCTGGATGTGGCCGATCGGGTGGCCAAGCTTGAAGGTCAGATGGAATATCTCCTCAAGAAGGCCAGTTGAGGCTCAGGTGTTTGAACGGTGGAATCCATGTGCGACCTATAACGATTGGGTAGAGTCGAGGTGAGGCGCGGTAACAGCGGGTAAGCTGTCCCGTTTCCTCACCCCGCTCATCGAACCGGACGTGCGGATTTGCCGCATCCGGCTCTCGGACTGATTTCACGCAGGGCATGCGAGACGTTCCTTCTTCAGGTTCATCAGACTGGTCATCCCCAGTTCGCCGTAAATCGCGTCACGGCCAAACCGGCGATATCCCTGTCCGGCGATCTTGTGTCTCTTGCGCAGAAATCGACGCACACTATCCTCAACGTAACGATCCGTACGTAGATATCCCTTCGAACAGCTCCCGTAACTGAAATAGTTCGCCCAGCCAGTCAGCAGTCGATTCAATCTCTGACACAGATTCGGCCACGGTGTCGGGTTGCCTCGATAGAGCAACCCCTTCAGACGCTCTCGAAGCCGTTTCTCCGCCTTCCGGCTCGGACACGCTCCCAAATATCGTGCGCCGTTCTTCGGCCAGATCATCGGACCGAACGTGTAACCCAGAAAGTTGAAACTCTCCCGGCGTCCATCCCTCACACAGGTCTTGCTCTCGTTGAGCTTGAGGCCAAGCCGTTCCGTCACCCGCTTCGTCCACTCCAAGGCTTTCCGCCCTTCTTGCCGACACAAAATCACAAAGTCGTCGGCGTAGTTTACGATTCGGGCTTGAAACCGCTCCGCCGCTCCGCTCGTCCGAAAATACAACAGCAGTCTCCGCATGTAGATGTTCGCCAATAACGGCGAGAGAACTCCTCCCTGCGGCATCCCTCGCGTACTTCGTTTCCCGCCGGTAAGTCGGTGTTGCGACACTGTCATTCTTCTACTTTGCTACTTTCGGGCGCAGTGTGCCTGATGGACTGGCTGTTCGGCAAGACGAGTTTGGGGGCGATGTTACCGGGTCTGACGACGTTCCGTTGTGCGGGAAGTCCCGTGCATGGAGCAGGCGCATCGGGCAGGTTCACGGGCACGTTTACGATCACGTTTCCAACTGATAGGATGAACCTCTTGCATGAGGTTGTGGGTTCGAATTTGAACGTGAACCTGCACGTGCCCGTGAACGTGCCCGAATTGGGCGCCCTCATGAATGGTGACGGGAGTGAGGAAGTCCTCTCCCCCCAAGCAAGGGGGATTAAGGAGGGTGTGACATGGCGGCGGTGAAGCCTCGCGTGTATTTGGACACAACGGTTCCGAGCGCCTATCTGGATGCGCGTTCGCCTGACCGTCAGCGTTTGACGGCGCATTTTTGGAATTTTCGTCTGCCTGAATTTGTGCCGATGATTTCAACGATTGTTCTTTCGGAGATTCGCGATACGCCGGATATTGACAAACGCGGAAAAATCGAGAAACTTGTAGAAGAATTCGACGTGGTAGAGTTTGACGTCCGGGCGGATGATCTGGCTCAGCGGTACGTCCAAAACGGGATATTCCCGGACAAATACGAATCGGACGCGCGCCACGTGGCCGTGGCTGTCGTGAACGGCATTGCCTATTTTGCAAGCTGGAATTTCAGGCATCTGGTCAAAGTAAAAACGCGGCGTGAGATCAATTCGGTCAATGCCCTTCAGGGCTACGGCCCCATCGAGATCGTGGCGCCCCCTGAATTATAGGAGACGAACATGAAGAAGTTGAGCAACACTGAAACGCGGGAAGCATGGCGGGTGGTTCGAAGGGATTTTCCCGACGATGAAATGATGCAGGAAATTCATTTCGTCCGCATCCTTCACCGGCGTCAGACCCGCCGCCTGTCCCAAAGAGAGCGTATCCGCTTTTACCAGCGAGCAAAGCAGGGCAGAGTGCAAAAACACTCCATAGCCGGCCTTTAAAGGTCGGCCTGCCCCGTCAGACCGGCGGTTTTGGCAGGATTACGGGTAATAGTCCCTGCTGGTCCTGACCGTCGGACTCTGGTTGACAAGAGGCTTGAACGGGGATAAAACATAGGCAGGTGATACGCATGGAAAATGGAGAATACGGATTTTTGTTGATGTATGCGGTCCTGATCGCGCTGTCGGTTTTTGGACTTTACGTAGGCGCACACGCCCGACCGATCGACTGACCTTGGGATGGTGGGCGGTCACGGAGGGTCCGGAAGCCGTTCCATGACACTCGGTCCTCGGGACGGATTTGGGGCGGAAGGCTGTCGGTCTGTATTACGGGTTCTAACCGTAGGGGCGATGCATGCATCGCCCGTACAAATTCGGATCATCGGCGCTTCTAAACCTTTCAGAAGCCCTTTCAACCCTGTTGTGGCGAACCAACGCCGCGACAGGGTTTTTTATTTTCGAATGGAGGAAAAGGAGGCAAAATAGGATGTACCGGTTTTTGATTGTCATCGAAAAAGCAAACGGCAACTGCTCGGCGTACTCCCCCGATCTGGCGGGTTGCGCAGCGACGGGTCGCACGCGCGAGGAGGCCGAGCGCAATATGCACGGGGCGATTGAAATGCATATCAAGGGACTCCGGGAGGACAATCTCCCGATCCCCGAATCCTCCTGCTTCGCCGAATACGTGGCCATCGGATTTTGACCGATGGATCGTCGGCTCTTCGGCCTTCGGTAAGTTCCAGTTGTCATAAGCCAAGAAGAGCTTGTATGATATGGGCTGTAAGGTTGAGCGTGTCATGGGGTCGACGGGAACGGAGGTCGCTGGATTGCCGGATTGGCGCGGTAGACGTATGAACCAAACGATATGAAAAAGAGACGGATCGTCCACGTGATAGCCGGGGCTAATGGGTCCGGCAAGACAACGTTCGCCATGCGGTATCTGCCGCGGATGGCCGGTTGCAGGAATTTCGTCAATGCCGACCTCATCGCTTCCGGTCTTTCCCCCTTGAATGTCGACGCGGGGGCCATGCGGGCGGGAAAGCTTTTTCTGCAGAGGATCGAAGAGGAAATCCGAAGTAAAAGAGATTTTGCGTTTGAGACCACTTTGTCCGGACGCCGATTACAGCGTCTTTTCAATCGCTTGCGGAATAAAGGATATCGGATTCGTCTGTATTTTCTGTGGATATCCACGGTGGAATTGGCATTGAAGCGCGTCTCGGATCGTGTGCGGATGGGCGGGCACTCCGTTCCGGCGCGGGTCATCCGCAGACGTTATGGAAGAGGTATCCAGAACCTTTTCAAAATCCATGTCCATTTGGCCGACTACTGCGCCATTTTTGACAACTCCTCGACAGAACCAGTCCTGATATGTGAATATATAAAGGGGCGGGAGCGCATCGTAAGATCCTCGTTGTTTGACGATATCCGGAAACGCGCGGAGGGAATATCATGAAGAACGTCGGCCGGCGGCCAACACCGATCGGCAAAAAAGCCGAACGGGCACTTCGTGAGGCTGTGGCGGAGGTGGTTGAAGGACATCGCCGCCGAAATCTGCCGCTGGCGGTCATGCGGAACGGGAAGGCCGTATTCGTGCCGCCCGACAAACTCATTCTGAAGCCACGCCGACCACGCCGGTCATTCCGTTAGTTTTGTCAGTTTATAGGGCGTACGGTGTCCACTGACCGAATACTGTGACCGGATTTTTTATTTTATGAACATGGCGCCATGCGTTGTTGAGCGACTGGCGATCGGGTGCGGCACGATGCACCTGTGCTTTCCCGTCGGGATTTTTCATTCATCTTGACTTCCTGGACTCGAACGGGATAATGGGACCGTGTGAATGAGGGAAGACGCCGAGAGGTGGGAAAGCTCTTTTTTGACATTGCCAAATATTTTGCGACGATCGTGGGAGGGACGTTCTTGGTCAAGCCTGAGGTGGTGACGCCGGCACTCGGCATCAAGACGGGGATATTGGTTTTGCTGGTTCTGCTCATCGGTTGGTTTATGTACCCGAAAGGAGGGAAGGAAAAATGATGGAGACGATTGAACCAGGGAATGGTCTGTTGCTTTTCTATGGGATCATCTGTGTGGGTGGCGCGCTATTAGGCGCATGGGGAGCGTGGCAGGATTCAAGGAAAAAACCATGAACGAGAACGGTGTCAGGCCTTGAGTTACTACTCGGAGCATAAATACTTGACACATGACCATGACTGAAATTTCTTCGTGTTCCTTCGTGTTCCTTCGTGGATGAATGATTTTCCCCGTCTACCAACCGTAAAACTTGACATATGACCACAATGGTATATACTTTTTGAGGGTCCAGAATGAGGATTGAATGAAGGAACAACGGACATACGAACTGGCCGGCGATGCTCGGGGACAACTGGAACATTTCGACGTTTATGTCCAGAGGATCATCGTCGATAGCCTTCGTCAACAGCTTGTCGATGCCGACCCGGCGACGGAGACGGTCCACAAGGGAATACTGAAGGAACCGGTGGGCGATGCAACGCATAAAATTGAAATTAGAGCCTGGCGCGCATATTACAAGATCGAACGCGCCGCAGACGTCATTCGGTCCGTGGTTCTGATCATCGGCGAAAAACGCGGCAATAAATTATTTGTCGAGGGAAAGGAATATCCGACGTGAAAAGGGCAAGCATACGGGAGCTCAAACAGAAATTGAGCACGCGATTTCTGGACAGTCTGAACGGCGATGTCTGCACCATCACCACCCATGGCCGGGTCTGCGGGGTAATCACACAGATGACGGACGGCAGTGACGAACTCCTGGAATACCTCCTCGCGCGCGATCAAAAATTTATCGAACTGGTCCGAAAGAGCGATAAGAGCGGCCGGGTATCAAGCGCCGAGATCGAACGCGGGCTGGCCGACCGCGAGCGCTCCGAGGCGCGAAAAAAACGGCGGCGCGCCGCCTGAGAAACCAGGATTCAGGAGTTTGAACGCTTGAAGGTGCCATGCAAGAACGCGAGCCCGTAAAAGGCTCCGGCCAAAATTGTCAGGAATTTGATTCCGAACACCAGCGAGCAGTATTCCGCGATGGCGCCCAGGGTGGCGCCGATCAGGTTGGAACCGAGCGCGACTCCGATCAGGGCGCGCGGAACGGCTTGCAGTTTCAGCGCGAAGATCAAAGCGGCGAAATAGAACGGCAGGCCCAGGGTGACGGCCGACACGGCATGGCGCCAGAATCCCTCCAGGTTCAACATCTGGTTCACTTTCAGAAGATAGCCCATGATCAACGCCACGCACAGCAGCACGTAGAGGCGGCTCTCGGGAAGCGCGCCATGGTGAGACGCGAGGCGGTTCGCGAGCAGGATGACGGCGAGGATCACCGAGAAGACCACCGTGTTTACGAACCAGGTGCTGCCGTAGAGCAGGGACATCTGGGTGACGGACTTGGTTTCGAGGAGCATGAATCCGGCGCCCAGAAACAGAAAGCCATAGTCGATCTGTTTGATCTGGCCCATTCCCCGGTAGGCCAGCCACAGGGTCAGGGCGATGAGGACAAACGCCAGGTAGAAAAATACGCCGGGAATGTGCCGGCTCTGCAGATACAAAAAGGGCCAGTTGTCCGTCGGCACCGTCAGATCGTCCACCGTTCCCTCGATCCGGTCCGACGGCGGCAGGCGGTCCCTGTACTGTTTCACCTGCGGGCCCGCCGCGTACAGCACGCCCTTTCTCCACACCTGATCCTCCGGGAAACTGGCTCTCAGCATCTGCTCGAACCGGTCGAAGATAAAAGGCGACTGGCCCCAGTAGATGATCACGAGGAGGCCGTCCGGCCGGAGCCGCGCCTTGGCGGCGCGGATCGCCTCTTTGGTGTAAATGAAATTGTCCAGCCGGATGCTGGACATGCCGCTGAGGAGGGTCTGCGCGTCGAGCGACGCGAACAGGATGTAATCGTATTGTTTCTGCGTGCTCTGCAGGAAACTTCGGGCATCATCCACGTAAACGGAGACCCGCGGATCGGCGTACGGCTGCTGGGGATGGAGTTTCTTTCCCAGTTCGATGATGACGGGATCGATGTCCACGGCGTCGACGCTCCGGGCGCCGCGGTTCAGCGCCACGGCGATGTCATTGCCGGGCCCGGAGGCGACGATCAGGAGGTCCTGGCCGCGAGGGGAAAAGGTATCGAGGGCCATCAGATTGTGCGCGATCATCCTGTCCCGGCATGACCGGTATTCCGGGGAAACCTCCGAAACGAATTCCTGTGATGTGTTCAGCGCGTTGATGTAGTAGATTTCATTGTAGGCGAGCGCATATCCGAACGGGATTTTCCCGCTCCCCAGTTCCTTGTAATACTTTCCCCCGTAGTCCTCGCCGCAGACCACGTCCAGATACCAGGGGACAGCCTCGATCTTGTAATAAGGACTCCATATCGCACCGGCATCGCCCCAGATCACGGACAAGAGCGTGAGGCCGCACACGATCCCTTCCGTCACGAACAGTCTCAGCCGGTGAACCGAAAACGACACGGCCAGGTAGATCCCCAGCCCGCAAGCAAACCAGCTCCAGGATGGCAGGGAGAAATGCGACAGCGCTGAAAACAGCCATAGGCCCGACAAACTGCCGGCGATGTTGATGCTGTAGGCCCGGAGCGGCGGCAGGGGTTCCATCCATCGCGCGATCACCTGTCCGAACGGCAAAAACAGGATGACCTGGACGGCGATCATGCCGGTGATGAACACGAAAAACGCGAGCCCCCGCACGGCGAGGTTGCCCGTCGAGGTTTGAAACAGAAACAGAACACTGGAACTTGGAATGTCCAGCCGGCCCAAGAGCTTCCCCAAGGGAGACACGCCGAGATACGTCACGAGGCCGAAGAGGACGGCAAAATAGGGGAGCAGGGAAATCGACTTGTCCTTCATCAGCATGCCGGCGCCCAGGCCGAGAAAGGCGCAGATCAGCGTCAGATTTTTGAAATATGTCAGCGCCCGCATTTCCGAGGACAGCCACCGGATCAGCAGGATCTCGAAATACAGCGCCAGCAGGCTCGCCAGAAACACGCCCCACGCCGGGCTGAAGAGCGGCGCGGGCCGGTCCGAATCCGCCAAGAGGTCCGGGAACCGCCGCAAAAGACCGGCCAACACCAGCGCCACGACTCCGAGGATGAGCGTGGGCCAGGCCATGCGGGAGAGATAGTACGGAAAGAGCGCCACACGATGGCCGGGGGGCGAGGACGAAAACAGCCGGTACACCGCGTCCACGGGCGCCGGGTGCAGGCTCCAGAAGGCGAACAGGATGAGACTAGACACGGCCAGCCCCAAGAGCAGCGCAGACATGGTCCTCTGCAGGTTCATACCAATGGCTTTCGTAGCCGAAATTGCGTGTCCTGTCAATCGGCCGTCCGACAATCCCTGTATATAAATTCCCCCCGGCGCTTGCGCGCCGGGGGGCACCTTTTAATTACGGTGGAGTGGGGGTGAGGTATGTCTCTCCCTTTTCTATTCGGCGTTGAGGGGAAAAACTTTAGTGGATAAGGCTCAATGTTCAAGTCTCAAGTTTGAATACTTGGAAATTGAGAATTGAGTGTTGAATATTGAGCCTTGAATTGCTAGAGTCGCTGTATGAGCCTGCTGGTTGGCGAGAGGGTATGGCTGGACGAGGAGGAAGCGCTCCGGGAGCAGCTCATGCTACTTCGAGAGGAATGCGGAGCGACATCCCTCAAGGTATCGACCGAGGACGCCGGGATGGGCTACGACGAGATCCGGACGGTCCACCGGTTGTTCCACGACATTCTTGCGATCCAGGCCAAGATCGGCGGGCCGGAGGCCCGGCAGGACATGCGGTCCGTGGTCGACATCGGCTGCCGGTCGGTGGTCGGGCCCATGATCGAATCCGGATATTCCCTGCAAAAGTTCATCGAGAGCCTCAAGGAGGAGTTGGGGGAGAAAGTCTACGGATTTATCGGCAAGCAGATCAACATAGAAACCGAAGTCGCCTGCCGGAACCTTGACGAGATTTTCGCCCGGCCCGAGATTTCCGAGCTCGACCAGATCACCGTCGGCCGCACCGATCTTTGCCGGTCCCTGGGCCGGGAGCCCAACCATCCCGAGGTCCAGCGGCGGGTGGTGGACGTGGTGAACGCGGCCAAATCCCACGGGATCGCGGTATCGGTGGGCGGGCGGATCACGCCGAAGGACGCCGTGCATCTCATGGAGAGGTGCGCGCCCACGCTTCTGAACACCCGCGAAGTGGGGTTTGATCCCGCCGCCTGCGGGGATCCGGAAGAGGCGGTGCGGCGGATCGTGGATTTCGAGATCGCCGTCCTCGAGCATCAAAAACTTTTCGGCCGCCGCGCCGTCACGGCGCTCCAGAACCGCATCGCGAAACTTCGCGGCCGGAAAAACCGCTAGAGGCGACACGGCCCCCTCACCCCAACCCTCTCCCCCTGCGGGGGAGAGGGGGATAAAGAGCGTGTCGGGGGAGAGGGGATAAACAGCGTGTCGGGGGAGAGGGGGCGGAAATAAATACATGGACACGCTTCTCATTATAGGCGCCGGCGTCATGCAGGCGCCGGCCATTCGGATCGCCCGCGAGATGGGGCTCAGGACGGTCGTTACCGACTACAATCCGCACGCGCCCGGCATGACCATGGCCGACGTGCCCGTCGTCATGAGCACCCGCGACGTTCAGGGAACGGTCCGCGTCGCCCGGGACATGCACCGCACCTATCCCATCCGCGGGTGCCTGACGGTGGGCACGGACGCGTCGGTGACGGTCGCGGCGGTCTGCGAAGCGCTGGGCCTGCCGGGCATCCGGACGGACGCGGCGGAACGGGCGACGGACAAGATCAAGATGCGAAGCGCGTTCAAGGCCGCCGGTGTTCCGTCCCCGCGTTTTTGCGGTATCTGGACGATGGCGGAAGCGGAGGAGGCGTTGAAGGACATCGGCCTCCCGGCGGTCATCAAGCCGGCGGACAACATGGGGGCGCGCGGTGTCAGGACGATTGCGAAGGAGTGGGAACTCGAAGCGGGATTTCGTGACGCGAAGGCCGCGTCGACCTCGGGGGGCGTGATTCTTGAGGAGTTCATGCCCGGCGACGAGCTGTCGATTGATATGCTTTTGGTTTCTGGAAAACCGTTCTTCAGCGTCGTCGCGGACCGCCTGATCCGGTATCCACCCTACTTCATCGAAATCGGCCACGTCCTGCCGTCGGCCAAACCGAAGGACCAGCAGGACGCGGCGGTGGCGCTGACGCTTCAAGGGTGCCGCGCGCTGGGGATCACGATGGGCGCCGCCAAATCGGACATCAAGCTCACGCCGAGCGGTCCCATGATCGGCGAGCTGGCCGCGCGGCTGTCCGGCGGGTTCATGTCGGGATACACGTGCCCGCTGGCCACCGGCGTCGAGATCATCCGGTCGGCCATCGAAATCTCTCTCGGCCGCGCGCCCACGCCGCTTCGGCCCACCAATCACCGGGTCGCGATGGAACGCGCGCTGATTCCGAATCCGGGCCGGGTCCAATCGGTGACCGGCGTGGAGGACGCGCGGAAAACGCGCGGCGTGGCGGCGCTGTTTGTGGACGTCAAGGAAGGCGACATCATCGTCCCGCCGAAATCGAACATGGACAAGGCCGGCCACGTGATCGTGGTGTCGGACAGCCGGGATGCGGCGCAGAAACTGGCCGAGGAAGTCATCTCGAAGATCCGGTTTGAAATCGGCGCGCCCGGCGTTTCCAGTTGGGGGGACGTGCGGGCCTCGGCCCGGGACAAATTCGGGCAGGTATGCGTGGCCTGCAAGGAATGCGACGGCGGTTTTTGCGCCGGCCAGGTCCCGGGCGTGGGCGGGGTTGGAACGGGGGAGACCTTCAAGGAGAATTTCCGCGCCTGGCGCCGGATTCTTCTGCGGCTTCGGACCATCCATTCCGTCAAGGAAGTCGAAACGTCGATGGACCTGTTCGGCCGGAGTTTGAGGCACCCGATTCTGGCGGCGCCGATGACCGGCACCGGCACGAACATGGGAGGGATTCTGACCGAGGAGGAATTCACCGACCATTTCATCCGCGGCATGGCCGACACCGGAGGGATCCCGATGGTGGGCGACGGCGCGTCGATCAACAAATACCAGATCATCCTCGACGTCGCCGCGAGGTACGACGGCTGGGCCATCCCCATCTTCAAACCGCGCGCGGACGAGGAGGAGTTGCGCCGCCGGTTTGACCTCGCGCGGGAAGTCGGCTGTCCGGCGATCGGGATGGACATCGACGCCGCGAATTTCATCACGATGCAGAAAAAGGGCGTGGCCGTCGAGGCCAAGACCCCCGCCCAGCTCAGAGACTACATCGGATACTCCGGAAAGCCATTTATCCTCAAAGGCATCATGACGCCGGACCAGGCGGAACTGGCGGCCGACGTGGGCGCGGCGGCCATCGTGGTCTCAAACCACGGCGGCCGCGTCCTAGATTTCATGCCGTCGACCGCCTCCGTTCTGCCCGAGATCGCGATCGCCGTGAAGGGCCGCCTGACGGTGTTTGTGGACGGCGGGATCCGGACGGGCGACGACGTATTGAAGGCGCTGGCGCTGGGCGCCGACGCCGTCCTGGTCGGCCGGCCGCTCATGATCGCCGCCGTCGGCGCGAAGGCCGAGGGCGTAAGCATGTACGTGCGGAGGATGGAGAAGGAACTGCGCAAGGCGATGCTGCTGACGGGCTGCGGCCGGCTGTCGGACGCGTCGGAGACGATTCTTCAGAAGCCTATCCCTTAAAATTCAGAAAATCCTCCATCGACCGGCACCGGATCGCCCGGTTATGTTTTTTCTCGTACTCGAGCGCCGTCGTGTCGTGCGCGCCGTATTTGTGTCCTGAGCAAACGATGAGGGAATCGGGCAGCGCCCGGATTTTCTGAAGGGACGCGAACATCTCCCTGGGACCGTCGGCGTAAAAATCGACCCGGCCGCAGTCTTCGCCCGCAAACAGCGTGTCTCCGAAAAACGCGTATTCATCGCCCGCCACGTACGTGACGCTTCCCGGCGTATGGCCCGGCGTGTGCATGCACCGGACAGTGATGTCACCCACCGTGAGCGACGCCCCATCCGCCACGCGGACCGTGCGATCGTGCGGGGCGGGGATGCGTTCGCGTTCGTGGCAAACCGCGCGGGCCTCGGGAAAGCGCTCGAGAAACTCCGGCACCCCATTGACGTGATCGTCGTGCCCGTGGGTGCAGAGCAAATACCGGAGCGCGCCGCCGGTTTCGCGTAGCGCCGCGAGAATCTTTTCCGGCTCCCACGCCGGATCGACCACCGCCGCCTCGCCGGTCCGGCCGCAGACGACGAGATAAGCGCGATTGCGCATCGGTCCCACGGCGATTTGTTTGAAGGTCATGCTTCAACGCTAACACGCGGAGTGCTAATGTGACAGTCTCATGAATGACCTGTTCGAGAAACTGCTGGACGAGACAGAGCGCCGCGCGCGGCGGATCGAGGCGGTCCGCGGCCCGGCGCCGGGGAGCGAGGGGGCGCTGAACGACCCGCTGGACGCGATTACCGCCCTGCGCGGGCGGCCGCTCTTTTATCCGTTCATCGGGTCCGGCGCCGGGCGCGGCGCGCTGGTGGAACTGCTGGACGGCAGCGTCAAGTGGGATTTCATCACGGGGATCGGAACGAATTTTTTCGGCCATGCCGACCGGCAGATTCTGCGGACCTGCCTGAACGCGGCGCTTTCCGACATCCCGATCCAGGGGCACCTAGAGCCGAACGCGGAGTACGCCGAATTTTTGTCCGCCGTGTCCCGGATCGCTCCCGGCCGGTGCAAGCTCGTGTGGCCGTCGATGAGCGGGACCCTGGCGAACGAAAACGCGCTGAAGATCATTCGCGCCAAAAAGCGGCCGGCCTTTCGCGTCCTCGCCTTTGATGGCGCCTTTGCCGGCCGGTCCACGACGCTGTCCGAAATCACGGACAGCGAGTTGAACAAACAGGGCCAGGCCGATCTTGGCCAGGCGCTCCGCATTCCCTTCCATGATCCTCGGGACCCGCGGTCGGCCGAGAGGACGCTGGAGGCGATGGACCGGCATTTCGAGAAATTCCCCGGAGAAATCTGCGCGATCCATGTGGAGCTGGTCCAAGGCGAGGCCGGGTTCAGGCCGGCGCCGGCGGATTTTTTTTCCGCCGTGTTTGACCGGTGCCGCCGGGAGAACGTTGCGGTCTGGGTCGACGAGATCCAGACCTTCGGCCGGACCGGCGAGTATTTCATGCTCGACCGGCTGGGATTGGCGGAACGCGCGGATGTTGTTACGATAGGGAAGTTGTTGTGCGGGAGCGCGGCGTGTTTCGCCCCGGAGTTCAACCCGCCCGCCGGGCTGATTTCGGGCACGTACGCGGGCTATACGGCGGGTCTGGCGCTCGGGTGCCTCGTCATCCGGCGCCTGTCGGAGGAAGGGCATCTTGGAGAAAAAGGAAAGACCCGCGCGCTGGAGCGGGCGGTGACGGAGAAAATGGAGACATGGAAAGAAAATGGCTTGATCACAGATTACACCGCCCTCGGCGCCATGGCCGCCCTGACGCCGCGCCGGTCCGACCTGGACTCCATCCGCGCGCTCGTCCGGAGGCTGTTCGATCTGGGCCTCTGCGCCTACTACGCGGGCCACGGACCGTACCGGCTGAGGATGCTGCTGCCCGGCGGCTGCCTGACGCCGTCGGACCTGGCGGCGCCGTTCGACATTCTGGAGCGGGGGTTGGCGCCGGCATGAGCGGTTTTGATTTCTGGGAGGCGTGCCGTGCGGCCATCGCGATCGACTCGACGTCGACGCACGGCAACCGCGAGTATGTTGAGTTTTTGAAGAAACTTCTGGCGCCGATGGACTTTTCCGTGCGGACCCAGGAAATTCACGAGGGCGAATACAGAGGCGTCAACCTCATAGCCGAAAAAGGCGGGGGCCCGGACGTGATCCTCTTCGATACGCATCTGGACACGGTCTCGCCCGGCAACGCGGCCTTGTGGACAGAAACCGGCGGCGATCCGTTTCGGGCGACGTTCAAGAACGGGAAAATATTCGGTCTCGGCGTGGCGGACGTCAAACTGGATTTTCTGTGCAAGTTGAAAGCGCTGGAGCCGTTCATCGGCCGGCGGTTTCGAAACCGCTTCATTCTTCTTGGCACGTTCGGCGAGGAAGTCGGCCTGATCGGCGCGAAGGCGTTCCTCGACGACTATCACGGCCAGCTCGATTTTGCCCTGATCGGCGAACCGACCAGCCTTAAACTGGTCAACCGCCACAAGGGCCGCGCCTGTTACGAATTTCGCCTGCCGGCCGCGCCCGCCGCGCCGGCGGGGGAGCTTGTGACACTGGACGTCAAGGGCGAAGCCGCGCACTCGAGCACGCCGGAACGGGGCCGGAACGCGATCGAGGCGGCTCTTGAATTTCTATCGGCCCTGTCAGACCCGCCGACCGGTGTTTGCCTGGAAGGCGGCACCCTCCTGAACGTCGTTCCGGAATCCTGCGCCGTGACGATGCCGGCTTCGGAGCGCGCGCTTGCAGGCGTGCGGCCTGCGCGGGACCGCCCGCCGCTTCTTGATCCGGCGCCGCTTCTTTCATTCTGGGACGCCATCCGGTCGATCCAGCGGTCTCTTCCGAAAGACACCACCTGGGTCTGCGCGACCGTGCGGACGGAGTCCGACGCTTACGTGTTCGAATTTGACAGCCGGTTCTGGGAGGATTCCGAATCGGTCAGTGACGAGATGCTGACCCATTTGAAGCCGGCCGCTTGCCGGATATTGAGGAAAAACGCGTCGTTTTACGAGACCAGCGACGCCTGGCACGTCGAAGGTCTCTGCGGCGCGCTGTCGGACATCGGCCTGAAAGCCGAATTCACCGCCAAGACCGCATCGACCGAGGCTGCGCTCTTCGGCCAGCGCTGCACCTCCCTGGTTTTCGGTCCCGGCCCCTCGGAGGGCAATGTCCATCGGCCGAACGAATACAATCTTGTTTCCGAGCTTGAGACGGCGATCCGCGCTTACGAATCGATCCTGCGCCGTCTGGTGGCGGTGCCCGATGTTCAAGGTTAATATTTTTTCTCCACAGCTCGGCCATCTCGTTCATGTCGAAGTCGCGTTTCCGCCCGGATACCGCGGGCTGCGCGGCCCGTTTCCGGCGCTCGTCCTCAATGACGCGCAAAACCAGTGGACGAACCGCGGCGCCTACGGCGGCTGGCACACCGATTCCATCGCCGCCGACCTGTTTCGCAAGGGCCGCATCCGGCCCATCCTTCTGGTAGGGATCCTTTCGCCTCCGGACCGCGACCACGTCTTCGGGCCGCCGCCGGGCGGCCGGGCCGACCGGTACGCGGATTTCATCGCGGAGACGCTGTTGGCGACGCTCCGGCGCAACATGCCGATTTCGCGGAACCCCGCGGACGTCGGGATTCTGGGCGCGTCCTTCGGCTCGAACGCCGCCCTCTTCGCCGGCCTCCACCGGCCCGACGCCATCGGTCTGGTCGCGGCGATGTCCGGCGCGCCGCATTTCGGAAAGCCGCTGGACGCGATCCTGGCGGGATACCGGCAGCTTCCGATGCGGAAACTCTACATCGACTGCGGCACGCGCTGGGCCTATGACCAGCCGCGGCAGGACGACAGCACGGCGTTCAACCGCGCCCTCATGTCGATCGCGCGCGCGCGGATGCCGCGCGGCCGGTTTCTCGGCATCGTGGCCCGGGGTCATTTCCATAACGAGGAATTCTGGCGAAAGCGGGTCGGCCGGGTTCTCAGGTTTTTGTATGGATGAAGAACTGACGGCGCTCCTCGGCGCCGCGCTGAATAAGAAAATCGGCGCGTGGGGGAACGCCGTGACCTATTCCCGAAAAGTGTTCATTCCGCTTACCAACCTGTGCCGGGACACCTGCGGGTACTGCGTTTTCGCCCAGCCGCCGGACTCGCCGGCGGCGCGGTACATGACGCCGGACGAAGTTCTGGCGGTGGCAGAGGCCGGCAAACGCGTGGGGTGCAAGGAGGCGCTGTTCAGCCTGGGCGAGAAACCCGAGCTTCGCCATCCCGAAGCCCGCGCGGCGCTTGCGCGGCTGGGCTACCGCCGGACCATCGATTACCTGCGGGACATGTGCGAGCGCGTGCTGAAGGAAACGGGCCTTCTGCCGCACGCCAATCCCGGGACCCTGACGGAGGACGACCTGCGGCTGCTTCAGCCGGTGACCGCCAGCATGGGCATGATGCTGGAGACCACGAGCCTGCGGCTTCTCGAGAAGGGCCAGGCCCATCATGCCTGCCCGGACAAACATCCGGACGCGCGACTGAGGACGCTGGCCAACGCGGGTCGGATCCATGCGCCGTTTACGACCGGCCTACTCGTCGGCATCGGCGAGACGTGGGAGGATCGGGTAAATTCGTTGCAGGCGATCCATGACATTCACCGGCAATACGGGCACATTCAGGAAGTCATCATCCAGAATTTCCGCGCCAAGCCCGGCATCCGGATGGCCGGCCGGCCCGAGCCGGATCTCGAGGACATGCTGCGAACGCTGGCCACGGCGCGCCTGATGCTGGACCCCGAGATCAGTCTCCAAGCGCCGCCGAATCTTCAGCCGGAAAGTTACGCGCAGTACATATCCGCGGGCCTGAACGACTGGGGCGGAGTATCGCCGCTGACGCCGGACCACATCAATCCGGAAAAGGCCTGGCCGAAGATCGCGGAGCTGAAGGCTGCAACGGAATCGATGGGCGCGGTTCTGCGGGAGCGGCTGACGATTTATCCGCGTCCCCTGGCGGCCGCGGACCGATTTTTGTCGCCGGCCCTCCGAGAGCCTGTCGCGGCCCTTGCGGCCGAAGACGGCCTGGCGAAGGTCGAGTGTTTGTCATGAGCGACCGAGAAATCGGGCGCATCCTTGACCGGACACTTTCCGGCAAGGAACTCACGCCCGGCGAGGCACTGCGGCTGTTTCAGGCCGAGGGGAAAGAACTCCGCGCGATCCTCCAGACGGCCGACGCCGTGCGGCGGGCGGCCGTCGGAGACACGGTGACGTTTGTGATCGTGCGGAACGTGAACTTCACCAACATCTGTTACACCGGCTGCAAATTTTGCGGGTTCGCGAAACGCAAAGGGGACCCGGAGGCGGAGTTTTTGTCGCTGGACGAAATCGCGCGTCGCGTGGAGGAGGCGCAGGAGCGAGGCGCCACCGAAGTCTGCATTCAGGGCGGGCTCCATCCGAACATTGAAGGCACCTACTACGGGGACATCCTGACCGCGATCAAGGACCGTGCGCCCGATATTCACATCCACGCCTTTTCTCCGTTTGAGATCAAGTACGGCGCCGGCCGAATGGGCGTTTCGACGCGGGACTTTCTCCTGTATCTCAAGGATTGCGGACTCGGCACGATTCCGGGAACCGCCGCGGAGATTCTGGATGTCGAAATCCGCCAGCAACTCACGCGCGACAAGCTGACGGCGGCCGAATGGATCGACATCGTGAAAACCGCGCACCGCCTGGGGATCCGTTCGACCGCCACCATGATGTACGGACACATCGACCGGCCGGAACACTGGGTCGCGCACTTCAACATTTTGAGGGAAATCCAAAAAGAAACCGGCGGGTTCACGGAGTTCGTCCCGCTCGGATTCATCCACTGGGACGCGCCCCTTTACTTCGCGGGCGGCGCGCGGCCCGGCCCGACGCGGGACGAGAACCTGAAGGTGCATGCGATCGCGCGCCTGTTTTTCAACGGGTGGATCAACCACATCCAGGTTTCCTGGGTCAAACTCGGCCCGCGATTCGCGCAATACGTTCTGAAAAACGGCGGCGCCAACGATTTTGGCGGCACCCTGATGAACGAAAGCATCTCGCGATCCGCAGGCGCGCCCTACGGCCAGGAGGTGACGCCGCTCGAAATGTGCCGGATGATCCGCGAGATCGGCCGAAGGCCGGCCCGGAGAAATACGCTCTACCAGATCGCTGAGCCGTACGACGACCACGACCCGCCCGACATGGAGCCGCTGGTCCCGCGCACAGCGGAACAATCAAGCCTGTTTGCGGATTTCGCCCGACAGCCCGGCTAGTCGCCGGTCCATATCTTCACGCCCGCGTGTTTGAGTTTGTATCGGATGTTCAGGCCGATGAGGACCGCGGTCATCGCTTCGACCGCCCGCGCGCTCTGCGCGTCGCCGGCGTCGTAGGCCTTGACGCCGAGCTTCTCGAGCAGGCCGATCGTTTCGAGTTTCGCGTCCTTATCCGCGCCGCAGACGAGAATATCGCAGTGGATGGGGTGACTCAACTCGCCGAGGGACCCGGACGAGACGTTCTGCAGGGCCGCGACGACTTTGACGCCGTCCCCGAGGAACGCGACCGCCTCCTCCGTGGCTGAGCCTTCCGGCGGCATGATCACGTGCCTCGGATTTTTCGGGTCGAGGGGAACGGTGACGTCCACCAGAATTTTTCCCGGCAGCGCGGGTTTAATGTCATTCAACGTGGATTTATGGGCCGAATAGGGCACGGTAAGGACGACGAGCCGTTCGGCGTCCCGGGCGGCGTCGAGGTTGGATTTCCCCGCGATGGGATGTCCCTGATGTTGCCGGTTTAACTCTTCCGAAACACGCGCCGCCTTGGACTCATCGCGCGATCCGATCACCACATCCACTCCGGCCTGGGCCCAGCGCACCGCCAAGCCCGCGCCTTCCTTGCCTGTGCCCCCCACAATCGCGATTTTCATCGTCGCCTCCTCAGTTTATCGAAACAAGTCTTCGGCCGCCGGCCGGATCAAGTCCGCGGCCCGGCCCGGCGCGCCGTCGAACCGCCAGCCCCGGACCAGCGCCGCAGGGATCAGTTCTAGCTTGCCCATCACCAGACCCGCAATAGCGGCGAGTTCGTCCGCGACCGCGATGCGGGTCACGGAGAGCGGATGCCCTGAATAATCCGCGCTGCCTCGAAGATCGACCAGCGCCGGACCGCCCGCGATTCCGATCGCCACGTTGACCAGCCCCATCCGCCACGGCCGGCCGAACGAATCGGTGATGATGACCGCAAGATCAACCCCCAGCGCCGCGCGGACCGCCGACCGGATCCGCTCCGCGCTCGCGTCCGGGTCCGCCGGCAGGCACAGGACCGTATCGGGGTCGGAGAGATTGGATTCGTCGACGCCGGCGTTGGCGCACACGAGGCCGTGCCGGGTTTCACAGATCAGAACGCCGATCCCCGTCGAGGCGGGCCGTTCGGCCTTGAGGACGCGCCGGCTCTCGCGCAAAATCACTTCGACCTTGCGGGGATCCTTGCCGACCCGCTGCGCCAGCTCAACGGCGCGTTCGGACGGCGTCACCTCCGACAGCCGGACCAGCCGGCCTTCGGCTTTGGAAACGATCTTCTGCGTGACGAGGAGCACGTCCCCGGTTCCGGCGGCGAGTCCGGTGTTTTGAATCGCGCGAACAAGCATGCCCGCAAGGTCGTCTCCGGGCTGGACGAGGGGCAGTCCCTCCAAGCCGTGGATACGGATGTCCCGCGTCTTCAAGTCAGTTGAAGATTCCATCCGGTGACCAGCCTGTAGGGCTCGCCTTCTTTGGGTTCTTCGATAAACGTCAGCAGGTCCTCCGGCGTGTCCAGGTCCAGAGCCATGCGCGGCAGCCGGATCACGCGGCAGGTCACGCCCCGCGCCCGGGCCTGGTTCAGATAGTCCGGAAAACTGCGCTTGCCGAACCGGAACTTCAGAGCGTCCGGCGGCGTCGTGAGGATGGCATTGGTTCCGTCGTCCCCCGTGGCCGGGCAGAGCAGGGCCGCGGGTGGTGTCAACGGCTCGTCCATGAGCTTCTCGATGTCCTCCGGCCGGACACACGGCAAGTCGGCGGGAATGACGATCTGCCGGTCGAAGCCCATTTCGATCGACCAGCGGGCCGCGTCCTCGACGGCCGCCGTCTCTCCCCGCGCCGCGGTTTCCCGGAGCACCGTGACGGTTCGCTGAAACTCCGTGCCGGCCCTGCGCCGGACGCGGTCCTCGATCTCGCTTGAATCCGTCACGACGAGGACGTGCCGCGCGCCGGCGCCAACCGGCAAAACGACGGAGAGCACATGATCAAACACCGCGATGGCCAGATCGCGGCGCCGGTCGGCGCTCAGGACATCGCTCAACCGCTGTTTAGCAGCGGATGGATTCTTGACGGGAATGACGATGTTTATGGCCATGCATTCGCTCCGCAACCCGGAGCGCGGTCCGGGCCAGATTCATTTTTTGCTCCACCGACGACATGAGGGTGTCCGTGATTTCGGGTTCGATGCCCGCGTCCCGCACGGCGTCCTGCGCCGCTGCGTCGGTCCTGTCGAACACCAGGCCGTCGATCAATCTGCGGTAGAATTTCGCCACGCCCGGGACGCTGGACTCAAAGCCCAACGCCCGCATCATGCGGTCGCTCGGACCCTTGAGCGACCGGCCGCCGATGAGCGGACAGATCGCGATGCGGGGCGCGCGCAGGTCCGCCAGCGTCTCGCGCACGCCCGGGACCGACAGAATGGGCCCGATGCTGGCGACGGGATTGCTGGGCGCGATGAAGACCACATCTGCCTCCCGCAACGCGACCAGAACCTCGCGCGCCGGCGCGCTGCGCTCCGCGCCCCGATAGGCGACGCCTAGAATTTCGGGCGCGCAGGCGCGCCTCACGAAAAATTCCTGAAAGTGCATCCACCCCTCCGGCGTCGACACTTCGGTCCAGATCACATCGTCTGTCACCGGCAATATCCGCGTGCGGACGAAGAGATGCCGGCAGAGCCGTTCCGTGATCTCCGTGAGGGACCGCCCCTCCCGGCGGAGGGTGGTCCGGATCAGATGCGTGGCGAGGTCGCGGTCGCCGATCTGGAACCATGCGGCCGTGCCCCACCGCCGAAGTTCCGCGAGCGCCTGGAAGGTGTCTCCGGCGATCCCCCATCCGCGCTCCGGGTCGGCGATTCCGGCGAGCGTGTACATCATGGTGTCGAGGTCGGGGCTGATCCAAAGGCCATGCCGTTCGATGTCGTCCGCCGTATTGCCGATCACGGTCAGGTGCGCCGGATCGACCACGCGGGCCAGGCCATCGACAAATTTCGCGGCGCCGACGCCGCCGGCGAGAACGGTGAATCGGGCTTGATGAATCTCCATGGGCCGAGCGTATCTTTATTTTTTGTCCGTGAACACTTCCGCCGTGAAAATCCAGAATCGGGCGCCGGGAAGCCGCCATGCGTTGACGGGCAGGCCGGCTTTTTTGCAGAGCGCCGACAGCGTTTCCTCCCGGCCCCATTTCATGTCCGTGGCGACTTTCGGCAGAAACACGGCCTGACGGCTGTCCTTGGCAAGGAGGATACCGTGATCGCCGGGCAAGAACTCGTTCCAAGATGGGATTTCTTTCATCGGCGAGAGCACTGAGATTTCGATATCGATTTCGCCGCATTCCGATTCGCCGACCGGCGGGAACCGGTTGTCCTCGCAGGCGCTCGACCATGCGGCGTCGCGAACCGCCTCCCACAAGGGCGACTCCGGCTTGAGCGTGCCGACGCATCCGCGGAGCCGGCCGGCCAAGTGCAGCGTCACGAATGCGCCGCGCTTTTCGTCCAGGACCGGCGATCGATCGGCGGGCGGCGGCACGGAGTCGGGCGGCCGGCGGCGCGCGGCCGCCCGCATTGATGCCCGCGCCAGCGCCAGGAGGGCCGCGCGGCCGGCCGGGTCAATCCGATCTTCGGCGGTCACGATTGAAAAAACGCCAGCGCAGCGTAGCTCACCATGTGATCGGTTTCGCCCGTCACCTCCGCGCTCTGGCTGTAATCAAGAAGTTCCGCCGTGGTCCCGTGCGGCAGCGTATCAAGGAGAACGGCGATCGGCATGATCCCGCAGATCGTGGCGCCCGTCGTGCGGCGATACGACAAAAGCCCCGCGGCATTCAGTGCGCGGATCCGCTTCACCGCGCCCTCGTCGATCTCGCGGACACCGGCCTGCACGTCAGGCCCGACCGGCGGGAGGTAATCGAAATCGGCGCCGTAGTGCACGAAATCCGAGCTTGCGACGAGGAGCGTCCGATCGTCGACGATGTCCCGCAGTCCGGCCGCGAGCCGCCGCCGGTCCGTGTCGGAGAGTTTTCCGAGAAGGAGGGGCACGATTTGAAAGGGTTTGAACGCGACCTGGAAAAACGGCAGAAGAATTTCGAGACAGTGTTCCTTCTCGTGGGGTCCGTCCGCGCACGAAACGCCGGACGCCATCAGCTTCGCGACAGCCGCCCGGTCCACGGGAACCCGGCCCAGCGGCGTTTCAAAGAAACTTGCGCCGGCCAGAACCGCGCCCTGAACGAACGCGCGGTGCGAAGGCCCCATGAGGATGATGCGAGACCATGCCGCCGGCTCCCTCGACGCCATCGCGACGCCGGCGCCGGTGGTGCGCCCGCTGTACTTGTGGCCGGCATGCGGGAGAATGAGGGCGAGCAACCTTTGTTCGTGTTCTTTGATGACCGACCGGCCTCTTGCGAGAAATGCTTCAACCGACATTCGCAAATCCTGCGGATCGTCCGGATACCACGCGCCGGCCAGCGCGCTCGGGCGGATGTTCAGAGAGTCCATGGGTGAAATTGTATAGCAGTTCTCAGAGATGGGCAACAGGGATAATACATCCATGGTAAACAGGGGAAACCATTAGCCACAAACGACACGAACGATCACGAACGGACACGAAGAAAATATTCTTCCCATGTAAAAATGTTCGTGTTCGTTCGTGGCGGATGTTTATCGCCGCGCTTTACCGAGGCATTACCATCCATGTATAAAAAGAGGTGCCCATTCACTGGGAATGGGCACCTTCGAGAGGGGGAAATATGGGCGTAGACACGACTGACGTTAAACGCACTCGGTTCGCTGTGATGACCAGCGTCCCCCCGAATATTTATTTGAGTTCCTCTTGAGCCGGCGTTTCCTCTAAATCCGATCTTCCGATCGGCGAAAGCCATAACCTTAGGATAATGACAGTCGGCGGGTGCGTTCGCCCTCTCGATTGTTCAGGCAACCACCCCATTCGCCGCTTCCCTGCTCGGGGCTTGAGCCCCATCGGTTCTGGATTCTACTCCGTAACCTTTTGGTCATCCCTGACCTAGGAATTACCTTCCCCAACTTCCAACTCGAATGGTTCGGAACATCATCCCACAAAAATTGTGGAAAATCAAGTTATAAACCAAAATTTTTTGCTATTGTAACTATTTATATAGCAGGCTGTTATTATAGATTCTGGCTTTCGGATAGTTTGGAAAGCACTTGCACAACCCTGGCTTGATGGCTCTTTGGAAGGCCCGGATAGAGCGGGAGGGACAGAACGGACTGCGCAGCCAGCTCAGATTCTGGGAAATCGCCACGCCGGTATCCAAGTTTTTTAAAGCAAGGCTGGAGATGAAGCGGCACGGGATAATGAACCGCCGAGTCGATGCCGTGGGACCGGAGCGCTGCCGCTACGCTGTCCCTGTTTCTCACCCGAATCACATACAGGTGGTACGCATGGCGCGCCTTTGTGTGAACTTTCGGAAGAATCATCCGCAGATTCTTCAATGCCAGGTCATACCGATGGGCCTGGGACCTGCGCTGGCGCACCCAGCGGTTCAGAAAGGGCAGTTTGGCCAAAAGGACCGCCGCCTGGACGCCGTCGAGCCGCTCATTGTATCCGACGAGGTCATGGGCGTACCTTGCGGTCCGGCCATGGTTTCTCAGCTTTCGGAGCCGCTCGGCCAGGTCCGGATCATCGGTCACGACGGCGCCGGCATCGCCGTAAGCGCCGAGATTTTTGCTTGGATAAAAGCTGAAAGCGGCCGCCCGGCCGAACGTTCCGGCCTTTCGCCCGTTCCACGTCGCCCCATGCGCCTGGGCCGCATCCTCGAGAATCTGGACTTTTCCTTTCCGGGCCATGGCCCCCAGGCGGTCCATATCGGCCGGATGGCCGTAGAGATGTACCGGAAGGATCACTTTCGTGCGCCGCGTCAAAGCGCGATCGACCCCGGCCGGCGAAATGCAAAACGTTGCCGGATCGATGTCGACCAGAACCGGCCGCGCGCCTGCATGAACGATGGCCTCGAGGGTTGCGGTAAAACTGAACGGCGTTGTGATCACCTCATCGCCCTGTCCCACCCCCATGGCTTTCAGCGCGAGGTACAGCGCGGCCGTGCCGGAATTCACGCCGACGACCTCCCGGACGCCGAGCCATCGGCCGAACGCGCGCTCAAACCGCTCCGTGGCGGCCGACTGGACATATTCCTGGCGGTCCAACACCCGCCGGATGGCTCGAAGGATCGCGGGGCGGGCCGGGCGATCCTGCTTTTTGAGGTCCAACACGGGGATCCGGTATGAATTCATGAAGGAAAGATGTATCAGCGCGAAGAAAGGAGTTCAAGTTATCCACAAAGTTGCCGATAGGTGAAACATAGCGGTCAAAGGTTCCCTCCCTTTACCCTGTTATCCGAACTTATGGAGCGGGCGGTTGCGGCAGCCGCCCGCTCCACCTTTTATATCGAGACCAAAGAGATATACTATATCCAACATGACCTACCGGTTCACGGACCATACGGCGGATTATGGCGTGGAGGTGTACGCGTTCACGGCCGAGGAGGCGTTTTGCGACGCTGCGCGGGCGCTGTACGAAATCCTGTACGGCAAGAACGCCGCCGTCCTATTTCGCGCGGGCCATCAGGGCGCGCCGGCGCCGGTGCGGATGGAGGAGGGCACGCTTGCCGACCTGCTTCACGCGTGGCTCTCGCTGCATCTCGACCGCTGCGTGCAGGACCGGCGTGTGGCGAGCGGCTGGCGGATCCGGGTGGACTTCAGAAGGGCCCGGCTGGAGGGAGAAATATACATGACGGAAGCGGCGAAACTGGGTTTAACCCTGGAGCGGGAGGTCAAAGCCGTGACCTATCACGATCTGAGGGCGCAAGCGAGTTTGGAAAAAACGACGCTGCATTATATTGTGGACGTCTGATCATGGACGTGAAGATTCGCAAGGTTGGCGAGCACAAATACTGCATTCCGAAATCGGACCATCCGGGCCTTCGGGCCGACATTTACATTTACGCGACGGAACAGATTCTGGGCGCGATCCGAGCCGACCAGACCTGCACGCAGATCGTGAACGTGGCGATGATGCCGGACATCGTGTCGCCCGTGCATCTTATGCCGGACGCGCATTTCGGATACGGGTTTCCGATCGGCGCAGTGGCGGCGTTTGACGCGGTGGACGGCTGGGTCAGTCCGGGCGGCGTGGGCGCGGACATCAACTGCGGCGTGCGTCTCATGTCGACGGACATCCCGGCGGACGAATTGAATGAGAAGCGCAGAAAGTCGCTGGTCGAGGCGCTGTTTCGGCGGGTCCCGAGCGGCCTCGGCGTCGGAGGGCCGCTGAAACTGTCCGGCCGGCCGCTGAACGACGTGCTGGAGCGCGGCGCGCCGGCGATCGTCGAGAAGGGGTTGGGGTTGCCGGAGGATTTGAGCCACATAGAAGATCAGGGATCGATCGAGGGCGCGGAAGCGGCAAGCGTGTCGGACGCCGCCAAGAAACGCGGGTTCGATCAATGCGGGACCATGGGATCCGGGAACCATTTTCTTGAAGTTCAGCGGGTGGAGAAAATTTTCGACCCGGCGACGGCCGGGCGGTGGCGCGTGTCGGAAGGGACGCTGGCGGTCATGATCCATTCCGGTTCCCGGGGGCTCGGATACCAGGTGTCGGACGAATTCTGGAAGCGGTCCAAGAAGGCGCTGCCGTCGTTCGGGATCGAGGTCGCCGACGCCCAGCTTTCCCCGCTGCCGATCCGCAGCGACCTGGGCCGCGAATATCTTGCGGCGATGCGGGCCGCCGCGAATTACGCGTTTGCGAACCGGCAGGCGCTCATGCATCTGGTGCGCGGGGTCTTTCAGGACGAATTTTCGGGCACGGCCGAAGGCTTGGGCCTGCGGCTGGTCTACGACGTGGCGCACAACATCGCGAAGGAGGAGTCGTACGAGTCGGCCGGCGTGACGCGCGCGCTGCTCGTGCACCGCAAGGGCGCAACGCGCGCGTTTCCGGACCAGCCGGTGATCATCCCGGGCGACATGGGCACCGCGTCGTATCTTTTGGCGGGGACGGTGGCGGCGCGATCAAGTTATTATACCGTCTGTCACGGCGCCGGGCGTGTCCTGTCGCGCACCGCCGCCAAGAAGCGCGTGGATGTCGGGCGGCTCGTGCGGGAATTGCGGGATCAGGGAATAGAAGTGCGAGGCGGCTCGAAAGCGGGCCTTGCGGAGGAGGCGCCGGAGGCGTACAAGGACATAGAGCAGGTGGTGGACGCCGTCGAAGTCAACGGCCTGGCGCGGCGGGTCGCGCGATTGAAGCCGGTCTGCGTCATCAAAGGGTAGGGAGGAGAAACCATTGGCGCGCGATGGGAGAAAACATAGTTCTGACAAGAAACCCCAGAAACCCCCCCCTGCCCCCCCTTTGCAAGGGGGGGTGAAAGGCAGACTCCTGTGGCTGTGCGCGCTGCTTGTTCTGTCCGTGGTTGCGGCTGCGGCGAGTTATTACGTCGAACAAAATAATCTGATCCAATTCAGAACCAGCCACCGCGTGGGGGACCTCGACATGAGGGGCGCGCGGATCGTTTTCCGAACGACGCCGGAGGAATTTCTGTCCCTGCCGTACGAAGCGCGGGCCAAACGGATCGCCTCATGGGTCGCGGCCGTGGTGGGCTGGACGCAGTCCTTCACGGGCAGCCGGGACATTACGGAGGTGGCGAGCCGGCTGAACTTTGAGGCGAACCGGACTGTGCGGATCGGCGCGCCGGGGGATTATCTATCGGGCGCATTCCGGCTCAATTACGAGTTTACGAAAGATGTGCGATACCCGGATTCGCAGGACCGGTTCGTTCGCATGATGGTTTCATTCATCAATCAGACGGACGGCGCGCATTTGAGCTATGACGAGTATCTGAGAAAGATGCGGGGGTTCACCGACACGGGCTTTTTGCGGCCGACGTTATCTTCCGGCGCGCGCTGGTACGTCGAGCGGGCGATGATCCTTCGCGACATTGCGCGCGCCATCCCTGATGCGGCCGGCGCGCCGGCCCGCGCGCTGCTGGATGCGCTGACCGAATGGACCTTCATCAACGTGTCGAACCATTTCGAGCGGGCCTTGCCCGGCCGGCCGGAATTCACGGACTACAACGACCTCCCGCTCGAACTCATGATCCGCGGCATGGGCAGTTGCGACCGCAGCGCCTGGGTGCTCTCAAAGCTGGCATACCACGCGGGATTGGAGTCCAACATCGTCTATCTGCACAAACCGGGCATGGAGGGCAAGGGGTCCTTTCACACGATCGCCGAAGTCCGGGCGCCGGACGGGCGGTGGCGGGCGGTCGACCCGTTCAACAACATTATCTACGACAAGAGCGTCATCGAACTGGCGCGGGACACCGACTATTTCCGGAACTCATGGATTTTTCCGAACCACGCGACGCCGAGCGCGTTTCTGCCCGTCATGAAGATTGCGGAGGACATCTGCCGGTTCTATGTGCCGGACCAGCGCCTGTTTTTCGACGTGGGCCGGACCGTCACGACCTTCGTGGAGGAACATTTTCCGGACGCGCGGGCGGAGGCGGCGGGCAAAATCCTTATGGGGATGTGCCAGGGCTATGCCGTCAAGATGGACCCGGACCCGGTCTCTCTGACGCGCTGGGAACTGCCGTTCTGGCTGCGGGGGTACTATTACCAGCGGGCGTATCTGGACTACAAATTCAAGAAGCTGCCGTTTCTGAAGAAAATCCGGGAGGCCCGGATACAGCAACTCCTGGGCCATTACGAGGCGGCCGAGGCGGGGTTCGAGGATATGCGGCGACTCGAAAACGGCGATGTCCTGTTCAACGAGGAGCGCGCCTATTTTGCCGTGTTGAACGATTACTACAAGGGCGATTATCCTTCGGTGGTCGAGAGCGTCCGGCGGTTTGAGGCGAAGTATCCGGCCATCCCGCGCAACCAGATGCTGAGGTATGTTCTCGCGAAGAGCCTGGTCCAGTTGAACCGCCCGGCCGAGGCGGCGATGGTGTATCCGGAGGGAAGGAATTTCGAGGCGCCGAAGAAGGCGTTGTTCGCGTCGCCATAGATGGGCCACCCTCACCCCGACCCTCTCCCGCCAATGGCGGGAGAGGGGGAGAGTAGCACGCTGATCATTCCGGCGCACAATGAAGCGCGGATCATCGAGGAATCGATCCGGGCCGTCCGCGCGGCCCTGGCGGGGTGCGGGCGGCCGTGGGAGATTCTGATCGTGGACGACGGGTCGACGGACGGAACGGCCGAGCGAGCGGCGGCGGCGCTCGGCGACGCCGGGCGCGTCGCGCGGCTGGCGCCGAACCGGGGCAAGGCCGGCGCGATCGTGGCGGGCGTTCAGGCCTGTGTGACGGAGCGGCTCGTTTTCACGGATGCGGACCTGTCGGTGCCGCCGGAATTTTTCGAGCCGGCCGCCGCGAAGCTCGACGCGGCCGACGTCGTGATCGGCTCGCGGCACCTGCCGGGCTCGAGGCTGGTCCGGCGCCAGCCGTGGCTCAGGGAGCGGTGCGGGGAAACATTCCGTATTCTCGTCCAACGATTTTTTCTGCCGCAGATCACGGATTTCACGTGCGGCCTGAAGGGATTCCGGACCGCCGCCGCCCGGAAGTTGTTCGACGGCCTGGCCTGCCTCGACTGGACGTTCGACGTGGAGGTGCTTCTGCGGGCGGAGCGGGCCGGCCTGCTGATTGCCGAGATGCCGGTGTCGTGGATCAACCGGCCGGACTCGCATGTGCGGCTGGTCTCCGCCATTGCCGGATCTCTCCGGTCGCTGTGGCGGCTCGGGAGTATTTATGGCTGGAGGAGGTGAATTACCATGGAGCTTCTTGAATATTTATTGAACCAGCCGCCCTCCGTTTCGGTCATCCTCGGCACGGCCTTGTTTGCGGGTCTGTTCTTTTTGACGCGCGCGGCCTCCTCGCTGTCCCGGCTCGTCTTTGCTTCGATCCTCATCGAGATCGCCGTCGTCACGCTCCATTACTCGAGCCTGTTCATGGACATTCTCATCATCAAAGACGTCGTCTTTCAGGCCGTCAATTTCGCGATGTTTCTCCTCTGGCTCGCCCATTTCGCCGACCGGTCCACGTTTCGGGTGACGCCCACGCCGCTCAATGGCGCGGTCTTCGTTTTTTTCTGGCTCGGCATCTTGGGGGCCTTCGCGGCGCCCCGGCCATTCTGGTATTACGCGGCGGAGTGGGCCGTGCGGTTCGCCGCGGCCGTCCTGTTTTTTTATCTCATCGTCACGTTCCTCGACACGCGCCGCCGCTGGGACATCGCGCTTCACACGTACGTGGCGATGGTCCCGATCACGTCAATTTACGCCATTCTTCAGATGCAGGGGCTGGGGGCGGAGAGATGGGGACAGGTTCTCAAAGACGCGACGTTCGGAAACAAGGATTTTTTCGCGTCGTTTCTCACCTATACCACGCCGGTCGCGCTGTGCCTGGGCGTAGGCGCGCGCCGGGCGGCCGGCGCGGCGGGATACGGCCTCATGGCGCTCCTGGGACTCTACAACATCTGGGTGGGCGAGACGCGCGGGGCATGGCTGGGGATGATGGTGTTTTTCGTGCTGCTGGCGTGGTTCGAATGCCGGTTCGGCCGGCTGAGGGAGTGGGTGGCCGGGCGCCGGAAACTGCTCGTGGGCGTGGGGCTGGCGGCGCTCCTCGCCGTTTTTCTCAGCCTCGCGGTCATGTCGGCGCACCGGCGGGCGACGCTGCAGTCGATTTTCCAGGTTCGCGAGGGGACGAACATCATCCGGGTCTACATGTGGTGGGGCGCGGCGCGGATGCTGTGGGACAACCCGTGGTTCGGACAGGGGCTGGGGACTTCCTACGTCACCTTTCCGTTTTTCCGGCCCGACCGATACCGGCGGGTGGGGATGGCGCCGAGCACCGATTATGTGCATTCGGAGCCCATGCAATTTTTGTGCGAGCAGGGAATCCTGGGATTTTCGGGATGGATGGCGCTCCTCGTCGTGTTTCTCACGATGGCCTACCGGCGGCTCCAACGGATGGAAGATGTGGCGGACCGGTACGCGCTGTTCGGTCTGGCGGGCGGATTTGCCGGCGCGGTGATTCACGACTCGCTGAACGTCAATCTGCGCTACACGACGAGCATGCTGGCCTTCTGGGGATCGATGGGGCTGGCCGCGAGATTGGTGATTGGGTTTGAGCCGGAGATCAGAAAGCAGACGATGCAGGAAATCCGCCGGCGGGCCGAAGCCGTTACGGCGGCCGGCCACGCCCTGCGGCACTTTGTGATTGTGCCGGCGGCCCTGGCCGCATTTGCGTTTATGGTCTATTGCCAGTTCCGGGTGCTCCAAGGCAACTGGCTGTTCAAAAAAGCCATGCTTGGCGGCAACCGCGCCATTGCGTCGATTCCCCTCGGAACGAAGGCGCTGCAGTCGAACCCCTACTGCCCCCCGGGGGCCTACGCGCTCGCAAACGCCTATAACAGCGCGCAGGACTCCGCGGCGGCCATCGTTGCATACCGAACCACGATGCGGTTGGCGCCAAATTACAGTCATGTGCATCACAACAATGCCGTCAACTTCATGAACCTGCACCTCGCGACAAATCAGATGAAGTATCTGTACGAGGCGGGTCTGGAATATGAGGCCACCGCCGCCATGAACAACGACCTCGAGCCGCGCACGAACGCCGTCCGCCTGTATCGTGTCTTCATGCGCAACGATGCGCGCGCCCTGCATCACAACCAGTTCAAATACTGGCTGTCCCTCGAGGACGCCCACTTCAGCCATTCGCTGTTCTGGCGCGGCTGGAGCTGGGGCTACGGCAAGTATCCCGACCTCATTCATTACCAGTATCTGTTCGCCGCCTACCTTCAGTCGGGTGAAACGGCGCTGCAGGACTACTGGATCCATCGCGCCGAATTTGTCCAGAAAAACGGCCGGCCGGTGGAGGATGTCCGATATACGATCAAAATGGCCGCGGGATTCATGCCGCAGAGACTGGATATCCTCCAACCCATTCTCGGCGGACTCGCAGGCATGGCCGAGCCGGAGACCGATCTTTTGTATCTGATCCGCATCCTCGAGAGCCTCCGGCCCGAACATCTGCCGCCGTCCCTTTGTCAGGGCATCGGGGATAAACTGGCTCAGGCGTCCAAGAACCGTGTCGACTCGCCGCTCCTCGATTATGCGATGGGCGTCCTGGCGCACCGCATGGGCGCGCGGGATGCGTCCGCCATGTTTTTCACATTGGCGCGGGAAAAAGCCGGGGATCGATATGGAAGGATCATGCGCGGGATCGGGAAATACGACTAATGCCGGAAATCGTAGATGTAGATCGAGTATCCGACGTGGGCGGTTGGACGGAAACGCTCGAGCCAGTCCCAGCGCGGATCGCGCAACCGCACCGACTGTTTTTTCAGCCAGACCACCCGGTGCGCGCTTAACGCATACACCGCCGGTTTCGGCGAAAGGTATTCCTCTTCGGTGACGATGGCGTGGCGCAGCCCATAGTGGGCTGCCCGTTCGGGCGCGCCGACGTCCTCTTTCGGCATCCGGACTTCATCGATCCCGAGCTCTTTCAGGCGCTCCGACAGGCGGGGCAGTCCCTGCCCCCAGTCGACGTTGCACTCGTCGAGCCTTCGGACGCCCGCCGCCGGGCCGCCGGCGGCCTCATTGAAAAAGGAAAGAGGGTGAGGATAGACGGAGATCGCGCTCACGACGAGCCAGAGCGCAGGCGCGCCGATTAGAAATTTTTTAAGCTTACCCGGCGCTTCCAGCCTCACGAGTTGGGACGCGAGCAGGATGAGGAACGGATAGACCGGAAGGATCCGGCGATTGCAGACGTTGTACGTGTCGAAGGCCGCCGCCGCAAACATGCAGAGGACCGGCGCGAGGATGAACCCGAGGGGGTGGACAGCGAGGGAGCAGCGGCGGCGGAGCGCAAGAACCAGGCACAGAACCAGGAGGAGGGGCAGGGGCGTTTTCATGAGGAAGGTCAACCCATAGTAATAGGGAACCGGCCGGTCGAAGACCCTGCCGAGCAGATAGGATTGATAGAGTCCGGGCGGCACGTTCACGGAGTAGACCTGCGCGGCCCCGCGAAGATAATTCATCGGATTGAATCCAGGCTGGCTGACCGTGACAACGGCGGCGGCCACGAGAAGTCCGAGCCCGATCTGGCCGAGCCACGATGGCGATATCGCCTTCCTTCCGCCCCGTGCGCCCTTTGACCATTCAAACCACACGATCCCGGCGGCGAGCGCCGGCGCCATGACCAGCGCGGTGTACTTGGAGATCAGGGCCAGGCCCGCGGCGAGGCCCGCGACGAACGCGCGGCGCCAAGTGGGTTGTTCGAGCCAGCGCCAGACGGCGAAGGCCGCGATGAACACCGTCGCCGTGCAGAGCATGTCCCACGCCGCGACCCGGCTGTGCGTCAGAAGGTTCGGCTCGAAGGCCATGAGGAAAACAGCAAAGGCGCCGGCCAACGGGCCGCCGAGCCGAGCCGCCCAAAGATAGAGGCACAACCCCATCAGGCACGCCGAGAGGAGGACGCTCAGGCGGCAGTAAAACAGGATGCGATCGGGATCGTTGTGAACGTAGAGGAACGCGTAGCCATAATCGGATTCGGAGTTGTACGCGTCCGGCGAGTAAGGCGGCACGCGGGGTTTCATGCAGAGGAGCGCGGGCGCGTTGAGCCACGTATGGAGCGGCGGCGCGTAATCGGCCACGCGCCAGTCGCCGTTGAAGAGCCGGAGCGCGTCCGACGCGATCGCCAGGCCTTCGTCCCACGTGTCGGACTCGGACCGCATGGCGGTGAAGGACTGAAGGAAAAACGCGAGCAGGCAGGCGCCGGCGCAGATGCGTGTGGCGGCCGGGCGGGTCGTTGAGTCCATGCGAGGACTTTAACACAGAGAATACAGGATTTGCCATTTTGCGGGCTTCCATCTAGAATCGGGGACGATGGAGAATCCGCAGGTGTCGGAGTTGTTGTCGGAGATTGGCGTGGTACTCGAGCTATTGGGCGAGAACACATTCAAGGTGCGGGCCTATGAGAACGCCGCGCGCGCCGTGGACGCTTACACGGGCCGGATCGCGGAGCTGGACGAGAAACAGCTTCAGGAAATTTCCGGGATCGGCAAGGGGCTTGCCGAGAAAATCCACATGTACTGTTCGATCGGGTATCTTCCCTATTACGAGGATCTGAAGAAGAAAATTCCGCGGGGGCTGGTGGAAATGCTGAGAATCCCATCCCTCGGGCCGAAACGGGCCAAGCTGCTGTTTGACAAACTGAAGATCGACTCCGTCGCGGCGCTGGAGACGGCCTGCGCGGAGGGGCGGCTCGCGGCGCTGGAGGGATTTGGCGAGAAATCGCAGGCAAAAATCATGGAAGGGATCCGGATGCTCTCCACGTTCCGCGACCAGCACCTCCTGGCGGAGGTTCTGCCGCTGGCGGAGCGGCTGGTGGCGCATTTAAAAAAATGCAAGGCCGTCCGGCGCATTGAAATTGCCGGGTCGATCCGGCGGCGAAAGAAGCTGGTGAAGGACCTGGACATTGTGGTGAGTTCGGACCGCCCGGGCGACGTGTCCGAGGCTTTTGTCGGCGCCGACGGCGTGACGGAAGTGATCGCGCGCGGTGACACGAAAACGAGCGTGCGGCTGGCCGACAAAATCCAGGCGGACCTCCGGGTGGTGGCGGACGACGAATTCCCGTACGCGCTCCATCATTTCACCGGGTCCAAGGCCCACAACATTGCGCTGCGAAGTTTGGCGAAGGACCGCGGGCTCAAGATCAGCGAGTACGGGGTGTTCAAGGGGAAGAAGAGAATCGCGGCGAAGGACGAGGAATCGTTTTTCAAAATTTTCGGGCTTGCCTTCATCCCGCCGGAACTTCGGGAAGACCGCGGAGAGATTGCGGCGGCGGCCGAGGGCGGCCTGCCGGACCTCGTGACCGATCGGGACATCAAGGGCATTTTGCACGTTCACACGAACTGGAGCGACGGCATGGCGGACCTCGAGGTGATGGTGAAGGAGGCGGCGCGGCGCGGGTATCAGTATATCGCCATCACCGACCACTCCCAAACGTCATACTACGCGAAGGGCCTGCCGGTGGAGCGGCTGAAAAAGCAGATGGCGGAAATTGCGGCGATCAACAAGAAGCGTCCCGGCATCCGGGTCCTGGCCGGCAGCGAGGTCGACATTCTGCCGGACGGCCGTCTCGATTACGACGACGATCTACTGGCGAGCCTCGACGTCGTGATCGCGGCCGTCCACAGCCATTTCGGGATGAAACCCGACGAGATGACGAAACGCATCTGCCGGGCGCTCGAACATCCCGAGGTCGACATCCTGGCGCATCCCACCGGCCGGCTCCTGCTCACGCGGCCGGGCTACGAGTTCGACTGGGAGGCGGCGCTGAAGTGCGCGGCGCGGCACGGCAAGAGCGTGGAACTCAACGCCAATCCGCAGCGGCTGGACATCGATCCGGTCCATGCCAAACGCGCGGCGCAGCTTGGCGTCAAAATCAGCATCAATCCCGACGCGCACCGGGTCGAGGGACTGGACGACATGCGGTACGGCGTGTGGGCGGCGCGGCGCGGGTGGCTGGGCCGGAAGGATATTATCAATACGGAGAATTGGTGATAGAGTAGCGACTGCGATGCCGAAGATCATGCTGGTGGATCAGGACCGCGAATTGTTCGGTCTTTTGACGGAGCGGCTGAAAGAATATCGGATCGAGGTGATCCATGCGGAGACGGGCGGAGATGGATTCAAGCGCGCGGTCCGCGACCGGCCGGACGTGATCATCCAGGAACTGGCCCTGCCCGACATCAGCGGGTTTTACCTCCTCGAAAAAATCAGGACCACCGAAAGCACGGGGCACATTCCCGTGATCGTGCTGACGCACCGCAAGGACGCGAAGCTGGAAGAGCGCGTGAAGCAGTACGGGGTCAGCCTTTTTGTGCGGAAGCCCTATCCCGTGCGGACGTTCATCGCCCGCGTCAAGGACCTGGTGGCGCAGCCCCACGCGCGGGAAACGGCGCCCAGGGCGACGGCCATCCCGACGCCGTCCGCCGTCTATCGCCTGGTGACGGAGCGCCTCGAAGTGGAAGTGCGAACCGACCATTACCTGATGCGGGGCCTGTCGAGCGGGATCAACGAGAACGGCATGGGGGCCCACGTGAACGTCCTGGAGAAACAGACCGAGGACGCGCCGGCGCTCGAGGCGGGGCAGCCCTGCACCGTGTATTTCCGGTCCATCAAGTATCCGCTGGTTCCGTGCCAGGGTCAGATTCTGAGGCTGGAGGAAAGCTGGGACCGGCGATACCGTCAGTTCGTGGCCATCAAGTTCCTGGACGAGGAATCGGGCGGCATGCCGAACGCTGACCGCCAGTCTCTGCGGGAGTGGATTGAGGCTCAGATCAAGCTCGGGTAGAACTCCTCAGACAATTTCATCCATCGGAACGAACAGCGCCGGAACATTCAGTTCATCGGCCGTGAGCGATCCGTGATTGGCGACTGAAAATCTTAGATATTTTTCCTCTTTCGGCGGGGTGAACTCCACCCGCAGTTTCACGCCGGCGTGGAGGAGCAGCGTGTAATCTCCCAGCCGGCGCGCGTGGGCCGGAAGCGGTCCGGCGCCGCCGGCCAGCCGCCAGGACGTATGGCGCGGGACGACCGTGGCCTTGCCGCGGCATTTCAGGGCCAGCCACTTCTCAAGCGCGGGGTTCGGGAAGGCGCTCGAGTAGACATGGCCAAGCCGGCCGGAGGTTCCGAGGGCGACGAGTCCGGCGGTTTTTTTCTGCCGTTCAATTTCCATGTATGGAAAATGCAGGATTCGGCCGGGCTGAAACACATTCTGGCCGTGATCGGACACCAGCGCGAAAAGCGTGCGGCGCTGGACGGCCCGGGGCAGGTGGCCGGCCAGCCACGCCACGCCCTGTTCGATGTTGCGGATGGAAAACATGGCCTGGCTGGATTCGCCTCCGAATTTGTGCGTGCTTTCGTCCACGCCGTGCTGATAGAAATTGACGATCCCGGCGCCGGCGCGGAGATAGTATTCGGCCTTTGCGAGACCCTCGATGTACTCGTCGTATCCTTCCCTCCGCATGTGGTCAGGGTAAATCATGTCCGAAATGCCGGAGTGGATGATCGGGTGGGGCGAAATGTGGACGGCGCGGCGATTCCCAAGAAAGGTTTTGTCGAAGAGGGGCGGAACGCGCAGCCAGTGTTTGATCGGCAGGCGGACGGACGTGAGCGGCCGGCCGACGCCGGGGATCTCCATTTTCAGGACGTCGACGAGCGTCCGGATCTCGTCGAAATAAATTTTGTGCCCCAAAATCCCGTGACGCGCCGGCGGCAGGCCCGTGTAGATCGAGCAGAGCGCCGTGCTGGTGATGGAGGGGAAGACAGACGTGAGGGCCAGTCCATGGGATTTCAGGAGCCGGGCGAAAAGCCCGCCGCTTTTTTTGCAGGCTTCCAATCCGAGCGAATCGAGAAAATAAAAAAGGAGCCGGTCGAATTTCCGGCCGGCGCCGGAGGCGCTGATCCGGCCGGACAGCCACGGAATGTCCAGCGCGGCATAGGGTCTCGGCAGTTTGACGCCGAGCGCGCGCAGGGCCGTGGGAAGGACCATGCAGATGCTATGGGGATAGTCCGGCGGGATCTGGCCGGGGCCGGGCGCCTGGACCGGATTCATCGTTTTGCGCGGGGGGCCGTTTCCGTGTCCGAAAGGACTTCTTCGCCGGGCGCCACCATTCCAAAGCGGTTTCTCACTTCGCGTTCAATGGTCGCCGGGTCCGTTTCGAGTTTTCGGACTCTCTCCCGAAGCGTGTCGGCCTCGCGGCGGAGCTGAAAGATCTGCTCTTCGAGTTCCTCGACCTCGCTCTCGAAGACCCTGCTTTTTTTCTTGTAGATCATGAAATCCCGCGCGACGACGAGGAAGGCGAGGATGAGGAGCGTGTTGAGAACCAGTTTGAGTTTTCCGGCGCCCACGGCCCGATCACCCGCGGCGGAGCAGCCGGCTCAGCCACGTTCCCGGAAGGCGCGCGATGGTGAAGAGGTAGGCCGCCGTGCAGGACACGGCCAGCACGCGGCAGGTCACGATCACGGAAACGGCGGTGTTCGGGAAATTCGGACAGATGCGCTGGAACTTGAAATAGTAAATGACCGAGAGGAAAACGAAGGTGCCGCTGAGAAGGAAGTAATAGTACTTTCGCCGGACGACAGCCAGGACGGTGAAGGCGAGGAAGTGGATGATGAACGCGAAGAGGAGAAAGCCGAACAGGATGTGCATTCGCGGCAGCGGCGCTATCGCGCCTCTTTGAGCGCCTTCAGAACCTTTTCCGGGGTGAAGGGGATGGACTTGAGCCGGATGCCGCAGGCGTTTTTGACGGCGTTGCTGATGGCCGGGGCCGGGCCGTTGATGTTGATCTCGGCGATGCTCTTGGCGCCGAACGGTCCCGACGGCTCGTACGACGGCACCAGGATGGTTTTCATGTCCGGCAGGTCCCGGGTGGAAAACAGTTTGTAGTCGAGGAAACTGGCGTTGGTCATCGCGCCGCGCGAATTGAAGACAAACTCCTCCGTCAGCGCGTAGGAAATGCCGTTCATGGCCGCGCCTTCGGACTGGCCCTCGGCCAGTTTCGGGTGGATGGCGACGCCGCAGTCGACGACCATCACGTACTTGATCAATTTCAAGTATCCCGTTTCGGTGTCGACGGCGACCTTGACGAAATGCGCGGCGAAGGGCGGCGGGGACACGTAGGAGACGTGGGACTCGGTAGCCTCGATCTGGATCTGATTGCGGGAGTAGAGGGATCGCAGAGAGATATTTTTGTAGGAGATTTTCTTTTTGGATTTTTTCGACACCACGTGCCCGTCCTCACAGTGGAGGGTCTCGGGCTTTTCGGACAGGATTTCCGCCGCGACCGCGATCATCTGCCGGCGGACGTTCTCGGCGGTCTTCTTGACGGCGCCGCCGGAAATGTAGGTGGTCGAGGATGCATAGGCGCCGACGTCGAAGGGCGTGAAGTCGGTGTCGGACGAATAGACGACGATTTTCTCCACCGGCACCGCCAGGGCCTCCGCCGCGATCTGGGTGAGAACGGTGTCGCTTCCGGTGCCAAGATCAGTGGCGCCGACGAGGAGGTTGAAGGACCCGTCCTCGTTCAACTTGATCGTGGCCGCGCCCATGTCGATGCCCGGAATGCCGGAGCCCTGCATGAGAATGGCGCAGCCGACGCCCGTCCGGACCGGACCGGCGCCGTGCTGTTTGCGCTCGCGGGCCCAGTTGATTTCCTTCGCGCCGATCTCGATGCACTGGTCGAGCTTGCAGGAACCGATGGACTGGTCGTAGCCTTCCTTGCCCTCGCCAAGCGCCGCAAATACCGGAGAGGTTTCGCCCTCGCGGATGTGATTTTTCCTGCGGATCTCGAGCGGATCCATGCGGAGCCGTTCGGCGATGTCGTCCATCAGGCCTTCGAGCGCGAAAAATCCCTGCGTGCCGCCGTAGCCGCGATAGGCGCCGCAGATGGGGAGGTTGGTGTAACAGGCCTCGCCGATGAATTTTGCATGTTTGCCCTTGTTGTACATCGGCAGGGTCTTCGATCCGGTGTTGCAGACCACCGTCAGGGCGTGGGTGCCGTAAGCGCCGGTGTTCGACAGCGCGTACATGTCGATCGCGTCGATCCGGCCGGATTTGTGGACGCCGACGCGGAGCTTGACGACATGCGGATGGCGCGTGCGGGACGCGAAAAATTCCTCGGCGCGGGTCTGTTCGATTTTCGCCGGCCGCCGCGTCCGCAGCGCCACGAGGCCTGCGACGTATTCGAGAAACACTTCCTGCTTGGCGCCGAATCCGCCGCCGATTCTCGGCTTGATGACACGTATCTGCCGCTCCGGGATTTGAAGGACCTGCGCGCAGATGCGGCGCGCGTGAAACGGAACCTGGGTGCTGGTGCGGATGACGAGCCGGTCGCGGTCGTCGAGATAGGCGATGCAGACATGAGGCTCGATCGGGCAGTGCTGGGCGTATCCGAGGTCGTAGCGGTCCTCAAAGCGGTAGTCGGCCTGCGCGAGGCCCTTTTCGATGTCGCCGATTTCCACTTCGATCCGCGCCGCCAGATTCCGTTTGGGATCGTGCGCGCCGCGGATGTCGGGCTCGTCATGGATCACCGGCGCGCCCGCCTTGATGGCGGCCTCGGGGTCGAAGACGGCCGGAAGCTCCTCGTATTCGACCGCGATGAGCCGGCACGCCTCTTCGGCGATGTCCGCCGATTCCGCCGCCACCGCAGCCACGCGGTCGCCCACGAACCGCACCTTGTTGTCGAACATCACGGCGTCGTAGGGCGAAGGCTCCGGATATCCCTGGCCGGCGGTGGTGTGCGGCACGCGGGGGACATTGCCGAAGTGGAGGACGCATTTTACGCCATTAAGTTTTTCGGCGCGCGTGGTGTCGATTTTGACAATCCGCGCGTGGGGATGCGGGCTGTAGAGGAACTTGATATAAAGCAATCCCCCGAATTTTTGGTCATCGACAAACTGTGCGACGCCGGTCGCCAGACACAGGCCGTCCACCTTCTCCACGTTGTGATGAACGACTTTAAATCCGGCGGCCGGATTTTTCGGCGCGGCGGCGCGGCGGCGCGTTCCGTGCCTGGCGGGGGACTTGACGGGCGGCATGGTCAGGCGATCCTGGCGGCGCGCGTCCCGCGGGTTTTGCGGGTTTCCTTGACGGCGCGCGAGATGGCTTCGATTTGTTTGACGTATCCGGTACAGCGGCAGAGATTGCCGTCGAGGGCCTCTCGGATTTCGTCTTCGGTCGGCTCGGGATTTTCATCGATGAGCGCGGTGGCCGACACGACGATGCCCGGGACGCAGAAGCCGCACTGGATGCCGCCGGCCTCAGTCATTTCCTTCTGCACCGGGCTGGGCGCTTTTGGGTTGCCGATGCCCTCCACCGTCGTGATGGCCGCGCCCTGGACCTGCGCGGCGAAGAGAATGCAGGTGTTGACGGCCTTGCCGTCGACGATGCAGGCGCAGGCGCCGCAGTCGCCGGTGGAACACCCGCGTTTGACGCCCGTGTATCCCTCCTCACGGAGAATGTCGAGCAGCATGTCTTTGGGATGGATGTCGAATTCCTTCGGTTCGCCGTTGACGGTCACATTGAGTTTCATGAAACGCCTCCGATTTTTTCTACGACAAATTCTGAAACAGCCGCTTCACCAGCACCGCGGCGACTTCCCGGCGGTACTCGGCCGAGGCGCGCAGGTCGGAATCGGCCTGGATGCGCGCGGCGGCGCTTGCGGCGATGTCGGCGGCGGCCGCGGCCGTTTTGCCGCGAATCTTTTCCTCCGCCTCCTTGAGCCGGACCGGTTTGGAACCGTTGCCGACCGCGATCCGGGCCGACGCGATCGTCTTCCCTGACCCGGCCAACGTCACTTTGGCCGCGGCGGAAAGGATCGAAATGTCCGTTTCGACCTTGGCCAGCCGGTTGTAGACGCACCGGCATGCCGGCGAGTCGCACGAGGGGATGCTGATTTCGCAGAGAATCCCGCCCGCGAGACTCTTTCGGGGACCCTTCTGGACGAATTCCTCAACCGGCGCTGAAATTTCCCTGGAAACGCCGGACGCGTCGAGCCCCGCGCGGATGCGGACCGACGCATCGAGCGCGACGAGGACGGTGACGAGGTCGGCCCAGAAATTTCCGGCGGCGAGGATCCCGCCCAAGGTCGCGCGGTTGCGGATGAGGGCCGTCAGATAATTCCGGGCGGCTTCCGCGACGATCCCGCCGGCCGACTGCCGCACCTGCTCGGACCGCTGGATTTCCCGGATCGCCGTCGTCGCGCCGATTCGAAGGCAACCGCGGTCCGCCATAATGCGCGTCAATCCCAGCGCGCCGAGATCCACGAGACCGTCCACGCCCCTGGGGTTCAGCGCGAGCGTAGTGCCGCCCGCCAGCGCGGAATTCTTGTCGGTCGGATCCGCCAGCAATTTCAATGCTTCTTCAAAGCCCGAAGGCCGATAATAGGTTTTGACCAAGGGCGTATCCTAAGACTTGGGCTCCAAAATGTCAATCAGCAACGTGCCGGCCAGGTCCGGGGTCGGCGCCGGCTGCGCCTTCAAGCGCCGGTAGAGAGACTCCGCGATTTCGGACCGGAGGGGCAACCGGCGTGCGACGAGGGCGGCCACCATCGACAGCGCGGCCTCGTCTTCCGGCCAGCCGGCCGCGTGGGCCAGCTTGACGAAATCCTCGCGCTTGGGCGATACGACATCGGGGAAATCCGGGAACACAATCTGCAGAAGCGCTTTGCCGCCAGATTTGGCCATCACCCGGACATAAACGGTATCGCCGGGACCGTACGGGTCGCCGGTTTTTTGCGCGGCCATCTCGGCCGTATACATGCGGCCGGACAGATCGATTTGATAATAGCGCGGCGACAGTTGTTTCACGATCCGGCCGGCCACCATTCGGCCGACAGGATATGGGAGGGCAACCTTTGGGACAAACGGGCGGTTCAGGAAGCCGGCTTCTGTTCCGGTGGCGCCGTTTCGGTGACAGATATTGCCGGCGCTTCCACGGGCGCCGCGGCCACCGGAGGCGCGGCCTCGGCCGCAGTCCCCGCCGCCCGGGTCAGGCCGCGGTCGGTGCTGCCCAGTCGGGACGCGCGCGCGGACCGGCCGCGAAGATAATACAGCTTGGCGCGGCGAACCTTTCCGTGCCGCTCGACCTTGACGCGGTCGACCTTGGGCGAGTGCAGGAGGAACACGCGCTCGACGCCGACGCCCCAGGTGACCTTGCGGACCGTCACGGTCTGCCGGAGCCCGGATCCGTGGAGTGCGATCACGGTGCCTTCGAACTTCTGAATCCGTTCCTTCACCTCTTTGGCGCCTTCCTTCTTGCCGCGCTTGCCCTTCTCCTGCCTCACATCTTCCCCGCCCTCCTGGACCTTGACGAAGACAGACAGGGTGTCTCCGGGCTGGATCGGCGGGATATTTTTTTTGGCCTGCCTGGCTTCAAGCAGGGCGATTCGATTGTCCATTGAAAGCACCTTCCTTTTTCAGTTCGAGATAAATGCTGCCGTATGGCGACGCTAATATTTTTTTTTCCTCCAGCAGGTCCGGCCGGCGCCGGGCTGTGCGGAGGATGGCTTCGCGGGCGCGCCATTTGAAAATCGCGGCGTGGTCGCCGCTGCGAAGCGTCTCCGGAATCCCGCGGGTTTCGAACGCGGCCGGGCGCGTGTACTGCGGATATTCCAGCAGCCCGCCGGGCATCGCGAAGGATTCCTCCGCGCGCGACGCCTCCTTGCCCAGAACGCCGGGCACGTACCGCGACACGGCGTCAATCACGGCCAGCGCCGCAATCTCGCCGCCGCTCAGAACGAAACTCCCGACCGAAATCTCCCGCGCGCCGATCACTTCCAGCGCCCGCTGGTCGATGCCCTCATAACGGCCGCAGAGAAGACAAATCCGGCCGGCGTCGGAGACGCCGGCACTTGGGGCGCCGGAGGCGCTGATCCGGCGGCGCGCGCTCAGCTCCTGGGCCATCCGGTCGTCAAAGAGTTCACCGGACGCCGACAGGGCCAGGACCACTTCGGTTCCAGCCGCGCAGTCCCGAAACGCTCGGACGATCGGTTCCGGCTTCATCACCATGCCCGGGCCGCCGCCGTAGGGCGTATCGTCGCACACGCGATGGGGACCTTCCGCATAATCGCGGATGTTGACCGGCGTAACGGAGATTCTCCCGTCCGCCACCGCGTTTCCCAGGACGCTCTGCGCCAATACCGCGCCGCGGAACATGTCGGGGAACAGGGTGAGGACGATCCAGTCCATCCTGCCGACCTCTTCTGTCACACTTTTTTAAAGAACCCGTGCCGGCGAAGGATGCTGCGAACCGTGTCGGACAGGACTGCGCCCTTGTCGATCCAGGAGCGGATCCTGTCAGGTTTCAACTCGACCTTGGCCGGCTTTTTGAGCGGGTCGTAGGTGCCGACGATTTCGAGAAACCGCCCGTCGGTCGGCATCCGGTGATCGGTCGCGACGATCCTGTAAAACGGCTGCTTCTTTTTTCCCATCCTTCGCAATCTCAACGTCACTGCCATTTGAAAAATCCGCCTCCTTCATTGCGCATGGCGCTATCCCAAACGCCCCATCATACCCATTTTCACGGCTTTTTTCATCATTTTTTTGAAATCTTCGAACCGCTTCACCAGCCGGTGAACCTCGTCGATCTGCACGCCGCTGCCGCGGGCGATGCGGGTCCGGCGGGCCGGCGTCAAAAGATCGGGCCGGCGGCGCTCGGCCTTCGTCATGGACAGGATCATCGCCTCGACGCGCGTGAGGCCTTTTTCGCCGTCCTCGCCGACCGTGTCGAATTTGATTTTGCCGGTGAGTCCGCCAGGCAGATGCTGGAGGAGTTCGCCGAGTGGCCCCATTTTCCGGACGGCGCGAATCTGTTCCAGGAAATCCTCGAACGTCATCTCGCCCTTTGCCATGCGTTTCGCCGCGCGTTCCGCGTCCTCGACTTTGACCGACTGCTCAGCCTTCTCGACCAGCGACACGACGTCGCCCATGCCCAGGATCCGGCCGGCCATGCGGTCCGGGTGGAAGGGCGCGAGACGGTTCAGGGCCTCGCCTTCGCCGACGAAGAGGATCGGCGCGCGGAGGAGATGATAGACGGACAGCGCCGCGCCGCCGCGGGTGTCGGAATCGAATTTCGTCAGGATCACGCCGTCCACGCCGACTTCGTCCGCGAACCCTTTCGCCACATTCACCGCGACCTGGCCGGTCATCGCGTCGATGACGAGGATTTTTTTCTCGACCGGCACCGCGTCCCGGACGGCGCGGAGTTCCGCGAAGACCGCGGGGTCGACTTCGGTGCGGCCGGCCGAATCGAGGATGACGACCGGCACGTTCTGGCGCTCGGCCTCGGCGACGGCAGTTTTCGCGCTGGAGGGCGCGTCGGCCTGAGTTTTGAGAAACCGGACGCCGGCCTTTTTGGCAAGTTTCTCGAGTTGTTCCGACGCGGCAGGCCGGCTGCGGTCGAGGGTGACGAGGAGGGAAGATTTTTGCTGCGCGAGGAAAAACGCCGCGAGTTTCGCCGCCGTGGTGGTCTTGCCGCTGCCCTGAAGCCCCATGAGGAGGAGGACGCTGGGCCGGCGGTCGAGCCGGATGGGGAAGACGGCGCCGCCGAGGAATTTGACGAGCGAGTCGTGGACGATCTTGACGAACGCGTCCGCCGGCCGGATCGAGTAGAGGACGTCCGCGCCGAGGGCCTTCATCCGGACCTCCTCGGTGAAGGCGCGGGTGACGGACAGATGCACGTCGGCCTCGAGGAGCGCGGTGCGGACCTCCTTGACGGCGTCGGCGACATTGGCCTCGGAGAGCCGGGCCTGTCCCCGGATTTTTTTGAACAACATGCCGAGCCTCCGGCTCAACTGGTCAAACATGTTCTTCTCTCACCTCCCGCCGGAAATCGTATCCCCCTCTCCCGCCTTTGGCGGGAGAGGGTCGGGGTGAGGGTGGCAGTCTCAGGTCGTCGCCGTCCGCCCCCCTCACCTCAATCCTCTCCCCCCTTCGGGGGGAGAGGAAGTGAATAGTCACCCGAAATCTCAACGCCGCGTTCGAAAAACAAATTGCATTTCTGGCAGAACATCGAGTCAAACACCGGGCGCTTGTAGAAATTCAGCGCGGCCAGACAGCGCTCGTATTTGACGCCGATGCGCATCCCGACGGCGGCGGGATAAAAGAACATGAATAGGACGAGCGCGCAAGCCGGCAGCGCACCGGCCGCCCGCCGATACTTGTCCCACAGCCGGTCCAGACAGACGGCTTCGAGAAGACACACGAGAGGCAGGACCGTCAGGACGTAGAAAAAATACGTCGGGCGCGCCACGAACATCCATGGCACGTAGAGACAGAGCGCCGCTTCGAGGATCAGCCGGCCGGCCGGTCCCGAGCGCGCGCCGATCCAGATAGCGGGCCCGGCCAGCGCGAAGACGAGCAGGTTCATCGCGCCCATCACGACCTCGGCGGCCTGCGGGTCCGGCATCAGGCGCGCGTAGTAGAGATGCTGCGGGACCGCGAACCACGTCCACGCCGGGGAACCGTTGTGGGGCGAGAGGGCCTCGGAGGTCTGATGATAGTGGAGGGCCCACCATTGCCATTGAAAGAGGTCGAGGGGCGCGTGGTTCAAAAAATAGGCGCCGTTGCCGATGACGTAAAAGACGATCATGCCCGCGAGGAACCGCGCGGATTTTTTCCACGCGCGGCTCACCGCCAGACGCGCCAGCGCCCAGGGGACCAGCCAGACACCGATCCATTTGGCGCTCAGGGAAAGCCCAAGCGCGGCGCCGGCAAGACCGATGGCGGCGCGGTCGCCGGAAATTCGATCGGCCAGGAAAAAATAAAGGGCGGCCAGCAGGAAGCCGAGGGAAACCATTTCCGGAGAAATCATGCGCGCGTGGACCCACAGGAGGGTGTTGGAGAACAAAAGCAGGGCCGCCAGGACCGCCGCGCGGGCGCTCAGGAATCGGAGCGCGATCGCGTAGGTGGCGGCGAGCGCGCCGGCGCCGGCGAGGAGCGACGGAACGCGCATGCCGACAATCGGATCGAACCCGAGCATGGCGGTGAGACCCGCGAATACTCCCTGCAGGGTTTTGGACAGGAGCGGATGTTCGAGATTCATCTGCGGCCCGCCCGAAAAAATCTCCCACGCGGCCGATCGGTACCGGAGTTCGTCACCGGCGAAGCCGGCGAGAAAGCCGAGGTTGTGGCCGGCGAAGATCAGGAAGAGGCAGACCAGCGACAGGATGAATTTGTGGCGCCGGAACCTGTCGGCGAACAAGGTCACAGAGAGAAACGGCTTTCAGCCACCCCCTCTCCCGCCTATGGCGGGAGAGGGTCGGGGTGAGGGTGGCAGTCTCAGGTCGTCGCCATCCGCCCCCCTCACCTCAATCCTCTCCCCCCTTTGGGGGGAGAGGAGGTGAATAGAAAGGCGAATAGATACGAGAAGAGTCACGAAAGCCCGTATTTTTTGAGTTTGTAGTTCAGCAGTTGCTTGGAAAGCCCGAGCGCCCGCGCGACGGAGGCCTTGTTCCGGTTGTGGCGCTGGAGCGCGTCCTGAATCAGCGTGCGCTCGTAGGCCTCGACCAGCGCCGCCAGCGTGCCAGCCGCGGCGGAGGCGGCCGGAATCGGCGCGGGGGAGGAGGCGTGTTCCGAAAGATCGATTTCGTCCGAAGGGGAGAGGAGCGCGGCGCGTTCGATGACGTTCTGAAGTTCGCGGACGTTGCCGGGCCACGGCGCGGTGAGCACGAATTTTCGCGAGGGTTCCGAGAGCCGCAACTCCGGCCGGTGATATTTTCGTCGAAGCTGATCGACAAAGCGGTCCACGAGCGGCGGAATATCGGCGCGCCGTTCCCGGAGGGGCGGGATGTGAAGGCGGCCGACATTGAGCCGAAAGAAGAGATCGTCGCGGAACCGGCCGGCGGCGACCTCCTCATCGATCTTGCGGTTCGTGGCCGCGATGATCCGCGCGTCGGAGGAGATCGTCGATTGCCCGCCGAGTCTCAGAAACCCGTGGCCGTCGAGGACGCGCAGGAGTTTGGGCTGGAGCGCCTGGGGAAGCTCGCCGATCTCGTCCAGAAAAAGCGTGCCGCCGGAGGCGAGTTCGAATTTGCCCTTGCGCAGGGCCGCGGCGCCGGTGAAAGCGCCTTTTTCGTAACCGAAGAGTTCCGCTTCGAGCAGAGGCTCTGGGATCGCGGCGCAATTGAGGGCGACAAACGCCTCGGAGGCGCGGCGGCTCCGCGAGTGAATGAACCGCGCCACCACCTCCTTGCCGGTCCCGCTCTCGCCGGTCAAAAGCACCGGCGCGTCCGCCGCCGCAAGCCGGACGGCGTCGGCGAACAACTGCGCGGTCCGCCGGTCCGCCTGAACGGGCGTCGCCATCGGGACGGCCCCGGCCCGCTCGACGGTGAGCGCCGCGAGATCCCGGACGCGGTCGCGCAGCCGCCAGGACTCAAAGGCGCGCCGGACGGTATGAACGAGATGCTCGTCCTCGTAGGGTTTCTGGAGATAATCAAACGCGCCAAAGCGCAGTGCCTCGACCGCGGATTCGAGCGAGGCATTGCCTGTGAGCAAAATCACGGCGGGTTTCGTCGCGAGGTCCGCCGCGATCTTGAGCAAATCCAGCCCGGACCCATCCCCGAGCCGAAGATCGGTCAAAATCACCTCAGGCGCCGCGCGCTCCAGTTCCCGCCGCGCCCCGGCCACGCTGTCGACGCGGGCCACCGACACGCCGTTCATGCGCGACGCCAGCAGGCGCTCCAGCGCCACGCCGAGGGCGGGGTCGTCCTCCACCAGCAAGAGATGGCTCATGTTGGTCGGCAGTATACGCGCGCGGCGGTGCGCCTTCAAGCGGCCGCCTTGCAAAGGCGGCCGGAAGCGTGGCATAAGTAGCAAACGATGAGCCAACCCCTCCCTTCGGAACCGAGGCGTTTCGCATGGTGGCCGTTCGCGCTGGTGGGATTCACGTGCGCGCTGTATTTCGACACCTTTTTTCATGAATTCACGTACGATGACATCGACTGCATATTGAAAAACGATGCCCTCCGGGATATATCGAATCTTGCCGCTCTTCTGGATCCCGCGCGTTACTTCGAAGTGGCCGTCGAGACGAGCTACCGGCCGGTGGTGACGCTGATGTACTTCATCGAGTCGGCGCTGTTCGGCACGAATCCGACCGGATTTCATGCGTTCGGGATCCTGCTTCACGCCGCCTGCGGCGTCCTGACGGCATCGCTCTGTCTCAGGCTTGGATTGGACAGGCCACCGGCGTTTTTTGCGGCGGCGGTCTTTTTGTCTCATCCGGCAGCGACCGAGGTCGTGAACAGCGTCGGATTTCATGAGGACCTGATCGCCCTTTTCTTCCTGCTTGCCGCTCTCACCATGACGCTCCATGGAACCGCCGGCAGGCCCGTTCAAATGGTTGGCGCAACACTTTTATATTTTCTGGCGCTGTTGTCGAAAGAGGTGTCGATCTTCTTTCCGTGCGCTGTCTGGTTCATTCTTCGCCGGCAGGGGTGGGACGTCGGGCAGCGGCTCAGGATGATGGCGTGGCTGGGCGCGGCGCTCGCGATCTATGCCATGTTGCGGTTCTCCGTGTTCCTGCCGCCGCCCGATGTCAGAACCATTTACAAACCCGGGGACATGCCGGTGAAGGAGACGGTGTTGACGATGTCGGTGATCGCCGTGAATTACATTCGTCTGTTTTTCCTCCCGATCGGCCTCTGCGCCGCCCATCCCGTGTTTGTTTATACGCAGATCAATGCCGTCGCGGCGGCGGCGATCGCGGTCCTTGCGGGGTTCGGCGCGCTGTTTGTCCGATCCCGGCTTTTCCCCGTGCGGCTGGGGGGACTGTGGTGCGCGCTATTTTTATTGCCGGTGTCTCAAATCGTCGCCACCGCGCAACCCTCGAGCGAACGGTTCCTGTACGTGCCCCTCGCCGGCGCCACCATCGCGTTCGTCGCGGCATGGGATGACCATTTTTCCGATTCGCGCGTTTGGCGCCGATGGATTCCCTGCCTCATCGTACTCGCGCTGTCCGCGCTGACGTTCCAGCGCAATCCGGTCTGGCGGACACAGGAAATATTGTTCAAGAATGTTGTGAGGAAATATCCCAACAGCAGTTTTGCGCTCAACGCGCTGGGCGCACGCGCATTTGGCCTCGGATACGATGCCCTGGCCGAATCCTATTTCAAACAGGCCATCGCCCATCAACCCGCCAACTACCACTACCTGGCCAACCTCGCCACGCTGTATTTTCGGATGATGCGATACGCCGAATCGATCCCGATTCTCGAGGACATGATGGCGATCCATCCGGAAGACGGCAATCCCCGGCTGAAACTCGCGTGGTCCTACTGGATGACCGGCGACTACGAGAAGTGCCGCCGGCAGGTCAAAACGCTCCGGCGTGTCCCGCTCCGCGACACGCGGGACCAGGCGTCCTTCAAGGAACTGGAAGGCAATATCGCGGCGCTAGGCGATACCGGATCCATCCGGCCGCGATAGCCGGCGGGAGCACGGGAGCCGCTACTCTTCCACCGCCAACATGCCCTCGAGGATCTGTTCCGACGCCGCCTTCAAACCTTTGACTCTCTCGATTTCTGGACAGTCCGGATACTTCGCGATCAGGATTTCCGCCTCTTTAATCGTCTTTGCGTGATCCTGCCGGGCCAGATAAAAATTGACGACTTCAAGATAATACATTCCGGCGCGTTTGGAATCCGGCTCGATCTGCGCGGATTTCTTGGCGTATTGGATGGCCTTGTCCAGGTGGCCAAGCTTGTCGTACGCCTTCGCCACCATGTGATACGCCTCCGGGGCGCCGGACAGATTCTCATTGACGACGACATTCAGGAGGCCGAACATCTCATGCAGGTGCGATTTTTGTTGAGTGGCGCCGTACAATTCAAAGGCCGTCGCGGCGCCCGCGATGAGGATGCGGCTGCGCGCGTCTCCGGTTTCGTCCACATACGCTTCCTTCGAGAATTTCAGCGCCTCGACAAGATCCTTTTTTCGAGTTTTGAGAAAATGCATCCGGTTCAGTTTCGCTTCCGGCGTCATCCCTCCGCCGCAATTCAGAACGAACGCCAGCGCAACCGCCAGCATCGCCATCCGGGCATTCATGGTGTCACACTATCTTGGGGAGGCACCTGAAGGAAGAGGGCGAAAACGTCAGAAATTGCTGTCGTAGATGAAAAACGAATTTTCGTAATCGTAACTGCTGTTGACAATGTAGGGCGGGACGGGGAGGTCCCGTTTTTCGAAATACCATTCCCGATTGGCGCAGTCCTGGTAGCCGGTGGCGGACCGCTTGATGATGCGCATGACCTGATACTGTGCCTCCCGGCAGCCGACGGTGGGGTCCGGGCAGGAGCCGGCGCCGGGATCCTTGACGACCCATCCCTGGGATTTGATGAGAAAGAATCCCTCGGAATTGAGCCGGCCGTAATTCTGCGCCACCCAGTTGATCTGGGTTCTCTGCGCGGTGTTCGTCGTGGGCGATGTAAACGCCGTGGCGTACGCCGACCATGCGCCCAAGTTGTTTGCCACACCCGTCGGGTTGTTGTCCTTCGTCCAGTCGTCATACACGGCATTGGCGTCCTGGCCGCTCCCGCCACGCCGGCATCGGAGGAGTTTGCGCGAGTAGGTGGGGGCGTTGGTGGACGTCGATCCCGCCACCAGTTTCATCATGGCGCCGATGATGTCCGGCGGGTCGAGCGCGCTGTAATCATCCTTGAGGTCCACCGTGTTGATGTTGATGGCAACGTCCCGGCCGTACGGCGAAACCCCGGTCACCCGGTCGTCGGACAGGCCGCCGACAAACGCATATTCGGAGATCGTCCAGTAATCTCCGTTCACGCACGAATTCGCCGCGGCGGCGTCGTAATTCGGAACCTTGTCGATGAGGGAGGCCGACTTGGCGCTGTTGGTCGCGTTGGCCTTGGGCCGGCCGGAGAGATCCACCACCAGAACATGGAAATAGACGCCCTGGACGGAATCGAGCGCATAGGGGACGGTCGCGCCGGCGGTACTTTCCGTCACGAGGTACCAGTTCTCCCCGTGATGGTCGACAGCGGATGAGCTGACGACATCCTGGACGAGGAGGCCGGCCGTGAGGCGGACGCCGGCCAGGGCCGCGAGACGGGCCTGGTCGCCGGAGAGCAGAAGCTGTGCGACGTTGATTTCTTTCGACCCGGCCGTGAGGTAGGCACTGGCCAGAGAAATGATAAACGCCAGAATGACGAGCGCCAGCAATGAAATGAATCCTTTCTGTGGCCTGCGCTCCCTTGTTCCGTTCATGACGGGTTCCTCCTTTTTATCACACGACGCATCAGGGATACGTTGCGTTGTTTCTCATGGTGGAGACATCGACGGCGAACGTATGATCATCCACCATGTTGTCCGGATCGTAAAAGGTAACCTTGATCCGGATTCTCGACGGGAACCCGAGTTCCGTTCCGGTATAGCTGTAGGTCCCGCTGCCGCCCGCCGGATTGCCGTCCTTGTCCCAAGCCGTAAAATCCAGGCTTCGCACATTCTGGGCGATCATCACATCGACGCCGCCGGTCCAGTAACTCGTCGCAATGGCGCTCAAGCGCCCCTCTTCCTGCCGGCGGTAGAGATACGTCTGCCCGCCCGAGGACACGACGTGATAATGGATTTCGGTGAGATCGCCGTTTCGGGTCGCGCCCGACGTAAATTCGTCCTTCTGGTGCAGGTTGCCCGTGAAGGATATTTCCTCGCCGCCCACGCCGGCGGCCTGGATCACCAGCCACGGTTTGGGCGTCCGCGCGCTGGTTTCCCCATACATGCCGTAGGGGTGGAACGCGGAAGCGATTTCGCGCGTCATGCGCGTGAGGACGACCCTGGCCTGCTGGGCCATCTCGATTCTCTTTTTGAGGACACTGAGCGATTTTGTTCCATTGTAGATGACCTGCATCATCGCCATGAACATGAGTGACGAAATGGCCACGGCCACCAGAAGTTCGATCAAGCTCATGCCCCGCCGGCTGTCCAAGTCTCTCACCGCCATCATCCCCCTCGAATCGTCTTGATCGACGACGCCTTGATCTGATGCTGCTTGCCCCTCAGGTCGTACGCTTTCACCGTGATCTCGACCTTGACCGATTTCCCCGTCAAATCGTACGGCGACGCCGACAGGCCGGCCGACGTGATGGGCGTCACCGCCGTCGTATAGGTGATGTTCCGGTAGGTCGGCACGTTAAACTCGGATTCAAAATCGCCGCCCGAGCTGGTGGGCAACGCCGCGGCGGCGTCGATCTGTTCCAGTTTCGACTGCGCGAGCATCCCCATCAGCATGTATTTTTTGTACATGTCCATTTCGGTCTGCATGTGAGTGATCATGTCGAGCGCCGCCGAAAGGCCGGTGGCGACGAGAAAGACGGCCACCAGCGCGTCGAGCAGCGCGAAGCCCTTCTCCTCGTGACTGCGGTTTGTCAGGGACATGACGTGGCCGCATCCGCACAATGTCGACGCTCCACCTGCACAAACGACGTTCGCTGATGAATAAAGAACGTAAACCACGCGGAATTGTCGCTCGTCGATGGCGTCGTCGGACCCGTGGACATTCTCATCATGACAAAATTCGAATAGGTTGGGGCGGTGCCGCCAGTCCCAGCCAGGTTGTAGCGCGAATCTCCCCGATGGAGAAACTCCAATTTCGCCGGCGTTGTCGGTTTCACATACTCAAATTTCACGTCCGTCCATGTGGCCGGGATACTATACTGGCCGAACAGCGTTTCGGTACCCGCGTCGTAATCACGCTCATAATCGTTGTCGACCCAAATCAGAACCTGGTCGGTTCCCGACGGGTCGAGTTGCACCACCACATTCCGCCCGAGGGCCATGCCGGCCGCCGCCGCGCCCCTGATCAGCGACGCGACCTGCCCCGCGGCCGCAACAAGATGGTCTTTCGACTTGTCGCGCTTGTACTTCACAAAAGCCGCGCCGGCCGCCAAGGAGATGATCCCAACAACGACCAACAGCTCAATGAGTGAAAATCCGTACTCCGTTTTGCCATCGCGCATAGATCATTACCCCGTGCAATATTCGTTCAACTTGCCCGTAGCCGGGCAGAAATGCCGTAAGGAACTGATCATTAGTTAGTAAATAAAACTGCCCCACCACAACGACCGCCCTTATGAGTAAAAATAATTTGAAGATGGTAAAAAAATCAAGACCCCCCTCTTTCCCCCCTTTGCAAGGGGGGATGAAGCGAGGGAATCCATATTCATTTGTCCACAGGACATGCTAATACATTGAATATGGCACAGGGAGCAGACCGCGCGAAACCATTTCTGGCTGGAGCGATCATCGTGTTGCTCACCTTCGCGGTATATGGGCAGACGTTGAAAGCGGGATTTGTCTGGGACGATGAAGGCAACATCCTGCGCAATCCCATGCTTCGATCGGTGGCCGGGCTTTTACGGATATGGACCGAGCCGCTGGCGGTCCCGCAGTATTATCCGATGACCTACACCACGTTTTGGATCGAGTACCGGCTTTGGGGACTCAATCCTTCCGGCTACCATGCCGTGAATGTACTGCTCCATGCGTCCAATGCCGTTCTCCTCCACATCGTCCTGAGAACACTCGCCGTGCCCGGGGCGTGGCTGGCCGCTGCTGCCTTTGCCGTCCACCCTCTACACGTCGAATCGGTCGCGTGGGTGACGGAACGGAAGAACGTCCTGTCGACCTTCTTTTTTCTGCTGGCATTTCACAGGTTTCTGGCCTTCCGCCTAACGCGATCCGCCGGCGCCTATGTGGGCGCGCTCGGATTTTACATCTGCGCCCTCCTCAGCAAATCTACCGCGTGCATGATGCCGGTCATTCTTCTTGTCATCCTGTGGTGGAAGGAAGGCCGGCCGGGATGGAATGCAATCGCGCCGATCCTTCCGATGATGTTCCTCGGCGCGTGTATGGCGCTCGTGACGATGCGGGTGGAGACCGAGATGGGGGCGTGGGGGCCCGAATGGTCACTGGGTGCAGGCGAGCGGATGGCGAATGCCGGCCGATCGCTGTGGTTTTATGTCTGGAAATTGATCTGGCCAAATCCGCTGATGACGATGTATCCGCGCTGGTCGACGGACCCGGCGCAGGTCACGAGTTACATCTACGCCCTGTCCTCGGCCGCCGTCCTCTCCGCCCTCTGGCTCTTCCGCGACCGCATCGGCAAAGCGCCCGTAACGGCGGCGGCCGTGTATGCCGTCATGGTCTTTCCGTCGCTGGGATTTATCGATTTTTATTATATGCGGTACTCATTCGTGGCGGATCATTTCATCTATCCGGCCGACGCCGCGCTTCTGGCGGCATTTGCGTCGTGGCTGGGCCGGGGCCGGCGCCGATGGGTTGGCTGTGCGCTCCTGCTCGGCTGGGCGTGTCTCACGGCGAGCCACGCATCGGTGTTTCGAACCGAGGAGACCCTGTGGCGTGACACTCTGCGGAAAAATCCGCAGGCGTGGGCGGCTCACATCCACCTGGGTCTTGTGGAATCGAACCGCGGCGATGCGGTTGCCGCGAAAACGCATTTCCTGGCCGCTCTGAAGATCGACCCCGGCAATCCGGAGGCGAACCTCGGCCTCGGCAACCTGCTCCTCGCCGAGGGCGACGCGGCCTCCGCGCTGAATCGCTATCTGGACGGCCTCCAAACCGATCCCCATCGGGCCGAAACAAACATCAATGTCGCCCGCGTTCTCTTGGACTTGAACCGTCTGACGGAGGCCGAAGCGTACTTGTCGCGCGCCTTGGACCTTGATCCGGACCATCCCGTAGGCTTGAACAACTTTGGCGTCCTCCGCGCCCGGCAGGGCCGGTTGGCGGAGGCGATGGAGTATTTGACGCATGCCGTGAACGCCGATCCGGACTACGAAGACGCGCGGCGAAATTACCGGACGGTCGATGCCGCGCTTCGCAAGTCCCGTCCCTAGCGCGGACCGCGCTTCGCCAGATCCTCCATCAGCTCGTTCGCTTCCACTTGGCGTCCCGTGGCGTTGTAGATGTGGGCCAGATTCACAAGACATGGGAAACACTCCGGCTTGAGTTCCAGCGCCCTTAGAACATACACTTCCGCAAGTTCATACCTCTCCTTCCGCAGGGCCGCCGACGCAAGATAATTAAACGCGATCATGTTGCGCGGATTCTTCCGGAGGGCGTCTTCAAAAAGACTTTCGTGCGTTCGCCATGCCGGGTTCCGCAGCAGGGTGAGACCGGCCAAAATCAACACCATGACCCAGGGAATCCGTCGATTCAAAAATCCCGGGCCGGAAAATTGGGCGTCCCATGCAAAGACCAGCGCCCCACAGGCGCCGGCCAGCGGCACGTAGAGAAATCGTTCGCTTGAAAAATGGGAGACGGGCACGATCTGGGCGACAGGCAAAATGAAAAGCAGACACCAGAGACCGCCCCATCGGACAAGGGACACCCGGGATTTCAAAAACAGGATAAAAAATCCGGCCAGCGTCAGAATCGTCAGGATCGTCCGCACCGACAGGTGAGACCGGATTTCCACCGCGTGCGCGACCGAAAGGCCGACCGGAACGAAGAAGAGCCGGATGTAATTCAGCATGACGGCCGACATCGTAAACAGCGTTTCCTTGAACGGCAGCCGGAGCGGTTGCAGGACGGGCTCGATGGGCGGCCGGAAGATGAAAAATCTCAGCGACAGATACAGGGCGAGCGCCGATCCCATCGAAAGCGCGAGCAGGATCAAGGAGCGCCGGTCCCATCCCTTCTCCCGCACCAGGATCACAAGCGCGACGGGGAAAAGGATGGCGACCTCCTTGGACAGGAGCGCGACAAGATAGGCGGCCGAGCAGGCCAAGGACTGAATTCCCCGCGGGCGCCGGTCCGAAAGCCCGACAGACATGGACAGCAGGAGAAAAAAGAGGGCCAGAATATCCTCCAAAAATCCAACGGCGTTGACGGCCTCCGCAGCCGCGGGATGCGCCAAAAAGAGGGCGCCGGCTAAAATCGCGCGGAGATCAGACAGACCCAGTTTCCGTCCCACCCACGCCAACCCCAGGCCGCAGCACGCATGGAGAAATATATTGACGGCATGATATCCGAAGGGGTTTACGCCGAAAAAAAACGCCTCCAGAAAATAAACCAGCGTGACCATGGGCCGGTAAGTCGTTTCGCTGGAAACCGGGAAGTAGTCCCGGGGAGAGATCAGTGCCTTCAAATTGTCAGGATCGTGAATCTTCTGATTTTCCGCCACCGCATGAAAATCGTCGTAGGAGAACTCGTGGGAAAACGTGTCGAAATAGAGAATACAGGCGAAGGCAAACAAGGCGCCCAGCCACAGTGGAAAGGAATCCTTCTTGAAGAAACGATTCATTTTCTCTTATGCCACGTTTTCCACGGAACTTGCAAGAGACGTTCTCCTTGAAGACGGCGCCCGCCCTCTCGTATACTCCACGCCATCATGGAAACTCCGCCGTTGGCGTTCCAAATATCCACGAGAAAACTCTCCGCCGCCCTGCTTGGGATGGTCCTCATCGCCTATTTTCCCGCGCTTCGGGGCGAATTCATCTGGGACGACGACGATCACGTGTCGAACAACCGGCTCGTGCAGTCGGCCGATGGGCCGGCGGACATCTGGTTTCGGGTCGGCGCCACGAATCAGTACTATCCGCTGACGTACACATCGTTTTGGATCGAATATCGTCTGTGGGGACTCCATCCGACGGGTTACCATCTAACGAACGCGGGCCTGCACGGGATCAACGCGATTCTTGTGGGACAGGCGCTGCGTCATCTGTGCGTTCCGGGCGCGTGGGTGGCCGCGGCGCTGTTTGCCGTGCACCCAGTCCACGTGGAATCGGTCGCCTGGATTTCGGAACGCAAGAATGTCCTGTCCGGATTTTTTTATCTCTCCGCGCTGCTGGCATATCTCAACTCGATCTCCGACGGTTCAAAGAGGCGCGGCCGATTGTACGCGCTGTCGATCCTGTTGTACGTCTGCGCCCTGCTCAGCAAGACAGTGACGTGCACGCTGCCGGCGGTTCTGTTGCTCATCGTGTGGTGGAAGCGGGGCCGGATCGATGTGTGGGACGTCGCGCGAATTGTTCCCATGATTCTTCTCGGCCTGGGATTCGGCGCCCTGACGGTGTGGGTGGAACGGCATCATGTGGGCGCGCTGGGACCGGAGTGGGGCCTGAGCATGGCCGAACGCGCGCTGATCGCCGGCCGGGCCGTCTGGTTTTATTTGTGGAAACTGGTGTGGCCGCATCCGCTGGCGTTCTTCTACCCGAGGTGGCCCGTCGACGCCGGCCAATTTTTCCAGTATCTCCCTCCCATCGCCGTTCTCGCGGTCCTCGCCGGACTCTGGAGGCTCCGCGCGCGATGGGGGAAAGGGCCTTGGGTGGCCGCCGCATATTTTCTGATCACGCTTTTTCCTGCGCTCGGATTTTTCAACGTGTATCCCATGAGATTTTCATTCGTCGCCGATCATTTCCAGTATCTCGCCGCCATCGGCCCGATCGCCATGGGCGCGGCTGGGCTGGGACGCATGGCCGCGCCGCCCGCGCGTTTGTGTTCGGGGCTGCTGATCGTTCTGTTCGGTCTGCTGACTTGGAATCAGTCCATGATCTACCGGAGCGAGGAGCGGCTGTGGCGGGACACGATCGCCCAGAGTCCTGAGTCCTGGATGCCGCACGAGAATCTGGGGCTGCTGCTCGTGAAACAGGAACGCTTCGAGGAGGCGGCGCGACTGTTTGAAACCGCAATCCGCCTGAAGCCGGATCGCGCCCATGCCTACAGCAATCTGGCCGGTTGTCTCGACCGGCTGGGCCGTCCGGAGGAGGCGCAGCGGCTTTGCGAGGAGGCGATTCGGATCGATCCCGGCCACGTCGAATCCCATTACAACCTGGGCCTCATTTTGGAAAGACGCGGTCGCATCGAGGAAGCCATCGCGGAGTACCTGGCATCGCTCAAAGGGAATCCCCATTATGTTTTCGCGCGGGCGAATCTCGGCATGCTCCTGGCCGGACAGGGCCGGCCGGCCGAGGCGTTGGCGCATCTCCGGGAGGCGGTTCGGATGGCGCCGGAGCGGACGGAAGTTCGCGCCGTCCTGGATCGCGTGGCGGCGGAGGTGGAACAGCGGCGCGCAGAGACGGACGGGAGCGGATCGCCGTGAACCGGATCGCCGCCGTGGGGCTTGCGATCCTCCTGTTTCTGCTGGTCGTTCTTCTGTATCTTCCGTCGCTTCAAAACGGGTTTGTTTGGGACGATCACGCGAACATCGTCGACAACCGCGAGCTGAGGACGGCGGAGGGACTGCGCCGCATCTGGCTGGAGCCCGGCGCGGTACTGCAGTATTATCCGCTGACGTACACAACATTCTGGCTGGAACACCGCCTGTGGGGAACCCATCCATTCGGTTATCACCTCGTAAATATTCTGCTTCACGCCGGCGCCGCCGTTCTCGTCTGGATGGCGCTGGGCCGTCTCGGCGTTCCAAACGCGTGGCTGGCCGCCGCCATTTTCGCGGCGCATCCGTTGCAGGTCGAGTCGGTGTCGTGGGCCAGCGAACGGAAGACGCTGCTCGCGGCGTTTTTTTCGCTGTGTTCATTTCTGGCGTATGTCCGATTTGCCGGTTTCCGTTCGGGCGCGGAACGCGAGAAAGAGCCGGAATGGGTATTCTATCGACTGTCGATGGGATTTTTCATCTGCGCCGTTCTAAGCAAGACGGTGGCATGCACCCTGCCGGTGGTGTTCTTCCTGCTGGCGTGGTGGAGAACGCCGAAGGTAACGGTGCGGGAAGTAGAACCTCTGATCCCGATGGTCCTCATCAGTTTCGTGATGGGTCTGACGACGATGTGGGTCGAGGAGCGGATGGGATCGCAAGGAGCGGCTTGGGCGTTCTCCATCTTCGACCGGGTTCTCATCGCCGGGCAGTCCGTGTGGTTTTACGTCTGGAAACTGGTCTGGCCCTTCCCTTCCATATTTATATATCCCCGCTGGCCCCTCGATTCAGCGTGGCGGCTGGTGTTTCCGCTGGCGGCGATCGCGATCACCGGATTTCTGTGGGTCCGGCGAGACCGGTTGGGAAAAACGCCGCTTTTTGCGACCCTGTATTTTGTCGTGAGTCTCAGCCCGACCCTGGGATTCCTCAACTTTTTTTTCATGAAATACTCGTTCGTCGCCGACCGTTTCCAGTACCTGGCGGGCGTCGGACTCATCGGCGCGGCCGCCGCAGTGTCGGGCCGGCGGTGGAGATTCGCGCTGGTGATGGTCCTTGCGGGTCTTGCTCCCGCGACGTGGCAGTACCAGAAGGCGTTTCAGACGGAGGAGACGATCTGGCGGGACACGATTCGAAAAAATCCGGGCGCGTGGATGGCCTACAACAATTTGGGGAACGAACTGGCCCGGCGCGGAAATTTGCAGGACGCCGCCGGATATTTTACCGAAAGCGTCCGGATCAACCCTGACCACATCAGCGCCCGGATCAATCTTGGCAACGCCCTCTGGCTCATGGGCCGCGCCGGCGAGGCCCTCGACGTCCTGTCCGAAACCGCGCGGATTTGGCCGGACCATGCGGACGCGCACTTCGTGCTGGGCACGGCTCTGGCGCAATCGGGGCGCGCCGCGGACGCGATGTCCCACTTCAGGGAGGCGGTGCGGCTGAATCCCGACCACGCCGACGCCCACCACAATCTGGGCGTGGCGCTCGCCCGCGAGGGAAAATCGCGCGAGGCCGCCATCCATTTCGCCGAAGCGTTAAGAGTCCGGCCGGACTTCGAAAAGGCTCACGAGCATCTCAATCGGATCTTGGCGGAACTGGAACGTCCCGCGGACGGCCGAACGCCTTAACGCCGGCCGGGTCAGCGCCCCCGGCGCCCCAAGTGCCGGCGTCTCCGACGCCGGCCGGATTCATCCGTGACCTTCAAGATAAATCGCGCGAAGGTGTCCTGGGGATCGAGGTCGATCGCGCGGGCGGCATGGGACCGCGCGGCATCCATGTCGCGCATCTGCAGCGCGCAGTAGGCCAGATTCGCGTGGGCACCGCGGCCTATATTTGGATCGTCCGCCACCCGCCGGTATAACTCCACAGCGCCCGACCACTGGCCCAAGTCTCTTCGAAGGTCGGCAAGCTGTCGAAGCGTTTCCGCGTCCGGCCGATACTGTCGCGCGGCGGACTCGAGCAATCCGGCCGCCGCGTTCAGCCGACCCTGCTGACGCAGGGCTTCCGCATAGTTGCCGGCCATGGTGAGCGCGTCTTGATCGGGGCGCGCCTGCGGCAGGGGAAGATGCGCGACCCATGCGGCCAACGCCATGACGGTGATGCCGGCCAGAAACCTCCGGTACGAACGGTCCAGAAGCCGATGGGACAGCCACACCACCGACGCGCCGGCCATCATCAAAAGGCTCGGGACCGCCGGCAAGCGAAACCGATAGCTCTGATAGAACAAGAGAACGCTGATGAAATAAACAAGCAAAAACCCGAGCGGCAAAAACCAGCGGCGGCCGGATACAACCGCAAGAAAAAATCCGATCGCGGCTAGGGGAAGAACGACCCCGATTCCGGCGAGGGGGAGGGACAACACGCGGCTCAGGCGCCGGCCGTAGCGGTAATCGCTGTTGTCCGGAGGCTCGTCCGCATTCCAGAACGCCAGCGCCTTCTTCGCAACCAGTTTCATCTGGCCGGCCGGATCCGCGGCAATCTCGCGCGCGGCCTGGCGGGCCCAGTATCGGGACGATTCGCCGGCGGAAATCCGCCGGCCCAGATTCTGTTCGGCCATGCGCCTGAAGTCCCGATGTTCCGATTCGGGTCGCGCCGCGACAAACGGCGGGACGCTGTACCCGCCGCCGCCATCCTTGAGCGTGCCGATATACAGCAGTTGACCGCCGGAGGCTGTTGTCCAAATCCATTCTCCGGAGACGGCATAATTTCTGACGGAAATCGGCAGCACGGCCAGTAAGACGGCGGCCCCAAAAGACAGAGCACACAAAACCGGCCGCCGACCGCCGGTCGACGGCCGGAGAATCCAGAGAACGGCGGGAACCGTCAGGAGCGCGGCATTCGGCCGAAGGTCTGTCGACAGACCAACGGCCACGCCGGCCAAGCACGCGATTCGCACCGAATCGGGACGGTCCACTTCCAGAAGCAACCTTAGAGCGAGGGTGTTGAGGAAGAGGACGAGGAATTCATTCTCGAGTGTTCCTTCCGAATAAATGAATATACCGTAAACTGCGGAGATCAATCCACCGGCCATGCCAGCCGCCGGGCCCGCGATACGGATGCCCGCGCGGCAGATGAGAGCGCAGGTGGCCGCGCCGATCACATGCTGGATCGCCTTCACGGCGGGCATGGAACCGCCTGTCAGTGCATGGAACAGCGCCAATATATACGGATACAATGGGCTCATCGAGAAAACTTCCTGACCCGCCAGCCAGTCTCCGGCGAGAATCGCGCGAGCTGTGCGAACATAGACGTCGGCGTCCAGAACGAAGACATCAAACAGGGGCGACCGGCGGGATTCGAACCAGTAGGCCATCCGAATCGCGAGCGCAAGGACGAAGACCGCGGCCGGGCCGTGACGTTGCAGCCAAGCCGACTCGCGCCCCTCCAAGTCGGAAGGCCGGTTATCGGCCGGTTTCATGGGCCGTCAGAAGTTTTGCGTCGTACAGATAGATCGACCCGCCCAGAATTTCGAGCGGGCGCGCCCGGCGGAGCGGTTCATAGAACATCCGGACCTGCGGATCAAACGAGATTCCCTGAAGATTCGTGGCGCTGATCGCCGCCACACCGGGTTCCCATGGAATCTGCACCGGCGCCGTCCTGGCATACCCGCCGGGCAACGGCACGTACCGAACGCCGTAGAAGGACGGGTCGGCGGAACCGAAATAGCACAAGTACAATTTTGTGTCGGGATGTCTCTTCTGCCACTCGGCAAGTTCCTTCAGGTCCTGTCCCCAGTCGATATTGGAGTCGCCGAGGAGCCTGAGGCCGCCCCGCGATCCGCCGGCGGCCCGATTGAAGAAACTCAAATAATCCGGAAACGCCAGAGCCGATTCAACGGCCAGGGCCACCAGAAGCGCCGGCAGGATGCGCCTGAGAGCCGGGCGATCCCATACCATCGACGCCCCCACGCCCATTCCCACGTAGAGGAACGGATACAGCGGCAGAACATGTCGGATGCCCAAATTCAAATTCGACGTGACCGCCGCGAACCCGTATCCGGCCACGGGCGCCAGCAGGCAGAATTTTGTCCAGGGGTCCAGCCGTGGGAGCGATCCGGTCGATGGGTGACGGGCGGCCCACAGGAGCATGAGCGCCACGGCCATCGTAGCGAGCGGTGTTTTAACAAGCATGGCGAAAGGGAAATAATACCACCAGCCAGTTGTGCGATATTCGCCGCAGAGAAACGCCGGGCGTGTTTGCGACGAACCAAGACTCCGGAGAATGCTGGACAGAAACGCATGGGGCAGAAGATGATGTTTTTCCGCAGCCGACGCGAATCGAAACAGGAACCCCGACCGTTTCAGCCGGATGTCCACCATCTCCGGCGTACGACCCGGCCGTTCGGCGGCCGCCTGGCTGGCCGCCGCGAAGAAGATGATTTCCTCTACGTTGTAGCTTAGGTGCGGGTCGGGCGTCGGCAGGAATCGAAATTGGTAGGACGCCCATGTGATCAGAATCGTCATCGCCATGATCAGTAGGCAGAGGAACACAGCCACGCACATTCTGGCGCTTCGATTTCGGAGTTCGCGGCCCAAGACCGACCAATCCCACGGCGACAATGCCCGCAGAAACAGTACGAACGGCACCAGCGCCGCGTACAGGATGCCTGAGAATTTGATCATGAATCCCACTCCGGTCAGGATGGACGCCACGCCCGCCCGGGCCCACGTGACCCGCCGGCCCAGCAGCCACAGCGACCATGCCAGGGCTAGCGTGGAGAAACTGAACGCGATGTCGTTTTTGACCAGAGGCGCATGGGCAAGGAAATTCGGATCGAAAGCAAATAGGATGGACGCCACGACAGCCGCGCGGGGACCCGCCCATTGCCAGGACCAGCACGCGATGACGGCTCCCAGCGCGACGCCGATGATCAACATCATCCTTCTGGACCGGCCGACCATCGCATCGCCGTCGTTTCCGGCGGTACGGAAGAGAACGTCGATCGGGTGGGGGATCGCCATGGGATCCACAGGCCGGTCAGGCTCGGCGCGCACCGCCGTCCAATCGACGTTCAACGCTGTCCTCGAGTGGGGCAGGGCCGCCCAGTATTCCCAGAGCGGCGGGTGTTCCGGGTCGCCCCGAAAATCCCCGCGATGGCGGATCATCCAGCCCGCCATGGTGTGGAAGGGCTCATCAAAGGTCGGGCTTTTGGTCCGGACCGCCCTCCAGGACTGCACTGCAAACAGCGCATGCAAGAGGACGATGATCGCCACCGCCCACCGCGGGCTCAACACGGGTCGAGGTACGGGTGTCTCCTGCACAGTCGAGATGTATCAGCGGCCGCCGGGATAGTATAGTGGCATCGATGATGAATGCGACCCTTGACCCGGACACGCGTCGTGTCCGGGTCCGGCTTGCCGCCGTAGTCCTGCTGATCGCCATTTGTGTCCTTCTGCCCGCGCTCTCCGTGCAGTGCGGGGACGAATCATGGATCCGCTGGTTTCTGTGGCACGCGCGACGTGGGGAGCCCCTGAGCAAGATCTGGTTGATCCAGGATATCTCGGCGGAGGTTCAGAAGCTTGATGGCCGCACGATCGGGCTCAGGATGGAGATGCCGGAATATCCTGTGGTCGAAGTCGAGGCTGTCTATTACACGATGAACTATGTTCTTTATCCAAGGAGGGCGCGGGTGGGACCTCCGGAGGCGCCGGTGCGGAGCGGTCACGACGTCCTCGAGCTTTTGGTGAAGCAGCGCGAGCGCGGATTCGCATGGGATACGGCCATCGAATCCGCGGTGACATTCTTTTCCGAGAAACACGGCACATGGGGATTTGAGACATCGGACACCATGACGGCCAGGCCGGTCAGAGTCTCGCGCTGAGATGACACTGCTTCTTTCCGCGCTTTATGCCCTCGTCCTCGTCTGTCTGGGCGAAGCGATCCTCCGGCTGGTTCGGGCGCCGGGCGCCGGTGGACGGTTGAGCCGGGGGGCGATGAGTCTTGCTGTGGGCGCCGGCGCTCTGCCGATTCTGTTGTTCTGGGTTTCGCTGCTCGGCCTTCGTCCAACCCGCCCTGTCACCCTGGGATGCGTCGCGGTCGTCGGGCTGTTCGGGCTTTTCAGGGAAGACCGGCGGTTGGTCCGGCCCACGCACGAAAGGTTCGATGCGTTCGTGCTTCTGTGCGCCCTGCCGGCGCTGGGGTTCGTCGCCTTCGTGTCCATCGGCGTTCCCTTGTACGAATGGGACGCGCTGGCGATCTGGGGGCTGAAAGCCAAAGTGGTGTATTTCGAACCGGTCCGGCAGGCCGCGTACTTTCATGATGCGAGCAAAATCTACAGCCATCCGGATTATCCGCTCGGGTTGCCGTTTCTGACCGCGGGACTGTATGGACTGCTCGGCGGGGTCGACGAGATCTGGGGGAAGGCGATGCTGCCGTGCCTGTTTTTTGCGTTTGTGTTTGTGCTGTACCAAGGTCTTCGCGAATGTGTGGACCGGCGCGTGGCCCTTGTGCTGGCATGCGCGACCGCATATCTGCCCACCGTCATCCGCTGGGCCGGCGCGGGCACAGCCGACGCCGTCTTGACCCTCTACATCGCAGGATCACTGTACTATTGGATGAGGTGGTTCCGCCGGCCGGAATCTTCGGAGTGGTTGTTGGCCGCCTTTTTTTCAGCGTTCGGACTTTTCACCAAGACGGAAGGTCTGGCGACTGCGCTGGCGATTGGCCTGGCCGCCGCGCTGGCCGCGCCCCGGGGACGACGGCGCGTGGCTATATATTATGGAGGGGTGGTGGCGCTGATCAGCACTCCGTGGGTGCTGTTTCAGCAAACGCTTCCTCCCTCCTTTGAACAGTATGCCTCCCACCTGACGGCACAGGACATCCTGGCGCATCTGGACCGGGTCGGTCCCATCGTTTCCGCGTTCGCCATGGAATCGATCCGATTCAGCCAGTGGGGTGGATTCTGGATGTTGCCTGTGATCGGGCTGGTCATTGGATTTGGCGCGCTCAGGACATCCGCCGCGCGGTTTCTATGGATCGCATGGGCCCTACACCTCAGCGCGTATTTCACGGCCTATTTGGTGACGCCGCATCCTCTCGAAGGCCTTCTCAACGCGACGCTCAGCCGCCTGTGCCTGCATCTCGTGCCCGCGGGCGCGCTTCTCGCGGCAGTCCATTTCAACGACTTTCTTGCGCGACTTCCCAACCGGAATGAATCTTGATAGTTTGTCCGGCATGCGTATTGTGACGAATTCTTTGGTGAGGGAGACGGAGGTCGACGATCGAAGCCCGCCACCCTCACCCCAGCCCTCTCCCGCCTCCGGCGGGAGAGGGAGGATACAGTTGCTATCGCTGCTGATGGCGATCCTGCCGTGCAGCCCTTCGCAGGCCGCCGGCGATACCGCGCCCGCGCCGATCGACCGGGCGGCGGCGTTTGCCGAGGCGAAACGGTTAATCGCCGCGAAGGATGCGCCGCAGAAGCTGAGCGGCGCGCGGGCACTCGATCTTTGGTCGGAGGCGGCGATCTCGCAGGCGACGCCGGTGTCCTTCAAGGACGATCTGCCCGCGTGGGCGGCGGCGCTGGGCTGGTGCGTGGATCGGCAAACGCGGCCGGCGGCGGCCGGCGGGGTTCAGTTTCGGCGGATTCTGTTCCGGCATTCCTGGCACAAGGAACTTCTTGCCGGGTTGCCCGTGTCCGACCGCAAGAGATGGGTGGAGGAGATGACGGCGCTGATCCACGCCGACACGCCGGTGGTCGAGCCATTTTTTTTGAGCACGATCTGGAGCCTGCCGTCCGCCGACCGGATGGAGGCCGTGCGGCGGCTGGGCGAGCGGCTGAACCGGACAAGTTCGCGGCTGCTCGTGGCCCTCACGCTCTACACGCTCGTGCCGCAGGAGACGATCGACGCCGCGCGAAAGCACTTGATGATTCACACGACCGGCGGCAAGGAGATATACCGGGATCTCGTTTCGGAAATCAACTCGCTGCGGGTAGGCGGCGACATGGATGTCAGCCGTCCCCGCCCGCCGTCCGACAGGGATGTCGGACACCCAGGCGGGGACGATACTGAGGAAGCGCTGTGGCTGAAGGACGCGATCCGGATCGGGCTGCGGTCCGCGGCCGACCGGGAGCGCGCGGCGGCGATGGGCCGGGCGGTCAGGCTGATTGAAAGCGGGCGGCTTCCCGCCGACCTTGGGCCGGCGCTCGTCGACGGCGTGACGGGCGTCATTGACCAAAAGACGTTGCCGTTGTTTGGCGCCGCCTACCGTCTCATGACGAGCCTGTACGAAGCGAAGGCCTGTTCCTTTGATCTTCTCCGCCGGCATCTCAAGACCGCCCTGCAATACAATCCCTTCGATCCCGAGCGGGGCGGGCGATACATCGATTTGAGGGATTCCCGATATTACTGGATTCTTTATGTCGGTCTGGCCGCCCGGGAACCGGTCCTGCCGCGGGCCGACCGGCTGGATCTGGCGCGGTCCCTCATGGCCGTCCCGGTGGACGAGCGTTACGAAGAGGATCTGCGCGAAGTGATGAAATCGATCGTATCGGCCGGACTCATCGGCAAGGCCGAATATGAGAGGTGGGCGGAGAAGCGAAAAATCGGGGAGTGAGTCTTCAATCAGGAAATTCGTCAAGAGAAACGAGTCGGTAAACAGTGGAAACCATTGGACACGAACGGACACGAACGATCACGAACAGACACGAAAAAAACATTCTTCCAATGTAAAAATGTTCGAGTTCGTTCGTGTTCCAAGTTCGTGTTCGTTCGTGGCGGATGTTTTCTCCGCGCTTTACTGAGGCATTACGTCGAGTGACAGCCGGCCTTCCTCTGACGCCGGCAAGCGCGCACGGATGACGAGCGGGGTGAGCGGCGCCGTTTCTACGCCGTCGAAACCATAAAATTTCTTGATCACGCGGAACGCGTGCGGGAACAGGCGGTAGTTTTGGATTTCCGGATACACCGGCGACGCCGGATGGTAGTGGGCGACCTCGCGGGCGATTCTGATCTGCTCCGCCAGCGCCGGGCCGTAATGGATGGTCTGATTGCCGGCCGTCGTGTGGAGCGACCCGATGATGAATCCCAGCACGACGGCGAGGCTCGCCGCATAGGCGGCCTGCGCGAGCCGGCGGAACGGAATGGCGCTGAAAGCGACCCATAAGAAATAGAAGGAACAAATCCACGTGGCGTTGTAATAATGCGGATGGCCGTAGGTCCGGGTCAGGCCGTTGAGGAGGCACTGCGCCGCGAGCGCGGCGGCGCAGATGAGGGTAGCGTGGGATTCCGCATCGAGGTCTTCGCCGGTTTTCAACCGGGCCCAGACCCGGCGGGCCGCCTGCGCGATTCCCAGCCACACAAGCGGTATGGCAATCCATGTAACGGCGTGAAAAAAGGAAACCCAGCCGGCGGACGGCCAGCGTTCGCCCAGAAAATAGTCCATGTCAAAAGACGAAAAAAACCGGCCGCCCATGAGCGGAAACAGCCAGCCCTTCCATGGCGACCCTTCCTGCAAGACCGTTTCGGGTTGGCCGGAGAACACCTTCATGAGGTAGGGAACCGTCAGCAGGCCCGATACCAAAACGATGCCGGGAAGGTTCGCGCCGCGCACGCGCAGCCGGGCCCTCTGCGCCCATGCGAAATGCGCGACCACCGCCACAATCCAAGGGACGCTCATGAGATGCGTGAGGAACATCCCCGTCAGCGCGAATCCCGCCAGCCACAATTTCCATGCGGTGGGCCGAACGCAAAAAGCAAGATACGCGGCGGCGGACAGCGCCGCCAGCGGGATGAGAAAGGGATTGTCCCAGAGCTGGCGATGGTACAGCCAGAGACAGGGCGAAAGGAGCGCCAGCGCGCCGGCGGGCGGATCAAGCGACCGGCAGAGGGCCGCGATCCAGACGAGCGCGACCGCCGTGATCAGCGTCATCAGGAGCGCCTTCAGCCGCACGAGATCCACGAGGTCGTCCGTCACGTGGAGGAGCGCGGTGTAGGTCCAGAGCGGAAACGGGCCGTACAGAATGCCGCGGGAACCCATGAGGCCGTGGGACGGGATCATGCCCGACTCTTTGCAGAGCATCGCCAGTTCGACGAGTTTCGGTTCGTCGTTGATCCAAGGCGCGTCGCCCGGCCAGATCAGCGGGACAAGCCCGAGGATTGCGAGAAGCAGAATCAGGATCGAAAGCGAAAAACGGCGACGGGCGTCCATGGAAGTCTCGTTTATCAAACTTGGGAACAAAAACCCAGCATGACTTTCCATCGGCCGCATTTTCGACCCTGTGGGACTCGACTCAGGGAGCCGTTCAAAGTTATTGTGCGGGCGTGGTCAAATGCATCGCGATCTTTTGCGGGATGGCGATATGGCTCTACGCCGAGGGCGGCGCGGCCGGCGCGGATCCGACCGGGTATCTGAGGGCGGACGGGCGGCGGCTGGTCGACGAAGACGGCGAAACCGTGATGTTGCGCGGGATCGGCGTGAGCCGCGCGCCCGGGTTGGACATCATCCGCGCGCGGGAGGATTTGCTCAAGGCCGCCGCGCTGGGCGCGAACAGTGTCCGGCTGGATATCGATCCCTCGTGGTTCGCGGGCGACACCGCGCCCGGGGCGTTTGATTTCATCGACTCGTTTGTCATGGTCGCCGCGCGGCAGAATCTCCGTGTGATTCTCAGCATGGACTGGCGGCCGGCCGACGACTTCACGGACGAGCCCGGCTGGGAGGATCCGGAACAGCAGGAGGAACTGGTCGGGCTGTGGATGACGATCGCGCGGAGATACCGGGACCGGCCGGAGATCGGCGCGTACCAGTTGATCCGGGCGCCGGCGCCGGAGAGCGCGCGCGAGTATGCGTTTTTCATTCAATATCTGATCGACAGCGTCCGGGAGGCCGACACGGAGCACCTGATCCTGGTGTCGGAGCCGAAAACCGGGAACGGGCTATTTGAATTTGACGGCGTGCAGCTTGTCTATCCCATCGACCGCAACCTCGCCTACACGTTTTCGGAGTACGAGCCTGAAGCGTTCACGCGCCAGGGGCTGGACGACCGGCCGGAGGGGATTGTCTGGCCGGGAGACATTGTGGTGTCGGTGACGGAACTAGGCGAATGGAGCCGCCGGGCGGTTCAGGACAGCGTCAAGTCCACGCCGCTGAAGATCGAAGCGATCGCGCCGGATCACGCCGACTACGTCGCGCCCCGCGTCTACGTGCTGGGCGTCGGCCGCGGCCGGTTCGAGCGGATTTTGCTGGAGGAGGTGGCGGTCTTCCAGCGCGAGCCGGGCGACCTGCCGATTTTCAGCGACACCTTCAGCGCGATCCAGTCCCTCTGGCACATCGATCCTCCGGGGGGTCGTGTCATGCTGGAACGCGGCGCGGCGGCCGGGGAGGGAAGCCTGATTCTCGAATCAAAAGGGACGATGCTTACCGCACAGCCATTCACGCCGCTGGACGCGCGGCGCATTCCCAAAGCCACGGTGAACCGGCGGTACCGGCTGACCGCGCGCGTATACGCGGGCGAGACGGCCGAGGCGGGAATCGGGCTCGTATTTTTGAGCGAGGACAAATATTTTTCAGAACCGCGGGACCTGCGCGCCCGCCTGCAGGACCGCATCGAATGGTCGCGAAAGGCGAACGCGCCGATTTTGCTCACGGAGTTTGCCGCGCCGAAACACGCGCCGGACCACATGGAAATTCAATGGATGAATGCGGTGGTCAGCGCGTGCGAGACCTACGGCGTGTCGTGGCAGTACCGGACGATGCGCGAGTACGATGATCCGGCGAGTCTGTCCGACCGGCAGGTCTACGGCTTGCTCTTCGGCCCGGCGGACGCCCCGGCCGACAGTTTCACCGTCTGGCCGGAACTTCAGAATTTTCTCCTGCAATCCTACAAAGTCCATTCGTTCGCCGAGGAGACTTTGAAGCTGGTCGAATCGCATCTCGCGGAAGGATCGCCGGCCAATCCGGTTTCGCCGCCGGCCGCCGGCTGCTGGGTCGGCGCGCAGGTTCAGGATTCCCCGCTGTCGGCGGCGCCGGCCGGGACGTTCGACGCCATCATGGACATGACCCGCAAGCTGGGCCGGCTGCCCGCGTGGGTACCGGTGTTCCGGCCCTGGGCCAACGCGCCGGGAGAATGGACGGCGTTTCCGGAGGATCATTTCCGGGACATTTCCGCGGGCGGGTCCACGCCGTTTCTGACCTGGGAGTCGCGCTGGGGTCTCGGCGAAATTTCATCGGCGATGGTGCTGGAAGGATACGCCGACACGTACATCCGGGACTGGGCCGACGCCGCGCGCCGGTACGGGAAACCGTTTCTTCTCCGGCTCACGCGCGGAATCGAATCGTCCGCCTACCGGCACGTCCAGAGCATTTTTGACGCGAGGGGCGTGACGAATATTTCGTGGATGTGGTCGCCGGCGGCGACACGGAGGTCAGCCGTCCCCGCCCACCGTCCGACAGGGATGTCGGACGCTCAGGCGGAGGCGGTGACGAGCGCACAGGACACGACGCATGTGGAGGACTTCGACTGGCCGTGGGATTCGCGCGTGGACTGGATCGGCCTCGGCGTCTATGACCGGCCGACGCCCGGCGGCGACGGCGAGGCAGAAGGCTTATTTCCGGCGGCGGAGGTCCGGGCGCAGGTGGACGCGGTCCGGAAATTTCACACGCCGATCTGTCTGGCCGAAATCGGCTGCGAGTCCATCCGGGGCCAGGCCGAATGGTGGGTCGACGCGCTACGGAAACTTCAGACGCCGGACCTCGCGCCGATTCGCGCGATCGTGCTGATGGAAAGCCCGCTGTTCGGCGGCGCCGCGCAGGCGGATTTCACGTTACGCAGCGGCAGCCTCTACTTCATCCACAAGGAACTCGCCAACCCGTATTTCGTGGGCGGGGACTAGCACGACAACGCTATTTTTTCGACTATGGGCCAAGCCGACGGCCAAGGGTTCTCCTTCTTGGCACGCATGAATCCGAACCAGATGACGATTTACGAGACCGAGGACGGGAAGGTTCGTGTCGAGGTTTTGTTCAAGGATGAAAACGTTTGGCTGACTCAAAAGCTGATGGCCGGGCTGTTTGAATGTTCCGTTGATAACGTCGCCCTCCATTTAAAAAACATCTTCTCCGAACGGGAACTGGATGAAAAGTCAGTTACCGAGGAATCCTCGGCAACTGCCGCTGACGGCAAGAAGTACAGGACAAGATATTACAGCCTGGAAGCCATCATAGCCGTCGGTTACAGGGTCAACACGGCCCGCGGCGCCCAATTCCGGACGTGGGCGACTGAGCGGCTGAAAAATTATATATTGAAGGGCTTCGCGATAGATAAGGACCGGTTTATCAAGGGGTCGAAATTTGACGCGAGATATTTCGACGAGCTTCTCGAAGAGATCCGGGAGATCAGGGCCAGCGAGCGCATGGCCTATCAGAAAATCACCGACATCTATGCGACGTCGGTGGATTATTCGCCGAACACGGCAGAAGCGGAGAGGTTCTTCGCGACAGTGCAAAATAAATTGCATTTCGCGATAACGGGAAAGACGGCGGCGGAGATCATCGCTTCGCGGGCGCGCAAGGACAAGCCCCACATGGGGCTAACCACTTGGCGGAAGGCGCCGAAGGGGAAGATATTGCCTTTGGACATTCGCCTCGCGAAAAATTATCTGAAAATTGAGGAAATGAAAAAGCTGAACCACATCGTGAACATGTATTTGGATTACGCCGAGTTCCAGGCCGGCAAGGGTCGCCTGATGCGCATGCGCGACTGGGCGGAGAAACTGGACGCGTTCCTCAAGTTCAACGAGCAGGACATTCTATTGGACAAGGGGAAAGTCTCCCATGACGTCGCCATCGCCTTGGCCGAAAAACAATATGAAAGCTTCCGCATTGAGCAGGACAGGCGTTTCGAATCCGATTTCGATCGGGAAGTCAAAAAATTGTTGCGGAAAAAGAATAACAAGCCGGAGGATTGACGCATGTTCGAACCGCCGAAGCCCATCACCATCAAGGAACGGTTCTCTCTCCTGTTCTTGGAGCGGGGGAACTTGGACGTCATCGACGGCGCCTTCGTGGTGGTGGACAAGACCGGCGTTCGGACACAGATACCCGTCGGCGGGGTTTGCTGTTTGATGCTGGAGCCAGGCATCAGGGTGTCTCATGCGACGGTAGCTTTGGCGGCCCGGGTGGGGTGTCTTCTGGTGTGGGTGGGGGAGGCTGCGGTTCGACACGTTCCCCACGCGCGTGGGGATGAACCCCTTTCGCGTTCTTTCGCGTCTTTTCGTAGTTATTACTGGGAGCAGAAAAATATTTGACACTTCGGCAAGGTCGTCACCCCCGCGAAAGCGGGGGTCCAGTCGCCGTATCCGAGCGGGGGACAGCTTCTGGATTCCCGCTTTCGCGGGAATGACGGGCGGGACATGTCAGACATTATCTGCTCTCCTTAGTAAGGGGTTTCCAGTCTGGGTGTCGGGTATTTCTGCTCCCCGTAGTAATTCTCGTCACCCCCGCGAAACCTGTCCCAGCATGTCGTAAGCGGCGAGCGGGGGTCCAGATACCCGTATCCGACTCGGCTGCTGCCTGGATTCCCGCTTTCGCGGGAATGACGAGTGAAACACTACACCCGCCGCCCTCCCTGCCTACTCCACCCAAAGATCGACGTGTTTGAAGGCTTTGGCGTCGACGAGGCCGCAATCGGTGATTTTGAGTTCGGGGATGACCGGCAGCGCGAGGAAGGCCAACGTCATGAAGGGGTCGCCGATGGGCGAGCCGAGCCGGTCGCGGAGCGCGTGGAAGAGGCGGTCCATCGCGTCGGAGACTTCCGGGAATGTTTTATCGCTCATGAGTCCCGCGATGGGCAGCGGGAGTTGTTCGAGGACGGCCTCATTTTCGACGACGGCGATCCCGCCGCCGATTTTCCTGATTCGGATGATGGCTTTCATGAGATCGGCGTCGTTCATGCCGACGGCGATGACGTTGTGAGAATCGTGGGCGATGGTCTGGGCCCACGCGCCAGACTTCAAGCCAAATCCGCGAACAAATCCCACGCTGACGTGCCGCGCCTGGTGGCGGTCGACCACCACGATCTTGGCGATGTCCTTGTCCGCGTCCGGCACCGCCTCCTGCCCGCGGACCGTCGGCTCGACGTGGACTTCGCGCGTGTAGAGCGACTTGGGAATGATCTCGATCACACGGAGTTTCCCGTGCCGGACGGGCACGTAAAAGTCGGACGGCTCGAGCCACTTGATGTTGACGGTGCTTCGGAGATGCAGGTCCTTGCGGACGGGCGGCGTATAGAGGAGATGGCCGTCACGCGCGACCAGCTCGCCGTTCTTGAAGACCATCTCGACATTGAAAGACCGGAGATCATCCACGACCAGGAGGTCGGCGATGTAGCTGGGCGCGACGGCACCGAGATGTTCGAGTTTGAAATAGTGAGCGGTATTGTAGGAAGCCATCTTGACCGCGAGGATCGGATCGAGTCCGAGCCGGATGGCCTTGCGGACAATCGCGTCCATGTGACCGTGGTCCCGGAGCGTGTGAGGGTGGCGATCGTCGGTCACGAACATGAACCGGGTGTGGTTGCGTTCTGTGACAAGGGGGAGTAGATCCTCAAGATTTTTGGCGAGGCTGCCCTCGCGGATCATCACATGCATCCCTCGCGCCAGTTTTTCGGCCGCCTCCTCCAGGCTGATGCACTCGTGGTCGGATTTGATGTTGGCCGCAATATAAGCATTGAGGGGCTTACCGCGCAGGGCCGGCGCGTGGCCGTCGATGCGTTTGCCCATCGACTGGGCCAGGTCGATTTTTTCGAGGACGCTTTTGTCGGCGTTGATCACGCCGGGGTAATTCATCATTTCTGCGAGACCCACGACCCACTTATTCTGGAAAAAACTCCAGAGATCAAAGGCCGACAGTTTCGACCCGGCCGTTTCGAGGTCCGTGGCGGGGACGCAGGACGGCAGACACACAAACACGGTGAGCGGCTGATATTTCGAGGATTCGAGGATGAACCGGATGCCGTCCAGTCCGAGGACGTTGGCGATTTCGTGCGGGTCGATGATGATGGTGGTCGTCCCGTGCGGCACCACGCACCGGGCGAACTCGCCGACCGTGAGCATGGTGCTTTCGACGTGGAGGTGCCCGTCGAGGAGTCCGGGCACGAGGATTTTGCCTTTGAGATCGATTTCCTTTTCGCCGCGGTATTTTTCGGCCGACAGCCCGGCGATCTTGCCGCCCCAGACCGCGACATCCAGTCCCTCGAGAATCCGGCCGTCGAACACATCGAGGACGTTCGCGTTCTTGAACACCAGTTGAGCCTGTTCCGCGCCGCCCGCGACGCGGATGAGATGTTCCAGTGAATCAATCATGGGATCAGAGTGTATCCGGGCAGGGAGGGCAAGTCAATCAAGGCACGGCAACGACCCGGAATCCCACGAACTGGCCCCGGTAGGCGGCTTTCAGGCCGCCCCGGTAGGCGGTGGCCATGCGTTCGGTCGTGTTGTTCCAGGATCCGCCCTTGCAGGCCCTCACCCAGCGGTTCTTGTCCGCGCCCGCGCCTTCCGCCGGACCTGTCGGATTTTTGGCCTTGCCGGTCGGCAGGCTCGCGAGATGCACGTCGCTCAGCCATTCCCAGACATTGCCGGCCATGTCATGCAGGCCGAACGGATTGGGCGGGAAACTGCCGACGGGCGCCGTCCGCTGGTTGTCCCACTGGGACCCGCACCCCTGGCAGTTGGCCAGGTTCGCGCCGGCCTCGCCGGTGCTCGTGGCGTACTCGAAATTCTTGCCGCCCCGCCCGGCGTAGACCCATTCGGCTTCCGTCGGGAGCCGGTAGGTCCGGCCGCTCATCTTGGAGAGCCATTCGCAGAACGTGTTGGCCTGGTTCCAGCTCACGCTGACGATGGGGCCGTTGTCGTCGGGCGAGTACCGGGACACGGGTTCGTCGCCGAAACTATTTTTCTCCCAGTTGAATTCGAGCCCGGTCTCTTCGAGGAATTTCCTCCACTGCCCCACCGTGATTTCGTATTTGCCCATCCAGAATCCGTCGATCGTGACGTGGTAATCCGGCGTCAGGTCGAACGCGGCGCCGGACAGCGCGACCATGTCGATGTTGAGGTCGCCGGCCGATTCGGTGTAATCTTTGAAATCCCTGGGTGCTTTCGATTTTTTCGAGGGCCGGGGTGACGGCTTTTCTTTTTCCTTGGCCGGCGTCGGAGGCGGAGGTTCGCCGCCCAAGGCCGTGACGATTTCGGCGGGCAAGCCGGCCGAAGCGGTCCGGTCTTCCGGTTTGCCTTTCCCTGCGCCGGCCAGGACAAACTGCACGGGCGGGGCGGCGGAGGCGATCCTGTCGTCCGAGAGGGCGGCGTCGAGAATCACGAGGACGTGTTTCGCCGGGATCATATCGATCATTTCCATCAGTCTCGAAACGGAGATGGCGGAAGAAAAGTAATCGGCCGTCGGGCAGTCGGCGGGGATCAGATATCCCTTGCGCCTGCCGCCTCGCAGCTCTTGGGTGTATCCATGTCCGGCAAAATAAAGGACGACGCGGTCGGCCTCGCTGACTTCGGCGGGCAGGCGTGTGGTGAGGAGGGACTCGATTTCTTTTCGCGTCGCCTGCTTGTTGAGCAGAATCTGCACCGACTCAAACCCCATTTTTTTGAAGAGCCGGTCCTTGACCGCCTCCGCGCTTTTCTCGGCGAACGACAGCGCCGGCCACTGATCGTACTGGTCGATCCCGATGCATACGCCCCAGCTTTTCTTGTACGGCTGGTCCGGTCGCGCCGCAGGTTCCGCCGGCGGTTTCGGCGCCGCGACAGGCGGAGGCGGGGGCGGTGGTGGCGGAGGCGGGGGCGGAGGAGGAGGAGGTGGTGGCGGGGGAGGCGGCGGCGATGCCTTGCCGGTTTTCAGCGAGGCTGATTTCACCCACCCTGCGATGATGACTCTGACGTAGTCATTATCCTGGACGACCATTTCCGGCCCGGACCCGCGAAAGATCAACCCGAGGATGCGCCCGTCCGGTTTTTCTTCTTTCATCGGGAGTCTCGCCGCGACTTGTGTGCGGCCGCCGGGTCCGGGGATCAACTTGAAGGCCGAAGCGTGGACCCAAGTCTGAAGTTGAATCTTCGACCAGTCGCCAAGCACTTCCGTCCGCTTGACCGTGACTTCGCGTTCGAGGCTCGCCATGAGCCGCCCGTCCGGCTCTTCGTAGACGTTCGACGGCTCTTTGGTCGAGTAAATCTCGTCGACGGCAAACACCGGAAGACCAATTCCCAATCCGAGAATCGTGAGAAGGATTCGCATCACACATAATAGATACCCCCCTTTATCCCCCCTTGTAAAGGGGGGAAAGAGGGGTTGACCCCTTTTCATCCCCCGGTTACATTCATCCGCCATGTTCCTGACCGCCGCGCTGTTTGCCGTTTCGAGTCTCGCCTGGGGGCCCGACCTGCGCTTTGACACCGCATACGCGCTGGAACTCGACCGCCAGTTTGATTCGGCGCGCATTTTGTATCGGCAGGCCGTCACGTCGCCCACCGACCCGATCGAGGCGCACCTCGGACTTTTGCGCGTGGCCGAGGACGATCCGACGGAAAGCGTTCCGGTCTACCCGCCGGATTCCGCGCATCCCCGCGGACATCTCCTGCACCTGTATTCCCGCCGCCTGGCATTTCAGGAAGATCCTGCGGACACGTGGTGGGTTCTTCCCGACAGCGACATCCGGGCGCAGATCCGGCAGGATAGCAGCCTCATCCACGCATGGGTGATTCTTCTCGCGATTTCCTCCAAGAACAATGACGCCTTCGAGCGCCTTGTGGAGAGCCGAGATTCGTTTATCGGCCACCCGCTGTTTGACCATGCATTGCTGAGCGCGGCGATGAGCAGGAATATCGACACAGGGTGGCTTGCACGACTGATGAAAGTATATGAAAGCCGGCCGATGTGGGGGCTCTTTCATTCCTACTGGTGTCATGCTCACAGAAACGCTCCGGATCATGACACGCTCCTTCGCGCCGCAGCGGCGACCGGCGACAGAATGAGGGACGACGCGTTATTTCGAATGGCGATCAAAGCGATGCCCAAAGACACGCCGCAGGCCAAGGCGCATCTGGAGGAGATATTGAGCCAGGGATGGAATAACAGCACCTATGGCGCAGTCCTCGCCCTGGCCGGTGTCCACCGCAGACTCGGCGACGAAACCGCCGCTCTCCGCGTGATGGAGGATTACGAGCGCCGCTACGGCGCGCGATACGTCAGCATGGGAAGCGAGCTGGCCGAGGCGGCGGAAAAAGCCGGGTGCCCGGACACGCACGTTGCCGCGTACTGGCGCATGGCCCTTGATCACCACAAAGGAACGAGACGAGCCGCATTCAGCGACGGCAAATTGCATATCCGCCACCAGTTGGCCCTCGCGCTGATCAAGAGCGGCCGGCCGGGCGAGGCGCTGGAGCAGGTGGATCAGGCGCGGGGTGAAGCCTCCGGCCGGATTGAGAAACTGATGGTGTTTGCGCTGCAGTGCCACGCCTACATCGTGTGGCAGCCGGCGGTGCTGACGGCGTGGATTCTGACTTACACGCTGGCCGTGCTGGTATTTCCGATCACGCTGATCTATTTCGTTCGCCTGCCCGGAACGACATCCGGCAGCAAGCTCGCGGCGGCGACGGTGACGACCGCGATCCTGTGCCTGCAGACGGCGGCGACGCCGGACTTTGGCGCCGATTTCTGGACCTGGTCGGCCTTTTCCGCCGCGCGGAATTTTCTGCTGGTCGCGACCTCCCTGACGATTCTCGCATCCGAGGGCATCCGGCATCGGTTCGGATGGAAGGGCCTCGTGGAGGCAGGCGCCGTCGTTCTGATCGGCGGCGCGTGGTCATACGCGCTGTACGGGATCGAGCGCCCGGAGATGTCGCCGATCCTCAAAACCGTCATGGATCTTCCCAGCGAGTTTGGAATTCCGCTCGGGCCGGGCTGGCCAGCGGAGAAAACGTTGTCGTTTGTCGTGTCGGCGGCGTTCACCGAGGAACTCCTGTGCCGCCTTCTGCCGGTGGCCATCGCCGTCCGATCATTCGGCGGCCGGCCCGCCGCGCAGGGGGCGGCGCTGGCGCTGGCGACGCTCGCGTGGGCCGCGGCGCACGCGGGGATGGTGACGCCGGAATGGTGGAAATTCGTTCAGGTGACGGGCCTCGGCGCGCTTTTGAGCGTGCTGTTTCTCCGCCGCGGGTTCGTTGCGTGCATGGCCGCGCACGGGATTTTCAACGCCATTGCCGTTTTCGTCCCATGATTGAGATCCACGATCTCGTCAAATGCTACGACGGCAAGACCGCCGTCGACCATCTCAGCCTTGCGGTCGGCGCGGGGGAGTGGCTGGTCTTCGCGGGGCCCAACGGGTCCGGCAAGACGACCACCATCAAGATCCTCGCGGCGCTGGCCGCGCCGACCTCCGGCGCCGTCCGGGTGGCCGGCCATGACGTGACGCGCCGGCCGGTCGAAGTCAAGCGGTCGATCGGATATTTGCCGGAAGATCTTTCGGCCTTCGGATATCTGACCGGTCTGGAATATCTGCACGTCATCGCCGCGTGCCACGACCTCGCGCCGGGGATTGAACGCGATCGCGCGGAGCGGCTGATCGATCTCTTCGACCTGCGCGACTACCGGCAGACCCTGGTCCGGACCTATTCGGTCGGCCTGTCCCGGCGGCTCACCCTTGCCGGCGCGCTTTTGCCCGATCCGCCCATTCTGCTTTTGGACGAGCCGACCGCAAATCTGGATCCCGAAAGCGCCTATCTGGTGCGGCAGGTGCTGAGAGGCCTCGTGGAGCGCGGCCGGACGGTGTTCATGTCGACGCATCTCTTGACGTCGGCCGAAAAGGACGCATCGCGCGTGGCCTTCATCAAGGAGGGGAAACTGCTTCTCGACCGCAGTCTCCCCGCGCTGCGCGAGTCGTTCCCCGGGGACGATCTCGAAACCATTTTTCTGCGCGTGACCGAGCAGAAGGGCGAGGAGCGCGTCCGTGCTTTTCTGGACGGCGTGCCCCGGGTCGAAAGATGAGTCTCCGGAGCCTGCGCCTGGAGCTGTGGATGCAGTCCCGGGTTCTGATCAATTCCTTTCTCTCAAACCGCATCGTGGCCGTTGGACTCGTGCTTCTTTTGGCAGGATACGTTTTTCAATGTTCGTATCTCGCAAGCGGGGTCAGCCGCCGTTTCAACCCCGGCGCGGAACCTCTCTCCGCCGAGATACTGACCGGATTCGAGACCTTCGGATACTTTTACAGCCTCTTCACGTTTTCTCTGGGGTTCCTCATCGCCGGCCTTACGCTGCCGGCGTGGAACCGCACGCGGAGCAAATTTTTCCTGCCGCTGAGCCCCGGACAGCTCGCGGACGTGATCCTGTTCTCGCACGTGGCGCCGCTCACAATGCTCATGGTTTTTTTCGTTTCACCGCCGGCCATCGCCGCCGTCATTGGAGGCGCCCTTTCCGCGCCGCGCGCCGCGGGGCTATTTTTATTTTTTTCGATGGAGCTTCTGGAAAACATTTTTGCGGCCTCCATCCTGTCCGACATCATTCTCGGGATCGCGATCACGGGCCGGACCCGGCGCGCGTTTCTGTGGCGGATGGGCGGCATGACGGCGTGCCTGGCGGGCGCCGTCACTTTTCTCTTCCACAAGCTGGGCGCGGCGGCGTTCACGCAGCCGTTTCCGGGCGCCGTGGAGTGCGTGTTCGGCGGCCGGATCGCGCAGGGCCTCGCGATTCATCTGTTCGCCGTCGGCGGCCTCTATTACGTGGCCCGCGTCCTGACCCGGGACATCACCATCGGTCACTGGGAGAAATTCGTTTCGTTCATTCAGTCGGGCAAACCCGGGATCGCCCGGAATGTCTGGCGCGCGGCGGGCTCGGCCCTCAGGGAACCACTGCGGTCTTTGGCGCTGCGGGAATGGCTGTCGCTGACGCGCGACACGGTTCTTCTGCCCTTCGGCGTCGGCGTTCTGGGCGGCGCGGCGGGGGTTCTGGCCGTGCTGGGGATCACCGGCGGGGACGTTCTCCGCGATCTGGGCCGGCACCGGCAGTTTCTGGCGGGACTCTTCTTCGCTGAAAGTCTCGGATTCTACTTCATCTATCTGCATCTCTGTTTTTTTCTCTCGACGTCCTCGTACGGCGGCGAAGGCCGCGACATGGAACTTCTGGCGGCCCAGCCCATCGGTCCGGATCAGGTCCTCCGCGCGAAAACCGCGGTTCACGGCGCGATGCTGGCCGCGCCGGTTCCGGTGATCGCCGCCTTCGGCCTCTGGCTGTCGCGTTATCAGCCGAACGTGCCGCCGATGTTCGTGGCGGCGATGGCGGCGGTGGCGATCGGCATGGCGATGTTTCTCCAGTGGACGGCCGTCTGCATGGGCGCGATTCTGCCCGACCCGAGGCGGCCCAACCGGTACATGGCGATCAATTCGACGGGTCTCGGCGTCGCCTTCCTCGTGTGGCTGATGGCCGGGGCCTCCGTGGTGATTTCCGTCGCCGTGACGCGCTGGCTGCCCGGCCGGTTTCTGCACCTGCCCCTGGTGATGATCCTGCTCTGGCTGATCGTCGGCCTGGTGCTGCACCGGGAAGCTTCGAGAGCGATGGCGGAGTCGCACTGGGCGAGACCGGCGCGGGGGGTTGATCTTTAAATTCGACAAGGTATAACTTGCGTCAATATTTACAGGAGGAACGGAAAGATGCCCACGTACGATTATGAATGCGGGTCGTGCGGCCATCGCTGGGAGGCGTTTCAGAACATGACCGCGAGGCCCGCGAAGAAATGCCCGGACTGCGGCCGGCCCAAGGCCCGGCGGCTCCTGACGGCCGGCGGCGGGGTCCTTTTCAAGGGCAGCGGATTCCACACCACCGACTACCGGTCGGAATCCTACAAGAAAGCCGCGTCGGCCGATTCGGTCAAATCCGGCGGGGCGTCCACACCCAAATCGGAAGGAAAACCCGCCGCGAGCAAGCCAGCGGAGAAATAATTCAGTCTTTCAGGCGGTCCTCGATCTTGTGGAGGATCCGGTGCGCGAGATTTTTCGCGCCGAGCTCGTCCGTGTCGACGGCGACGTGGGCCACGCGCACGTAAAACGGCGCGCGGCGGCGCATGATGTCGCGCTCGGTCTGTCCGTCGCCGAGCGCCGGCCGGCAGGAGTCGGCGGCGACCCGGGATTCGAGCCGGGCGGGTTCGGCGCGCAGAAAGACGACGACGGCGCCGGTTCGCAGGAGCCGCGCCTTGCGGGCGCTGTATCGCTCGGCGCCGCGGCGGTCGAGGTCGACGACGACGCCGCCGCCGCAATCGACGATCACGTTTTCAAGCGCTGATATTTTTTTCAGGATTTCAAACTCTTTCTGCCGGAAAAACCGCCAAGCCGCGACCCCACCGCCTTTTTGCCGGATGATGTCCGCCACCGGCCGGCCGCCGCATTCGTAGGAAACCAGCACATCGGTGCTGATGACCGGCCGGCGCAGAAGCACGGACAGCCGGCGCGCGGCGCGGCTCTTGCCGGCGCCGCGGGGGCCGACGAGGCAAATCCTCATCTACAAATTTTTATCGAGCGCGGCGCAGAGCGTTTCGAGGGCCTTGACGCGGGCCCAATACTTGCAGTTGCCTTCGATGACGGTCCACGGCGCGTGGGGCGTGCTGGTCTTCTCGATCATGTCCGATACGGCCTTTTCGTACTGCGGCCACTTCTCGCGGTTGCGCCAGTCCTCCTCGGTCAACTTCCACCGCTTGTATTCGATCGACTCGCGCTCCTTGAACCGCCGGAGCTGTTCGTCCTGATCGATGTGAATCCAGAACTTGACCAGAACCGTGCCGTAATTGGCGAGCTGCCGCTCGAACTCGTTGATCTCCTCAAAGGCCCGCCGCCATTCGTCCTCGGAACAAAATCCCTCCACCCGCTCGACCATGACGCGGCCGTACCAGGTGCGGTCGAAGACAGTGAGATGCCCGGCCTTGGGAAGGTGCCGCCAGAATCGCCAGAGGTAATGGTGGGTCGACTCGTCGCCCTTGGGCGCCGCGATGGGGATCACCGAGTATCCGCGGGGATCGAGTTTTTCCGTGATCCGTTTGATGTTGCCGCCCTTGCCGGACGCGTCCCATCCCTCGTAGGTCACGATCACCGGCAGGCGCTTCGCGTACATCCGGTACTCGTAGTCCAGCAGCCGTTCCTGCAGGTCCTCGACCCGTTCGGCATATTCCTCCTTGGAGAGCTTCCGGCCGAGATCCGCCTTCGCCAGCGCTCCGGGCTTGGCGGCGGCCGCCGCCGGCGGCGCCTTGATGACGGGCGCTGCCAGTTTTTGGAACTTTTTGTCCAGCCCGGCCTTGATGGCCTCGATCACGGTCTGGACGGCCTTGACGGCGCTGTATCGCCGGTCATGAGCCTCGATGACCGTCCACGGCGCGTACGGCGTGCTGGTTTTCTTGAACATGTCCTCGGCCGCCTCATAGAACTTCTCGTACGCCTTGTGATGCTTCCAATCGGTCTTGGACACCTTCCAGCCGCGGAAGGGGTCTTTCAGAAACCGTTTGAACCGCTGTTTCTGCTCTTTCTTGCTGATGTGGAGCCACAGCTTGACGAAGATCGCGCCGTCGGCCGCGAGGAGCCGTTCGAACTCGTTGATCTCGTCGTAGGCGCGGGACCATTCCTTTTTGGACGTGAGCTTGTCGACGCGCTCGACGAGGACACGGCCGTACCAGCTCCGGTCAAAAATTGCGATGTCGCCGCGGGCCGGAAGCTGGAGCCAGAATCGCCACAGGAAGGGCCGGAGCGCCTCCTCCTCGTTCGGCGCTTTGATGTGCCGCACCTTGAACCCGCGCGGATCGAGCCGCCGGACGAGCGTGCCGACGGTCGTGCCCTTGCCGGCGGCCTCCCAGCCTTCAAAGACGATGATGACCGGCGTTCCGGACTCCACGACTTTTCGCTGGAGCACACCCAACTCGAACTGGAGTTTCTGAAAAATTTCGTGATGCTCTTTTTTGCCAAGTTTTATGTCGAAATTAGATTTTTCAAGCACGCGATTTTCTCCTTTTCTTGTTCTTGGATTTCCCGGATGCCGGCGCGTCGGCCGGTTTTTCAGCGCCGTCCACAAGCTGATCAACAGCCATGCCAAGTACGACGAGGAGGTCCTCGAGTTTGCGGAGGTCCTTCCGGCGGCCCTTGTGGGGTTTCACGTTCAGGTCGCGGATCTTGCGCAGGATGATGGCAACCGCGCCGGCGTCGACCGCCGTCGCCTCTCCGAGCCGTCCGGCGATCTGCTCCGCCTGGGCCTCGAGCTTGGACACGTAGGCGGCAGCGATTTCCTTGGCGAGAGACCGGATGCGGCGGATTTCGATTTGCAAGGATTTGAGCGCCTCAAAGACGACCTGGGATCCCGGCTCGGCCTGGACCTTGGACTTCGACGACACGCCTGTTCTTCTCATGACGGGATCAGCGGCTCAATCTTGGCTTGAAGCTCCATCGAGACCCGCCGGGCCGAGCGGTTGGCATCGACGATGGTGAAACCGTAGATGGAACTCATGCGCATGAACTCGGATTGAATGAGTTTCTGGTACCGGACGAAACTTTCGAACATGTCGCGGGAGAGGCCGATGTCCATGCCGGACTCCCAGTAGTTGAGGGTGGCATTTTTGAGGAAGTTTCGTTCGACGAGCTGTTTGGGATTGATCTTGAGATAAAAGACCGCGTCGGGCACGAGCGCCAGACCGTAGAGCGATTCGATCCACTGGCGGTCCGATCCCCGGACGAGGTCCCGGGCCATCAGCGTGTAGATGTATCGGTCGGCCAGGACCATGTAACCGGCCTTGAGGGCGGGGATCATGATATTTTCGAGCTGGTCGGCGAAGTCGGTGGCGTAGAAGAGGGAGAGGGTGACGGGATTGAGAACGTTTCCATCGAGGATCTCGCCGAGCTGTTTGCTGACGAGGTTGGAGCGCTTCAAGCCGATGTCGACGATGGCGTGTCCGCGGGACTCGAGCCACGATTTCAAAAATTCCACCTGCGTCGACCGGCCGGACCCGTCGGGGCCTTCGATCACGATCAGCATGCCCTTGAGGCTGTCGAGCGGGACACCGGAGAGTCCCTTGCCGTAGAATCGTTTGGACGGCAGGCGCTTTGCGGGGCTCATCGTTTGATTTTCCATTTAAAGACCGGCAGGTCGATTTTCTGAGCGACGATCCGCCGGACTTCCTTCTGCTGGTCCTCGATGCGGCGGGTGGCGTCGATGATCGTAAAGTTGTAGGGCCGGGCCATCGCGAGGTAGCGGTTGAGGATCCGGGACTGGAAAATTCTAAAGCTTTCATAAATGTCCGTCGAGAGATTCAGGTCCATGCCGGCTTCATGGTACTTGAGCTTGGGCCGCCCGTCCAGAATTCTCGTCAGGGCGACCTTGAGGGGTGTCTTGAAGAAAAACGTGATGTCGGGCTGGATCGCGAAACTGTAGAGCCGCGTAATCCAGTCCACGTTGCACCCGCGCACGATGTCGCGGGCGAAGGCCGTGTAGACGTAGCGGTCGCACAACACGATGTAGCCGGCGCGGAGGAGCGGCAGGACCTGGCTCTCGTAGCGGTCGGCGAAATCGGTGCAGTGGATGAGGCTGAAGGTGGTGGGCGTGAGAAGCTGGAGTTTTTTGGCCTTGCTGGTGATGTTCTTGACCATCACGGAGGAATTCCACTCGGTCAGAAAGACCTTGAGGTCCTGCATCTCGAGCCAGCGCTTGAGAAGATAGAGCTGCGTCGACTTGCCGCTGCCGTCGATGCCTTCGACCGCAATCAGTTTGCCTTCGACCGGCCGCTCGCGCAGCAGGGGCCGGGGCGCCGCAACCGGCGGTTTCGTCGAGGGAGTCTTTGCCATCGCCATTCAACCTTTCCGAACGTGATGCCACGGCAAACGCAATCGCCGGAGCGCGGCGTATCGGGCCGAATCATGCGCCCGAATCGCCCGGTTTGCCCGGCTCACTGCGTTTGACTTTTCCCTTTCCATCCCTCTCACGGCCTTGCGCAACATGCCGGCCGTTACGAAATCGTCATGGAGCCCGCCCAGTACCGACTGGAGCTTTTTGATCCGATCCAGCCGGTCCCTCCAAACGAGGGGAAGATAAGGCGACAGGAGTTCAACCGTGTACCGCAGCTTTTTCACGGAAATGCGAAATCGGTGCATCCGTCGCACGTCCCCGCTGCCGCGGATCCTGCCGTACCGGCGCCTTGCCTGCCGGAAGCGCTCTTCTACCATAAGCCGGGCCAAAATGGAATCCCAATTTTTGGATGGGCGGGTCGGCCCTTTGCCCGCCGGAAGACGGAAGCCGCGCAGGGGCGACGGGGTCAGAGCGCGCCGGAACCGCCGGCGCACCCGGTCCAACCGGACCAACAACGCCGGCTCAACCGCCTTGCGGGCGGCTCCCCGCACGGCCCCGGGGAGGGGGCTTTGGCTGGACCGCAAAAACCAGAGCGCCACGTCCAGCTCCCGGACACTCCCCGCCTCCCGCGTGATCCGGCGAACGGTCCGCTGCCATCGGCGAAGGCCCTTGTCAGGCGCGAGCCGGTCAAGGATTCGAAGGGATTCCCGAAGTCGCCGGCTGGCGACACGCAGTTTGTGAACGTCTTCGGGGTCTGTTCCCTCGAGGGCGCGCGGCAGGCGGCGGCGGACGATCCCGGCGAATTCCATCGCGCGGGCGCGCAATTCGTCGATCACCCCGCCCTCACTTGTCGCCAATTTTCGGCTCGAAAAACCGGCGGTCGGCGGGCAGATATTTCTGTTGGCGGGCTTCCTCGGGATGATCGTGCGGATAGATGTATCCTTTGGCCGTATAGGGGTCGCCCCGCAGATGCGGGGGGACTTCGAGCAGCAGTCCTTTTTCGATTTCGCCGAGCGCGCGGTTGATGCCCTCATAGGCGCTGTTGGATTTGGGCGACCGTGCGACGTACAGGGCCGCCTCTGCAAGCGGAATGCGGCCTTCCGGCATGCCGATTTTTTCGACGGCGTCGAAGGCCGCCTGGGCCACGACCAGCGCGTGGGGGTTGGCGAGCCCCACGTCCTCGGCGGCGCAGATGACGATCCGGCGCGCGATGAACCGCGGGTCCTCTCCGGCCGCGATCATCCGGCCGAGCCAGTAGAGGACGGCGTCGCAGGCGCCGCCGCGCATGCTTTTGATGAAAGCCGAGATCACGTCATAATGATCGTCGCCCGCGCGGTCGTACCGCACCGCAAGGCCGGGGAGTTTGGCGAGAAGTTCCGGCGTCACCCGCAATTTTTTGTCTCCCTCGAAGGACAGAAGTTCGACGGCGTTCAGAAGCCGGCGGGCGTCCCCGGTGGCGGCGTGGATGAGCTGCGCGCGTTCGGCCGCCGGGATCGTCATCTCCAGCCCGGCCGTGGTTTTCAAATGCGCCAGCGCCCGCTCCAGCACCACGGAGAGGTCCGGGGCCGTCAGCGGATCGAATCGAAGGAGGAGCGCGCGGGACACGATGCCTTTGGCGAGGACGAAATTCGGATTTTCGGTCGTGGCCGCGGCGAAATAAAAACCGCCTTCCTCCAGAAACGGCAGGAACACCTCCTGCTGGGTCTTGCTCAGCCTGTGAATCTCGTCCATGAACACGAAGATCCGCCTGCCGGGACTGAACAGCGACTGCTCGCTTCGCGCGCCGCCGGCCGATCCACCCGAGGCCTCCTGCAAGAGCGCGCGCAAATCGGCCACGGAAGCCGACGTGCCCGATACGATACGCAGGTCCGCCTCCAGTTTACGGGCCAGGACGTGGGCCAGCGCGGTCTTGCCGCAGCCGGGCGGGCCGTGGAAAATCAGGGGCGGGATCGTCTGTCGGGAGAGGGCGCGGACCAGCGGAGCGTCTTCCGCCACCAGATGTTTCTGTCCGACAAAGTCCTCCCACCGGTCCGGCCGAAGAATCCTGGCCAGTGGAGGCGACACGGCTATCGTTCGTCGATCAGAGACTTGATGACCTTCTCCACCACGTATCTCGGCTGAATGCCGACGAGCCGTTCGGCGGGTTCGCCTTTTTTGAGGAAGATCATCGTCGGCACGTTGGAGACGCGGAACTGGGTGGCCAGATCGCGGCTGCCGTCGAAATTGGCGACGAAAAACCGCACCCTGCCCTTGTATTTCTCCGCGATGTCGGCCATTTCCGGCAGGATGAGCCAGGTCGGCTCGTGGTCGGACTTCCAGAAATTCAGAACGTTCACCACCGGCGAGGCTTCGACCGTGTTTTTGAAATTGTCCTCCGTCACATACACGATGCCGGCCGGCAATTTTTCGAATTTACTGCCCAGCGTTTTTTCAATGAACGTTTCGAGCCGGTCGCCGATGGCGATGTTGACCCAGCGGTCCGTCGCCTCGCCCTGGTTGAACAGCACCAGGGCCGGCGCCGCCATCACGCGGTACTCGAAGGCCAAGTCCTTGCCGCGCGCGATGTCGAGGCGGACGAATTTGATCCGATCACCGTATTTTTTCGCAAGACGCCGGAATTCGTCGAACTTCATGTTGCAAAGCCCGGAGTCCTTGAGAAAACAGAACACGACCACGGGCTTGGTGGATTTCAACACCACGGAATCGAAAACTTCCTTCGTCAGGGTCGGAATCTCTTCATTCTCACTCAAACCTGTGCCTCCCGAAAAAAAAGTCCAGGGTGCCGTAGGAAATCGAGTATTGAACCGCGATGTCCAGGTGGGATTCCCGCGAATGCCACACTGGGCTTCCCTCACCCCCCGCATCTGTTTGGCGAACCCGAAGGCTCATCGTCAGATGATCGGAAGGGGGCCTGCCGGGCGGCGCCCGACGACGGAATCCCGTCCGATGCTTGTAGGCTCAATGACTGCGAGGACCTGACGAGCACCCCAGACGCAATTGTCACCCCCTGTTTAACCCAGCGGACGCCGGGCGTCAAGTCCCCGGCGGCCTATCTGAAAAACTGGCACACCCGGATGTCCATGCCGCCCTGAGTGAAGTGGTAGGTCTCCATTTCGGTTCCCCGCATGCATTTGCCAAAGGCCGCCCAAGATTCCTCGTCGGGGCAAAGAATAAAGCCGAGTAAATTGTGATTTTCCTTTTCAAGTTTAACGGCCAGTTCAAACACTTTTTTTCCGATATTGGAATAAAAAACGCCCGGGGCGGCCCTGTCCTTCAGACGGATGCCGTAGGGGGGATTGAGCGGGAGAAAGACATTTCCGAGTTTTTTTTTCATGAAATCCGCAATATCGCCGGTATTCAATTTCAGGAAATTTTCACGGAAAACGGATTCTCCCGGTTTGATGAAATCTGAATTGTCGCGATCGCAGGTTTTTTTGAAATTTTCAATGTTTTTCAGCAGGGCGTCGTTGGCCGGCGCCGAAGGGTCCATGCAAAGAATATTCAAACGATTTTCCGCGGCGAGACGGGAAGCAAGTTTCGAGTTCTCTCTCGCTTTTTTCAACAGAAAAGCGAAATTTTCCTTTCTGAACAGGGGCATTTTTTGCAGGGCATATTCCCGGTTCAACAGGCAAGGAGCGTGTTGATAATGGTATTCGAGGTATTCAAACACAAACGTTCCCGTGCCGGAAAACGGGACCCACAACGTGTCGATTGATAAATTCTCCTTATGCCTCCTGGAAAAGTGGAACGCTTTTCGGATGGCGCAAGCGGCGGCGTCCTCCCGCAAAGGCGCGCTTGCGCTCAGCGCGCCCCGGTATCCTCTTTTGTACAGAGGGGTTCCCGCCAAAGAAATGCTGACGGTGAGTTTGTCCTTATAGAGCCCGGCATGGAGACATGTGGTCTCCCGGGTATTTTCGCCGCTGACCACTCCGATGCCTCTCGGTTTAAGTATATCCGTCAGAATATCTTTTAACCCGCTTTCGTGAAAAGCTCCGCTTGCAACGGAGTCCACTTTGATTTTAAGGGACATGGAAGAATCGACATAATAATCCCAGCGGATGGACCGGCACCGCGCCGCGAAAGCCTCCCGGCCGGGGGAGTTCCCCTCAAACAGAACAAGGCGGAGATCGGAAAGGCAAAGGCTGCGCATCAGCATTTCCGACAGCGCAAAAAAATGAATATTCTCAATGCGAATTTCATTTTTGAGAAGGGTGCACTTGCTCTTGAATTTTTGTTCGAACCACAGATGGTTTAAAATACTTTCAATTTCCTCCTGTCCGATCGTGCCCAGGCCGGCGGGGAAGCAGGCGATCGCGGATTGAGGTTTCCCATAGATATGCCGCTTGATTTGCTTTTCAATATTTTGCATCTCCGGCGCCCGATGTTCCATCCGTGGGGGTGATCGTAGTATGATGGGCCTGAAATCAACATGGGAACGTTGACGATTTTGCCGACGGCGATGTCGGCCGGGGACTGGACAAGGGAGAGGGCGGCGGACCGCGCGGTGTTCGGGTATCCGGCGGTGAGCCACAGCCAGTGGGTTCGCGCGGTCTATCGCGCCGTCCATCCGGCGCGGGCGTGGTTGCCGGATGGCGAAAGTCTTGCGGTGGTGGCGTGGGTGGTGGACGAGTACTACGCGCAGCGGCCGGCGGCGCCCTTTTCCGGGCTGCGGCATCGGATCGGATTTTGGCGGAGCCTTCAGCGGCTGCTGAACGAGTGCCGCATGGCCTGTCTTGGCGTCGAGGAACTCGTGGGCGTTTTGCAGGCGGGCGGGAGCGGAGGCGCGGGCGCGGACCGGGCCGGACTGATCGGCGATCTGTACGCGGCCTACGATCGGCGCCTGTCGGAGTTGAACGCGACGGACGCGTCGACGGCCGAATCGGAACTGGCGGGCCTGATCCGGTCGCACGCGGACCGGATTCCCACTCTGGCGGACGCGGACGAAATCGAAGTGCGCGGGATCTACGACATCAAGCCCGCCACGTTCGAATGGATCCTGGAACTTGCCCGCCACCGGCCCACGACGGTGTTTCTGCCGCTGCCCAAGGATCATCCTCGGAGCATCCGGTGGCTGGAGTGGACGTACCGGAAATTCGAGTACCTGGCGGATGAGGCGCCGACAGGCCTGACGGTGCAGTCGGAGGACCTTCAATCGGGCCGCGGGCTTGCAGAACTTCTGCCGAGGCTCTTTCAGCCGCTGGCGCAACTCAAGGAGCAGAAGATTCCGCCGCTCGCGATGAAGACACCGCTGCGCGTGCTGGAGGCGAACGATTCACGCGCCGAAATTGTCGAAGTTGCGCGCCGCGTCCGGCGATTGTGCGATGAAGGGACGGATCCGGCCCGGATCGCCGTGATGTTCCGCCGGCCGGACCCGTATCCGACCGCGCCGGACACGTTCGCGGCGTTTGATGTGCCGGTCGAAATTTCTCCGGACCTCCGGGACGCATGGCATCCGGAGCCGCTCGACCGCGAGGCGCTCGACCTTGTGGCGCTGGCGGCCGGAGGATTTGAGCGCGAGGACCTCGCGGGGTGGCTGGGCAGGACGCGGGCCCGTCTGCCGGACCCGCTGTGCGATCCCGACCTGGGCCGCATCCTGCGCGAGGCGCGGATCCTCCGCGGGCCTCCCTCGGCGATCCACCGCCGCCTGAAAGAATATGCCGACAGCCTCGGCGACGAAACGGCGCGCGCCTTGATTCGTTCCGTTGACAAGTCTCTTCAGGATGCGCTGGGCGCCGCGAGTTCCCTGGCGGATCCCTCGCGACCGGGGCCGTATGTCAAAGCCCTCGAGGCCGCGCTGGACGCGCTCGGATGGTTTGGCCCGGAGAGTCCGATCACGGACGGAGACGCGCCGACGCTGCGCGAGCGTCTTCGGCGGCTGGAGCGGATCCTGGAGGGAATCGACCGGAAATGGGATTCGTCCGTTCTCTACGATCTTTTGTCTGATGCCCTGTCCGGAGGCGGCGCCGGAGAAAGCGGCGGGGTGAGGCTCCTGTCGATTCTGGACGCCGCCGCGATCGAGATCGACCATTTGTTCATCGTGGGCCTGACGGCCGGCGCGTTTCCATCGGAACCAAAGCAGGAAGTGTTTTTAAAAGATCATGAGCGGGAGGAGATCAGCGCGGCCTACATCAAACAGCGCCGCGAATCCCTCGGCCCCCGCCTTGCGGCGCACCGGCCGTTCGACACGGCGAAGGAAGAGCGCCTGCGCGAGAATTTTCTGTTTTTTCTGTGTCTGGCCCAGCCCACAGGCAGCGTGACGCTCTCCTATCCGAGGCTGGACCCGCAGGGCAGGCCGGCGACGCCGTCGCCGTATCTCGACGAGATATTCAAGCAATTCGAAGACCCGCGGGCGTTGTTCCTCCCGGCCGGCGTCGGAGACGCCGGCACTTGGGGCGCCGGAGGCGCTGACCCGGCCGGCGCCGTGCCGATGACCCGGCCCGAGATGGAGGCGGAGGCGGTCGAGCGGCTGGGCGCGGAAACAACTCCGGTGACCGCCGACGACGCCGACCGGATCCGCTGGATTGCGACGCAAATTGATATTGAACGGCGGCGAGAACGGTTCTATCTGGAGCGCAATCGCGAGCGGCGGAAAGAACTCGCGTTTGAATACACAGGCCGGCTCGCCGGCGCCCGAACCGGATTTTGGCGGAAGGCCGACATCTCGGTCGGCGCGCTGGAGGCGTTTGCGGGATGTCCGTTCAGGGGATTCGCCCGAACGCTCATCGGACTCGAGAAAATCGACCGGCCGGTGGAAGGGTTGTCCTTCAAGGACCTGGGGACGCTCCTGCACCGGTTTCTGGAAATTTTCTGGAAGGAACTCGACCGGATTCATGGGAAAGACCGCGGCGATCTGACAGCCGTGCTGAAGACGGCGAGGTCCTGCGCCCCCGCCGCGTTCGAGGCGGCGGCCCGCGAGATGGCGCGGCTCGGCGCCGAAGGGCCGTTCTGGGAAAGCCAGAAGGCGGCGCTCCGGTATCTGATCGACTCGATCGTGGACCTGGAGGAGGACAGCCTGAAAGCGGGACTGTGGCCGTCGGCCATTGAACGGCAGGTCACTCTGGAACTCTCGCCGGACCGTCGCGCCCGGCCGAAACAACTGATCGGCCGGATTGACCGGCTGGACCGCGCGGCGGACGGAGCAGTCCGGATCATCGACTACAAATTGAGCGACGTCATGTTCCTTCGCGAGAAGAAGAAGAAACTCGGCATGACGGAGCTGCAACTGCCCGCCTACGCGCAGGCGGTGGCGGCGCAGGACGGGCTGGCCGGCCGCACGCCGGTCGCGCTGGTCTATGTGTCGCTGCGCCACGCCGCGCAGGCGCTCGAAATCTGGTCGGGCACGGTGGACGAATTGAAACTCCTGTTTCAAGCCGGTCCTGTTCTTGAGTCCATCGCCGGCGGCCGGTTCGACGTGACGCCGGAGGACGAAACCCTGTGCGACACCTGTGAATTCAGGCGGGCCTGCCGGGTTCGTGAAGTGTTGGGAGCGCCGGCGGAGGAAGGCGGTGAGGCCGAATGACGAGAGTGCTGAATCCGGAACAGCAGACTGTCCTCGAGTTTCGCAACAGTTTGTGCCTTTCGGCCGGCGCCGGCAGCGGGAAAACCCGGACACTGGTCGAAAAATATCTGCAGCTTCTGCTGGACGAAGGCCGGCAGCCGCCCGAAATTCTGGCCATCACGTTCACCGAAAAGGCGGCCGCCGAGATGCTGGCGCGCATCCGCGAGGCCATTCAAAAACGGATTCACGAGGAAACCGATCCCCAGCGGTGCGGCGATCTCGAGGACAAGCTCATGAACCTCGGCGCCGGATGGATCTCGACCATCCATTCGTTCGGCGCGCGCCTCCTGCGGGAGCATCCGGCGGAAGCCGGCGTCGATCCGGCGTTCGCGCCGCTGCCCGAGCAGGAATCCCAGATCCTCTGGGAGTCGGCGGCGCTGGCGGCCGTGATCGAAATGGCCGACCGCGATCCCGCCGTCGGGGAACTTGCGCTGCGGCTCGGCCTCCACGGCGGCCGGCGCGGCGCGGGCCTTCTCACGGTCCTGCGCGCGATCAAACTCCAGCTCGACTCCCGCGGCTGCCGGCCGGAGGATTTCGGCGTGGTGGATTCTGTCGAAGGCCCGACGGCGGCGACACGGAGGTCAGCCGTCCCCGCCCACCGTCCGACAGGGATGTCGGACGCTCAGGCGGGGGCGACGCTGATCGAATCTCTGAACAGGCTCTCGGAATTGCCCGGTCCCGGCCCGACCCTGCAGAGGAAACTTCCGGCGTTCCGGCGGCTCGCGCGCGATCTGGGAGGTGATCCGGGCGGAGCGCCGGTCGCCCCCAGCCGGCTCCTGCGGCTCCTCGCGCGGGCCGGCTGGGACGAGCAGGCGGAACGGCTCAAGCCGGGCGGGCCGCTGAGAAAGAACGAAAAGGAAATTTTCGCCGCCGTCGAGGCCGCGTCCCGCGATCTGGCCGGGCAGGCCGCCCGGTGGATCGAGCGCGATCTGGCCGCGACGGTCGTCCGGTTGCTCTCGGCCATGTGGCGGCACGCGGACCGTGAGAAGAGCCGGCGGCGGGCGCTCGATTTTTCCGATCTTGAAATCAAGACGCTGCATCTGCTCGAAACGCATCCCGAGGTCGTCCGATCGTATCAGGCGCGGTTCAAGCACATCCTCGTCGACGAGTATCAGGACGTCAATCCCGTTCAAGCCCGGATCGTGCGGGTTTTGGCGGGTGACCGGCCCAACAGCCTGTTTGCGGTGGGCGATCCGAAACAATCGATCTACCGGTTCCGCGGCGCGGACATCGCGCAGTTCCAGGGATTGTGGCAGGAGATGGAACAGCGGGGCGCCGCGTTTCAGCTCAAGTCCAATTACCGGAGCCATCGGAGGCTGGTGGAGGCCGTGAACGCCTTTTTCGACCGCCGGATTTTCAAAGGCCGGCCGCCGGTCGAGATGCATCCGGCGCGGACGGAGCCCGCGCCGGCCGCGGGCGCGTCCCCCGTCGAACGGCCGCGCATCCAGTGGCTCGTTTTTGATTTCGGCGACGCCGGCGCGGCGGGCCGGCGGGAGCTCGAGGCGAAGATTCTCGCGGCCCGCATCCGGCGGATGGTCGAGGACCGGCTGGCGTACGGCGACGTGGCGCTGCTGTTTCGGGCGACGAGCTCTCTATATTTATATGAAGAGGCGATGCGTGAAGCCCGGATCCCCTACGAACTCGTCAAATCCGGCACGGCGTTTCGGTCCCAGGAGGCTCTCGACCTGCTCAACGCTCTCACGGTCTTGATCGATCCGTCGGATACGGTCGGCTGGCTTGGATTTTTGCGCTCGCCGATGGCCGGCCTGTCGGACGATGCCATTCTGTCGTTGGCTGAGACGGGCGACGTGCGGAATTACTTTCTGGGCCGTTCGGAGCTTCCCGAACTGTCCGACCGGGACCGCGAGGCGGCCGCACGAACATTGCGGCTGGTCGATCAGGGCCGGAAGATCGAGCGCAAGATTCGGACGCCGCTGGCGCTCCTCGACTGGATCGTCGCCGAAACCGGATACCTCGCGATCCTGAAGGGCCTGCCGCAGTCCGACGCCCGGCGAAGAAATCTCGAGACCCTCCGGTCCGCCGCCGCGCAATACGCGGAACACCGGCCGGACCCCCACGTCGCGTTTCTCGAAGCCGCATGGCGGATGGTCGAACGGAATGAACGGGAAAGCGGCATGGACGTGCCGGCCCGGGACGCCGTCAAGCTCATGACGATCCATCAGGCCAAGGGCCTTGAATTTCCGGTCGTGATCCTGCCGGACCTTCTGCGGTCCGAATCCGTTCGCACGCCCGATTTTTGCGTCGTGCCGGACAGCGCGCGCCTGACGCTCGCCGCCCGCGTGAAACTGGCGGGGCTGGCCGAAAAATTTCCGACCCCGCGATGGCGCGCGGCCAAGGAGGAGTTGGTCCTGAGCGAATCGGAGGAACAGAAGCGCCTGCTCTACGTCGCCATGACGCGCGCCCAGGACCTGCTCGTCCTGCCGGGGCCCGCCACACCCGCGCCGGGCGGCCGGACCGTGTGGGAGATGCTGTACGAGTTTTTGGCGGAGGAGGGGGAACACGTCGAGCGAGTCACGGCGAGTCTTCCGGGCGGGCCCGCCGCGCGCGAAGAAGACACGCCGCTCCTCGACCGGCTCTCCCGCGTGGAACTCCGCCCGGCGCCGCCGCCCGCGCTCATTCGCGTGCGGACGGTCCGACAAGCCACGGCGATTAAGGAGATCGTCGAAGGCGCGGCCGCGCCGCCCTCGATCTCGCGTACCCCGGACCCCTACGCCGTGGCACTGGGCATTCTGGCGCACGAAGCGCTGGAAGACGCGGATTTTTTCCTCGATGCGGACCGCCAGACCCGGCGGCTGGACGAATACTTGCGGGACCGGCAGCCGTGGCTGTTTTTGCCGGCCAAACGCATGGATCAACTTCAAAAAAATATCGCGCGGTTTTTCCAATCGCCCCTCATGGAACGCCTGCGAACGGAACGGCCGACCCTCTACAAGGAATACCCGTTCACGTTCCGGCTTCGGGGCGCGGCGACACGGAGGTCAGCCGTCCCCGCCCACCGTCCGACAGGGATGTCGGACGCTCAGGCGGGGGCGGAACAGGAAGTCTGGATCCGAGGGAAAATCGACCTCCTGATTCTGGGAAAGGCCGGACCCGAAATTTACGACTACAAATACACCGACCCGACGCCGACGTTCGGCCCCTACGAGGGCCAGCTTCTGGCCTATGCCCTCGCGGCCTGCGACGCCTTCGACGCGCCGGCCGTCACGGTCGGCCTGCAGTTTCTCTCAGGCGCCCAGCCGATCCTCGCGAAAGAAATCAGCCGGGAAGAGGCCGGGCGCGGGATCGAATCCCTGCTCCGCGTTACTCCTCCTCGTCCCGCTCGCTCAGAAACGTCTTGATCCCGTCCGCGATCGCCCATGCGGCGCGGTCCCGGAAATCCGGGTCGAGGATAAGCGCCTCCTCGGGCGGCCACATGAGGTAGGCGCATTCGATCAGGATGGCGGGCATGTAGGACTGGCGGGTGACGTGGAAGTTCGCGTAGTGGAGTCCGTCGTCCCTCAGCGGGATGGAGGCTCTCATCGCGGCGTGGACCGCTTCGGCCAGAGGCTGGCTGAAGGGCTGGAAGTAATAGACGCTGAATCCATTTTTTTCAAATGGATTGTCCGCCGGCGGAAGCGCGTTGGCATGGATGGAGACGAACAGGTCCGCCGACGCCTGACGCGCGCGCAGGACGCGGTCCGGCAGCGCCAGCGTTTCGCCGTCCTGCCGGGTCATCACCACATCGGCGCCGTTGGAAACCAGAACATCCCGAAGCGACACCGCCATCCGCCAGTTGGCCGCATGCTCGGTCGTTCCCATCGGCCCTGTGGCGCCGAGCGGGGGATGGCCGGGATCGAGGCAGACGCGGACGCCCGCGAGATAGTTCGGCGGCGGGGGGGCGGGCGGCGGCACGGAAGTCCGCCGTCCCCGCCCACCGTCCGACATGGATGTCGGACGCTCAGGCGGGGGCGACGCCGGCGGATCCCTGAGTTCCAGAATCAACCGGAGCCCTTCATACCGCACATCGTATCCCCACAGCGGCCGGCGAAGTTCCAAGTCCAACTGATAGACGCCCTCCATCGGTTGGCTCCAGCGCGCCAGGCGAATCCATGGATCATCCGAGGCGTAATGGAGCCAGTCCGTGTTTGAGATGCCGCCATAGATTTTCAGCGACATCGACCGGCCGTCCGGCGCGACCGTCACGCGATAGGGGAGAAGTTCCTCGAGGCCGGTTTGAAGAAGGGTCGACCGGGTGTTGCGGCGAACTGTCCAGCCGTTGACGAAACTCTGGGGCGACGGCGTCTGTTTGGGCAGCAATTTGACCGTATGCGCTTCTACCCAGACGGACTCAAGCGCCGACAATCGGACATGCAGGGACTTGTCGATCTGGCCGACGACCGTCACGAGGACGTTTTTCTGCAATGGAAGTTCAAACCCGGCCTGCTCGTCGCCGCGGTCCGGTCCGGACCGGAGATACGCCGTGTCGGCGGCGATCCGGCCGATCCGGTGCGGTTTCCAGACGCGTTCCTCCGGAGGTTTGTGAACCGCCCAGTCGCCCACATTTCCGGCAGGTTTTGCGGCGTTGCCCGGCGCTCCGTTGACGGTGACCTTGCGCGCCACCTGCGTTTCGGTCCCGTCCTCCAGCCGGGCGGCGGCGACGATGGTCATCTTGCCGGCCGTGAGCGGAATGACGGCCAGCCACCCGCCCAGACTCGAACGGACGATGGGCGAATCAAGGCCGTGGACGGTCACACGAGCATCGGGCGGATGAACCGACCCGAAGACAAACGTCCGCTCGAGGGCCGGCAACGACATTTTTTCCGGAGGATGGACAATCTGGATTCGGAGCTGGGGCGAGTCCCCTGCCGCAGCCCCAACGGCCACGGCCGCGGGCGCCGCCACCACGCCCAGCAGCCACCCCCATACCGCGTTGCGCAAAGACCTTCCCCCTTCTCGTGGCGGCTGCCGCCACTTCTACAATCGGTCGTTACCTTATGAGAAGCCTATTGGAAACGATCCCAACCTCTCGAATCGGAATCCGAAACCTATTTCAGGTGCTTGCTGACGAGCTTGGTCATCTCGAACATGTCGACCCGGCTCTTGCCCAAGACTGCCTTCATCGCGGCGTCCGCGTTGATCATCCGCCGCTGCTTGGCGTCCTGCAGTTTGTGTTTCTTGATGTACTTCCACAAATTCTTGGTGATTTCCGTGCGTGGAGCCGCCTTGCTTCCGACGACCGCCGACAGCGCCGCATCCGGCTGAACCGGCTTCATGAACGCCGCGCTCGGCTTCCTCTTTCCGGCCATGTAAACAGCCTCCCGAACATAAGATTTCCCCGCGCCATCTGGCGCGAGTCAAAAATCGTAGCGGGGGGCCGATTTGAACGGCCGACCTTCAGGTTATGAGCCTGACGAGCTACCAGACTGCTCCACCCCGCATCAACGCTACGCTTTATACGTTACGAGGGGGAAATGTCAAGCGGAAACTCGAGAAATGCGGCGGAACACAGCGGATGGACCCCTTGATTTCCTTGATTCTTTCCGTGTCGTGTGTTTCGATCAGTAACGATACCCATGAGACGAAACAGAAGAGCAGCATCGAGTGCGGCGTTCCTGCTGATTTTTTTATGCGGTTCAGTCGTCGCGTCCGACCGCGCCGAAGTCGGCCGGATCCTCAAACTTGTCCGGACGGTGGCGGAAGGCGGTTCCAGCAGGGGCGGGATTCGGCCGGCGCTGAGTCCGGCCCTTCTCGATAATCCGCGGCTGGCATTGCCGCACTTGAATGACACGGATTTTCTCCAGCGATTGAAGTGGTATGCGCCCTTTGCACGGACACGCGAGGATCAAGCCGCAACGGCGATCGGGCTGTGGATCGCAACTCATGCCGAAACCATTGCGGCCGCGCCGGATCAGAAGTCCGACGGCGATCGCATCACGCTCGTATGGCCCGGAAGCCTCCTCGTGCTGGAACGGACACCGGACGGCCTGCGGATCGCTGGGACGGCCGAAACGGCCGCGACGCCACCTCTTGTCCGGCCGCCCCCGGCCGACGGCCCGGCCCGGCGCCAGGCCACGATCGTGTTCACCAACGACATCCACGGGTATCTCTTGCCGTATCCGGATCCTTGGTCGAAAGCGGAGACGCGGCCGATCGTGGGGGGTGTCACCTCCATCGCCACGTACGTGCGGCGCTGCCGGGCCATCGCCGCCGCGCAGGACGTGCCGCTCTTTCTGTTCGACGCCGGCGATCTCTATCAAGGAACGCCCGAGGGGACCCTGACCAAGGGGTCCGTCATGGTCCCGGTCATGAACTCGCTTTCGTACGACGCCATCGCCATCGGCAATCACGAATACGACCACGGCCGCCAAAACGCCGAGCGGCTCGTCGCGGCCCTCAAGGCGCCGGTCCTCGGCGCAAACGTGTTCGACTCGACGACGCGAAAACTCGAAAAGGGCCTGAGGCGGCGCCTCGTGCTGGACCGCGGCGGCGTCCGGGTGGGCCTGACGGGAATTCTGACGACCCACATGCGAGGCCTGACGTTTGCCAAAAATATTCTGAACCTCGACTTTCGGCCGCACATCCCGACGCTGGCCGGCATCCTGCCCGATCTGCACGCCGCGAATCCGGATCTGATGATCCTTCTTTCTCACACGGGCTTCCAGGAGGACACAGCGCTGGCGGATGCGGTTCCCGGGATCGACATCATCCTGGGCGGGCATTCGCATACGGAAGTCGAAACGGCGTGGATCGCCAAGAACAGGACCGTTGTCGTCCAGACGCAGGGCAAGGCGTCGCACATCGGCCGGATGGACGTCCTGATCCTGCCGGGCGGGGGCGTCGACACGTTTGTGTGGCAACTGGTTCCGCTCACGGTCAAGGCGTTTCCGCCGGACCGGCGGATCGGCCGGGTGATCGGGGACGCGACCCGCGGGGTCACCGCGGAGATGGGCCGTGTCATCGGCCGAAGCGACACGGATATCCCGTACGCCTATCGCAAAGAATCGGCGATGGGCCGGCTTACGACCGACCTCCTGAGAGCGTGGGCCGGCGCGGACATCGCCATCCTCGCCGGAGGCGGGATGCGCGCCGGATTCATTCCGGGTCCCATCGCCGTCCGCGATTGTTTTCAGGTTTTTCCTTTCGGCAATCCGCTCGCGGTCGCCGATGTGCGGGGCGCTGCGCTCCTGCGCGTGCTGGAACACGGCGTTTCGACGGACCGCGGGCGCATTCAGGTCTCCGGCGTCACCATCCTCGCCGACACCTCGCTCCCGCGCGGCCGGCGGATCGTGGAGGTCCGGGTGGCCGACGTTCCGATCGACACGGATCGAACGTACCGTGTCGTGACGGACGGATTTCTTGCGCAGGGCGGCAGCGGATTTTTTGCGAAGGAGCCCATCGACTGGGACATCCATACGGAGCAAACGCCCTTTGATCTTCTGCGCGACCACGTCGCGCGGGTCGGCGACGTCCGTGCGCCGGCGGCGGAACGTATCCGGTACCGGCAGTGAAATACGCCCGGTCAATTGAACGCCGGGCGGAAAACTGCTAGAGTCACGTCCAATGTGGAAAACCACTGAAGGCAGCACGGGGCGTCTGATCCAGTTTTGTCTCGGATATTTTATTTTCTATGTAATCACGGGCGTGACCGTCAAATATTTCACGGGCCCGGCGGCCGGCGGGTTTCCAGGCATGCAGGACGCCGAGTTCCTCGTCTACAGCACCTTCGGCGGGTCCATCATCTGCCTTTTGGTGGTCTTCGCCCGAGGGTGGTACCGGACGCAGACGGAGCCTCGGATGGAATTCGCCGGCGTCCGATTTCCAAGCGCGTATCTCTACATTTTTCCCTCCGGGTTCTGCACGGCCGTCATCATCCCGACGACGACCATGATGTACATGCTGCCGATTTCGGTCATGGTGGCGATGGTGATCATGCGCGCGAGCGTGATCGTCATCGGCCGCATCGTCGACGGCATCCAGATCCGGCAGGGGATCCTGAAGAAGAAGGTCTACCAGGAGGAAAACACGGCAGCGATCTTCGCCATCACCGCGGCGGGGATACAGATCTTCTTCGTCAAGCCCGGCGACTTCGACTTCCTCCACGCGCCCGTCGCCATGACGATCCTCGGGTCCTACCTCACCGCCTACATGTTTCGCATCTACATCATGAACTACTTCAAAAATACCCGGCCGAAAGGGGCGCCGCAGAACAACGAGTGGTTCTTCGCGATCGAGCAGATCGCAGCCAGCGTGTCGATGGCCCTGATCGCCCTGCCCGTGTTTTTCGCGCCCGAACTGTTCGGCCGCACGCACGCGCAGATTGAGCTGTTTCGAGGCGCAATCTTCCAACCCCTGCCCGGCTGGCCGTCCGCAGTTCTGGCCGGCACGGCCTTCGGCGGCGTCGCGTTTTTTTCGGTGTTCATCTTCATGTTCAAAGGCCGGACCGCCACCTTCGCCAACCTCGTCAACCGGCTCACCTCGCTGGTGGCCGGCACCGCCGCGACCCTCCTCTTCGCGCTGATGTACGGCGGCAAGCTTCCCAAGATCCAGGACTGGATATCGCTTCTGTACATTGTGATCGCCGTCGTCTACCTCGCGATCGCGGAACGGCGGCGCGTCGCGGAACTTGCGGCAGCCCAGGAACTGAATTCCGGCGCCCCGAAGTGACGGACCTTCTCGAATCGGTCGTCCTCATCGCGCTGCCGGCCTCCGGCAAGTCCGAGGTGCGCCGATACATCGATCATCTCCCGCCGGACCGCCGCGCGCGCGATCTTCGGATGGGGCCGAGCGTCCAGTTGGACGATTACCCTTATGTGCACCTTCTGCGCCGGATCGATGACGAGCTGGTCGCGCTCGGCAAACCCCGTTTCTACTATCACGCGCCCGACCGGCCCTTTCAGGACCCATGGCTGTGGGGAACGCTGATCGAGCTTCTGAACGAGGATCACGCGGACATGGTCGCCCGGCGAATTCAAACCCCGCCGTCCGCGGCCGCCCATTATTTTCAGCGGATCGATTCCGCTTCCGAAAAAGCGGGCGCGCGCACGCTGATGAACACCCTCGATCAGAAAACGTCGAATGTCCTGGCCGCGGCGCTCGAAAAGGAAACACGAAAAATGCTGGATGAGAAACAGGCCGGGTATCCCGACACGCCGAAAGGCAAAACGCTCGTCATCGAGTTTGCGCGCGGCGGACCCGCCGGCGCCGCCATGCCCCTGCCGGATCCCCTCGGCTACCGGTACTCGCTGTCTCGTCTTTCGGAGGGAATCCTCCGAAGCGCCACAGTCCTGTACATCTGGGTGACGCCGGAGGAGTCCCGGCGGAAAAACGAGGCGCGCACCGACCCGAACGACCCCGGCTCCATCCTCCACCACGGCGTGCCGGCGGAGGTCATGATGAAGGATTACGGATGCGACGACATCGACTGGCTGATCCAGACCAGCGACCGGCCCGGCCGCATCGCCCTCCAGGCCCACGGAAAAAGATTCCACCTGCCGGTTGCGCGGTTCGACAACCGGGTGGACAAGACATCATTTTTGCGCGCCGACCCCGCCGCCTGGAATCCCGAGGACGTGCGGAAGGTGCATGAAGGATTAAGCGAGGCGTTGAAACAGATGGCGGGAGGTTGACCCGTGCTGAAGAAATTATTTTTTTTCATCCTGCTGATCGCCTACGTCATCGCCTTCGCCGCCAACAAACTCCTCGACAAATCCGTCGGGTTCGATTATGACATGACCCTCGCGTATTCGAGGCCGACCTTTGAGGCCGAGAAGAAGGAAGAGCCGTCTGAACGGATCGACTGGACGCTCGTCAACGGCCGGCTCCTCTCGGCCGAAAAACGAAAACGCGCCGCATGGCTCGTGCCCCTGTCCAAGATCTTCGGATACACGCCGATCGTCGTGACGGCACGCCCGGAAATCAAGGGCGCCCTCTTCCGCGCGCACGTCCAGCGAGTCTACGGCATCAAGCCGGAAGACGTCTACATGACGAGGGACAAGTCGGCGGTGCTGGCGAAACGCAACGTGACTGTATTTTTCGGCGACAGCGACGGCGACATCACCGAGGCCCAGGAGGCCGGCATCCGGGCCATCCGGATCCGGCGGGCCGACGACGATCCCTACAAGGAGAATTACAACCCCGGAAAGTACGGCGAATTCGTTCTGCCGTTTTCAGCGGATCACGACTGATTCGGTGGCGCCAGCTTCTGTTTTAAGGCCCCCTGAGTACGCGCAACGCCTCCGCTACCTCGCGACCCCTGGCATCGATGAGAGCCAGTAGTTCCTCCGGCGTGCGGGTGTCTTCGTCGGATTTTGCGTTGGGGTTGACGGCTTTCAGGTCGTAGGTCTTCTGTTCGATTCCGGCGCGGGTGACGGTCCAGCTTCGGGGGCCGGCGGCGCGGGCGGGCAGGAGCCGAAAGAAGTCTTCAAATTTATCCAGCGTGAAGGGCGTCTTCTTGCCAACTTTGATGTCGGAGAGGTCGTAATACCAGATGCGTTCGGTGGGCTTGCCCTTGGTGAAAAAGAGGAGATTGGTTTTGACGCCGGCGCCGGCGGCGGTGAAGACGCCGCCCGGGAGGCTCACGATGCACCAGAGGTCACATTCGTCGAGGAGTTTTCGCTTGGTCTGGACGAAGGCCGTCTCGTTGGTGCGGAAGAGCACGCCCTCGTCGAGAACGATGCCGCACCGGCCGCCCGGTTTCAGGCTGTCGATGACGTGCTGGAGAAACAACACCTGCGTGGCGCCCGTCTTGTACGGAAAGCGCGTCTGCGCCTCTTTGCCCTCCTTGCCGCCGAAGGGCGGGTTCATCAGGATCACGTCGAACTGCGTGGGGGCGTCGGTGAAAAGGCCGCCGTAATTTTCCGCGCCCGTCAGGGTGTTGCCGTGCCAGAGGTGCGGCTCGTCGATGTTGTGGAGCACCAGATTGGCGAGCGCGATCGGATAAATCGCGTTGTCTTTTTCGCGGCCGTAAAACGTGCGGCGTTTCAACGTCTCAAGCTGGTCCGGCGATTGGATGTTGGCGTTGTTTTGTCCGGCCATGTGTTCAAAGGCCTGCGCCAGAAATCCGCCTGTGCCGCAGCCAGGATCGTACACGGTCTCGCCGATTTTGGGGTCGATGACCTTGACCATCGCCCGGATGATCTCGCGGGGCGTGAAAAACTGGCCGCCGTCGTTGCCCTTTTCACCCATTTTCAAAAGAAGCCCCTCGTAAATCTGCGAGAGGGTAAACACGTGGGTCGGATCGACGTTTTCGGCGCTGATCTCATGAACCTTGTCGAGAATGTCGAGCAAATTCCGTTCGGTGTCGATCCGCGTCCGTTCCACGCCCGAAAAAATTTCGGAGATCACTTTTTGCCGGGGCGCCGCGTTCGGCCGGTCCCGGAGGGCTTTGAGACGCAAAATAAGATCGGTGTTGACGAAGCCGAAGAACGAGCCGAGCGATCCGTTTTGAAGCTCCCGGCGTTTCGGCCCGTCGGGAGCGGCCCAATCGCGCCAGCGGTAGGGTTCCTCGAGCGACGGCCGAAATTCCGCGCCGACCGCCTCGGCCTCCTCCATCTCCCGCGCCTCGCGCTCGTCCAGAATCCGCAAAAACAAAATCCATGTCAGCTCCGGCACGTACTGGAGCGCCCCCGCGCAATTCGACCGGCGCATGACGTCGCAGATCGATTTGACGGCGCCGTTGACCGACTGCTGGGTGGCGAGGCGTTTGCCGTTGCCGTTCGCTTTATCGCCCTTCCGCTGTCTGGCCATATCAGAGTTCTCCGTTGAACGCCCGCCGCAACAACGCCGCCGGCAGGTGGTTGAGCGCGGCGAGTTGCGCCTCGGCTGCGGCGCGGGCGCGGACGACCGCCGACATCTGCTCGTTCAAAACCGCCGCAATCCGCTTCTGCTCCGCCATCGGCGGGAGGGGGAGTTCCAATTGAGCCAGATAATTTTCGGGAACTCGCTGCTGACCGACAGATCCGCTAAAATGCGCCGTGGCCTTTTGTAATACCCACGGTTGAAGAATGAATTGATGCACCCATTCGGAAATGACCTCCGCCTCCGGACGTAAAACGTGAAATTCTGTGGAACCAAATCCGATACCGTCCGTCAGATTTCGAGCGATGGCATGTTTTCCATTTTGCATACAAGGGGTGATTTTCTCGAAAAGAACATCGCCTTCTCCAAAATATGTGTATCCCTTCCGAACTTCGACATACCGTTTTAACTCAGGCCGAGAAATACCTTTTCCTCCCTCATCCACAGCGGACATCGGAACGAATGTCGTGATTACATCATCTGATCGTTTGAGTTCAGGCCTTCGAGGATTGATCTCGCACACCTCCCCCAGCCGCACCCAGCGCCAGCCGGCGGGGAGGGATTTTTCGGAGCGCGGCGGGGCTTGAGTTTGGGCTGTCATTTAGAGGACCGACGATCCGGCACGGCCACGTACTTCTGATTTCTGGCCGGCGGGTAGGCGGGGTTCGTATAGGCGAGAAGACCTTCCTTGACCATGGGCGTCAGATAAAAGGCGACGAGATAATGGCGGTACTTTCCGGTTTCCAGGGCGATCTCCTCGGACGATCTCGGCGATTGGCAGAAAAGAAGAATCCGGTTCTTCAGGCGTTCCGTTTTGCTAACTGGTTTTTGCACGTGGGTTTTGCTAACTGGTTTTTGCTGATAGGTTTTGCCAACACCTTGTTGCACATGGGGTTTTCTTAATAGATTTTTCTTTATCGTTTTTTCTTTATACATTTTCCTCAAAGCGCCCGGAACCTTGTATGTCGCCCATCGGCGCGAACTTTCCTGGATGAGGAGTCCCCGGTTGCGAAGTCTCGTCAGTAGATCGGTGACATCGGCGCGGTGCAAGCCGGTCAGGGCTTGGACGGAGGCGTTGTTGACGGATTCATCCGCCGTGCGTGCGTGGATGAGCACCATTTGTTCCTGCTCCGTCAGAGCGCCCATCCCTTCCAATGCAGGTTGACCCTTCGGCGAAGGAAACTTGGCGCATTTGGCCAGCCATGTTCTGTCCTGGTCGGATAGCAAGTGAACCAGTTTCAGAGTCAGCTTGAATTCGTATCGTTCCGTGTCGCTGGTCAAGGACGGGAGCTTCAGTCCGGCCTTTCTCCAAGTGCGCAGTATTTTCGGCAGGCCAGTCCCCGCCTCCTCGGCCAGATTCACGTGTCTGAACATCCGCAGGAGGATCGGATTCCTCGGATCGGAACGATCGCCGGTGAGCAAATCCTCTTCGGAAACCCGCGACGATCCCGGGTTGCGGAACATAAACTCCTGTGAGGACGCCTTAACCAGAAGCGACGCCTGCTCGGCGTAATCTGCGTGAGCCAGCAAGTTGACCAGCGCCTCCCGCAAGGCTTCGTGGGCCGGCGTTTCGGACAGGCGGTGCGGGCCCGAAAGTTTGAATGGCGTTTTCAATGGCTCAACCAAACGCGGGTAGATTTTGAAGAACGCGTCATAGAGGTTGCCCTCCCAGGCGATCCGGTGCTCCCACCGCTGGTCGGATTCAGCCGTCTCCAGCGGCACAATGCGAAAATCGATCAGGTGCCGGGGACGCATGCCCATGAACGCCTCCGGCATGCCAAACATCAAAACCGCCGCGCGGGTGATGCCCTCCTGTTCTGTCTCCCGGTCTTTTCGATACCCGCCTATGGCCGCCAGAAATCGCGCGTCGGTGTAGGCATTCCAGGGACTGGCCTGATTAAACTCGCGAAACCGCTGTCGATACGATTTGAACGTTTCCTTGTCCAAATCCTTCCACGAATATCCTTTCAAGATCGCGGAGTCGGCGCTTTCCACGCTGGCGTCGCGGATCATCCGATCGACTTCCTGTTTGGTGCATCGGTAATCCCCCTCGTTACGCCGGACGAATGTCCCCTTATAGGGATTCCCATTGATGTGAACCGGCCGCTCTTTCGTCGAAGCCGCGCGAACACGCATGACAATGATGTCTTTCCAGTCAGGCTCGATCTGAATGTCATCCGGGCCACAGACCTCAAGGGAGATTTTCTGCGCATTTCGCATCAGGTTAAAAACATCCTGTTTCATCTTGGGGGCGTTCTTGATTCCTTCAATATTGAATTTCGATTTTGTTTCGGTCACGCCCAAGAGGAGCAGGCCGCCGCTTGTATTGGCAAACGCGCCGACCGTCTCCCAAAGACTTTCGGGCAGGCCGCCCTGCGCGGATTTGACCTCGATTTCGAGACTCTCGGTTATTTCGAGCCGTTCAAGCAATGTGTCGATGTTCATGCCGCGAACATCAGCTCCTTGGTTTGCCGGAGGACATCCGCGGGGTTCCCGAGGGCCTTGAGCGCCGCGAGACCGCCGGCGCGGGTGATGTCGGGCGTCTTGAATATCTGGGGATTCTCCAGGGCGTCGGTGCCGCTTAGGACGAACTGTTCGGCGAGGGCTTTGATCGTCGCGGCAGTCACGTCGGGCAGATTCGCGAGCCAGCCGTCATGTTTGTACGAAAACGCGTCAACACGCTCGCGACGGGTTTTGGGCTGAAGGCCGTATCCGAGTTCGGCCAGGACATCGTACAGATCAAACTCCAGCATGGATTCCAGCTCCTGCACCAGGAGCGCCGACCGGCCGGCTTCGGGAAGACACGCGAGAAGATCGCGGCGTTCGGCCGGGGTGATCCAGCGCGACCGAAACATTTCCAGATTGGGCGCGCCGGCGACCAACTTGGCGGCGAGTTGGCGTTTGTATTCCTCGACGGTGACCGGCATGGCGCGGCCGTCGACTTGGGAGACGATGAATCGCCCCGCGTCGCTGATCCGAACGTCAAAGCCGTGTACCAGAACCTGCGGTTCGGGCGGCGGAGGTTCGACAGGTCCCTTGTGCGGTCTCGGCGTGAATTTGGTTTTGAAGTCCTGGCCAAAGAGGCGGGTGGCGTTCGTATAATCGTAAACGCGAAACATCAGTTTGCCGCTCGGTACGTGAATGCGCGTACCCCGGCCGACCATCTGGTAAAAGGCGATGGGCGAGCGGACGTACTTGAAGAACACGATGTTTCGGACGGCGGGCACGTCCACGCCGGTGGTGAGAAGTTCAACCGTGGTCGCGATGAAATGCGAGCGGGACGCGCCGCGAAGATCGGGGAGGTAATCACCGCCGCCGCTTGCCGCCGTGCATTTGAAGGCGAACGGCTCGGCGCGCGCCTTGCCGTTTTTGGCGCACCAATCGGCGTACAGATTGTTCAGCGCGACAGCAACATCATCGGCGTGCCGGTCGCGGACACAGTAGATGATTGCCTTTTGTTCCGGCCCGCCGGTGTCGATCAGATACAGGAACAAATCCTGACACATGGCAATGACGCGGTCGGGCAGAAGGATTCGGTCCTCGTATTCCGTTTTTTCATACAAATCCTTGATCTGTTCGAGGCTCACAGGCAAGCCGGTTCGGGCGTCGATCGGATTTCGTTTAATAATGTCTTCGACGGTGATTCCCGTATCGTCGATGTTGACGCGGCCTTTTTGGATTTCGCAGGCGGCAAGGTAGCCGTCCTCGATGCCCTGGCCCATATCGTATTCATAAACCGGGTCACCGAAATATTTGAGGTTGTCAGCGCTGATCGTCAGATCAGCCTTGGTTTCGGGGGTGTCCTCGGTCGTGACAAGCTCGCGGGGCGTCGCGGTGAGACCGACCTGGACGGCATTCGGATTGCGCTTGAGCACCATGCTCCATTTATTCCATGCGGACCGGTGGCACTCGTCGATGATGATGTGGCTGAAATAGTCAGCGTCATAGTTTCGGATGAGAAACAGCGCGTTGTCGTCGGGGTTTGACACGTTCAGGGTCTGGTAGGTGGCGATGTGGATTCTCGCGTTTTTGGCGTGGTTTGTGCCGTCGGGTTCCGCATAAACTTCGGCCGCGTCTGATCCGAACTCGTTTTGAAACGCGCCAAGGGCCTGACTGCGAAGTTCGTCGCGGTCGCAGACGAAGAGCGCGCGGCGCAGAAGCCCAGCGGTGGCGATGCGCTTGAGGATCTGGACGGCGATGAAGGTTTTTCCTGCGCCGGTGGCAAGAGAGAGGAGAGCGCGTTTGGGTTCGGCCGTGTGTTCGCCCCGCGCGATTTTTTCAAACACGGCGCGGATGGCGGCGTCCTGATAATACCGGCGCGTGGCCTCGCCGCCGCTGTAACGGATCAGCAGGGGTTTGGCTGCCGGCTCGTCGAGATTGAATCCCATGTGCTGTTCATACCGGAGGCGAAGATCGCCGGGCGCAGGGAACTCGGCCAAGGGACGAGGTTGCGACGTCAAGCCGGTGAATTTGTCGTACTCGACAAACAGATGTCCGTTACTGGAAAATGCAAACGGCACGTTGAGCCGTTTACAGATGGAATAGGATTTGGCCTGCTCAAGGCCGTGGCCCGGCGGCAGATTTTCGGCCTTGGCCTCAATGAGCGCCACGGCAACAGGCTGGGTATCCGGATTCACTTTGATGCGGAGAACATAATCGACGCGCCCTCGCGGGCGGCGGCGGGGCCGGCCGTCGATGATTTCAACGCCGCCGGCCGTCTCCTCCCGGCGGATGAGGTCCTCCGTCCAGCCACGTTTGTGGATGGCCGGATCGATCAGTTTGGCGCGCGTATCGGATTCGTTCAGGCTCATGCTTGGCCCGTTTTGACGATAGACATTGTTTTGCGCTTTGGAGAAATAAAAACCCGGTTGCTGAGCGACGTTCTTTTCCTTCGTAATTCCCGATTCCAAGCGTACTTTTTTTTTCTCATCGCTGTCCTCCTGCAGGCACAGTAATTGTCCGGCGCCCATTTGACAAGAATACGATGTTGCCGCAACAATAGTCCATTCGGCGGGAAAGGAAGGCAGACATGGAGAATCTCCGAAGGCGCTTCTACAAGTGGAACAAAAGGTTGGTTCAGAAGGATGAAGCCGGCCTGTCGAAACTGCGGATATGGCATCGGCGGAAGAAGGGCAAACAGTCGCCGAGCATTCTGGTCAAGTGCGGGGACTGTGACAGCAAGTTTGAAATCTATTACGGAGGGGAAGACTTGGAGATCGGCGGGGTGCTGGCGTCGAAGGTCGAGTGGCGGCGGGTGTTCCTGCCGCTTTTAAAATAGCGTCAATGTTCTGAATGAATGGCGGTCAGTACGCGCCTCCCGTTTTGTGAAACGCCGGCATCGACAGGGTTTCCCCGATGGGCAGGATATCCGACGCGGCGGATTTGAGGGCCTGCGGGGCGTCCGACGGGAAGGCGGCAAGGGTGACGACGCATCCGGACGCGACGGCCTCGGAGACGGCCGGGGCGAGGGACGCGGTGTGCGAGGCGAGGACAATTTTGCCTGAGCCGGGCGAATAGGCCCGGATGTCGGAGGCGAGCGCTTCGAGCCACGGTTCGGGTCCTCCAGGGTCGATCGTCCAGGAACGGACCAGATATCCGAATTCCTCGAGGGCGCGTTTGAAGGCGGCGGCGTTGGATCCGGCGCGTTCGAGGACATAGGCGACGGCGGCGCCGAGTTTGGCGTTTCCCGTGGCCGCCGCGAGAAATGCCTGAAAATCAATTCGAAGATTGCGGGCGCGCGCCGGAAAAAAAAGCGAGTGCGTGTCCAGAAGGACGACGACGCGTCCCGGATCGCGCGCGGCCGGCGGCCGGGCGCCATCTTTTTTCTCGGTCAGTTTGGCGTTGAGCGTATCGAGCCGCCGGCGCAGGCCTTCCGCCTCCTGGTGGACTCTGTTCAGGGAGTCGGCCAGCCGGCGGTTTTCCTCCGATTTTTCCTTGAGGGCTGATTCCGCCGCCGCGCGGACTTTGAGGTCCGCTTCCAGCTTGGTGACCTTTTCGGACAGTTTCTCGCGCTCATATTCGGCCTTGCGAAGATCCCGTTCGGAAACGCCGCGATCATGCCGGGCGCGGAGAGCGTCGAGTTCCTGGGTCAGGTTGGCCTTGTCGGTTTGAAGGCGTGAAATTTCTGCGCGAAGCCCGGAAAGTTTTTCGTCCCGGTCGTGGACATCTTTTTTCAACTGCTCAACCGTCAGTTTCAGTTCCGACAACTGCTGCTTTTCGCGCGCGTCCACACGAAAGGATTTTGCCAGGAGATGTTTCAGTTCGGCCAGGTCGGATTCCGCCGTTTTGAGGGACTCTTCGACATCGGGCGGAATGCGTTTCGACGGCGCCGCCTCCTCGGCACTTTCCTCTTTTCCGGAGTCCGCGCTTTCCCGCGGGATCAGGCTCTTGGCCGCCGACAGGGCCAGCGCCATCGACCGGGCGGAACGGGCCAGCCCGCCGCGGCCGTCCATCCGAAGCGCGTAGATGATCTGACCGGGCCGGACCCCGGGGCCGAATTTGTCCGGTTTGGAAAGATTGTCTTCGATTTCGCGGACCGTCATGCGGGAGATATTTTCACGCAAAGTGCCGGTCGCCGCGTCCAGCGCCTGAATGAAGACCCGCTGGTCCTCCCGGTCCGATTCCAAAAACACGTCCGCGAGCGCGCAGGCCATGTCCCAAGCCGGGACGGATTTCAGCCGGACGCCGGAGAATTCTAATCCGAATCCTTGACAGAGAGACAGAAGACGGTCGCGAGACAGCGTTTCGTGCAGGACAACGGCGAATTCGTACGACCGGAAGTCGGGCGGCGTCATCAAGGGAATTATATCAACAACCCCGTGGTTGTAAACAGGAAATTTGGCGCACGTTCGACGCTACGCGGAATGGGGGGCCCGGACCGCCGAGTGGCGCTTGAACCGCCGGTCATCCGGCCGCGGGAAGTCCGAACGGAAATGTGCGCCGCGCGATTCGCGGCGCCACAAGGCGCGGTGGACGACGAGGCCCGCCAAAGTCAGCATGTTTTGGAGTTCCATGCCCGCCGGGTCGCGGAATTGCCGGCCGAGGGAGTAGCGCTGCCAGAAGCGGATGCGGTCCTCGGCCTCCTTGAGGGATTCGGCGTGACGTTCCAGACCCACGTTTCTTGACATCAGGGACCGCAGGCTGATCCGGACGTCCTCCACGTCGAGGTCCGGGCCGGCGGCGCCGGCGACCACGTGTTTGAGTCGGCCCGGCGTTCGGCGGCGCGGTTCATCCAGCGCCGCCTGAATGGCGCGCCGGCCGAACACCAACCCCTCGAGTAGAGAGTTCGACGCCAGCCGGTTCGCGCCATGCACGCCCGTTGAGGAAACTTCGCCGATCGCGTAGAGACCCGGCACGTCCGTCCGGCCCGACAGGTCCGTTCGAACGCCGCCCATGGTGTAGTGGGCCGCCGGCCGCACCGGAATCGGGCGGCGGTGCGGGTCCAGCCCAAACGCCCGAAGGACGCCGCCGATGGTGGGGAACCGTGACGATAGTTTTTTTCTGAGCGGCCGAAGATCGAGGAAGACGGAGGTGGCGTTCGTGCGCCGCATTTCTTTGAGGATCGCCCGCGCCACCACATCGCGCGGTGCGAGTTCCGCGTCGGGATGATATCGAGGCATGAACCGCTCCCCGGCCTCGTTCCGAAGCACCGCGCCTTCGCCGCGGGCCGCCTCGGAGATCAGGAAACGGGGCGCGCCGGCCAGATACAGCGTCGTCGGATGGAACTGTACAAACTCCACGTCCGACAACGTCGCGCCCGCCCGGTAGGCTGCCGCCAATCCGTCTCCGGTCGCCACCGGAGGATTCGTGCTCTCGCGGAAGAGTCGCGCAAAGCCGCCGCTCGCCAGAATGACCGACCGCGCCCACACGCAGGTGAGAACTCCACCGGCGGACAGAAACAGTCCACCGACCGCGCGGCCGCGGTCCACCAGAATGTCGATCAGAAAATGGTGCGGCATGAGCTGAATGTTGGGCCGGCCGGAAATTTTTTCCAGGAGATATGTCTGAATGACCCGGCCGGTCGCGTCGCCTGCCGCGTGAAGGACCCGCTCGGCGCTGTGCGCGCCCTCCCTCGTGAACGCCAGTTCCCCGCCGCGGCGGTCGAAGGGCACACCGAGCCGGATCAGCCACTCGACCGCCGCCGGGCCCTCCGACGTCAGGACGCGGACGCTTGAAAGATCGCAAAGGCCCGCCCCGGCCCGGATCGTGTCCTGCTCGTGCTGCTCCACGCTGTCCTTGCGCGACAGCGCCGCCGCCACGCCTCCCTGCGCAAAATAGGTGTTCGCTTCCGTCGTGCGGCCTTTGCACGCGATGAAAATTTCCGCGCGGGCCGGCGCGGAAAGCGCCGCGGTCAGGCCCGCCACGCCGCCGCCGACGATCAGCGCGTCGACCCGGCGTTCGGGAAGAAACGCCGTATCAAACGAGATCAGCGCCCGTTTCACACCGCCGCTCCCAACCGGCGCCAGATCACGACCGCCATCCCGATCAGCAGGCCCGCCGTGACCCACACCTCCCGGTTCTCCCGGTACGCCGCCGCCGCCCACCGCCCTCCGCCATACCCGGCGCCGGACCGCGCCCGCGGCGCGATCAGCGGCACACTGCGGGCGTAGCGGTCGAACGCATCCCCGAACCGACGGCGCAGATTCTCCTCCTCCACCCGCATGCCGGGAACGTAACAGGCGGCATAGAGCAACACGAGCAAGAGAGCGGTCCAGTAGAGCCCGCTCATCAGAATCAGGCTTGCGCCCAGAAGAAGATTCGAAACATAGATCGGATTTCGGACATACCCGTAGGGACCCGTCGTCGTCAGCGCGTCGTTCTTCACCAGAAACCCCGACGACCAGACGCGGCCGGCCAGACCCAGCGCATAGAGAGCCGCGCCCGGCGAAAATGTCCACAACATTTCGGCTGCCGAGGCGCCTCGCCTGGAAAAGACGATCAGACACAAAAAGAACATCCCGCCCAACTGCTGCCGCAGGTGATGGGGATGCCGGAGCTTCTCGAGGATCTTCAATGCGATGGCGCGGGCGTGTCCTTCTCCTCCGGAGGCTCAACCTGCCGCCACGTTCCATCCGGTTCCTGATAGAACCAGCCGGGCTTGAGCCTAGAGAGGCGCGCTTTGACGAACTGCTCGCGCGATTTGTCGACGGCCTCCGCCAGAACGTCCTTGTCCTTATCGTCCTGTTTGGTCGCCCGCAGGGTTGCGATGGCCACCCCGCGGATGAGAATCGTGCGGTCGTTGTTCTCATCCGAGATGAATTTCGCCAGCGCCGTCTCGCCGCCGTCCTCGCCGAACACGGCCGACGGCGTTTCGGCGGGCCCGTCCGGCGCGGCCTCCGAAGGCACCCGGTCGATCAGGCCGTCGCGTCCCAATCCGACGAGTTTCGCGTCGAGGAGCCGGGCCAGGGTCTCGATCCGGTCCTTGCGGCGCTCGAGGGACGCCTGGACATCGGCCATCTTTTTGAGTTCCGCGTCAATGTTGATCTTCGGTTCCGCCCACGCTTCGACCGGGCCGGGCATCCACCCATCCTCCGTTCGGGATTTCGACTTGGTCGTCCCGGTATCCTGTTTGTCCTTGCGGGAAGGCACCACGTCAAAATCGAGCCCGCTCTCGATGTTCTCGTATGCGGCCTCGACGTCCTTGTCAGGGAAATAAACGTTCACCGTAATCGTCGCGCATGAAAAAAGAAACGGTATCAGTACCAATCCCACCGCCGCTTTCCTGTTCATTTTCGTTTTTTACCTCCCACTTCGACTTTCACATCTCCCGCCGAAACGTTCGAAAGAACGTCGACCAAGTCCTTGAGCCGGTACGTGCCGACCACTTCGCCGATCCGGACCTTGCGAAGCAGCGTGTGCGCCTCAAGACTCGCCTCATCAAATGAGATCCGGCCCTTCGCGAGGCTGACTTTCAGGTTGCCGTTCTTGTACGGCACCTGTTTCGGCAGGCGCAGTTTCCGCATTTGGGGCCCGCCGATCCGCTCCAGAAACTTTCCCGACACCATCATCGGCTCGCCCGGCCCTTCCGTCGCGCGGACATGGACGGTGCCCCGAGCCTCGTTCAGATGATCGCCGCTCGTGAAAAGATCGATCTCGCCCCGCACCGTCCCGGTCAGCGCGTCCCGCGCGTCCGCAAACGGCGCCAGGACCCGCCGGAGCGACACTCCCTCCACCGACAATTTCGTGTGTTGATGGGGGTGTTTCGAAAAATGAAAAAGCACTTCGCCGCGAAACGCGCCGTCAAACGCCGAAAGCTTCGCGATGTTCGCGTATATTTTGTCGCCCTTCGACGCCGTGGTGACGGCAATGTCGTCCAGCCGGTAAGGGCCGAGGTGGAGCGCCTGCGCCGAGGCCCGGCCGGCGGCGGCCTCGTCCAGCACGAGCTGTCCGGTGTCCGGCGTGTATTCGAAGGGAATGTCCACATCGAGTCCTTCGACTCGAAACGGGAAACCCCGCGTCGACGCCGTCGCCCCCTCAATCCGCAGCCTCCCACGCGTGCGAAACTCTAAATTCGGCTTCACCAAAAAGTCAACCTCCAGCCCCGCCCGGCCCGATTCGCACTTGAGCGGCACCCGCTTGCCCAGAATCTCGCCGAGCATCTGAATGTCCTTGATCGGCCGGTCCTTCATCGCGGCCCGGCCTGAAAAAATCCGCCGGTTCCCGCGGCCGCTCACCACGATCGGCACGCCGGCCGCGGGCTCGATCACGCCGGACACGCGATCGGCCCTCGACCCGACGCCTTCCATCGCCAGCGTCGCGCGCACGGAAATGCCGCCGAGCGGGAGGCGCACCTGGAGGTCGGAGGACGACACGCGGGCCTTCCATGCCCATTCCTCCGGCGACGTTTCCGACTTCGTCACCTCCACCTGCACGCCCGCAAGTCCCGAGATCGGCGCGGACTCGCCTGCGGCGTGAAGCAGCGACGGGATTGAGATCGTTTCGGCCGAGAACGCCAGCCGTGGACGAGCGCCCCACGCGCCCGTCAACACCACCGGAAATCCATCGAATGTCGCGCGAAGCGTCGAAGACTCCCGCCCGGCGTCCAGCGCGACGGAGTCGACGGCAAGGATGGGAAGACCGCGATGGACACGGGACCAGCGGCCGGACGCCATCCGGATCGCGCGCGCGAGAGGGGTGACACGATTGTTGGAACAGACCCATTGATCCTCGCCGATTTGAAACCGCATTTCGTCGATGTCGAATCCTGTCCCTGTATCGGCCGCGCGCCGGATCCGGCGGAATTCGGCGCTGAGCGGTCCCCAGCCGAACGACACGGACCACGGGGATTCCGAAATCGCCGCGCCTGAGGTGTCGGCTGGGACAACTCTGATCTTCAATCCCCGAACGTCCGTCGGCGCGCTGTCCGGCATCAGCGCGAGTTTTTTCGGAAGCAGGGCGAGGTTGGTGGTCGCAAGTTCGAGGGCCGTGCCCTCCTGCAGAACGCGGGCCTGGGCGGCGTCGAGGGACACCGTCGCCATCATCGTCGTGCGCGGACCCGTGGCCCTCAATTCGAATGACTGCGCGGGAGCGCCTTCGAGAACCGCGCGCGCGTCAAAGGCGAGCGTTTCCGGCTCGGCCAGGATTCCGGCGGCCGAAAGCCGGATCAGGCCGCCCTGCACATCCACGCGGTCCACCTCCAGGGCGGTCTTCTCCAGAAACGCCTCCCACCGCACCATCTTTCCCAGAAGTTCCACCCGGTCCAGGTCCACGTCGATCACCGGGTCGACCAGCCGCAGGCTCGCGTCGATATGCCGGCCGTGGATCCGCCGGATATCCGCGTCGATCCGGGAAATCCGGACCACGGCCCGGCCCGACGAGTCCTTCACCGTCACCCCGTAAATCCGCGCCTGCCGCCGTTTCGGCGTCCCCGATATCTCTTCGACCTCCAGCGTCCCCTCCCGGACGAACTGCCGAAGCTCCTTGAGAATCTCGCGCTTGACCGCCAGCTTGACGGCCGGATACGAGATCGCGAGGACAACGCCGACAACCGCCAGCACGGCCGCCGCCCCCACCAGCACCCGTTTCATCACGCCCCGGACGGTATCTCGCCGCGCCAACGGGAACAAGATTGACAGGCCCGGCGGCTTTGGTAGGATGAGCGCAAATTTGCACAGGCATCAGAAAAAAATCCAAATGAGGTGATCCATGGCAACCGTGAAATTATCCAAAGGAAAGCTCGCACGAATGGACCGGCTGTCCAACCGGAAGGGCGTCATCGGCGCCGCCGCGATGGACCAGCGCGGGTCCCTGCAGAAATCGATCGCCAAGGAAAAGGGCGTCGACACGGCGCAGGTGACCGATCAGATGATGCAGGAGTTCAAAACCGCCGTCTCGAAAGTCCTGACGCCGCACGCCAGCGCCATCCTGCTCGATCCCGAGTGGGGACTGCCCGCCGCGAAGGCGCGCGCGAAAAACGCGGGACTGCTGTTGTCCTACGAGAAAAGCGGCTACGACAACACGCAGCCGGGCCGGCTGCCGGACCTCCTGGACGGCGTGTCCGCGAAGGACATCGTCGACATGGGCGCGGACGCCGTCAAGATTCTGATCTACTACGCGCCGGGCGATGACGCGAAGGTCAACGCCATCAAACACGCCTTCATCCGCCGGATCGGCGCCGAGTGCGAGTACTGCGAGATCCCGTTTTTCCTCGAATTCGTCACGTACGACCCCAAGGGCGGCGATGAAAAGGGGCTGGACTACGCGAAGCGGAAACCCGAACTCGTCATCAAGAGCATGGAGGAATACTCCAAGCCTGAATACAACGTCGACGTGCTGAAAGTTGAAATTCCGATCAACATGAAATTCGTCAAGGGCGCGAAGTCCAACAAGTCGGGCGAGTCCGCCTATGACCGGTCGCAGGCGAAGGAAATTTTCCAGCGGTCCTGCAAGTCCGCCAAACGGCCTTTCATTTATTTGAGCGCCGGCGTCGGCGACGACGAATTCCGCGAGTCGCTGGAGCTGGCGCACGAAGCGGGCGTCCCGTTCAACGGCGTCCTCTGCGGCCGCGCCACCTGGAAGGACGGCGTGCCGGTCTATGCCAAGCAGGGCGTGAAAGCCTTCGAAGACTGGCTGGCCGACCGCGGCGTCAAAAACATCAGCGCGCTCAACCAAGTGCTCGAAAAGGCGGCGCACCCCTGGTACGAGATGTACGGCGGCCGCGACAAAGTCGCGGCCTGAGCCAACCCCTCGCGGTGTCTCTGAAAGCCTTTCACCGTTTTTTTATCACGGTCGCCATCCTGTTTTGTGTATGGTTTGCGGTGGCGGAGTACCGGGAGTTTACCCGGTCGGGCTCTCGATCCGCCTTCTACGTCAGCGTGTCCGTCGGCGCCACCGCCGCCACCCTCCTGGCGTATTTCGTCTGGTTTCTGAGAAAATCGAAGAAGTGGCCGATGGCCTGAAGTTACGCCTTTTCCACCCGGTTCCGCCCGTTTTCTTTTGCGCGGTACAGCGCCTGGTCCGCTGTGCGCAGGACCTCTTCGGGCGCCGCCGATGGGCTGGCCGCCGACACGCCTGAGCTGACCGTCACCGTCACTTTTTTGTCGCGCTTGTTTTTGGCCGCCCCGTTGAGCGAGATCGGCATGTCCGCGAGACGCCGCCGCACTTCCTCCATCTGCGCCGCCGCGTCGTCCGCCGCGGCGCCCGGAAAGATCACCGAAAATTCCTCGCCGCCGTACCGGTAGACCCGGCCGCCGCTGCCTTCCGAAAGAAGCGCCGCGACCTCGCGAAGCACGATGTCGCCGGCGGCGTGGCCGTACGTGTCGTTGAATTGCTTGAAATGATCGACATCGACCATCGCGATCGCGTAGTCGCCCCGCAGTGCGCCGAGCGTCTCGTTCAGCGCCCGGCGGCTGTAGACCTGCGTCAGATCATCGACGTAGGCTTTGGACCACGTAAGAAAGAAATTGGCGTAGATCGCCAGGAGCGCGGCCGCCGAGGTGAAGACCGCAAACGTCAGCGGCTCCAAGCCGGGCGGCAGGAGAGGGCCCGTCTGGAAAACCGGCCGGAACACGCCGGAAAAATAATAGCACGGCACCAGCGCCGCCAGGATTTTTTTCATCTCGCCCTCCCGGCCGGAAAAGGGCGCCAGGAGCATGAGCGCGAAGACCGCCAGGTAATAGATCGTCGGCCCGGCCGGCGCGCCCAAAAATCCCGCGCCCTGCCAGCGGTGGGCGGCGACCCAGGAGGAAACGGTGGGGCCGAACGAGACGGCGAGGAGCGGCGGCAGGAAGAATCCGAGCGCCAGAGCCATCATTCCGGTTTTCAAGGACGCCGGGACCGTTCGATGAGACACGGCCATCGACAGGGCCGCCAGGAGCGGCAGGACCAGAAACAAAACGAGCCGCATCTGATCGCCCGACCCGATCGGCGCCGGGCCGCCGGAAAAATAGTAGTGCGCCGGGATCAGCGCCAGGCTCAACACATACACCGGCGTGTTGGCGATCCGCGCCGCCCACAGCGCCGACAAAAGGAGCGCGGCGTAGGGAAGATGGTGGAGATACCCGATCGTCACCCAGCCGGCGCCGCTGTCCTGCCACGCCAGAAGCGCCTTGGCGTTCCATTGGATGAGAAGAGGCAGAGTCAGAACCAGGGCCAGACAGATCCACGGCGCCGCCGATTTTTTCATATCCCCCTTTTCGGCAGTCCTGCGCGTTTCGGATAGGCTGTTATCCGGCGGGAGAACTCTCGATGAATTGCTTGATGGAATTCATGATCCAGCAGCAAAAATCGTCCTTCGACATGACCTTCTCGACTTTCATGTCCAGCCACATCGGCTCCTCCTGCAGGTTCATGTCCGACGTCTGCACGATCACCGGCAGGTCCCGCCAGCGCGCGTCGGCGCGCAGCCTCCGCAGAAATTCCCGGCCGTCCATCACCGGCATGTGAATGTCGAGGAGAATCACGTCCACCCGCAGTTGTTCCAGCGCCCGGAGGGCCGCCGCGCCGTGTTCGGCCTCGAGGACCCGGTATTGGGGTTCCAGCATTTCCCGCGTCAGGAGCCGGATGTCCTCGGCGTCGTCGACGATCATCACCACCGCGTGTTTCCCGCCGCCGATCGCCGAGTCGATCGCCTGCCGGACACGCTCGCCGGAAATGGGCTTGCTCAGATACGCCGAAGCGCCGTAGAGCAGCGCCTCGCCCTTGCGGTCCGTCACCGACACGAAAATGACCGGCGCCGACGTGAGCTTGCGCGCCTCTACGGCGAACTCGAATCCGTCCATCCGCGACATGAGGATGTCGACGACGATGGCGTCCGGCGCCCTGCGCCGGATGAGGTCCAGCCCCGTTTCGCCGGAATCCGCCGACTGCACTTCATAGCCGGCCCTTGACAGGTAGGTTTGCAGGAATGTCCGGAACACGTCTTCGTCATCGACGATCAGAACGCGCGCCATAGGCTGGTCCCTCCTCAGGCCCGTCCATACTTTAAAACAAAGCCGGAGAGATGTCAAAAGGCGGAAGGACCGCGTTCATTGACACCCCCGCCCTGCAGCGTATATAATTAAACTCCAATGTCCGTCGTATCCGAACCGCGATTGCCTTCGACACCCCGCATCCCGGACCAGGCGCAGGCGCAGGATGGCGCCGAACTTCAGGGCGGGCGGCCCTTCGGCGTGAAACCCGAAGTGCTCTACGGGCTCAAGGAAAGCTCCCGCCTCCGCGCGGTCAAGGACTGGATCAAGCAGCATTCGCTCCCGTACCGGACGGCGATCTTTTTGAAGTCCATACCGCACGGGATCAAGGGCCTGATCAAGGGCAAGCGCGGGGCGTGGGATCACCTCAAGGCGACGATGTCCTTCGTGACGCGCGCCGACCGCATCGCCGGCCGGCCGATCAACATCACGATCGAGCCGACCAATCTGTGCAACCTCGAGTGCCCGGTGTGCGAAACCGGCGCAGGGATACTCGCCCGCAAGCAGGGTCACATGACACTCGACCAGTTCAAAGTCATCGTGGACCGGATCGCGGAACACACCAACACCCTTCAGTTTTATTTCATGGGTGAACCCTTCATCAACAAGCAGGCCTACGAGATGATCCGCTACGCGAAGGACTGCGGGATCCCGTTCATCACGACCTGCACCAACGGCGACATCGTCAATCCCGAGAAGCTCATCGAGTGCGGGATCGACGAGGTCAATTTCCAGATCGGCGGCATGTCCCAGCCGACCCACGAAACCTACCGCATCAACAGCAACCTCGACCGCGTCCTCCGCAACATGCGCGAGACCCTCCGGCTCCGAAACGAGCGGCACGCCAGGATGTGGGTGGTGGGCGGATACATTTTGATGAAGCACAACGAGCACGAGGTGCCGCTCTTTGAGCAGACGATGCGCGAGATGGGCGCGAACCACTGGTGGGTCATCGACCCCTGCGTACGCACGATCGATCAGGGCAAACAAATGCTGCCGACCGACAAGGCCCACTGGTTCTACGATCCGGGCGCGTTTGAGCGCGGCATCTTGCGGCCCAGGATCCTCATGGACAACGAGTGCCCGTGGATTTACCACAACATGGCCGTGCAGGTGAACGGCGACGTCGTCCCCTGCTGCCGGGACAACCAGGGCACCGAAATCATGGGCAACCTTCTCGCGCAGAGCCTCGATGAAATCTGGAACGGCGAAAAATACGTCCAGCTCCGGAAACGCATCCACGAAGACCAGGGCAAGGTCAAAATCTGCCGGCTCTGCTCGTCCTACGGCGCCAGCCCCCTGAACTGATTTTTCGAAAAAAAGTATTTATCATCCACGGCCGCGGCGCGCAGAACGGCTTGGGCCGGGAAAGCGGCGGCGATCTGGACACGGTCGCATCGAACGCCTTTTATGCGGTCTGGGTCCATCATCATCTGAGGGAGATGCTCGGGCGCGCGCCGGTCTACGGGGAGGACTACGCATTTGATTTTGTGAATTACTCGGAAGGCCTGTTTCACCTGGTCGTCCACCGCGGCGCGGACCTCTATCTTCCGGACTTTCCGATCGATGCGCTGGTTCCACGGATCCGGATGGTGGTCATTTCAGACCCCGCGGCCATCGCCCACCTGAACGAGTTCTCGCGGCTGACCACGGAACTTCGGCGCTGGATGACCGATTATGTCGGCGTCCTTCCGCGGGACATCGTCTCCATTTCCAACGAGATATTTCTCAACACCGCCAAGATGGTGGAACATCAGGAGCCGGAGGCGCTCAGGGCCGGCTGTCTCGTCGTTTACCTGTTTTACAATCTCGCGTATCTGAGCGTCGCCGATCCATCGAAAGGCGCGGCGGAATTGATCCGCCAGACGGTCCAGCATGCCGTGGGAGACGAGTTCAAGCAACTCAAACAGCGGCTGCTGGACGTCCTGGAAGCGAAGCACAAGCAGGACCTCATGGACCGGGTCATGGCGAAACGCTATGACCCGGCCGTCGAGCGCGGGTACCTCCTCGCGCTGGTCCGCGCGGCGGACGAGGATATGTCCACGAAAGGCCGGATCGACCGCACCGAGGAACTCATTCTGCTGGTCGTTGAGATGACGGCCTGTCTTGTCCGGGGCGCGCGCCTGGAACGGGCGCTGCCTCTGAGCGAATTCGACGCGAAACTTGCGCGCGAGATGAACGACGATCTCGACTATGCAGGCAGGGCACTGCAGAGATATTTTCTGGAGCTTCTGGCAAAGGCCGACGCCATGCAGCCGTTCGGTGATGAGGGGTCAGGGGTCGCGTTCGAAAACCTCAAGACGTGCCTGCGGTCGCTCGCGGAAATCGCCGCGGAAATCCGCACCCCGGACCTGCCGCCGGCGCGCGAGGGACTCGTGCCCATTCGGCTGATGCTCATGTACGAGGCGACGGGCATCGCGGTGTCCAACATCGAGATCATCGTCCGGCGGCTCGCCGGCGGCGGCGCGTTTGTTCTGCCGGACGGGACGGAGCACCCCGGTCCGGAGATCCGCCGGGTGACGGACCGGGACGGTGCCGTGGAGATTTTCTACAGGCCGTCGGACCCGGCCGAGCCGTACCGGCTGAGCGCGACGTACGACGACCTGAGCTGCGTGTATTTCCCTTCAGACAGAAATCCCAACGAAGACCCCGCCGGGCCGCACATCGAGGAGAGCATGGACTTCGGCGGGGCGCCGGCCATGGACCGGACGATGAAAGTCTCTCTCGATTTGATGGACCGGCAGATCAGATTTTTGAGGGACCATGACATCCACATCGCAGCGATCGATGATCACCACCCCTACACGCCGGCCATTCTCGCCAATCTTGAGGAACACAGGGAGCAGGGGCATATCGGCCATATCCGCCTTTCGAGCCTGCCGCGCGGCCAGGAGCAGCCGAAGGAGGATCAGAAGTGCGGCGCGGACCTCATTTATGAACAGTACGTCGAAGGCAAACCGTGGGACAATCCGGGCCTGCGAAAACTTCGGGATATCGCGCACGTCCAGGACCTCGCCTTGGAGCGAAACGATCTCGCCATGGACTTGTCGAGGCTGATCGGGCTCAAACACCGGAAGATCGACATCGTCATGACGCTCGCGCAGAACGTCAAGGACCTTGAATCGCTCGAAGGGATCATGGCGCGGTTTGGCTGGTCGAAGGAAGTGAGTTCATTTGAAGGAATGCTCTCTCAGGTCATCCCGCGGACCGAAGAGACCGTCGGCCACATTGTGCTCGGGGACGGCGACACGGAGGTCAGCCGGACGCGCATTCTGGTGGCGATGTCGCCGTTCAGCGATCCCAAAAAGGGAGAGCCCCAGGTCAATATGGCAACCGCGAAGGGGTACCTCCTGGGACGAAAAGGGTACCCGGCCGATTATTTCTTCTACTGTTACAACTTTGATTCTCTGCAAATGCGGCAGGCGAACCCGCAGGACGACCGGCTGGACCTCAGCTTGCTGGCGCAGCGGCTGGGCACGCCGGGGGACGGCGGCCACCGCGGCGCGGCCACCTGCCGGCCGAGCCTGAACCCGGCGTTTCCGGCGCGTCTGTTTTCGTCCATGAACGAATTGAATTTCCTTCAGTACCTGGGCTGGCTGGGCGCGCGGATCAGTGAAAGCTGCGGCCTAAGGCTGCTCGATGTTCTGCCGCCGGCGGAACTGGACCTCAGCGATCAGCAGAAAGACTTCCTTGAGGAGATCGTTCGGGATTCACACCTGTTGGAACTTGCGCGCCCGGGATCGGATTCGGACCGGATCGCTGTCCTGGCCGTCCGGGCGCCGGTGAAATCCCAACGGGCGCCGGTCGGATATCTTCAGGTGTTTCATCACGTGCGAAAGCGCGGAGACATTCATTACCTGATTTACTGCCGTCCGGGTCTCAGCTCCATCGTCATCCAAAACGTGAACGATCCGGCCAAACGCCTCAACCCGGGCCGGCTCGCGAAGGACTTCGGCTGGCCGGAAGACGGCGGCACGGACATGGTGGGAATCGCCAGCGGGCGGTTGAACAAGTACATCAAACCGGAACTCCGGTGGCTCAAAGGCGACGATTTTTCGCGCCTATGCAGCCTGTTCGCGCTCCTGTTCGATCACCGCACCGACTACAAGGTCAAGGCGCATTCAAGACCCCTTTAATTTACTCATTCACCGAAAAACGAAAAGCCGAAGGCCGCTTTTTTCGTATTCGGCGATCTCCGAATCGATCGACATCAAGGACAGGTTCCGGCAGATGCACTGCCAGGCGAGCATTCGATCAAACGGATCCTTGTTGCTGATCCGGGGGAGCCTATGGAACGTGGCAGCTTCGTGTTTTTCGAGCGGAATGATTTCGAATCCGGTTTTCTCGACGGCCTCGACAATTCCTTCCAGCGGAATATTTTCGAGATTGAATTTCTTAACGGCATACTTCAATGATATTTCCCAAAGGCTGACAGAGCTCACGAAGATTTCATTTCGCGTGTCGCGCAGGATCGCCTTCGCGGCAGGCTTCAATTTACCCGGGTCGAGGACGCTCCAGATAACAAAATGCGTGTCTAACAGAACCCGGATGGTCACAAGTCGAAGAACTCCCTTTCGCCGACCTTGAAATTTTTTGAAAAGCTGTATTTCGCCTTGCCCTCCAGAATGCCGAGGCGGCGGGGCTTCCGGGGAAAGTACTTTTTGTAGGGAACGATCACCGCGACCTTTTTCCTGGCGCGGCCGAACGTGACCGTAATTTCCCCGCCATTTTCCACGTGGTCGATCACTTCCGCGAAACGGTTTTTGACGTTGGCCGCCGTCCATGTCTTCATGGCCGTATCCTACCCGCCCCGCCGCTTAATGTCAAGTTGACATGTTCTGACCGTTTCTCAGGCATCTACCAGCGCGCCGAGGTGTTCGGCGACGCTTGCGCCCAGGGCCTGCAAATCGTATCCGCCCTCGAGCATTGACACGATTTTGACGGGCGCGTCGAGGTCGCGGAGGGTCCGGACGACCCGGCGCGTCATTTCGCCGTAGCATTCGGTGGAGAGTTCCAGCGCGGCCAGAGGGTCGGCGGCGTGGGCGTCGAATCCGGCGGAGATCAGAAGGAGCGTGGGGTCGAATTTTCGGATCGCCGGAAGAATCCGGTCGTTCAAGTCCGACAGAATTTCGACGTCGGAGGACCCGGCGGTTTGCGGGCAGTTCAGAGTGAACTGCAGACCCGCGCCTGTCCCGCGCTCCCGGTCCGACCCGCCGCCCGGATAAAACGGGAATTGATGGAGGGAGCAGTAATAGACCTGATCGGTTTCGTAAAACGCCGCCTGCGTTCCGTTGCCGTGATGCACGTCCCAATCGAGGATGAACACGCGCGGCGCGAGGGCCAGGGCCGGCAGAGTCAGGGCATGCCGGGCGGCGATGGCGATATTGTTGAACAGGCAGAATCCCATCGACCGGTCCGGCTCGGCGTGATGGCCGGGCGGCCGGACCGTGCAAAAGGCGGCGGCGTCTTCGGGTTCATCCAACACAAACTCGACTGCCGTGCACCCGGCGCCCGCCGCCAGGAGCGCCGCCGGCCAGGAACCACGCGAGGTCGGCGTGTCCGCGTCGAGCGGCTCGCCGCGCTCGCAGGCCCGCCGGACCGCGTCGAAGTGATCCCGCGAATGGACACGAAGGATTTGTTCGGCCGTGGCGGGCGCCGGTTTCTGATGGTCCAGCCGGTACCACAACGCGTAGCGTTCCGACCGCAGCGCGTCCACGATCGCTCCAAGCCGGGCCGGCCGCTCCGGGTGGCCGTAGCCGGTTTCGTGCTGGAGAAAAACGGGCGATCCGAAATACGCGGTCCGCATGCCGGTCAGTCCGGTTCCGACGTGGAGAGGAAATTCGAAATCGGGATGGACCGGTCCACCGTCATCGTGTTCTGTCCGAACGCGGCCCGGCCTTTCAGCGCCAGGGTCGCTTTGCGAATCGGATGAGACGGCCGGATTTCGCCGGCGCCTTCAAATCCGCCCTGATCGGTGACCAGCCGGATTTCGGTCAACCGCACCGCGTCGGCCAAGGGTTCCGCCAGGATGTGTCCTTCGCGAAGGCTCGACCCCAGCATCACCGCCCAGGACGACTGGCCCCAATCGCCGGTCGCCTCGATTTTGATCCGGCCCCCTTCCAGCAGCCGGCCCGCTTTCGCGTCGATCAGGCAGCTTGCGGAACCCTGGACCGCGATCTCGACGCCGGCCGGGCCTGGAAGAATCTCGTTCAGACGGAGGTCTGTAATTTCGGCGTCGACATGCACGCTCGTGAGTTTCCAGCCCGAGGCCGTCAGCGCGATCCGCCCGTTGCCCCGCCGGAGCTTCAACCGGACCGCAGGCGGGAATAAACCGGCCGGATACAGATGGCATTCGTCCAACAGGACCACACGGGTCGGCGAAAGATTCACCCGGACGCCCGACAGGCGCGCGCCCCACGGCGCCGCATCGATGGACTCGCATGACACGGCCGGAACGCGTCGCGCCAGCGCGAACCGCAGGGCGGCGTCGTATGGAAATGCGAGGAAGAGGGACGCGAGGAAGACGGCGGCGGCCCAGGCGAAAATTTTAAAACGCACTCGAACCTGCGGCGGGGGACGGGTCCACAAACGTGGCGGAAAAATCAAAACGTTCGACCGACGCGCCGGACCGCTCCAGCAAAAAGGACGGCACGGTAATGTCGCGCTCGGCCGAAACCTGTTCCAGGAGCGCGGCGATGCGTTCCAGCGGGACGCCCTCCAAACTGAGCGTGACGGTCGCCGGCTGGCCCGCGCCGGCTTCCCGGCCGGACCATTTGGGCGAGCGGTCTTTCAGGTCCAGCGGCTCGACGATCCGCTGAAGCCGGACCAGAAGCGGGTCGGCCGGTTTGGGGGTGGGCGGGACGTTGGGCAGTTCGGAAAACAATTTCGAAAAGGCCACAAAGTCCGCCGTCCGGCGGTCCCGGATCCGCGCCGCCGCGCGGACGTCGAGACCCAGATACAGGAGAAGCGCGCAATAGGCGGCGCCGCACAGCAAAAGCAGTCCCGCGGGTTTCACATTCATGACGCCGCGTGTCCCGCCGCCGGCTTGAGCCGGGCACGGACTTTGAATGCGGTCCGCTTGTCGCTCATCCGCGTTTCGCTCGACACCAGGGCCGCGTCCGCCAGCGCCGGATCGGCCGAGAGCGTCGCGACCCACTGCGCGACGGCCTGAGGGTCGGCCGCAGTGCCGCGGATTTCAACGCGCACGATGTCGAGGGAAATCGCGTCGAGACGCAGAGTCGCCGCGGCCGCCTGACTCGACACCCGGTCCACCACCGCAAGCCACGCGTGAAGCGGCACGGAGGTGGCCGCGCGGGCCGGCGCGGCGAAACGCGCCTTGTCCTGCAGCGCGAGCAGGGGATTGACGCGCAGGGAGTCCGGAACTTTCACGCCAAATCGCGCCTCATATCCGTCGAGCATTCTCCCCTGCAATTGATCGGCGAGACGCGTCATGCGGACTTTGGCCAATCCAAGACCCGCAAGCGGCATGAGAAGCGAAATCGCCAGGAGGGCCGCCCGAAGGATTTTCCATCCGGGCCGGCCGGTTTCCAAACCCGCCGGCAGGTGGATAGACGCAGGTTGGGAAGGATGCGGCGCGATGCCGGGCGAGAGGGTCGCATGTTTTCCGGCGATCAGCGCCGGGACGCAGTCCATGAGCGTTTCCATCGCGTCCTGGGTGACCACCGTCCCATATTTGGCGAGAACCGGCTCGATGGAACCGCCGGCGTTCAGCCGCAGCAGGGTCGACTTGCGGCCCAGCATGGAAGCGATGCCGGTCGGGATTTCCACCGCGCCCGGGCCACCCGACAGAATCGCCTTCCAGACCAGCGCGGGTTTTCCGCCCGGCGGCACCCCGATCAACGTGACGCCGGCCGCCGCGTCCAGCGCGATCAGGCCGCCATGCCGGAACCGTTTGTCCCAGACGAGCGTCGTCAGCAGAAGATCTTCCGGAACGCATCGATCGGCGCCGTCGGACGCCGCAGCGGCGGGCGCGACGGCGGCCCAGACCGTCCGGCGGCCCCTCGAAAAAAATCCCGGGCGCGGAATCAACAGCCAGACTTTGGCCGATTCGGCCGGCAGCGGAATCCGGTCAAACACCATCTCCCGAATCTGCGCCTCGCCGATCCGGCGCAGCGCCTTCACCGGCAGCACGAGCGGGACGAGAAATGTCTGGCGGCTTGGCAGCGCCGTCCATTCGCCGTCCGGCCAACGGCTCCTCCCTTTCGGGGTACGCTCGATTTTCTGGTTCCGTCCCGGAAAATACAATATCATGGTGTGGGTTAAGCGACCCGGCGGACCATCGCCGCGCCCGATTCGGCTTCGCGCTCGATCACGTACTCGCGCCGCACGTACAGGTGCGCGCCGTTGAAAATCACGATCGCCCGCCAGGCCGTCGGGAGGTCGGTCAGGATCGACTGGATCGACTGAAGCGCGGCCGCCGGAATCGACCCGGTCGGAAGCTGAAACGTGACGCCCGGATAGCGGCGCATGTCTTCCAGCTTGTTTCGCGCGACGAGTCCGTACGCGTCTTCGAACAGGTCGAGCATCTCATCCGACGCGGCCGGGACGTAAATTTTTCCGCTCCCGTACGAGGTGAGCAGCGGGCGGATGCGGTCAAAAGCCGAGACGTCACGGAATCCGCGCACAAAGGAAAGTTCATCCACCGTTTCGAACGGCCCATTCCTCGGGGAGATGTCCTCCCCCAGGTAATCCAGCCGCTCGGCGCCCGACGCGCGCGGCTCGTCGTCCGCGTCGACCCAGTCGAGCGCGCACGGCAGGGCGCGATGTTCGAATTGCTCGCGCTTGAGGAGCGCGCCGAACAGCTCCTGGACGGGTCCGCCCACGATGAGGTCGTTGAGCCGGTTGACGTTCAGGCGCGTTTCCAGCGGCTCGACCTCCAGCCGGACGGTGAAATCGTCGACTGGAAACTCTCGCGGCTCCCTGGACAGCGCCATCAGTTCCGCGGGCTTGAGGGCGGGCAGGCCCGATTCTATTTTTTTCAAGAGGCCCCGCGACTCGACCAGCCGCACCGCTCTGCGGGACCGGTCAAAGGCCGTGCGCGCGCGAAGATTGAAGTCGCTGACAATGATCACGAGCGCCAGCGTGATCACGAGCGCCATCGGCAGGGCCGCGCCGCGTTCAGGAGTGGGTTTCGGCGAACGCATTGCTCAACATCAGGCGGAACTCGTCCGCCGGCGCCTCGTCTGTGTTTCCCGGCGGCGGCGGCCATGACCGCAGCGCCTGGAATTTGAGCCGGATCAGGCTCGTGACCGCCGGAACCTCCTCCGCCGGAACAAAACCCCCGGCGGCCTCCGAGTACGCCTCGATCACCGGCCGGCGCAGACCCTCCAGGAGAAATTCCCGGGTTTCCTTTACGCCGATCCCATCTGCAATCGCGTACCGGACCAGCCGGAAGGCGGGGCGGTCCGGGTCGCGCTCGAACACGTACCGGATGCGCAGCCGGAGATACCGGCCGCCCCAGTCGCCATAGACCAGCACCGAAAATCCGGCCGGCCGGTCGTCCAAATATTCGTACGTGAAGGGGCTGGCGCTGCGGTCCAGTTCGGCCTGGATCATTTCCCTCAACACGATTTCCTTCCGAAGCCGGTCGGCCGTGAGTTGGGCCGCGGCGGCGGTGCGGCGGCAGTTGGTGAACACGGCGTAGAGAAGCCCCGCAAGCATGGCCATGAGGAGGGTGGCGATCAGAAGTTCGATCAGGGTGAACCCGGCCCTGGGGTTCAGCCTGTCAGTCGTAGACATGAATCTGCACGCCGGTCGTCCGGCCGGCCGGCGTCACTTCCAGGAGGGTGCTCCGGAACCGGATCGGGCCGAGCTCGACCTGTTCCGATTTCAGCTCGCGCGCCCACGCGCCGATGTCGCGAAGACCGAGGGTGGGCGCGAGCGCGGCCTGCGCGGCGATCGCATGATCCTGCGCGGAATTCAGCATGCGCAGGCTGTGCCGCACGACTTCCAGCAGCGACAGAGTCGCAAGGGACACGAAGGCGAACGCGACCAGAAGCTCGATCAGGGTGAACCCGTTTCGAACCGGCCTGCTCATTCTCCCGATTCCGTCCGCACGGTGCCCAGACGGTCGATTCTCCAGCGCATGCGATCCTCCACCGACGGGCCCGAAAGATGCAGCGTAAAAGGTTCCGTCAGGCCGAGCGTGTTGAAGGCGAATTCGGGTTCGGGCGGCGTTTCGAGTCCCTGCTGTTTGACCTCCTCGATCCGGTACTCGGCCAGCGCCAGCCGCGCGATCTCCGTGTCGGCCTGAAGCAACACGAGGTCGCGGGGAGGGGCGATCTTGATCCGCAGCGGTTTGGCGTCCAGTTGATCGAGCGGGACCAGCGGCGACCGCAGGGCGCGGCGGCCGGCGCGGAGGACAAATTGTTCGATATTCCGCAGGTCCCGTTCCTTTGGCCCGGCCAGCGCGGCCGACAGGCGCGGCAGCGCCATCGTGAATGTGAGACCCATGAGGGTGAGGACGATCAAAAGCTCGATGAGGGTGAACCCGGCCATCCTTTTGAATCTCACTTGGCAGGGGTGCCTTCCAGATTCCAGCTTTCGATGTCCGCGTCGTCGCCTGTGCCGCCCGGCATGCCGTCGGCGCCGTAGCAGAGAATATCGAAATCAGGATCGTGCAGGCCCGGGGCCACATACACATACTCGTGGCCCCACGGGTCCTTTTGGACCAACTTCTGTTTGAGGTATCCGCCGGCCTGCCATCGGGACGGAACGGGCTCGGCCGCCGTTTTTTCGACGAGGGCCTTCAGACCCTGCTCCGTGGTCGGCGGCTTGCCGTTATGGACCGTGTACATTTCGATCGCCATGCCGAGCGTCTGGATGTCCTGCGTGGCCTTGGTGCGTTTCGCCTGCCCGAGGACGCCGAGGAGTTTCGGCGTAATGAGCACCGCCAGAAGGCCAATGATCGAAATGACGATCAGCATCTCGATCAGCGTAAATCCTCTCTGTCTCATCATTACTGGATCGACCTCGACATGTCGACGATCGGGATCAGGATCGACACGACGATCCCGCCGGCGAACAGGCCCAGGCACAGGATCAGGGCCGGCTCGAGAATGACGGCGAACCGCTCGAGTTCCTGCGCCGCCTCCTCCTCCAGCGCCGTCGCGGCGGCGGCGCAGACCATCCGGAGCTGGCCGCCCGACTCGCCGGCCGCGAGAAGCTCCGTCGGGATGACGTCGAACATCGGGCGTTCTCCGACCAGCACGCTGAAACTCCGGCCGTGCCGCAGGCCCTCCCGGACGTATTCGATGTCCTCCCCAATCTCCCGGCTGCCCACCGCGTCCTTCGATACGCCGAGGGCCTTCACGAGGTCGAGGCCGCTGTCGAGGAGCGTCGACAGCGCGGCCAGCCAGCGGGACAGTGCGATTTTTCTGAGAGAGGCGATCCGGTACAGAGCCCGCTCCTTGAGGCGCGTTCCCTTTTCCGTTTTCAAATAAAAAAATCCAAAGACGAGAATCATCCCGAGCGCCGCCGCCAGCCAGGGGCCCGCCGACTGGACAAAGGACGAGACCGCCAGAAGGCCGCGGGTCAGAAGCGGCAGAGGGCGCGTCGAGCCTTCGAAAATGTCCGTCAGTTGCGGCACCACGAACGTGATGAGAAAACCGATGACGAACATCGAAAACGTGAACACGATCAGCGGATACATCAGGATGCCCTCCATCCGCCGCCGGAACGCGTTCTCCCGCGCGAGCGACTCCGCCGCACGCGTCAGCGATTCGGCCAGCCGGCCCGATTCCTCGCCGACCCGGATGCCCGCCAGAAGATGCGGCGGAAAAACGCCGGTGGCGGCCGCCGCGTCCGTCAGCGACTGCCCGCTCTCCACCGCGCCGGACATCGACAGAAGCGCGGAGCGGATCGCGGCCGACCGCGACCGCGACGAGACCGCCTGAATCGCCGCCAAAAGCGGCAGGCCGCCCTTGAGGAGCACCGAAAGGCTCGTCAATGTTTCCTGCAGGCGCGACCTCGACACGCGTCGCCGGACGATCGTCTCGGCCGGCTCCAGATTCAGCACGGACGTAAGGCCGGTCCGGCGGAGCTTCAGCCGCGCGTCCACGATATCTGTGGCCATCACCGACCCGTGCTCCACGCTGCCCGCCTTGGATACCGCCTCGTACTCGAAAAAGGGACTCACAGTATTTTTAATATCTCCTCGATCGTCGTTTCGCCGGCGGCGATTTTTTCGATCGCGTTCGCGCGGAGCGGCTGGTATCCCTCGGAAAGAGCGACCTGCCGGAATCGGCCCTCGTCATAGCCCTTGACGATCTCGTTCTGCAGGGCCGGCGAGACGGTCAGAATCTCGAACACGCCCGTCCGGCCGTGATAGCCCGTTTTCAAACAGGCGTCACACCCCAACGGCACGCCCACTTCGGACACCACGCCGCGCGCGTCCGGGAAGACCGAGTAGAGCGAATCCGGCGCGGGGCTCCGGCCCGCACACCTGCAGAGCTTGCGGACCAGCCGCTGCGCCACGACGCCGGTCAGCGCGGAGGCGATCAGAAACGGCTGGATGCCCAGATCCATGAGCCGCGCGACCGCGCCGATCGAATCGTTGGTGTGCAGCGTCGACAGAACGCGGTGCCCGGTCAAGGCCGCGTGGACGGCGAGGTCGGCGGTTTCGGCGTCGCGGATTTCGCCGACCGAAATCGTGTCGGGGTCCTGGCGGAGGATGGACCGGAGGCCGGTGGCGAAGGTGAATCCGATCCGCGGTTTGATCTCGATCTGGCTGATGCCGTCCAGTTTGTATTCCACCGGGTCCTCCAGCGTGATGATGTTCGTGGCGGGATCGTTCAACGTCTGCAAAAACGAGTACAGCGTCGTCGACTTGCCGCTGCCGGTCGGGCCGGTCAAAAGGAGGATTCCGTTGGGCCGGCGCAGCATCTCGGCCAGGCGGTCCTGATGGGCCTGGGAAAGGCCGAGCTGGGACAGCGACAGGAGCGTGCCCTTGTCCAGAAGCCTCAGCACGACGCGCTCGCCATGGGCCGTCGGCACCACGCTCACGCGCACGTCGATCTCGCGGCCGACGTTCCGCAAATTGATCCGGCCGTCCTGCGGCAGAATCTTTTCGGCGATATCCAGCCGCGCCATGATCTTCACCCGCGACACCACGGCCGGATGGAGACTCCGCGTGTAGGTGCGGATCGGATGCAGAATGCCGTCGACCCGGAACCGCACCGTCACCTCGTCTTCGCCCGGCTCGAAATGGATGTCGCTCGCGCGCCGGCCCAGCGCGTCCGCGATCAGCGAGTTCACCATCCGGATGACCGGCGCCTGGACCGTCACGTCGAGGTCCGAACGCTCGTCGGTGACCTCCTGCTCCAGTTTCGACAGCTCCTCCGGGTCCATGCCGAGATCCAAATCGGACTCGCCCGACAAGAGCGCCCGCGCGGCGCGTTCCAGTCCCTCCTCCACCACGCCCGGCGCCAGGGGAACGCATTCGATGGGAGACTGGTAGAGCACCTGCAGGTGGCTGAGGATTTCCGGGTCCGGCATGTCGACCACGCCGATCCGGACCGGCGGGCCTGATTCGAGCGGCAGAATCCGGTGCTCCTTGAAAAAAGTGAGGTTGGCCATTTCAAACAGCGATTTGATCCGGCCCGGTTCCATGAGGCTTAAGGCATCTTGCGGGGCTGCAGGGCGGCCTGCGGCTCCCGGAGCGGCGTTTCGCCCTCTTTCTCTCTCGAGACCTTTTCCAGATCCTCCGCGGTTTCGAGGATGCGCGGCGTGATGAAAATCAGGAGGTTCGTGTTTTTGTCCTCATACACATCCTTCCGAAACAGCGCGCCGATCACGGGAAGCTTCGAGATCACCGGCACACCGCTGCGGCCGACCGTCTTGCGCTTGCCCAGAATCCCGCCGAGGACGACGGTGTGCCCGCTTTCGACCGTGATCGTCGTCGACAGATCCCGGGTCGTGCGGGTGGGCGCGCCCAGTTCGGCGACCGACTTGACTTCCTGGATCGACATCGAAAGGTCCAGCGTCACGCGCGGCTTGTTCACGTGCGGCGTGATGTTCAGGTTCGTCCCGACGTTCTCGAAACTGAAGGTCCGGATGACCGTGCCGACGTCGGTGACCTGGCTGTTCTGAAGGATCGGCACGACGTCGCCGACGGCGATCCGCGCCTTTTCGTTGTCCTTGACCAGAATGTGCGGCGTGCTGATGACGTCGAAATCCTTGTTGTCGAGAAAGGCATTGAAGGCCGAAGGCAGGGTCGTCCCCTTTTTGGTGATCCCGATGGTCAATCCCTCCTGGCCGGGCGTGGTGCCGGTGACGACGCCGAGGCCGGACGTGTAATTGGACCCGCGGATGTCCCTCGCCGTTTCGGCGAACCACTGGATGCCGATCTTCTTGGTCTGGTCCGCCGAGGCCTCCACCACGTACATTTCGAGCCACACCTGGGCCTTGCTCTGGTCGAGTTTCTTGATGATCGTTTCCAGCTCCTCATAGCGCTGGGCGTTGGCGGTGATGATGAGCGAGTTCGACTGCTCATCCGCCACGATCCCGATGCGGTCCGCGCCGGTCTGGTCCTTGTAGAGGGTGTTGATCTTGTCGGCGATCTTCAGCGCGTCGGCGTTGCCGATCTTGTAGATGTGCATGTTTTCCGCGCGCGGCACGCTCGGCTGGTCGACTTCGCCCACCAGTTTGGTGACCAGCGCGATGAGGTGCGGGGAGGTCGACGAGATGATGACAGACCGGCGCCGGGGATCGGGAATGATTTTGAAATTCTCCGTCGCGTATTTCGCCGTGCCGACCTGCAAAAGCTCCCCGACGAGCTTGGCGACGGCCTCCTCGGACGCATGCTTGAGCGGAAGGACCTTCAGCTCGACCTCATACGGGTAGTCCGTGTCGAACTCCTTGATGAGGTCCTCGATCCGGCGCACGTCCTCCGGCAGCGCGGCCACCCACAGCATGTTGGTTTCGACGATCGGCATGGTCAGGAAATCCGATTTGCCGAGATACGAGCCCAGGATGGCGTCCATCCGGGCCTTGAGGTCCGTCACTTTGGCGTATTTGATTTTGTAAAATTTGTACACGACCCGGCCGTACAGTTCCGTAAGGCGGCGGATGAGGTCCATGACCTTCTCGACATTTTCCCGCGTGTCGGTCAGAAGGATCAGATTCAGTTTCGGCATCACTTGGAAGTTATTGTTGGGCGAGAGGTAGGTTGCGATGACGTTGCGGAATTCGTTGATCGAAAGGCCGGGATCGACGCGGATGATCTGCGTGATGAGTTCCTGGGACATTCCGGACGCCGCGCCCTCCACCACGGGGAGATTGCCGCGAAGCGCGACGGAACTCGGCGCGACTTTCCAGCCCTGGTTCATCTTCACCAGCGTGAATCCCCGCATCGCCAGCACCTGTTGCGCAAGGTCCATGACCTGAGACATCGGAACGTCCGCGGGGCCGGACATGATCACCTGGCCGCTGACGTTCGGATCGTAGAGGATGTTTTCGCCGGTGAGTTCGCTGATGCCTTTCAGAAAATCTTTCAGGTCCGCCGTCAGGTTCACCTGCACGGTCGGTTCCCGTTCTTTGGGAGGCTCCGGTTTGGGCGGAATGGCCGGAGCAGGCACGGCAGGCGGCGCGGCGGGCGGCGCAGCCGGACGCGGAGGCTCGACGCGCGCCGACTCGACCGGCTTGGCCGCGGGCGTTTCGACGGGAACTTCCTTCGCCGTCCCCGCCTGAGTGTCCGCCATCCCTGTCGGACGGTGGGCAGGGACGGCTGACGTCCGTGTCGCCGCCGGTTTCGGCGCGGGCGTGGGCGGCGCGGCAGGTTTGGGTTTGGCCGGCGGCGGCTCCGCCTTCGGGGCTGGAACAGCCGCAGGCCGGGCGCGGGACGGGGACAGGGACGGGGCCTGTCCCATCACCGCCGAGACACGCTGGGCCTGCGAAGAAGCGGGGAATTTTTTCAGAAGCGCCGCGCCGATGTCCGCCGCCCCGCGCGTGTCCCGCAGGTCTTCCATGTAAATGCGGAACCGGTAGTAGAGGGCCTCCGGATCGTCTCCGGCCGACTCGAACGCTTTTAACGCTTCTCCGTATCTGCCCTTTTCATACAGCGTGACGCCCTGGCGCAGGGATTTGGCAGGGTCCGCGGCACACAGCGGCGAAGTCCAGAAGCCGACCAGCGCCAGGGTCAGCGCCGAAATCCGAATCCTAGTCTTTAAATACAATGGTAATCTCCTTATCGACACCCTGGCGCTCCACCGTGAAGGAAACCCGGTCCTTGCCGTGGATCGAACTCCACAGCCCCACCGCCTTGTCCACGCTGTCCATCTTGACGCCGTTCACCCGCTTCACGATGTCGCCCTCCAGGAAGGTCAGCTTGTCGAAGAAAGGCTTGCCGCGCGGCTTGATGTTCGCCAGCTTGAACCCTTCCACCCGGCCGGCGACCGCGTGGGGCTGGACGTCGACCCAGGAAAAAATAATGTTCGTGTTGTTGTTGATGGTCCGGTTGATCTCCGAACGCGAAACCGTGACCTGCTCGCCGCCGGAGAAAGTCGAAGACGCCGGCCGGGCGGCCGCCGGAAGACGCGCGCCGGCTGATGGCGCGAGCAGTGCATCGTTCGAAATGAACTCGCGGGCGCCGGTCGTGAGATTTTTCACCCAGATGCGCCCGCGCTCGACCTCCAGAAGTTCCATGTCCTTCCATTTCTCGCCGATCTTGAGCACCTCCACCTCGCGGCTGCCGGTCGAGAGCTGAACGATGGCGATGGACATCGCGGCTTTTTTCGGGCCGCCCACGAAGGTGCCCAGAAGGTCCACCGGCAGGGCCGACTTGGTTCCGCCCGTTCCGGCGACAGGAGGCGCGGGCAGGGAAGGAACCGGCTGCGCCGCCTGTGGGACGAACCCGCCGATCGATATCCGCCTCGGCGACGGCGCCGCCCAGCTTTGAGCCGCCGGAATGGCCGGCAGCGCAGGCAGGCTCGCCCGGTCGAGTTTCCACGCGAGGATTTGGCCGGCCAGGATCGCCGCGCCGGCCGCCGCCACCATCGCGCCGGCCGGGAGCGACCATTTGTTGGAAAGGATGCGGTCCAGCGTTTCCCGCAATCGGGCGGCGGCGTTTTCTGTGGGTTTGTTCATCGCAAATTCCAATGCTAATTCCGCCGTCGTTTCTCTGTCAACCGCACGAAGGCCCGCGCGGCGCCGCGCGCGGCGTCGCCCGAGTCCGCGGGTTCGCCCAGAAGCGCCAGGAGGCTGCCGCGCGGGAGGGCTTCGCACAAAAACACCTTGGCGTGCGGACGCGGCGCCCGCGCATGGAGCACGTCGCTTCCGCGCACGATCCGCTCGTCACGCTTCACGATCCCCGCGCGCTCAAGCCCGTCCTGGATCGACTTCACGAGATTGTCCCGGTCGACGGCATGATAATCTTTTCGGTAGAAGAAACACTTGATCTCAAGCGCGGCGGCCGGATCAAAAGCCGGCACGCGCCAGATCAGCCGCGCACACTGCGCCACCTTCTCTTGATAGGCGAGCGACCGCCTGACTTTTGGGTCGAGCCACTTGGCGCGCTGGGTGGTCCGGGCCTTGGGGATCGGCTCGCCGGGGACGCAGAAATAATAGATGGGCCGGCCTTGGACGGTCAGAATGGGATTTCGGAGGCCGTCGAGAAACTCGGGATCGGAAAAATCGGGCATGGCGCTAGATTTGATGCCGGACCATCTGCTCTTTCTCCTGGCGCAGCCGGTCCGTTTTTTCGCGCATCGTTTCGATGACCTCGTCCGGGGCGTTGTCCAGGAATTCCGAATCCTGAAGGCGCCGCTCGTTCTTGTCGATCAGGGCCGCCACCTCGGCCAGACGATCGCGGATCCGGCGGCGCTCCTGTTCGAGGTCCACGAGGTCTCCGACCTGAACGTACAGCGTGAACGGCTGGACGAAACAGGGCGCCGCGCCCGAGCGGTCCGCAGGCGCGCCGTCGATCACCGAACATTCCGATTTCGCCAGCCGCGAAAAGAGCGGAAAGGCCTGCCGGATCCGGTCCACGGCGGCCGCATCGGCCTCGGAACCGAAAATCAGGGTCCGCACCGGTTGATTGGGCGCAATCCTGTACAGCGTCCGGATGTTTCTGATTTGCCGGATCATTTCGATCACGGTCGAGATGTGCGCCTCTCCGCTCTCCGGCGACTCGCCCGATCCCCCGCTCGGCGCCGGAAAACGGGACACCGCAAGAAGACGCCCGGCGTCATCGCCGCGGTGGGCCGCCGGCAGTTGCGCCCAGATTTCCTCGGTTACAAACGGCATGTACGGATGCAGGAGTTTCAAACTTTCGGCCAGCGCATGGACGAGGCACGAGACCGTATCGGACCGAGCGGCGCCCGCGACGCCGGCGGTCAGGAAAATCTTGGCGATCTCGATGTACCAGTCGCAAAATTCGCCCCAGATGAAATCGTAGAGCCTCCGCGCGGCCGCGTCGAATTCGTACCGGTCCAGCGCGCGCCGCACGTCGGCGGTCGCCGCCGACAGCCGGCCCAGGATCCAGCGGTTGCAGAGATCGGCCAGGGCGTCGCCCGAGGCAGGACGCGGCGGGAGACGAATCTCGAGATCGGCGGGCGCGTTCATCAGAACGAATCGCGCGGCGTTCCACAGCTTGTTGGCGAAATGCCGGTATCCCTCGAACCGCTGCTCGCTGAGCTTGATGTCCCGGCCCTGCGCGGCCAGGGCCGCAAGCGTGAACCGGACGGCGTCGGTGCCGTACTTGTCCATCATCACGAGCGGGTCGATGACGTTGCCCTTCGATTTGCTCATCTTTTCCCCGGTCTCGGTGCGGATCAGCGCGTGAATCGGCACGTCCCGGAACGGCACGTCCTTCATGAACCGCAGGCCCATCACGATCATCCGCGACACCCAGAACGTCAGAATGTCGAACCCGGTGGACAGGACGGTGGTCGGATAGAATTTCTGAAGTTCCGGCGTGCGGTCCGGCCAGCCGAGCGTCGAAAAGGGCCAGAGCGCGGACGAGAACCACGTGTCGAGCACGTCCTCGTCCTGCGCGAGATCTTTGGACCCGCAGTGCGGGCATTGAAGGGGCGGCGTGCGCGACACGAGGATGCCCTCCCGGTCGCGCCCGGCGCACGCCCGGCAATACCACGCCGGAATCCGGTGACCCCACCAGATCTGCCGGCTGATGCACCAGTCGCGGATGTTTTCCATCCATTGCAGATAATCGTTCACCCAGCGTTCCGGATACAGCTTGATCCGGCCGTCCTTGACGGCCGCGATCGCGGGCGCCGCGAGAGGTTTCATGCGGATGAACCATTGCTTGGACACATACGGCTCAATCGGCGTCGCGCAACGATAACAGTGCCCGACGTTGTGCCGGTGCGGCTCGATCTTGACGAGGAGCCCCTCCGATGTGAGCTGCTCCACCACGCCCTTGCGCGCGACGAAGCGGTCCTGGCCCGCGTAGGGGCCGGCGTTTGCGTTCAGGCTCGCGTCCGCGTTCAGGATGTTCACCAGTGGAAGATCATGCCGCTGACCGATCAGAAAGTCGTTCGGATCGTGGGCCGGCGTGATTTTGACGAGGCCGGTGCCGAAGGACGGATCGACGTAGGAATCGGCGATGATCGGAATTTCCCGGCCGAGGATCGGCAGGCGCAGCGTCCGGCCGATCTCTCCCCGGTGCCGGTCGTCGTCCGGATGCGCCGCCACCGCCGTGTCGCCCAGCATCGTTTCGGGCCGCGTCGTCGCCACCACGATCCCGCCGCCGCCGGACACGAAGGGATACTGGATGTGATAGAAAAATCCGTCGATCTCCCGGTACGTGACCTCGATGTCCGACAGCGCCGTCCCGCAGCGCGGGCACCAGTTCACAATGTAGTCGCCCCGGTAGAGCAAGTCCTCCTCCCAGAGCCGCACGAACACTTCCCGGACGGCGTTCGACAGGCCCTCGTCCATCGTGAAGCGCGTCCGCGAAAAATCGCAGGAACATCCGAGCCGCCCGAGTTGCTCCAGGATTCGGCCGCCGTATGTTTCCTTCCACTGCCACACCCGCGCCAGGAATTTTTCGCGGCCCAGGTCCCGGCGCGTCAGGCCCTCCTTCGCGATCTCGCGTTCGACCACGTTCTGCGTCGCAATGCCGGCGTGGTCCGTGCCCGGCAGCCACAGCACCTCGTATCCGTCCATCCGCTTGTACCGCGCAAGAATGTCCTGCAGGGTGTTGTTGAGCGCGTGGCCCATGTGGAGGCTGCCCGTGACATTGGGCGGGGGGATCACCATGCAAAACGGCGGTTTGGAGGACGAGGGATCGGCGCGGAAGATCGGCGCGGACTCCCATTTCCGGCGGATGGCCGGCTCGACCTGCGCCGGCTCGTAGGCCTTGGGAAAACTCGTGTTCAGACGCGGCCGCTTTTTCGGGTCGGACGCTTTTTCCTGGACCGGTAGAGCTTGTGTTCGATGCCGTCCAGGATGGCCTGCCAGGAGGCTTCGATGACATTTTCGGAAGCGCCGACGACGTTCCAGGAGGTCCGGCCATCGGTGAATTCGATGAGGACCCGGACGGTGGCGCCCGTGCCGGCCGCCGCGTCCACCACGCGGACCTTGAAATCGGTGAGGTGGACCTCGCGAAGCTCCGGATAGAATTTTTCAAGCGATTTGCGCAGGGCCTTGTCCATGGCGTTGACCGGGCCGTTGCCGTCGGCCGCCGAGTGTTCGATCTGGTCGCCCACCCGGACCTTGATCGTCGCCTCGCACCGGACGTCGCCGTTCTGCTCGCGCTCGTTGATCACGCGAAATCCGATCACCTCAAAAAAAGGCGACAGGCCGTCCAGGTTTTTTTTCAACATGAGTTCCAGGCTCCCGTCGGCCGCCTCGAATTCGAATCCGGCGCTCTCGAGCGTCTTGACCCGGTCGAGGACCGCTTTCACCGCGGGATCGTCCTTCCCGACCTTGAATCCCATCTCCCGGGCCTTATGAATGATGTTGCTCTTTCCCGAAAGCTCCGACACCAGGATCCGCCGGTGGTTGCCCACGCGGTCCGGATCGACGTGCTCATACATCCGCGGGTCCTTGCCGACCGCCGACACGTGGGCGCCGCCCTTGTGCGCGAAGGCCGACGCGCCGACGTAGGGCTGGCGGTGGTTGGGCGTGAGATTCGCGAGTTCCGCGACGTAATGGGAAATTTCGGACAGCGACGTCAGCCGGTCCTCCTTCACGTTCGTCCGGTATCCCATCTTGAGGACCAGGGCCGGGATGATCGAACAGAGATTGGCGTTCCCGCAGCGCTCGCCGATGCCGTTCATCGTTCCCTGCACGTGAACGCAGCCTGCCCGGATCGCCTCCAGGGAATTGGCGACGCCGGTGTCGGCGTCGTTGTGGGCGTGGATTCCGAGCGGCGTCGAAATTTCCCGCCGGACGGCCTCCGCCACCGACCCCACCTCGTGCGGGAGCCGGCCGCCGTTCGTCTCGCAGAGCACAATACAGTCCGCGCCGCCGGTCGCGGCGGCCCGCACCGTCGCGAGGGCGTATTCGGGATTGGCGAAGTAGGCGTCGAAGAAATGCTCGGCGTCGTAAATGACCTCGCGGCCCTTCTGTTTCAGAAACCGGACCGACCCCTCGATCTGCTTCAGATTCTGGTCGAGCGTAATGCGCAGCGCGTCGCGGACATGAAAGTCCCAGCTCTTGCCGAAAATCGTGACGGCGGGCGTTCCGGCCGCGATCAGCGCCCGAAGGTTCGGGTCATCCGCCGGGCGGTACTTGGGATGGGCCGTCGAACCGAACGCCGCGATCCGGGCGCGCTTGATCGGGACGCCGCGGATGAGGCTGAAAAATTCGCGGTCCCGGGGGTTGGACCCCGGATATCCGCCCTCGATGTAGTCGATCCCGAACTCATCGAGCTTCGCGGCGATCCGCAGCCGGTCCTCAAGCGAAAACGAAATCTTCTCAGCCTGCGCCCCGTCCCGGAGCGTCGTGTCGTATAGAAGAATCTTGGGACTGGCAAACGCCTGTTTCATGGGGGGCAGACTATCATACCGGCCGGCGGAAAGTCAGCAGGTGGAGACGGGCGCAGACCCTCTTTCATCCCCCTTGCAAAGGGGGGAAAGAGGGGGGTGACCCGTTTTGATCGACCGGTTACCGCAGGTGGAATTCGGTCGGTCAACAGCGGAGAACATAGGCCACGAATAAAACCTTTACCGTATGGTGGATATTTGTGACATTCGAACCCATTCGTGTTATATCTTTTCCGCCTTCTACCGACTTTCAATTACCCACATTCCCCCTCTCCCGCCTCTGGCGGGAGAGGGTCGGGGTGAGGGTGGCCGCACGGCGCGTCGATACCCCCCTCACCCCTACCCTCTCCCCCCGCTTCGCGTGGGGAGAGGGGGTTTGTGGGTAATTGAAAGTTCTACCGACCGCTCACACGCAGGTGAAAAAAACAGGTGACACCGCCGGTTGCATGATTTATGATGCGGCTTCAAGGGTGAAAGAAGCCCAGACGCCGCCCAACAAGCGGCGTCATGTACGGCCCCGACTAGTCCTCGCCGTGCGTAACCACAGCGCCGGAGAATAGGTGTGGTCGGGCCCGCAGGCGGGTGTCGGCAACCCGCAAAGGGCAAGGGAGCGGCGCGCCGATAAGCCGAACGGAAGCGCCGCAAATTGCACTTATGGCTACAGAATTGGAACAACGATTGAATGAGTTTTTGGATTCTCTCCGCCTCGGAATAGATTTCGGCGAAGATTATGGCGGCATTGCATTGGTGCAGGCCAATCGCGTCCTTCACGCCGAAACGTTCGTCGATTTTCATCAGGCGACACTGAAGGATCGACGGAGAAATCGCCGGGGTCGCCGCACCCGACATGCCAGGAAAATGCGCCTCGCGCGCCTTCGATCATGGATCCTACGCCAAAAACTTCCGGGTGGACAACGCCTCCCGGACCCGTACGGCGTCATGCATTGGCCTTTCAAAACGAAAAAGGGGCATACGATAAAAACAGGTCTTGCCTCGCGTCAGGACGGCAAGCGGACCATTATCCAGAAATGTAAGATCGGAACTGCCACGCCCGAGGAGTTTGTATGCTCTCTGACGCTTCTTTTTCAAAAACGCGGATTTGTGTGGGAGGGAAGCGATTTATGCGAACTGAGCGACCAAGAGCTCGCCGAAGAACTCATGACTGTTCGAATTACCGAAGCAGTCGCCGCGGCGATAAAAGAGGAAATTGAACGCAGAAAAAAAGAGCCGGAAGATAATAAAGAAGGGGAAATCGAGAATCTGGAAACGGTGCTTTGCGATGCCGTCAAACGCGCGCGATCGCCACGAACTCCCGAACACCGGAGTATCGTCGAATCGGATCTCAAGGATATCGTCGACGGGTGGACGCGCAAAAATTGTCCGCAGATGACGGACATGTGGAAAAAAGAATTATCATGTCTGTTGAACAAGCATGTTCGGCCGGCCAGATTTGAAAACCGCATTGTCGCCGGATGCTCGTGGTGCGGAAAAATGGTACCACGCAAATCCAAGGTTCGGGAGCTTGCATACAAAGTCGTCGTCAAAAATATTCGCGTTGAAGATTTCACCTCCCGCCAACCTCTCACTGCGCAGGAGGCCGAATATTTTTCTCAACTGTGGGTCGATAAAGAGGCGAAGCCGCCAGCGCGGACGGCGATCGAGAATAAACTCAAAAAACTGAAAGCTAGTCCGAAAATGGCCAACCAATTGTACGAATTGCTTGCGCCATCCGAACCCAAGGGCCATACGAACCTCTGTCAACAACATCTCGAGATGGCCGCACGCGGCGCGTTTATGTGCAACAGACACCATGCCATCTGTGAGAATAATAATGGCGACCATCAGACAATCGATTCCGTCAAAGAAGGCCGCAAACGCGCCGGGCCTCGAAATCCCTGCCGGGAAGATCGTGATCGCCGAATGATTCGACGACTCGAACAAATCCTTTTTGAAACGCCGGGCAAGCCCGGCAAGCCCAGTCACAGCATACCACGATTGATTACCATAGAATTTCCAAAACCGAATACTGCTCAAACGGCCGGATGCCCCCACTGCAAGGAGAAGTTATCGCTCGATGCTCGCGTCAGATGGAAAATGGCGCGTCCGATGAAACTTGAAGCTTCAAATGATTCCACTCCATTTTTTTGCCCCTCCTGCGCCGCCGGGATCAAAATCACTTTGTACAAAAAAATGCGTATTAAGGAAAAGGAGATTGTGCAAAAATATTCTCCCAAGGATACGGATGTGCTTGTGAGGAAAACCGCCGCAGGCGGGTTGAAAAAGTTGAAATATGACATGTATCTCAAGGAAACGGACGGAACATGCGTCTATTGCGGAACATCCATTGGGTCAGGGCAGATTGATCACATCTTTCCGCAGTCTCGAGGAGGGCCCAATATCGATTACAATCTCATCAGCTGTTGTCGGACATGCAATGGAAACCTGAAAAAAAATAAAAGTCCGTGGGAGTGGTTCGGGAACATCGACCAACGCTGGAGAGAGTTTGAAGACCGGGTCAAAAAACTGCCGGCACCTCAACGAAAAAAGGCGATTTTGCTTTCAAGAGAATCGGCGTATCCGGAGAATCCAACGGCGCTCGCCCGGGTTGGCGCCCGCACAAAAGAGTTTATCGGACGCATTAAGCAAATGCTTCTGGCCAACGGTGTGAAGGAAAATGAGATCGCAGATAATTACGAAAAAGACAAAATCGTTATCCAGACCATTGACGGCTGGATGACCAGCCGACTTCGCGGCTGCTGGAGGACTTTCCCGGACGGTACGGCAAATTTTCCACCCAAAAACGATGCCGATAAAAGAAACCACGCCCAAGATGCCGTATTGATTGCCGCTTGCCCGCCACACACATGGCGAGAAAGGATATTTACGTGGAAACCGGAAAATCCGTATTTTTCGGTATTACAGAAAATCGCGCCGCGTTGGAAAGACCATCAGGCGACGATGAAAATCTTGGGACGCTATTTTCCCCGATGGCATAATCAGAATTCTGATATTCAATTCGTCCATCAGCATAAAACTCAAAACGGCACCTCCTACACAATGAGAGACACGGTCGAAAGCATCGATGTCGGCACCGACAAAAAGGGGGGCAGCATCGAAAGGATTTACTCCAAAAGTTTCCGGGATTTTTTTAGCCGGACCTTTAAGTCCCTCGGAATCAAGATGGCAATGAATGAAATCCCGAAACTCAAGAGTCAATGGTTGAATGAAAGGCGGGCTGCTTGGATGAAGAAGAATCCGGCAACGCCTGTGCCGAACCAGCGGGAACGTGCGTGGGAAGCATCATTTCCAAGACGTCTACAATTCGATATGGGCTATGGCGAAGACGTTGCGGAGGTCAACCCCAAGAATGGCCCGTCGAGATTTGTTCGCGCCCAGCCTGTCAACGATCGGATTGAAGTTTGGACGAACGACGTCAGACAGGCGCAGATTCGTACTGTGAAGAATCGGATTCTGTTTCGGCACATCCAGGACAATTCACCGCAGGGACGGACTCTTGAAAGAATTTTCCGGAGAAACGACATGATTCAGTTGGATGCGGTTCAAAAAAGGGGGAGAAAAGGAATAACTGGAAAAAGTTACGAGGCCGGTGAATATATGGTCGTTAAAATCGAGAAAGGCGGAAAATTTACGGCCGTTCCGGCGCACAGGGGGAAAGGCAGAGAAAATCAGCGCCAAGTTTCGCAGCGTGAAATCGCCAAACTGTGCGGGGTTTCGCTTTCTCCGAAAAGGCGGAAGCCATCCCGCTCAACGAGCGAAAGCGGTTGACAAACTTGTTTTTCAACCGTCGGATCCGAACGACGCGCGGCACCCATCAAGTTGACATCCCCGGCGTCCGTACGGATACTCAATTATCAGTTCAGACATACTCCCCGTCTTCCCATCGGGTCCTTCAGGATAGCCGAGACCAGGATGCCGGGTAGATTCTTTTTGGAGGTCGGATGCCGACGGTCTTAAGAAAGGGGCCGTATCGTTTTTTCTTTTTTGCCGGTGATCGCGGCGAGCCGCCGCACGTTCACGTTGAGCGTGACAACAAGGTCGCCAAGTTTTGGCTGGAACCGGTTCGGTTGTGCGGGAGCGGGGGATTCTCACGGGCTGAAATTCGCCGGATACTCAAGTTGGTGTTCGCTTATGCGAGTGAATTGAAGGAGGCGTGGCATGCGTACTTCAACGGTTAGGACGGAAACGCCGCTTGCGGAAGACGTGACGCTGACGGCCGACACGATCCATGTCGATTTGAGCGACGGCAGAACCATCTCCGCGCCGCTGGCGTGGTTTCCGAGGCTTCTAAACGCGTCGCAAAAGGAAAGAGACAACTGGCGGCTGATCGGCAAGGGACAGGGCCTGCATTGGGAAGACATCGACGAGGATATCAGCGTTGGGAATCTCCTGATGGGTCAGGCATCCGGCGAAAGTCAGCAGTCTTTCGAGAAGTGGCTCTCGGCAAGGAAACCCCGCCGTTCAACCTCACACGGACAGCGACGCTGAATACAAAAAAGTGAATATCTTGAAATCCCGTCAACCGGACGGTAAACTCGAGTCGTGAAAAGAAAACGATTCCGCTCGACATCGGAGGTGGCCGTATGAAAAAGGAAATGACGGTTGAAATTCCGTTCGGGGACGAAGGATATTCCGTTTTGAGCCACTTGAGAAATCTTTTCGTCCATCCGCTGGGCGAAGGCATGCCTCATAACGACCTTTCACTTTCCACAACTACCGGCATTCGAATTCCGCGGCTACGGAAGATTCTGGCAGTGTTTGAAAAAAGTGGATTTGTCAGTATCGAGCGGTCAGGGAACTACCGATGGTTTATATGGATTGAGGGGGAGGGCCTTCAAGTGTGTGAGAAAATGATGAAGGCGGGATAGGCGGAACGAAGTTGGTAAAGACTGTTTTTATCGCGCACGACTATTATGAAATAGGGGGCCGAAAAAGGAAGTACCGGCGTCTTATATCAACAGCCCTCAAACATACCGGCTTTCGTCCCACCTATGCCGATCACGCCATCCAAAACGTTTCAATATTGAAGGAAATCATTCGGAAAATTAGAAACGCCTCTTTCTGCATTTTGGACATCACAGGCCGCAAAAAAAGTACGGCGCTGAATCTGAACGTTCTTCTGGAACTCGGGATGGCCTATGGCGCCGGCAGGCCGGCCTTTCTGATCTACGAAGAGCGGAGTGTCCATCCATCCCTCATCAAGGAGATTTCCGACCTGGGAAATGAATTGCACTTTCCCTACCGCGGCCTTAACGCACTTCCGATTCTAATCAGAAAAACCATTCTCGACGTTGTAAGGAGAAGCCGTCCCCGAAAGGGGCGTTGACGACAAGCCGCCCCTGATGCCCTTCTCCGACGCTCATCGCATCGAACCTCCCCCGCAGCAGATCAATTTGCTGACCGGCGAACCGGAAATGCCGTCCGCGCGGGTCGAACATTTGCCGGTGGACGACGTCCCTTACACGCTGGAGGACGGCATCACGGTGGTGCAAAGCCCGTCGGGACTGACGGCGTCCATTTCGGGCAACGGCTGTCATGTCGGCAAACGAAGCGAGCGGCTGGTCATACGGAAGAAAGACGGCCGGGCGGTGTGGCAGATTCCGATGGCGCGCCTGCACGAAATCATCCTCGACGCGCGAGGCCTGTCGATCACGACCGATCTTCTGACGGCGCTGGCCGAACGGGGGATCCGCACCAGCATCATCGCGTTCAACGGCAAGCCGGTGGCGGAGATCGCTTCGCCGCTTCTGACGGCCGTGGTCGAAACGCGCAAGGCGCAATTCGAGGCGCTGACCAACGGACGGGGACTGCGGCTCGCCAAGGCTGTTGTCGCCGGAAAAATCCGGAACCAACTGCGGCTTCTGAAATATTTCGGAAAATATATTTCCACTTCCCAGCCTGACCTGTTTTCCTCCCTGCAGGAGGACATCTCCGCAATGGATGACGCGCGGAGGGGGATAGAACAGGTCGCGGAAACCTCGCTCGACGAAACCCGCGCACAACTGATGGGCATCGAGGGACAGGCCGGGCAGAGGTATTGGTCCGCCGTCGGCCGGATCATCGGCGGGCGCGTACCGTTTCCGGGACGCACGCATCGCGGCGCATCGGATCCCGTCAACGTCATGCTGAATTTCGGATACGGCGTTTTGTATTCGCAAGTTTGGGGCGCGGTACATTTCGCGGGGCTGGAACCGTTCGCCGGATTTCTTCACACCGACCGGGCCGGCAAGCCCAGCCTCGTTTTCGACATGGTCGAGGAATTTCGCGCGCCGGTGGTCGACCGGACGGTCATTTCTATGGCGCAACTCGGCCAGGTGCGTGCGCTCAGGACGCCGGGAATGCTGGACGGCGATCTGAAAACGGAATTCCTGTCGAAACTCTTGGAACGCATCGACGGGACGGAATCCTTCGACGGCGGGAAATACAGAATTCGTTCGATTATTCAAAAACAATGCCGGCTGGCGGCGTCCTTCATTCGAGGCTCGATCGAGGAATATCGGCCGTTCCGGTTCAAGTGGTAGAACGATGGCCGACATGCGCTGTCTCGTCGTCTATGACATCGAGGAGGACAAAGCGCGGACGAAAATCAGCGAGGCGTGCCTGGATTTTGGGCTGGAGAGAATTCAGATGAGCGCGTTTTGGGGACTCCTGTCGCGTACGCGCCAGCGCGAGCTCTATCACCGGATCAAGCGGCTTCTGGGGGATGGGTACGGGCGTTTCTTCATTCAGCCCATTTGCGCGCACGACGAGGACACACGATTCATTCACGAACAGGGCGACCCCGGCGACCGGACGCTCCTGCGGTCGCTCATTGAGGAACAAAAGACGCGGGATCAGGCGCGCGTCCTGAAATTCGAATGACGCCGGCCGCTTCGGACATCGTCACGGTCAGCGATTTGAAACAGTTCGCCTTTTGCCCGCGCATCCCCTATTTTTCCAGAGTCATGCCGATCCGGCCTCCGGCCACGGAGCTGATGGAACGAGGTCAGCGGTTGGAGGAGGAATTTCGGCGGCTGGAGGTGCGGCGAAGCTTGGGCCGATACGGATGGGACCGGGCAACAAGACATTTCAGCGTATACGCGATGAGTGAATCATGCGGCATCGCCGGTCGGATCGATCTGGCGCTCGAACGCGATGACGCCGTTGCCATCGTTGACGTGAAGGCGAGCGGGGGATTTGTCGGAGACAATCACCGGATGCAGGCGGCGGCGTATCAGGTATTGGCCGGCGAGCATTTCGGCAAACCCTGTATTGGCGCGTTCATGTATTTTCTGGATCGCCGATGTGTGGAACGTCTGGAGCCGGACGCCGCATGGAACGAACGACTCCGGCGAGCAATAGACACCATTCGGGCCATGTCAACAACCCACGATTTCCCGCCCGCAACGGCACATCGCAAAGCCTGCGAGCAATGCGAATATCGCAATTTCTGCGGCGATGTATTCTGATTTCGCAAATATCCCGGCAAATTTCGCAAGCTTGACGCTTGCGAAATGTGCCTCACTCATTCCGAACCCAACTCACACAGCTTCATAACTGCGGAGCGGGAATTGTAGTCCCGCTCAAAAAAAATTCAAGGGTGAAAGCAGATACTCGTCTCACAGAAGTCTCTGACAAATTTATTGTAGTCCCGCTCAAAAAAAATTCAAGGGTGAAAGCCATGGCCGCTCTCGCAAGCGGCGGGGGCCGCGGATTGTAGTCCCGCTCAAAAAAAATTCAAGGGTGAAAGTCACAACATCCGTATGCGCTTGAATCCACTCTTTGATATTGTAGTCCCGCTCAAAAAAAATTCAAGGGTGAAAGACGGGGGAACGGCGGATGGACCCCCCTTTATCCCCCCTTGTAAAGGGGGGAAAGAGGGCGGTTATCCCCGGTCAGGCGCCGGCGGCGACGGGGGCTTGCCGGCCGAGTTCGAACGCGGCGTGGAGCCGGCGGACGGCCTCGTCGGCCTTGGACCGGCTGATGATGCAACTGACCTTGATTTCGCTGGTCGAGATCATCTCGATGTTGACGCCGGCCGCGGCCAGGGACTTGAACATCTTTGCGGCCACACCGGCATGGGACCGCATGCCGACGCCGACGATCGAGACTTTGGCCACGTCGTCCGAAAAGACAATGCTGCCGCCGCTCAGGTCTTTCAGCACCGGTTTCAGCCGCTCCACCGCGCGTTTAAGATCGGTGGAGGCGACGGTGAAGGCGATGTCGTTCTTGCCGATCTCGTGTTCCGACGAGGACTGGACGATCATGTCGACGTTGATGTTGGATTCGGCCAGGCCGCCGAAGAGTTTCGCGGCGACGCCGGGGACGTCCGGCAGGTCAATGGCGGTGATCCGCGCCTGGTCCTTGTCGGCGGCCACGGCGCGGACAATGGGTCGTTCCATCATGGGTGTTTCTTCCTCCTCGATGATCCAACTGCCGGCGTTCCCGTTGAGGCTGGACCGCACGTGCAGGGGAATGTTGTATTTTTTGGCGAACTCGATCGACCGGTTCATCATGACCTTGGCGCCGAGCGAGGCCAGCTCGAGCATTTCGTCGAAATAAATCCGCTCGATCTTCCGCGCTTCCGGCACCACCCGCGGGTCGGCGGTGTAGATGCCGTCCACGTCCGTGTAGACCTCGCACACGTCCGCCTTGAGCGCGACCGCGAGGGCGACGGCCGTGGTGTCGGAACCGCCGCGGCCGAGGGTGGTGATGTCGTTGGAGGCGTCGAGCCCCTGGAATCCGGCGCAGACGGCGATGTTGCCGTTGGTGATTTCCTTCTGGAGCCGGGTGCCGTCGATTTCGACGATCCGCGCCTTGGTGTGGACGCTGTCGGTCCGGATGCCCAGTTGCGGCGCGAAAAACGCGGCGGCCTTCTCGCCTTCCGCCTGGATCGCCATTGCCAGAAGCGCGCTCGATATCTGTTCGCCGGCGCTCATGAGCAAATCCATCTCGCGGTCCGGCGGGTCCGCGTTGATTTTTTTTGAGAGATCGATCAGGTCGTCCGTCGTGTCGCCCATCGCCGACACCACCACCACGCAGCGGTTCCCCTCGCGCTTCTTGTCGATGATCCGCCGCGCCACGTTCTTCATCCGGTCGGGATTGGCGACCGAACTGCCGCCGAACTTCATGACGACGAGCGGCCGATGTTCTCGGTCGCCGGACACGGCTAGAGGGCCTCCCGGGAATGGATGAATTTCTCCCGCAGGATCGTATGCGCCATGATCGGCCGCGCCGACCGGGCGGCCAGGCGCTCGGTGAATCGCGGCATGCCCCGCGTCAAAGGATGCTTCGAATCCCAGATCACATACGGCACCGGGTCGCTCGTGTGCGTGCCGATCGAACACGGGGTCGGATGGTCCGGCATGGCGAGCACCCGGACGCGGTCGGGCCACCGGGACACTTCGGCCAGAATCGGCGCCACGATCTTGTGGTCGATCACTTCGATCATCTTTTTCTTCATGGCCGCGTTCCGGTCGTGACCCGCCTCGTCCGGCGCCTCGATGTGAAGGTACACCATCTCCTTCTGTTTCAGCTCCCGCAGCGCCGCCGTCCGCTTCTCGTCAAAGTCCGTGTCGTAATAGCCGGTGGCCCGCTTCAGGTTCACAACCGTCAGACCCACCAGCTTGCCCAGGCCGCGCACGAGGTCCACGCCGGAAACGACCGCGCCCGATACCCCGAACCGCTCGCGCAGCGTCGGAAGGCGCTTGCCCTCGCCCTGCGCCCACAGCCACATCATGTTCGCGGGACGCTTCCGGCCGCGGTTGAACGGATGCGCCTCCAGAACCTTTTGGGTTTTCATCATGATCTCCACATGCGGCAGGCTCGCGTACGGCTTCAGATGCTGCTGCACGTCCGAGCCGACCAGATCGTGCGGGCCGTCGAGATGCACCGACAGAAGCCGCGCCCGAAACGGCGCCGGCGCGCGCCAAGCCAGGGTGTGGCGGTAGCTCACCCCGGTGTAGAGCCGCGCCTGGCTGCCCTCCAGCGATCCGTTCAGAACCTCGCGATTGACGACGGCAAGAAGCTTCTGGGCCTCTCGCGTTCCGATGTGGCCGGCGCAGTGGTCGACGATGAGGCCGTTCTTGACCGTGATGAAATTCGCGCGGAAATACAGCGTGTCGGGGCGCGCCGGAAGGCCGATCGACGCGGCCTCGATGGAGCCGCGCTGAAGCGGATACCGCGCGGGATCAAGTCCGAGAATCGACAGGTTCGCCGCGTCGCTGCCGGGCGTCACGCCCTTGGGAACGGTCCGGGCAAGGCCGACCGCCCCCTCGCGGGCCAGCCGGTCGAATCCGGGCGTCCGCGCAGCTTCAAGGGGAGTCTTGTTTCCGAGCGAGGGGACCGGTCGGTCCGCCATGCCGTCTGGAACAATAATCAGATACTTGGTCTTCAACAACCACCCGCCTCACTGTAAACTGGCGCAGTGTATCATTGAGGGAGAAACAAATGCAAGGTCGCTGATAAAGCTGATACACTGGAAGAAGACGAATGGGGGTGGCGACGCCCTCTCAATATCTTGAAGGAGGAACGGACATGACTCGATGGCTGGCTTTGACCGTATGCGCGTGTCTCCTGGCGGTCGGCGTGCCGGCATTCGCCGGCGAGAAGGGTGAAGGAGGCAAAGGAGAGCACAAGGAGAAACACCACAAGGGCAAGATGGGCCTGACGGAGGAGCAGAAAGAAAAATTGAAATCGATCCAGGAGGAGCGCAAGGCCCTGATGAAGGAGAACCGCGAGAAGATGCGCGAGATCGGGCAGCGGTTGCGCGAGACGCTAAAAGCGGAAAAGCCGGACGATGCGGCGATCAAGAAAATCATCGCGGACATCAAGTCCCTCCGGGCCGACCGGCAGCGCAAGATGGACGCGCTGGAGACGAAAATGGAGGCGATCCTGACCCCGGCCCAGATGGCCCGGATGCTTATCAAAATGGGCGAGCGCGGCGGCGAGAAGGGCTGGAAAGACCGCGGGGACGGAGATCGCGGCGAACGCGGAGGCGGGCGCGGAAAACACAAACGCGAAGACCGGGCCGACGATTAAGCCTGAGGCGACGGAACGCCCGCCAGGTCGAACACCATGCACTTGACGGAGCCGCCTCCTTTTTTCAGGAATTCCGAAACGTCCACCGTCACCATCTCCACGCCCGCCTCGCCGATCCGCCGACGGAGTTCCTCCGACGCGGCGCCCGTCATGAACAGGTGCGGCCGATCGATCTCCGCCGCGAACGCGTTGGCCGCGTAGCACGCGGCGTCCGCATCCGACAACGCGACCAAACGGTCCGCAGCCAAGGCGCGCAGTTTCTCCTGCGAGGCCCGGGTCAGCGCAGGCAGATACGCCAGCAGCCGCTCCCGGCGCGGGCCGAATGAACAGAGGCACGTGTCGCCGTGATAGTAGCGCTCGTCGCAGAGCTCCAGGTCCACGATCTCGCGCTGCGGCGTGATCGTTTTCAACACGTCGAGCGCGCGGCGATCCGACCGAAAGCCGTACACTCGTTTGTAAAAAGGAAACTGCCACGTCAGGACCGTCCGCTGCCGTTTGAGCGGGCCGTGGGTGAAGATCATCCGGTCCCCCCACGGAAAAAAATCGGCTTCGCCTTCGAACCGCACCCGGCCGCCGGCGAACGGCGTCACGTCGTATCCAAGCCCGCTGAAAAATCTTTCGTAATGCGGGCGCTCCGGCGCTCGCGCAGGCAGGAGGTTGGCCGGATAAAACGTCCGGCCTTGCAGAATCCCGGCGTTGGCGGGATAGACCAGGCCGGGGCAGTCCGGCGACGGCGGCAGAACGTGAACCTCAACGCCGCTCGATCGGAGCTGATCGGCAAACACGGCCCACTGGCGTTTCGCCAAATCCCGGTCGACCCGCTTGCGCGCGCCCCATCGGGTGCGCGTGTGGGGGTTCGAGCCGTGGAGCACGGCGAAGTACTCGGGATCGCCCATCACGACCGCCGGGGTCATGGCGCGGCGCGGCCGGCGACCGGATAGACGCAGTTGCGGATGGAGAAGCGCGCCGCGGGCCGGGCGTTGCCGCTTTTTTTCCGTCCCCCGAACGGCAGCCGCCCGGAGGCGCCGATCGTGCCGACATTCCAGTTCACGATCCCGTGCGTGGTTTCGTTCAGCATTTTTTCAAAGACGGGCCGGCGGCGCGTGAATACGGAAAGCGCCAGCCCGTAGTCCGTGTCCTCGACGCGCGCGATGGCTTCGGCCGCGTCGCCAAACGGATACAGCCCGACTTCCGGAACGAACAACTCCTCCGACGTGTACCGGCGCCGGCCCGGATAGCGGTCGAACCGGTGCGCGGACAGCCGCACGAAGTGACCGCGCGCCGTGTCGAATCGGCCGCCGGCCAGCAGGGGCCGGCCGCCCAGCCGGCGCGCTTCCCGGATCGCCGATTCGGCCCGGCACGCGGCGTCGGCCGAAATCAGCGGGCCGCAAAAAATTTCCGGATCGGCCGGGTCGCCCACTTGAAACGTTCGGGCCAGGGAAACAAATTTATCGCAAAATTCATCGAACGCCCCCCGCTCGACAAATATCCTGGACGTCGACGTGCATCGCTGGCCCGCCGTCGCAAACGCGCTCTGCGCGCATTCCGCGGCGGCCTGCGACAGGTCCGCGTCGGCGAACACGACCGCCGCGTTTTTTCCGCCCATCTCGAGCGCCAGCAGTTTGTCCGGCGGATCGTGCGCGATCGATTTCAGGCGCTGCCCCACGGCATAGGAACCCGTGAACAGGACCGCCGACACGTCCGGATGGGCCGCCAGACGCTCGCCCACGGCGCCCGGACCGCACACGACGTTCAACACGCCGCGCGGGAAACCGGCGCGGGCCGCGCAGTCCGCGTAGAGAAGACCGGTCCGGCAGGATTTGTCCGAGGGCTTGAACACCACCGTGTTTCCCGCGAGAAGCGCCGGCACGATGTGGCCCTGCGGCAGATGCAGAGGGAAATTGAACGGCCCCAGCACCGCGCAGACGCCGTAGGGCCGATACACGCAATAGGCGTCCGGTCCGGCGGCGGGCGCGGCCAACTCCAATTTGGCGGTTTCGAGTGTGACATCGATTTTTGACAGGAGAAGCTGCGCCTCCTCTCTGGCCTCCCGGATCGCCTTCCCGGTTTCCCTGCAGATCGACCAGGCAAGCGCGTCGCCTTGCCGGGCGAGAATCTGCCGGAACCTGACCAGCGCGCGAACCCGGTGCGCCGGCGGCAGACACGACCACGCCCCAAATGTTTTTCGCGCCCGCGCCACCGCCGCGTCGGCGGCCGGCAGGCTCCATCGAAACACGCCGATGCGATCGGAGAGGTTCGCCGGATTGACCGACTGAATCTCTCCGTGTCCCGCCGGCATCAGAGAGGAAGCACTGCGGCCGGGCGGCCCCGCGGAAGCGACAGGAGTTTGAGGACCGCCGGGGACACCGCCACCTCCTTGTCCGAGACCTCGGCCGGCGCGGCGCAGGCGCGGAAATCCGCGCCGGCGCCCGCGCCGATCAGCACGGCCGGCCCCTGGATCGGCCCTTGTTTAGGAACGGCCCGCAGGACCCGGCACCGCTTGATGAGGGTGACTTCGTCAAACCGCGCGCGCAGGTGCGGGCCGCCGTCGAAGGGACAGACCTCGTCGGTGTACCGAAAGCCGATGTGTTCCAGCATCTCTTTTGCCGGCCGCGTCTTCGGATGGACCGCGCCGATGAGCTTGCGGACTTTTTCCGGCAGAAGGTTCATGTAGAGGAGGGTGTGGGGGAAGAGGGAAAACATGAATTCCGCGTTGGTCCGGCACTTGGCGTTCGCCTCCTTGTAGTCCATGCCCGTGAATTTCTTGCCGATGTGCTCCCAGAACGGCGAACCTCCGGATTTGTCGAGCGGCGGCAGAAGCTCGGCGAGGATTTCCGGCCGATATTTGTCCGGATGCATCGCCATGTAGAGGAACCGCACGTACGAGATGAGTTTGCCGAGGCGGTCCGGATGCGACCGGTATCGCTCGTCGAGGATGAGGCCTCCGATTTCGGTGATGCCCTCCGGGTTCCACTCGAGCTTCAAACACGTGTGCGTGAACCGCCGGTCCATCGTCCGGCTGTGTTTTTCGATGTTGATCAGCTTGAAACAAATGTGCGGCCGGTTCACGATCCCGTGCTTGTCGATGATCTGCGAAGAGCCGACCACGGCCCGGCGGCGGGGATCCTCCAGCACAAAGACGTAGTGCCCGAAGGTCCATGACTTTTTTCGCGCGGCAAACGATTCCACCGACCGCCGGATGATCTCGAGGATGACGGACTCGTCGTACGGCAGGTTGATTGAGTCAAGCTTCCGGGCCAGCCGCATGAGGGCCGGCAGGTCGGCCGGCCGCGCCGGCCTGAGGAGCCAGGTCACTCGCGGGGTTCCGGATGCGTCAGGCGGGCTACTTGCGCCTGGATTTGGATTTGGTCTTCGACGCCTTCTTCCGGAACTCCGGGATGATCTCCTTGCTGTAGGTCTCGACAATCCTCTCCTCCTCGCCGCACATGAGGTAGATGTTGAACTGGGTCATCCCGCCGGCCTCCAGCTCCCGGAGTTTCGCCACGTGCGCGTCGACGTCGCCGATCACCGAAAACCGGTCGACGATCGCCTCGGGAATGAAATCGAGATGATCGGCGTCCTTGTCGGCGTGATGCCGGTAGTCGTAGCCCTTCCGGCCCTTGATGTAGTCGGTCAGCGCCTGCGGAACCTCCCCGCTGTGATACCGCTCGACGAGGTCCGCCACGTGGTTGCCGACCATGGCGGGAAACCACCGCACCTGGGCGCGGCACTTCTTGAGATCCTTCGAAATGAACACCGGCGCGGCCACCATGATCTCGATATCGCCGGCATCCCGGCCGCACTCCTTCGCGCCATCGACAACCTGGCTGATGAACCATTTCACGAGAAAGGGGTCGGCGATCTGCAGGACAATCCCGTCCGCATGTTTGGCCGAGGCCCGCAGAACCTTGGGGCCGTAGCCGGCGATCCACATCGGCAGGGGATACTTTGGATTGGCCCAGTTGAACCACTGCTCCTTGCCCTCGTGCTCGACCTTCCCGCCCGCAGCCATCGTCCGGATTTTTTCAACCCCGGCCATCATCTCGTCCACCGTCGTCGGCTTGAACCCCATCACACGGCGCGAGCTGTCGCCCCGGCCGATCCCGCACACCGCGCGGCCCTTCGAAATCAGGTTCAGCGCCGCAAAATTGCTCGCGGTCACCGTCAGGTCCCGCACGGCCGGGTTGGTCACGCACGGCCCGAGCTTCACTTTCTCGGTCCCGGTCGCGAGGTAGGTCAGCATCGTGTAGCATTCTTTCCAGAGGATATGCGAATCAAACGTCCAGACGTACGAAAATCCGCCTTTCTCCGCAGCCTTGGCCAGTTTCATTGTCCGTTCCGGCGGGATGTCTCCTTTAAAGCAGATGGCAAACTCGAGCATTGGGTTTCCTCCTGTTTTCAATGTGGAAAGGCTATATATACTCCGCCAGAACCCATCTTTCAAGCATTTTGTGAACTCATCGACGCGAGAACATGCCACCGCCGGGACAGCCCCTCCAAGGTCTGGCGGCCGAAATTATGCCTTGAGTACTTCGACCAATTCCGCGATGACTTTCAACTCGGCAGCCTCGGCGGCCGACAGAACCCTGGCCTCATATCTTGATTCGTCGCTGGACGGTTTAAGCTCGATCTTTGTATGACGCCAGGAATCCCCCGGCGCGTCGATCTTCTCGCTTTCGTACACCTTAACGGTGTAGGAACCTCCGTGGTCCGGGTCCTCAATCGAATGGTGTTGAACGAGCAATACCCGTCCAGTCCGATCACCGACGACGGGCGTACGGAAAATACAATAAGACCCGTTTGGTATCCGAAGATTCATCGATTCACCCTCTACCCTCGCCACAAAGAGCCCGCGGGCCGGTTTGGTTTTTCCCAGCGGTTGTATCCATGCTTCAGGCGTTTCTTCCGCCTCGATTTCCCGCGCCTCTCCGAATTTTCCGGCGGCCGCTTTCAGCGAATACAGGGGAATACAGTTCTCAAACGGCCGCGCCTCCGCCTCGGATAGGACCCGGAACGGTCGCGTGTCCACAGGTTCTTTTTCAACCCACTCATCCGCAATCAACTCCGCCTGTTCGAGCACGGTCTGCGTCGCCTTTTCCTGTTTGTCCGGCGGGTAGCCATATTTTCGGAGCACGCGTTTGACCAGGACACGGAGTTTAGCGCGCACCGATTCTCTGACCGTCCAATCGATCGACACGTTGCCGCGCACGGTCTGAACCAGCTCTCGCGCGATCGTCTTGAGCGTGTCGTCGCCCAGAACCTTGACGGCGCTGTCGTTGACTTCGAGCGCCTCGTAAAACGCGATTTCGTCATCGGACAATCCGAGCAATTCACCTCGACGGGTCGACTCGCGCATTTCCTTGGCCAATTTGATCAGTTCCTCGATCACCTGCGCGGCCTCGACGGCGCGGTTGTGATACGCCCGGATCGACCGCTCCAACATTTCCGCGAACGAACGCGACTGGACGAGATTTCGTTTGGAACGCGTCTTGATTTCTTCGGACAGGAGTTTTCGCAAAAGTTCGACGGCCAGATTTCGGTGCGGCATCGCGCGGACTTCGGCCAGAAATTCGTCCGACAGAATCGAGATATCGGGTTTCTTGAGGCCGGCGGCCGCGAAGATGTCCACGATCTGATCGGATGCCACGGCACGCGAGACGATCTGGCGAATCGCGTGATCGAGTTCGTCCACCGGCCGGGGTGGGCCGCCGGTTCCACCCATTTTGACCAGCGCCGACCGCACGGCCTGAAAAAACGCCACGTCGTCGCGGATTCGAAACGCCTCTACATGAGGCACGGCAAGGGCAAAAGCCTGTGACAGTTCCGTGACCGCTTTCATCAGCCGATCCCGGCCTTCCTCCTGTTTCAGAATATGCTCCTGCGCGGCCGGAAGGAGTGCCAAACGTTCCGCGGGCGTGCCGGCGGTCCAGAGCGTCCGATCAAATCCATGAAACAGCCCGCAACAAATCTCGTATTTTTCCTGCATCACGGCGACCGCCTCGCTCTGGTCGATGGCCGTCGCGCCCGTGCCGCCGCTTTCGGTGTAATCGGCAAGCGCGCGTTTCAAGTCATGGGCCAGGCCAAGGTAATCCACCACAAGGCCGCCGGGTTTATCCTTGAAGACGCGGTTCACTCGCGCGATGGCCTGCATGAGGCCGTGGCTGCGCATCGGTTTGTCGACATACATTGTGTGAAGGCACGGCGCGTCAAAGCCGGTCAGCCACATGTCGCGCACGATCACGATGCGGAACGGGTCGGTCGCGTCTTTGAACCGGGTGGCCATCTTCTCCCGCCGTGGTTTGTTGCGGATGTGCGTCTGCCAGTCGAGCGGATCCGTCGCCGAACCCGTCATCACGATTTTGATCGTCCCGCGCGTGTCGTCTCCGTCGTGCCATGCCGGGCGCATGGCCACGATCGCTTTGTAGAGTTCGACACAAATCCGGCGGCTCATACAGACGATCATGGCCTTGCCGTCCAGCGCCTCAAGCCGCCGCTCAAAGTGCTCCACCAGGTCTTTGGCAATCAGCCCAACGCGTTTCTCCGAACCTACCACGGCTTCCAGCGCCGCCCACTTTGTCTTGAGCTTCTCTTTCCGCGAGACTTCCTCGCCCTCGGTCGCTTCGTCAAATTCCTCGTCCACCTTGGGCTTCTCACGTTCGGCCAGTTCCAGTTTTGCCAGCCGGCTTTCGTAATAGATGGGAACGGTCGCTCCGTCCTCCACCGCGCGCTGGATATCATAAATGCTGATGTAATCGCCGAACACGGCGCGGGTGTTGGCGTCGGTCTTTTCGATGGGCGTGCCGGTGAACCCGATAAATGAAGCGTTCGGCAAAGCGTCGCGCATGTGCCGGGCGAATCCGTCGATGAAATCGTATTGGCTCCTGTGCGCCTCATCCGCGATTACCACGATGTTGCGGCGGTCGGAGAGCAACGGATGCCGATCACCTTTTTCCTCCGGAAAAAATTTCTGGATTGTCGTAAATATCACGCCGCCGGACGCCACCTGCAGACGCTCCCGCAGTTGGGCGCGGCTCTCGGATTGAGCGGGCTTTTGCCGAAGAAGATCGTGACAGCGTGCGAATGTCCCAAACAACTGGTCGTCCAGATCATTTCTGTCGGTGAGCACCACAATCGTCGGGTTCTGCATCGCCGGATGGAGGATCAACTTGCCCGCGTAGAATACCATGGTGAGACTCTTGCCCGATCCCTGGGTATGCCACACAACGCCACAGCGTTTGTCGCCTTTGGGGCTTGCGGCCTGTACCGTGGTATCGATCGCCTTTTGGACCGCATGAAACTGATGGTAGCCCGCCATCTTTTTGAGAACCGTTCCGCCCTCTTCCTCCTCAAAAACGATAAAATGCCGGACGAGTTCAAGAAACCGCCGCCTGTCAAACACGCCGCGCATGAGCGCTTCCAACTGGGGCATAGTCGCCGGCGCCAAGTCCTCGCCCTCAATGGTCCGCCACGGCATGAACCGTTCCCGGTCGGCCGTCAATGTTCCGATCCGCGCTTCAAGCCCGTCGGAAATAATGAGCGCCTCGTTGAAAACAAAAAGCGAAGGAATCTGTTGTTTGTACGTCTGAAACTGGTTGAAGGCCGTCCAGATGGTGGCATTCTCATCGGCGGGATTTTTGAGTTCAATCACGGCCAGCGGCAACCCGTTCACAAAAACAACTACGTCCGGCCGCCGATTGTGCTGACCCTCGACGACCGTGAACTGATTGACGGCCAGCCAGTCGTTGGCGGCGAGATCGTTAAAATCCACAAGCCGAACCCGGTCCCCCGCGATCGTCCCGTCCGTCCGGCGATACTCAACCTCGACACCGTCAACAAGCATCCGGTGGAACGCGCGATTGCATTGTACGGGCGACGCATGCGTCGCCCCTACGCGAATCACTTTTCGGAACGCCTCGTCAATCGCCTCCGCCGGGATTTCCGGATTGAGTTTCCGCATCGCCCGGCGCAGTCGATCCGGCAATATAGCCTCGCCGTAATCTTGCCGCTCTGCCGCCTCCTCGCCCGGAGCGATGTCCGGCCCGTGCAAAACGGCGTATCCGAGCTCACCAAACCACGCGAGCGTGGCGTCTTCGACGGTGGATTCGGTGAGGGTCACGGCTTAATGAGCACGATCTGCTACGGAGCCTGCATCTTCCTAAACTTGGCCAGATACTCCGAAACGAATTCATCCCGATACTTGCAATCGATATTTTTTGAATCCAGCAGAGGTTTCAGTCTCGTATCGGTTGTCACGATGACGCACTTCTGAATGGTGAAATAGGCCTGGAGTATGTAGTGATCATCCGGATTGACTTGTTTCTGAAGGTCGCCCCATAACGGCTTCAGTTGCCCGGCTTCGATGCGTATGGTTTTGACGGAGTTTGACCAAAACTCGCTCCTATAAAACTTCGCGATTTTCCGAAGTGTTGCGTCAAAGCCCGCATTTTTCCAAAAATTAAAGGTCTTCCGTTCAAACTTGCTTCCCTTGACGATAACTATCGGATTGCAAATCGTTCGAATGGCAAGCAGAAAGGCGGACGCTTGCTTCTGGCGCTCAACGCCATTCTCCCCCAAGAGGTCGGCCCATAACCACTCATCAAGGATCAAAGGCGACATATACCCAACTCATTAGACGCCGGTGAATTTCTTCAAATCCTCGATCTCAGCCTCTATGAACGACGTAAGCCCTCCGTCAATTTGTCCCTTTTCATTAATTTTTTGCGGCTGAAATTTCGTCGTCTTTTTTTCTTTGAGCGTGAGATAACAGCCTATGTCAGACGGACTCGCGATCCCTTCGGAAACAGCAGTCGCGATCGAGGACACAAACTGCTCACTGTGAGTGGTAAGGAGGACCTGTTTGCCTTCATCTTTGACGAACGCGCAGAGCGCCCTTGCAAAATTTCTAATGACAGTGGGGTGCAGATGAACCTCCGGCTCTTCAATCAAAACCGTGGAAATCTCCGGCCGGTAGAGCTTGGCCCACAAATAAACCACCTGATTAATTCCAAAGCCGTCATTGATCAAATTGACGGGGATTCTCGATTGCTTGTCCGTGGTCTGCATGAATACAGTTGCGGTACCGGCGGGAGTGTAGGTGCGAAAATCCCGCCCAAAGATATCTTCGAGATACGTCGAAATACGTCCGGCCATGTGCTGATCGTTGATGATGATGGACGCCACTTCGTCTTCCGACGTGGGCAGCGGAGAAATGGCAACGGGCGTGTAATTGTATTTGAAAAATCCCCGTTTGTGCGGAACGATGTCGATGGCTTTCAGACGTTCCGGCACGGAATTGATCAAGGCGGCTATCTCCGCCGCTTTTTGCTGTTTTTCGGCAGTGGCATTTTTGGGAACCACCGATCCGCCAACGCCGTTCCAATTGATTGTGTATTCTTCGCCGCTGTCGGTATGGCTAAACGGAAAATTTTGATTGAGTCCATACGGAATAGCGACTTTGCCCTTCAGGTTTATAGAGGCGATTTGAAGCGATATGTCCGCCGACGCTTTCGACAAAGACAGCCCGTATGAAGCTTCAACTCCATTTTTGGCGTAGCGGACGGAAAACTCGACGCTTCTCTTATCATCGTGATCAAAAACACAGGCATTCAAGCCGCCCATATCCATAAACCCGATATGGAAAAATCCGTCCACAGGTCTATTCGGGTTCAATATGAAATTTCGAAGCGTCATCAGAGAATAGAGGACAGTCGACTTGCCAGCCGCCGTCGGTCCGTAAAAGACGGTGATGGGAGACAGATTCAATTCCTCCGACTCTACTGAACGAAAATTCTTTAAACTAATTTTTGTCAGCATGGTTCATCTCCTTCCAAAGTCGAATACTACCACAATGGCAGTCCTTGGTTATATTTATTTTACAACCACCCGGCAATCATTGGGCGCCAGATTCGTTACGACGTCACCCACGTGATTTTTTCCGAACCCGGTAGAGCCGCTCCGTAAAACCGCCCTCCTGCTGGAAGGCGGCGGCCTGTGCCGCGATCTGACGGTCCAGCAGGGAGACCGCGACTCCGATCAAAACAAGCGCCGCGTTGGCGGCGAACCCCGGATATATGGACTGAATGGACGGTATGGACTTGGATGAAGGATTTTGGCTTTGTCCATTCTGTCCATCCCGTCCATATTCTGATTTGGCTGTCTCCTTGACCCAGGCTGCCACTTCGTTGGCGGTGACACAGCGGCGCGCCACCAAGTCTTTTCGCCGGGGGTCATCCGGCGTCCAGAGCGCCAGTTCACGCTGCCGCAGAAAATCCTCGTAGTCCAGCCGGAGCTCCTCCAAGCTGGCGCGGGCCACGTTGGTCAGTTTGATCTCCATCTTCTTCGATGTGCCCGACACCTGACTGCCCTCGGCGATATTCTGGACGCCCGACCGCGCCGCCTGCACCATCTGGTCGTGGGTGCGGCTGCGCTTGTCGACGTACCGGTCACAGAATCGAACGGTCACATCATAAACCAGTTGCGAGATCTGGAACGATTTGAGTTTGCGGTAGCCGCCGTGTTTGGGGATCAGAGAATCGGGCTCTTTATTCCGTCCAGATTGCCCATTTCGTTGATGTTTTTCCGCCGTCATGCCGGCGCCTCTGCAAATTTTTCCGCGGCTCCCACCCGAATCTCCCCCGACAACAGCTTCGGCAATAGCGCGTCCCGGATGGCAGCGAGGGTGCGGGATTCGAATAGATTTGCGGAGATTCGATTTAACAATGGCTCAACAGACCGATCAAATGCTTGAGCCTGCGTTACAGGTGGAACTAATGCTTTTACCGTCGTGAAAGTTTGCCGCGTGATTGTCGAAAATACTGTGCCGTGGGTCTGCTGCTGGAGATCTCCAACCACTTTTCGCAAGGAATAGTACGTGAACAAGTCGGGATAGCCATGCGTACCCCGAACACCATAGCATGACTGGTTCATTGCCATAGGAACGGCCGTCAATGCCAGTTTGCCGACCGTCCCTCTCGCCGTTATTATCGTTGTTCCCATGGGCAGAATTTGAGTTGCGCTACTTTCAACGCCTGCCGCCGCGATGTGTCGTTTCGTGTCGATGACAAAAACATCGTGATCGTTCGGCGCATCTTCCACTGAGTACCATGGAATATTCCCGTCCCAATATTCAGTCACTGATGTTTTCGGTGTACCCCCGCTTAGGATTTCGATCGATTCGTTGATAACGCCTTCACGCCACCCCCTCGGAACCTCTCCGATTTCAGAATCCTGAAACGACTCCGGAAACAGCGCGGCGGTTTCGGGGTCCATGCCGGCTGGGGCGCGGCCCTCGGCCTTGGCACGGACGGGGTCGAAGTCCACGAACCACGATTTGAAGATCGCCCGGGCCATGGCCTCCAGCGTCTCGTTCATCTTGCGGTTCAATTCGATCTTGTCGTCCAGCGCGCCCAGAATGTGGGCGATGGCGCGTTGGTCGTTCACCGGGATGTCCGGGAATGGAATAGAAGAAAGCTGCTGAGACGATACATTTGGAAATGTTGAACCTGTTGCCTGCGCCAACAGGCTTGGTAGCGAGTCTTCGATCACGGCACGGATCAACGGCTGAAGTTCAGGCCAGCTCTTATGACGGATCGCGGCGACACCCCGACCAATCGCATATTCTTGGTCTGCCCAGTTCATTCGACCTGTTGTAGACCCACGGACACAAAATAGGATGTCACCATGGAGCGCATGTTTGCGTACATCCGACGTGTACTGAGCCGGCAATGGATGATGCGGCCCGAATTCCGTAGGCCCGTTCAGGAGGGGCAGCCCTCTTCGTTCAGAAAATACGGTATTCCCCGGCGGGGACTGTCCCATGATAATGTCCGCAACGTCAGAGAGATTTTCACCCCCCATACTCGACCTCCTTGGGAGTGTCTTTGAGCTTTGTCGCCGACATTTCGATCATGCCTTCTTTCGCCGGTAATCGTTTTTGTCGATGCAGGCGTCGTACAAGGCGCGGTCAAATTTGATAAAAAAATAACCCCGTCGGAGGCCCTTCGGCTGATCCTTCGGGGAGCAAGTGATGAATCCATTATCGGCTGTGATAAGGAATTGGTCAAGAATCATTTTCACTTCCCCAATTCCTTCTCGATTTCCTCGATGGTTGGAAGCGACCCCTTCAGTTCCTTGGGCAGCGACTTGACGATTTTTGTTTCCCACTGCGCCACGCCGACGGGTTTTTTGAGGTCGCGCAGGGCGTATTCCACGACGAGGCGATTTTTCGAGCGGCAGAGGAGCAGTCCGATCGTGGGCTTGTCGTCGGGATGTTTCAGAAGATCATCCACCGCCGAAAGATACATGTTGATTTGGCCGACGAAGCCCGGCTCGAACGCGCCGGCCTTCAATTCGATGACGACGTAACAGCGGAGTTTGAGGTGGTAGAACAGAAGGTCGAGACGGAAGTCCTGATTGCCGACCTCCAGCGGCACCTGGCGTCCGACAAACGCGAACCCCGCGCCCAGTTCCAACAGGAACTTCTGCAGATGCTCCATGAGCGCATGCTCGATCTCGACCTCGCGGCGGTGGTCGGCGGTTCCGAGGAAGTCGAAGAGGTACGGATCCTTGAAGACCTGCGCGGCCATGTCCGACTCGGCCGGCGGCATCGTGAGCGCGAAATTGGTGACGGCCTTGCCTTGGCGTACGTGGGCGTGGCCATCGATCTGAAGGCACAGGATGGGCTGGCTCCAGCCGTGACGTTGTGTCTGCTCGGCATACCAGAGGCGAGTATCCCTGTCGTTTAGGCGTTCGATCAGGGCAATGTTTTGCCTCCACGGCAATTGTGCAACGACCCGTTGCACAATTGACTTGTTCGGCCATGCCGCCGCGAAGGCGCGCATGTATTTAAGATTTCGAGGTGAGAATCCCTTCATATCCGGAAATGCCTCACGAAGATCAACGGCAAGACGGTCGATGACCTTTGCTCCCCATCCAGCCTTGTCCTGGCGATCCAGAATCTCCCGGCCGATATCCCAATACAGCGTCACCATCGCGGCATTGGCGGCAAGAACGGTTCGCAACCGCTCCCGGCCGATACGCTCTTTGATCCTCCGCAAGACCTCGGCATAGTCCTTGGGCAAAGCCGCGCGCAGCAGCGCCACGGGAAATGACGCTTCACTGCGCGTGCGTCCGAGGGCGAGACGCTTCTTCATATCCGCGTTCCGCTTCTTACCAGCCATACCCCAGCCCCTTGATATTCTTGTAAATCTCTTTTTCCAGCCGCGCGGATTCAGTAAACTGTTTCGATAGTTCCGACGTCAGCCGTTTCATCTTTTCCTCAAACGGCTCGCCGTCGTCCTCAATTTCTTCCGCGCCCACGTAACGGCCGGGCGTGAGCACGTGGCTGTGCTTGCCGATCTCGTCGGCCTTTGCCGCCTTGCAGAATCCGGCCACGTCCGCGTATTTGCCGGCGCCCTTGTCGCCGCGCCATGCGTGGTACGTTCCGGCGATGCGGGCAACGTCTTCAGTTGTCAGTTCGCGGTGGACTCGGTCGATGAGACGGCCGAGTTTCCGGGCGTCGATGAAGAGCGTCTCGCCGCGGCGTTCGCGGAATCGCTTGTCCGCCTTGTTGCGCGCGATGAACCAGAGGCAGACCGGAATCTGCGTCGAATAAAAAAGCTGGCCGGGCATGGCCACCATGCAGTCGACGATGTCGGCTTCAATCATGTTTTTTCGGATTTCTCCTTCGCCGGACTGGTTCGATGACATGGAACCATTGGCCAGAACAAATCCGGCCAGGCCGTTCGGCGCCAGATGATGGATGAAATGCTGGACCCACGCGAAGTTGGCGTTGCCGGCCGGCGGAACGCCAAACCGCCAGCGCGGATCTTCGCGCAGGCGATCGCCACCCCAGTCGCTGTCGTTGAACGGCGGATTGGCGAGGACGTAATCGGCTTTGAGATCCTTTTGCAGATTGCGGTGAAAGCTGTTTGCGTGTTCGGCGCCGATGTTGCTGTCGATGCCGCGAATGGCAAGATTCATCTTGGCGAGCCGCCACGTCGTCGGGTTGGATTCCTGGCCGTAGATGCTGATGTCGCCCACCTTGCCGCCGTGAGCCTCGACAAATTTTTCGCTCTGAACAAACATTCCGCCGGAGCCGCAACAGGGGTCAAACACGCGGCCCTTGTAGGGCGCCAGCATTTCAACAAGCACCTGGACAACACAGCGCGGCGTATAGAACTGTCCGCCTTTCTTGCCTTCGGCGCTGGCGAACTGTGAAAGAAAATATTCGTACACGCGCCCGAGGATGTCCTTCGAGCGATTCTCTTTGTCTCCAAGGCCGATCGTTCCGACAAGGTCGATCAACTCACCGAGGCTCTGCTTGTCGAGTGCCGGCCGGGCGTAGTCTTTGGAGAGGACGCCTTTGAGAGACGGATTGTCGCGTTCGATGGCGACCATCGCATCATCAACGAGTTTGCCGATCTTGGGCTGTTTGGCGTTGTCCTGCAAGCGCGCCCAGCGGGCCTCTTTGGGAACCCAGAAAACATTCTCCGCGCGGTATTCATCCGGGTCTTCCGGGTCCGTACCTCGACTTTTTGCCGAGACGAGTTTTGTGTGAAGTTCTTCGAAGGCGTCGGAAATATATTTCAGGAAAATAAGCCCGAGGGCGACGTGTTTATATTCGGCAGCGTCCATGTTGTTTCGGAGTTTGTCCGCAGCGGACCAAAGGGTCGCTTCAAACCCGAGGTTGGCCGACCCGACCGTGCGTGTCAGCAAATCCTTCAATTGCTGCGGAACCCTCAATGGTTTGGCCTTTGGCCGAGACATGATCTCTCTATATCTTAAATTTGCTCTTTCGGCCAAGTGACGCCTTATTGGATAAGGTCAAAAGAAAACCTCGTTTTTCTCTCTGGAAAACCTGAAGTCAAGTCACCGGCGCCCGGTTTCCAGCGCGGGGTCCGAAAACAGAAACGCGATGATCGACCGGACGATGGAGTCGACGATGTCGGATTTTTCCGATTTCACGTGCGTCGTGCTCATCCAGCGAATCTGTTTCGGTTCCTTCGCGCGATCATAGAGCGATTGCGCCGATTCGGGCGGGAAATATTTGTCGTGGGTCGTCGCCAGAATCACCAGTTCCCGCGGGGCGATCCGGTCGACATAGCGCACCGGATCGAACGTGCCGAACAGCCATTCGGACAGCACGGCATACACCTCCACCGGGTGGCCCTTTTCTCGAAACCTCCGGTATCCTTTCACCAGCACCGGGAAATTTCCGCCGCCATGGACCACCAGCATCTTTGAAATCCGGGGATCCAGCGCCGTATGGATGGTGCCGAAAAAGGATCCCAGGCTGGCGCCGACCACGAACATTTGCGAAGCGCTCAATCGCTCGCGGTCGACCAGAAAACTCGTCGCCAGGATGCCGCCGCCGACCACGGCATACGCGTCCGACCGGACGGTCCAGGGGAACCGGACGTATTCCAAAAACTTCCGCGGGCGGCGATACGGATACTGCACCGCACAGACCACCAGATCGGACCGGTCCGGGATGAGGTCCAGAATGACGGCTTTGGTTTTGACGCCCGCGTACAACACCAGAACCTTGTAGGGATCCGACAGCCGCCGGGGACGGCGATACAGGCAATCGACGAGATATTCGCCGCGCGTGTTATACAGTTTCAACTCGTGGATGATCGATGTGTCGGTTTCGCGGGTCGATACCGTCTCGACGCGGCCCAATTCACCCGCGACGTCGAGAAAAACGCCGGTCTTGTCGAGATTCAGATACCACACCACCGTCGCAACGCCCCCACCGGCGCACGCCGCGCACAGGAGCGTCCATAGAAACGCCTTTTTCAGAAATCCCGGCACGCTCTTCATGTCATCAATAGATCGTCACAATCTTGGTTCCTGGAAAATAAAATTTCAGGATTTGCGCACAGGTCAGCCCCTGCTCAGCCGCCGACTTGGCGCTCCACTGCGACAGACCCACGCCATGGCCCCAGCCCCGGCCCTGCACACCCAGACGGCCGTTCTTGTATGAGAAATCCGTCCAGAGCAGCGACCGGAGGCGGTCCGGGCCGATGCTCAGCCGGAATTTGCCCGCCGGGACGGTGACCCGGCCGCGCGTGCCCGTCAGCGACAGAAGCCGGACGCGGCCGCCGGCGGTCTTCTCGGCCACTTCGAAATTCCGGAGCCGGCCGACCTTCGCACGCGCGCTCCGGTCGAGCGCTTTCAGAATTTCCGGCTCGTCGAATTCCGCCTCCCATGACGCCCGCGGCGATGCGCCCGAGTATGGATCAGGTTTCGAGATCAGATACGGATAGGCGCGGCCCCAAATATCCCCCGACGATTCCAGCGTCCCACCCGACTCCGAATGAAAGACGGCTTCGATCAATTCCCCCCCGTACGTCAACACCTGGCCGCGCGTCGCGTCGACCGCCGCGGACGACCGCGGATCCTCCGAGGACCGGCCGCGGTACACCTGGATCGAAACGTCCGACGCGAGTCTTACCGGCCGTCCCGACGACGACCGCGCAAGGTCCATCCGGCGGAGCACAAACGTGCGGGACGCGACCGCCTGGGCCTTCAGCGCCTCCTCCGGCCACCCGGGGCCGACTTCATTTTTCAGGACGCCGTAGAGGTACTCCTCCACAGGAAGAGAATTCACAAGAACGAGTCGACCTTTCTCCACGGATATCTCCATTTTCCCGCGAAAGCTGCGCCCATTGAACCGCGATTCCGGCGGGAGAAGATAGGGCGATTCCACGCGCCGGCCGTTTTTCAAGACCGCCTGGCCCGACCGCGAGAACCGGTCGCGGTTGACGGTCAGCGTCTGGCCCGATCCGATCTCGATCTGCACCTCAGGCCCGGCCGTCCTGCCGACCGGGGCCGCAACCGGCGGCGCGTAGGTCTGAAGCAGAAACCGGCTCTCGGCCGCCCACTCGGAGTTTGGCGTGACTGCATCCAGCGCGGATTTCGCGTCGGGCCACCGGCCCTGTTTGCAGAAAACGAATCCGAGCACGAAGAGATATGCGTCCCGGTCCTCGCCCCGGGCCGTTTTCAGTTCCGCCTGGATCTTCTGCTCCGCTTGTTCGTATTTTTTCGCCTCGATCAATTCGAACACGGCGCGCGCCGGCCCGGCCGGCGTCGGAGACGCCGGCACTTGGGGCGCCGGAGGCGCTGACCCGGCACCGGCCACCGCCGGCGAGACCAGCGCCAGCCCCACGACGAAAACGGCGAGTCTCGAAACCGCCAAAAATGTCAGCCGCACAGCGGCAGCGCCTCCCGCACCGTGATGAAGGAACCCGTGACAACCATCCGGCCGTTTTCCGGGAGGCGGCGCATCGCGGCGGACCAGGCGCGTTTCATCGGCGCGGGAGGATGGACGTCGATCCCCCGCGCCCGGGCGAGCCGGAGGAAGGGCCTCCAGAGCCGCATCGGTTTGGATCTCGCGTGGGCCAGGCGGATCAATCGAACGGAGTCGCCGCAGCCCAAGTGAGGCAGAATTCTTTCCTCGCCACGCTTTTGCCGCTGCATGCCCAGAAGAACGGCCAGAGGACGCTCCGGGAATTTCTTGCGCAGATACGCGAACAGCGCGCCCAAGGCCTGTTCGTTATGGGCGACATCCAGCAAAACGGAACGGCGCCACTCGAACCGCCCTGGGAGCGATGCGCGGCGAAGGCCAGCACGCGCCACGGCAGGACGAAAGTCCGATTTCAAGATTTTCCTGGCGGCCAGAAGCGCCAGTGCGAGGTCCGATCCGTAGATCTCCGCCGGCAGCCGGCCGGAATGAATCCGACGCGTGGACAAGAAAACAGGACGCGCGCGACACGTGGCCGCCACACGGCGGATGGCCAGACGCGCGGCCGTCGGTACGGGGCCGACAAGAAGGGGACGGGCCCGGCGGGCGATGTGAGCTTTGTCCCATGCGATTTTTTCAACTGTCCGGCCCAGAAACTCCATATGATCAAGCCCGATGGTCGTCAGAATGGACAGACGGGGATCCGCGGCGTTCGTCGCGTCCCACCGGCCGCCCATCCCGACCTCCATCACCGCCCACGCCACTTCGTGTTTCGCAAAGAGCCGGTATGCGAGGAACGTCAGAAACTCGAATTCCGTGAGCCGCACCCGCATCTCCGACAGAAGCGCCCGTTGGGACGCAACCTCCCGCGAAAACTCGGCCGCCCCCACGGATCGGCCGTCGATTTCGTAACGTTCCCTGAACGACCGAAGATGCGGCGAGGTGTACAGACCCACGCGCCGCCCATGCGCCAGCAGGATCTCCGACAGAGCCTTCGCGCAGGTGCCCTTGCCGTTCGTCCCGCCCACCAGCACCACGCCGTACCGGCGGTCCGGCCGGCCCGCGCGGTGGAGCGCCGCGCGGATCCGCTCCAGCGACGGACGGATTCCCCGCTTGGCGAGATGGTCCAGATACGTTGCGGGATTCTTCACAGCCAGGAAAAAATCTTGATCAGCGTGGGTCGGACATCCTTTCGAGGAAGTACCATATCGAGAAATCCATGCTCCAGCAGAAACTCGGCCCGTTGAAATCCCGCCGGCAGTTTCTGCCGGATCGTCTGCTCGATCACCCGCGGGCCCGCAAACCCGATGAGCGCGCCCGATTCGCCGATCAGGACGTCGCCCAGCATCGCGAAGGACGCCGTCGTCCCGCCCGTCGTCGGATCGCACAGCAGGCTCACATACGGCCGCCGGCAGGCGCGCCGGTACCCGGCCACGGCCGCCGAGGTCTTGGCCATCTGCATCAGCGAAAAGATTCCTTCCTGCATGCGCGCGCCGCCGGACGAGGTCACCATCAGGACCGGGAGAGACTTCTCAGCCGCGTATTCGAATGTCCGCGCCACGCGCTCCCCCACCACCGTCCCCATGCTGCCGCCCATGAATCCGAATTCCATCACGCCCATCGCGGTCTCCATCCCGCCCAGTTTCCCCACGCCGGTCACGATCGCCTCCCGCGCGGACGCGTCTCCGGAAAGCTTGTCGCCGTAGCCCGGAAATCCCAGCGGATTGGCCGGCCGGATGTCCATGAACATCGGCTCAAACGCGCCGGCATCCACGAGAACCTGGATCCGCTCGTCCGCCGACAGGCGCATGTGATAGGCGCAGTGGTGGCACACGCGGAGGTTCTTGATCAGCGTTTCCTGCAAAATGAGTTCCTTGCAGTTCGGACACGACTCCCATTTCGCGCCTTCCGGACCCGCCTGGATGGCCGGCGGTTTCGATACATTTTTGATGATGGTGTATTGATGCTTCTTGAACCACGCCATGGCGCAATCCTAGATGGCCGGCGGCCGAATGTCGATGCTCCGGCGAAGCTCCCTCAACAGCCGGCCGAACGGTCCGAGTCCCCGCCGAAGCGCCTCCAGCGCGGCGGTGCCGACGATCACGCCGTCCGACAGGCGCGCCAGCCGCGCGGCCCATGCGCCCGACCGCACGCCAAATCCGACGTAGACCGGCGCGTGAGACACGCGGCGGATCGCCCGGACCCGGCCCGCAATTTCGCGTTCGGCGGCGGCCGACAGGCGCGCTCCGGTGATCCCGCGAAGGCTGACCATGTAGATGAACGCGCCATCCCGCGCCGCATCCGCCACGCGGGCCAGCCGGTCATCGGCCGTCGTCGGCGCGACGAAGGGGACCAGATAAAATCCGCGCGGACGGAACGGCAGATACGTCACGAGTTCCTCCGCCGGCACGTCCGGCAAAATACAGCCGGCGAATCCTGCCCGGCGGATTTCCCCGAACGCGCCCGCCCAACCCCGGACAAACAGAGGGTTCGCGTACGTCATGAGCGCCCGAGGCAGTCCCGGCGGCAGGCGCTGCGAAAGATCGAGGGCCCGGTCGTAATTCATTCCCGCGCGGATGGCCGCGCTCGACGTTTTCTGGATCGTGGGTCCGTCGGCGATCGGATCGGAAAACGGCAGGCCGACCTCCAGAAGGTCCGCGCCTTCCTCCGCCGCAACCTTCGCCGCCTTCAAAAACGTCGCGCGGTCCGGCCAGCCGGCCGTGAGATACACGACGAGGGATTTACCTGGCATGATCGAACAGCCTCGGAATGTCCTTGTCGCCGCGGCCCGACAAATTGATGATCACGCGGTCGGCCCGCCGGTATCGGCGGCGCTCCTTCCAGAAGCCCGCCACCGCATGGGCGCTCTCAAACGCCGGCGGGATGCCCTCCAGGGTCGTCAGCCGGTGAAAGGCCTCCAGCGCCGCGCGGTCGCTCACCGCGAAGTACCTCGCCCGGCCGGTTTTTTTCAGGTAGGCGTGCTCGGGCCCGACGCCGGGATAGTCGAGACCGGCCGCGATGGAATGGACATCGGCGACGTTGCCGTCCGAATTCGAAAGCAAGAACGACTGCGATCCGTGCAGAATGCCGGGGCTGCCGCGCGTCAGGGTCGCCGAATGCCGGCCGCTCTTCAGGCCCGTCCCGCCCGCCTCCACACCGATCAGGTCCGCGCGCGTTCGAAGAAAAGCGTAGAAAATTCCCATCGCGTTGGACCCGCCGCCCACACAGGCATAGATCGCGCGCGGCGGCCCGCCGGCCTTCCGGCGAATCTGCCGCAGGGCCTCGCGGCCGATCACCGCCTGAAAGTCCCGGACCATCATCGGATACGGGTGCGGGCCCGCGACGGAACCGATCAGATAATACGTCGTCTCCACGTTCGTTACCCAGTCCCGCAACGCCTCGTTCATGGCGTCCTTCAATGTCTGCGACCCCGCCGTCACCTCCCGCACTTCCGCGCCCAGGAGTTTCATCCGGAACACGTTCGGGGCCTGCCGCTCCACGTCTTTGGCGCCCATGTAGATCGTGCAGGCAAGTCCGAGTTTCGCGCAGACCGTCGCCGTCGCCACGCCGTGCTGGCCGGCGCCGGTCTCGGCGATCACCCGCCGTTTGCCCAGACGCCGCGCAAGAAGCGCCTGGCCGATGCAGTTGTTGATCTTGTGCGCGCCGGTGTGGCAAAGGTCTTCCCGCTTCAAATACACCCGGCACCCGGCCGCCTCGGATAGGCGGTCCGCCCGGTACAGGGGCGTCGGCCGGCCCGCAAAATCGGCCAGGAGCGCGGCCAATTCACGGCGAAATGCGCGGTCACGCCGCACTTTCCCGTATCCCGCCTCCAGCTCGAGGAGCGCGGTCATGAGCGTCTCGGGCACAAACCGGCCGCCGAACGGGCCGAAATATCCGCGCCGATCGGGCAGAGACGGCAGTGGATGTTTCAATATTTTAATGAACAGGAGAGGGAATAGACGCGATGCGGTGCAGGAGTTCCTGAACTTTGGCCGGATCCTTCACGCCCGGCGTTGTTTCGACGCTCGACGAAACGTCGACCGCGTAGGGATGGACCACCCGGATGGCCTCTTCCACATTCTCGACGTTGAGCCCGCCGGCCAGAATCAGCGGCATATCCGGGAACGCCTCCCGTATCGCGCAGGCCACTCGCCAGTCAAACCCCTCGCCAGACGCGGCGGAATCCAGGAGAATGCCGCCGACATGCGGAACATACGGCGCGATCTTGTCAGGCCCGAATCCGTTTTTGACCCGAAAGGCCTTGATGAGCCGGTTTTTGGGAAGCGCCGCGCAATACTCGGGCGTTTCCTGGCCGTGAAGCTGAATGTAGGACAAGCCGCAGAGTTGGGCCACTTTTTTGACCTGGCTGGCCTTTTCGTCCACGAAGACGCCAACCGCGTGTACGAACGGCGGCATATCCTCGATCCAGGCCTTGACCTGCGCGCCGACCACCGCCCGGGGAGACCCGTCGTAGAAAATGAACCCCACGGCATCCACTCCCAGCCGCGCCACTTCCTTGAGACTTGCGCGGTCTGATACCCCGCAAATCTTGACTTTGGGACCAAAGCTCCTGCAGGAGCCCGCCGAACCCATGAACGGCATGGTTCGATGACTGTAGCTAGGGGAGCATGGTCTGGCAAGTGCCAGAGCGCGGTTCCGAGGGAAAAAAACTGCCGCCCAACCGTCTATATATATACATACATATATTATATAGAGTCCGGCGTTTCTTGCCGGAGGGCTTGCATTTGGCAAAAAGGGGGCATATACTCCGGGTGATTGTCTTACCCAGCGAATGCGTGGGCCGGTCCCACGCATTTTGTATTGTTATGGGAGGTTTGGCGGTCATGGTGGGAGTGGATCGGTTGGAAACGGAAATCGCGCCTCTGGCGGAACAACATGGGCTTTCGGTGTATGACGTCGAGGTCGTCCCCTACGGTCGGGCGACGCTCCGGGTGTATGTGGAGCGCGCCGGGCAGCCGGGCGTGACCGTCGGGAATCTGGAAGCCTTCGCGAGGGTGTTGATCCCCTATTTGAATTTGAAGGCCCTGTTTCCCCGGGAGGGGCACGTGGAGGTTTCCTCGCCGGGGATGAACCGGAGGCTGCGTCGGCCGGCGCATTTTACGGCGGCGGTGGGCGAGCGGGTGGGCGTAACGGCTGTGGCCGGCGCCACGGGCAAGACGAGCGTCACCGCGAAACTTCTGTCCGTGACGGACGAAGGCATCCATCTTGAGAGCGACGTTTTGCCGTTTGTCCCGTTTGCGGACATCGTGCGGGCCCGCCTCGACCCGGACATCCGAATCTGATGCCGCCGTCCACCAAGCGCAAGGCGAAACTCTCGGTCGACCAGGAAGCGCTGCTTCAGGCGATCGACGAGATCGAAAAGGAAAAGGGGATCGACCGCGAGACCATGTTTCTGGCGGTCGAGGCCGCGCTGGTTTCGGCCTACCGCAAGAACCACGGCGTGACCTTCAACCTCGACGCGCGCGTGGACCGCAAATCCGCGGAGATCACTTTCCACCGGTTTCATATCATCGCCGAAACGGTCGAAGACCCCGAGCTTCAGATCACGCTCGAGGACGCGAAGAAACAGGCGGACGATGCGGAACTTGGCGGCAAGGTTTATTCCCCCCTGGTCTTCAACGTCGAGGAGTTCGGCCGGATCGCCGCGCAGACCGCCCGGCAGGTCCTGGTCCAGCGGATCCGCGAGGCCGAGCGCGACCTTTTGTACGAGGAGTACCGGACGCGGGAGGGAGAGGTCGTCACGGTGATTGTGCAGAAGGTGATCGGCGACAAGGTGATTCTGAATCTGGACAAGGTCGAGGCGATCATGCCGTCGAAGGAGCAGATCCCGCGGGAAATCTACAATGTGGGCGACCGGATCAAAGTATACGTGGTGCGCGTCCGGAAGGGTCTCCGGGGCCCGCTGATCATCGTGTCGCGGACGCATCCGAAACTGGTGGAGAACCTGTTCAAGATGGAGATCCCGGAGGTCTTTGACGGGCTGATCGAGATCAAGGCCATCGTGCGCGAGGCGGGGGTCCGGACCAAGATTGCGGTCAAATCGAACGACGCGAACATCGACCCCATCGGCGCCTGCGTCGGCGTCCGCGGCAGCCGCATCCGGACCATCCTCAAGGAGGTGCCGGGCGAAAAGATCGACATCGTGCCCTGGAGCGAGGAGATATCGACCTTCGTCAAGAATGCGCTCTCGCCCGCGCAGGTCACCAAGGTCCGCCTCCAGGACGACGGCCGGACCGTCCAGGTGGTCGTACCGGACAACCAGTTGTCGCTCGCGATCGGCAAGAAGGGCCAGAACGCGCGGCTGGCCGCGAGGCTGACGAGGATGCGGGTCGACATTTACAGCGAGACCGACTACGCGGAGATCGCGGCGAAGGCGGCGAAGGAGGCGGCGGCGAAGATATTTGTTTCGACCGCCGACCTGCAGAAGGAGCTGCAGAGGATTGCGGGTGTCGGCCAGAAGGCGTCGGAGGCGCTGACGAAAGCCGGGTTCAGCCTCCAGAAACTGTCCGAGTCCAAGCCCGAGGATCTCGTCGAGGTCGAGGGGATCGGCGAGAAGCGCGCCGTGAAGATGATCGAGGCGGCGAAGAAAGTATACGAGGAAGTCCAGGCTGAACGCCGGGAGAAGGCCGAGCAGGAAGCGGCCGGAGCGAAGGCGGAAGCGGAAGCGCCGGCCCCCGAGGCGCCGCCGGAAGAGGGGAAACCGCCGGCGCGCAAGGGCAAGACGAGGACCAAGAAAATCGAGATCGAGGAGGAGGCGGCGAAAGAGAAGGAGATCGCCGAAAAAGCGCCCCCGATGACCTTCGAGGAGGCCCTGAAACTGTTCTCGAAACGCCTGGGAGAGTCGAAAGCGGCGGAGGAGAGCGGCAAAACGGACCGGAAGAAAAAAGAAAAAGATGAGAACGATTCCGGCTCCGAGGAGGGCGACGACCGATGAGAATTTTTGAACTTGCCCGCGAGATCGGCCGCAGCTCCAAGGAGATCATTCAGGAGGCGGCACGGCAGGGGATCACGCTCGCCAACCACATGGTCGCTGTGCCCGAGGAACTCGAACGCAGCCTCCGGGCCGGCGTCGGGCCGGCGTCGGAGACGCCGGCACTTGAGGCGCCGGAGGCGCTGATCCGCGACGCCGGCACTTGGGGCGCCGGAGGCGCTGACCCGGCCGGCGCAAAACCGGCGGCGGCGCCTGTGACGCAGCCCGCGCCCACGCCCGTGACCAAGCCCGCGCCGGCAGTTGCGCCCCCGGTGGCTGCAACGCCCGCGCCCACGCCGAAGCCTGCGCCGAAGCCTGCGCCGACGCCCGCGCCGGCGCGTAAACCCGCGCCGCCCGCGGTCGCACCCGCGCCGGCGGCGAAGCCTGCGCCGCCCGCGGTCGCGCCCACGCCGGTCGCCAAAGCCCCCGCTCCGAAACCCGCCGTCCCGTTGAAAAAACTGGCGTTGCCCTTTCCGCTCCGCGTCGTGGATCTGTCGAAGGCGATCGACCGGCCGGCGGCGGAACTCGTGGGAAAACTCATGGGGATGGGCATGATGGTGTCCGCCAACGCCCCGCTCGACCGGGACGCGGCCTTGCTCCTCTCAAACGAATACGGATATGAATTGGAACTCAAAGAGGAGGAAGCCGAGATTCCCGTCAGCCCCGTCGAGGAGACCGAGAAGGAGGATCCGAAGAATCTTCTGCCCCGGCCCCCCGTCGTCGTCGTGATGGGGCACGTCGACCACGGCAAAACGTCCATCCTCGACACGATCCGGCACACTCAGGTCGCCAAGGGCGAATTCGGCGGGATCACCCAGCACATCGGTGCGTACCGCGTGAAACTTCCGAACGGAAAATACATAGCGTTCCTCGACACGCCCGGCCACGAAGCCTTCACGGCCATGCGCGCGCGCGGCGGAAACGTTGCGGACATCGCGGTCCTGGTCGTCGCGGCCGAGGACGGGGTCATGCCGCAGACGGTCGAGGCGATCAGCCACGCCCGGGCGGCGAAATTGCCGATCATCGTCGCCATGAACAAAATCGACAAACCCGAGGCCGACCGCCAGCGCGTCCTGAAGGGCCTGTCGGATCACGGGCTCAACCCGGAGGCCTGGGGCGGCGACACGGTGGTGGTGGAGGTTTCGGCGGTGAAAAAAACCGGAATCGACACGCTTCTCGATATGATCGACCTTCAATCCGAAATGCTCAGTCTTAAGGCCAACCCGGACCGGCCCGCGACCGGAACGGTGATCGAATCGAAGCTGGAACGGGGACGCGGGCCGACCGCCACGGTCCTCGTGCAGAAGGGGACGCTGCGCGTGGGCGACATCTTCGTCTGCGGGTCGACCGCCGGCAAGGTCAAGGCGTTGATCGACGAAAACGGCAAGCGGATGGACCAGGCAGGTCCGTCCACGCCCTCGGAGGTTCTGGGATTTCAGGAAGCGCCCCAGGCCGGCGATCGTTTCAACGTGGTGGCGGACGAGAAGACGGCCAAGGACATCGCCGAAGGCCGCGGATCGAGACGGAAAGACATGGCGCGCCGAAAGGCCGACGGGCCCCTGACGCTCGAGGCGATGACGGAAAATTTGCGGGAGGGCGAAAAAACCGTTCTGCCACTCCTCCTCAAGACCGATGTGCAGGGCTCCCTCGAAGCGATCCGGGACGCGCTGGAGCGTCTTCGGAACGACGAGGTGCCGATCCAGGTCCTCCACGCGGCCCTGGGCGGGATCACGGAGAGCGACGTCCTTTTGGCCGCGGCCTCCGGCGCGACCGTCCTCGGCTTCAACGTCCGGCCGGACGAACGCGCCACCGCAACGGCCGATCGGGAAGAGGTGGATGTCCGGACGTATCGGATCATCTACGATCTTCTGGACGACGTCAAAAAAGCGGTGACCGGCCGGATGGCGCCCAAGACCGAGGAGCGGGTCATCGGCATGGCCGAGGTACGCAACGTATTCAAGATATCTCGGTTCGGCACCGTCGCCGGCTGTTTCGTCAAGGAGGGCAAGGTGGAGCGACGCGGGAAGATCCGGGTGGTGCGGGACGGCGCGATCGTGTACGAGGGGAAGATCGGCTCGCTCAAGCGGTTCAAGGACGATGTGCGGGAAGTCGAGAAGGGCTACGAGTGCGGGATCCTGATCGAAAACTACAACGACGTCAAAGTGGGCGACATACTAGAAATCATTCTGATTGAGGAGATGGCCCCGACCCTGTAGGGGCGGTCCAGCCGTGGCCTCGGGCCGACTCATGGGATTCCGCCTCAGATTCCAGTTCCCGGACTGCCGGACCCTGAAGGATCGCCGGAGCCGGGTGGCAAGCCTGATCCAGTACGCGAAGGCGCGGCACGGATTTTCCGCCGCCGATTTCAGCGAGCCGCTCCAGCCGGATTATGCGGAAGTCGGGTTCGCCGCGGTCGGCCGGACCGTCGAGGAGATTCGCGGCCGGCTGGACCGCGTGATCGGCGCGGCGGAGAACAAAGGCGAAACGCATCTTCTGGGCGTCGAGGAATTCGCGCTGGAGGACTGACATGCGATCGAAAGAAACGCGGATCGAACGGATGAACAAACAGCTCATGCGGGATTTCTCCGACATCATCCGCACCGAACTCAAACTGCCGGAGTCGTTCAAGCTCCTCTCGGTCACCCGCGTGACCATGGCGCCGGACCAGTCCATGGCCAGGGTGTACGTGAGCCACCTGAAGGAGGGCGAAACGGCCCCGGCCGTGACCGCGCTCAATGCGAGGGCCTACGAAATCCGCGAATGCCTCATGCCGCGCCTCGCCTGGCGCAAGATCCCCACGGTGTCCTTTCACGAGGACGATTCTCTCAAACACGGATTCGAACTCATCCGGAAAATCGAGAGCCTCACCCGGCCCCCGGAGGCTGGCCCGTGAGACCCTTTGGGATTCTGCCGATCCACAAACCGGCCGGATGGACTTCCCACGACGTCGTGGCCTTTGTCCGCAAGCGCTACAAATACCCGAAAGTCGGCCACTCCGGAACCATCGACCCCTTCGGGACCGGCCTCTTGCTCCTCTGCGTCGGGCCCGCCACCAAACTCGCGCCGCATCTCGCCGATCTCTCCAAACGATACCGGGTCACGGTCCGGCTGGGCGTGACGACCGACACCTATGACATGACCGGCAAGGCCGTAAGCACGGCGGAGGTCCCGCCGGAGGTCGCGGACCGCATCGGGCCGACGATCATGAAATTCGTGGGCGAACACGACCAGGTGCCGCCGATGTATTCGGCGATCAAGATCAAGGGCAAGCCGATGTACGAGCTGGCCCGGCAGGGCATCACAGTGACCCTGCCGCCGCGCCGGATCAAGATTTACGAGATCGTGATGGGCGAGATCAAACTTCCCCGCTTTTCCTTCGAAGTCCAGTGCGGCCCCGGCATGTATGTCCGCAGCCTCGCGCACGACGTCGGCCAGAATCTGGGATGCGGCGCAGCAGTGGAGGATTTGGCGAGGATCCGGATCGGAGATCTCACCCTGGACCGCGCCGTCGATCCAAAACAGCTTCCGGCCCAGCCCGTGATGCTGTCGCCCGACCAGCTCCTCACGGCGTGGCCCAAGGTCCGCCTGGGGGAACTCGAGGCGGGATTCGTGGCCGGCCATCCGATTTCTCTTTCCGTGTTGTTCGATCGGCCCGCGCTCGACACCGGCCAACTGGTGTTCGCCGTCGGCCGAAACGGGCTCTGCGGCTTCGGGGAAGTCAAGGGCGGCAAGATCCATCCGAAAGGCGCGTTTGTCTAAGCAGGCGTATGTGATGGCCATCGGCATATTCGACGGCGTCCACCGGGGCCATCAGGCGATATTGCGCACGGCGCAAAAAGAGGCGCGGCGGCTCCGCGCGGCGCCGGCGGCGCTGACGTTCCCGGCCCATCCCAGCCGCGTGTTGAATCCCGGCCGGCCGGTGCCGCTGTTGCAGTCGTTCGAGCAGCGGTGTGACTGGATCCGCCGGTATGGGATCAATTGGATTTTCCCCTTGCATTTTACGAAAAGTCTGTCTAAATTGACTCCCGCCGAGTTTGTGGATCGGCTGCTCTTTCGAAAGTGGAACCTCCGGGGCGTGGTGGTCGGCCGGGATTTCCGGTTTGGCCATCGCCGGGCCGGAACCGTTCGGACGCTGCGCGATCTCCTCGCGCGGCGAGACGCACAAGTCTTTTCGGTCGATCCGGTCCGGTGCGGGGGCGGGGTGGCGCAGAGCACCGCCGTTCGCCGGCTTCTCCAGGCGGGCCGCCTTCCGGATGCGGTCCGCATGTTGGGCCATCCGTTCGAGCTGGCCGGCAGGGTCGTAAAAGGCGCCGGCATGGGACGCCGGCTCGGCGCGCGGACGATCAATCTGCGGCTCGAGAGCAATCTCATGCCGCGGCATGGCGTTTACGCCGGGTGGCTCCGGCCGGCGCGTGGTTCCAAGCGGCCCATAGTGATGAACCTTGGCGTGGCGCCGACCGTTCACAGGGGCCGGGGTGTTCGATTGGAAACCCATGTTCTGGATGGGCGGCCGGTCGGGTTCAGGCCGGGGATCCGCCTGACGGTGGAAGTGGCCCGGTTTCTTCGGCCGGAACGGAAATTTTCGTCGCTGGCGGCGCTCAGGCGCGCGATTCAGCGGGACATTCGGCGGGCGAAAAAAGAAATGAGGAATAAAAGAGACTAAATGGAAAAGAAAGCAAAAGAGAAAGTGATCGGAGACTACAGGGTGCATGACACGGACACCGGGTCCGCGGATGTGCAGGTGGCGCTCCTCACGGAGCGGATCAAATCGCTCACGGAGCATCTCCAGGCACATCCGAAGGACCACAGCTCGCGCCGCGGCCTTTTGCGGATGGTCGGCCGGCGCCGCCAGCTTCTGAGCCACCTCAGAAACAGCGAGCTGGGCCGGTATCGAAACGTCGTCAAGCGCCTGGGTCTTCGGAAATAAGTTCGAGTCTCCTGTCTCTGCGAGACAGGCCAATTTCGGGGGAGAGTGGGAACCGGAAAGAGATTGCCGTATTTTAGGCAAGCGGCCATGTGAAGTGTCAATTGTAGATTGCGGACCATCCGGCCGGGTGATCCGCAATCAACAGTTGACGCCACGTTCGCGTTCCCTTAAAGGTTTCCACTCTCCACCTTGATCAATGGAAAGGAACCACCCATGAAAGAAGTATCACTTGAAATCGGAGGGCGCACGCTGACCCTCACCCAGGGCCTCGTCGCCAAACAGGCCAACGGCTCCGTCCTGGTCCGCTACGCCGACAGCCTCATTCTCTCCTGCGCGTGCGCGGAACCAAAACCGGAGGAGGGCAAGGATTTTCTGCCGCTCACCGTGGAATACCGCGAGAAGACCTACTCCGCCGGAATGATTCCGGGCGGATTCATCAAGCGCGAGGGCCGGCCGTCGGACCGCGAGACGCTGGTGTGCCGGCTGACCGATCGGCCGCTGCGGCCGCTGTTTCCGGAAGGATATTTCAACGACGTCCAGATCGCGACCTACGCCATTTCGACCGATTTGAGTTCTCCGCCGGACGTCATGTCCATCATCGGCGCCTCGACTGCGCTTTTGGTGTCCGACATTCCCTTTACGACCGCCGTCGGCGCCGTACGGGTGGCGCGGCTGAACGGGCAGTACAAGATCAATCCCTCGACCGAGGAGATCGATGCGGCCGAGCTGGAGCTGGTCGTGGCCGGGACCCGGACCGACATCGCGATGGTGGAGGGCGCCGCGCGGCAGGTTTCCGAGGACGTGGTGCTGGAGGGGCTGAAACTGGCGCAGGCCGAGATCGCGAAAATTTGCGAGGCCCAGGAGACTCTGCGGCGGGCCGTGGGCAAACCAAAGGCTGCAGTGATTTCGCCGGCCAAGACCGCCGGACTGTCGGCGCTCGTGGAGGAATCGGCCGCGGCGCGCCTGTCGAAGGCGCTCGTAATCCCGACGAAACTCGAGCGGTACGCCGAGGTCAACAAAATCGAGGATGAGACGCTGGCCGCCGCCGCCGGAAAACTCGGCGTGGAACGGGAAGCCATCGAGCTGGAGGCCAAGGGTATTCTCGAAGACATCAAGAGCCGCATTGTCCGCGCGAATATTCTGGAGCGCAAACAGCGCAACGACGGCCGCGGGCTCGACGACGTCCGGCCGATCGACATCAAGCTCGGGTTTCTGCCGCGCGCCCACGGCTCGGCCCTCTTCACGCGGGGCGAGACCCAGGCCCTCGCCGTCGTGACGCTCGGCACGGCCGACGACGAGCAGCGGATGGACGACGTCTACGGCGAGCGGTCGAAACGGTTCTATCTCCATTATTATTTTCCGCCCTTTTCCGTCGGCGAAACCGGCCGGTACGGCGGGCAGGGCCGGCGCGAGATCGGGCACGGCATGCTGGCCGAGAAATCGCTGCGGTCGTTGCTTCCGACCGAAATCGATTTCCCCTACGCCGTGCGGCTTGTGTCAGACATTCTGGAGTCGAACGGCTCCTCGTCCATGGCCTCGGTCTGCGGCGGGTCGCTGGCGCTCATGGACGCCGGCGTGCCGGTGCCGGCCCACGTCGCGGGCGTCGCGATGGGCCTCGTGAAAGAGGGAGACCGGGTGGCCATCCTGACCGACATCCTCGGCGACGAGGACCATCTGGGCGACATGGACTTCAAGGTCGCCGGGACGCGGCAGGGCGTGACGGCCATTCAGATGGACATCAAAATCGGCGGGATTTCCGTCGACCTCATGCGGATGGCCCTCGAGAAGGCGAACCGCGCGCGGTTGCACATTCTGGAAAAAATGGAAGCCGCCATCTCCAAGGCCCGGCCGGACATTTCGCCCTACGCGCCCCGCGTGTTCATGATGACCGTGCCGAAGGACAAGATCGGCGACATCATCGGGCCCGGCGGCAAGAACATCCGGGCCATCATCGAGGAGACCGGCGTCAAGATCGACATCGAGGACGACGGCACCGTGCGGATTTATTCCGAAGACGAAAAAAGCGCGTCGGCTGCAAAGGAACGCGTCCACATGATGATCGCGGAACCGGAACTCGGCCGCGTTTACCAGGGGAAGGTCGTCCGCGTGGTGGAATTCGGCGCGTTTTGCGAACTCATGCCGGGCCACGAGGGACTCTGCCACATCTCCGAACTTCAGGAGGCCCGCACGGAACGGGTGGAGGACGTCCTGAAGGAAGGCGACATCACGCCCGTCAAGCTGATCGAAATCGACCATCTCGGCCGATTGCGCCTCTCGCGCGTGGCCGCGATCCGCGAAATCGAGGGCAAGCCGCCGTTGCCGACAAGACCTCGCGGCGGCGATCGCGGAGACCGCGATGGCGACCGGGGACGCCGGCCGGACCGCGGCGACAGGCCTCGCTTCGACCGCGGCCGGTCTGACCGCCCGGACCGCCGTAGCGACCGCCCACGTGAGGGATACCAGGGCGGCCGGCCGGGAGGCCCGACCCCCGTGAACACGGGAGCCTGATCGGTTTATGACCCGCCGGCATCTCGTCGGCGCCAGTCTCATCTTGCTCGGCCTCATGCTGGCCGTCAGTCTGGCCAGCTACACCGAAACCGATTGGCCGCAATCCTCGATCCCCCAGGTTCAGAACCTCTGCGGGAGATTCGGCGCGTACGTCTCTTACTGGCTGGTTTTATTTTTCGGCCGCACTGCGTGGTTCGGGCCGCTCGCCGCAATCTGGATCGGTGTCCTGCAGATCCGCGGCGTGGACGACGCGAAATCCGCGACGCCCCACTGGCGGCAGCCCGCCGTGTCCATGGCGCTCCTGTTCTGTTTCCTGAGCGGCACGCTTCACCAGATCTGGCCGGAACGCGGCGGGCCCGGCGGAACCATGGGCGCGTGGCTCAATGACCGGCTGCAATACGTCTTTGGCGGCGTCGGAACGGCCTTCATCCTGTTTTTTGCGGGCATGATCGGCGCGGCGGGGCTCCTGCCGCAGAAATATTTGAAGAGGGCGGCGGATCACATGAAAGCGTGGCCGCAGCGCCTATGGACGCAGGTCAAGGACATGGTCGCCGCTCGCCGCGGGCAGCGCCCGCCCATCCCCATCAGGCCGGTGACGCAGGTGGAAGCGGTGGAGAGTTCACCGGTCATCGCAGAATCGGCGACGGCCGCGCCGGTACAGACGCCTTTCGTGATGAAAACCATTCCCTTCCCCGGCCCCGCCGCCAAACCGCCGACGGTCTCGAAGCTGCCGGCGCCGGAACCCGTGCCGGACTTCGAGACCCCGGAGGAACGCGAATTCCAGAAATCCCTCGCGAAATATCGCACGCCCCCGCTCGAACTTTTGAAGTGGCCGCCGGACACCGACATCGGCCAGGACCAGAAAGTGCTGCAGAACGCCGGCCAGATCCTCGAAAACACTCTGAAAAATTTTGGGATCGACGCGCAGGTCACGCAGATCGTCCCGGGGCCCACCGTCACCCTCTACGAAGTGCTTCCGGCGGCCGGCGTGGCCGTCAACCGGATCGCCGCGCGCGAGGCGGACCTCAAACTCGCGCTGGCCGCAAACGCGCTGCGGATCGTCGCGCCGATTCCCGGCAAGTCGGTCGTCGGCGTCGAAGTACCGAATCCCAAACCCGCCCTCGTCAAAATCCGGGAGCTTCTCGCGTTCGAAAAATTTACGCCGGGGTCCTTCACGCTGCCCTTCGCGCTCGGCAAGGACATTCTCGGCAAGTCGGTCATCGTCGATTTGCAGAAGATGCCGCACGTGCTCATCGCAGGCGCGACCGGGTCCGGGAAATCCATCTGCGTCGCGAATCTCCTCATCACGCTCCTCTACCGCATGACGCCCGCGCAGCTTCGGCTGATCCTGATCGACCCCAAGCGCGTCGAGCTGTCGGTGTTCGGCGAGATCCCGCATCTTCTGGCGCCGCCAATCCTCGACGCCAAGGACGCGTTGCGCGCGTTCAAGTGGCTGACCACCGAAATGGAAAGCCGCCTCAATACCCTGTCCGACAGCGGCGCCAAGAAAATTGAAAGTTACAACCTCGAACAGGAACGGCTGGGACTTGCGCCCATGCCCTACATCGTGCTCGTCGTCGACGAACTCGCCGACCTCATGCTGGCCGACCACCGCTCGGTCGAGGACGCGATCACGCGGCTGGCGCAACTGTCCCGCGCGGTCGGCATTCACCTCGTGCTGGCGACCCAGCGGCCCAGCGTCGACGTCATCACCGGACTCATCAAGGCCAATATGCCGGCCCGGATCGGGTTCAAGGTTTCCTCGCAGTTCGATTCGCAGACCATCCTCGGCGCCAAAGGCGCCGAGTCGCTGGTGGGGCGCGGCGACATGCTGTTTCAATCGCCTCACGATCCCAACCCCATCCGCCTGCAGGGCGCGTACGTGGACGAGGAGGAAATCCACCGCGTGGTCGATTTCATCCGCGGCCAGATGAAACCGCTCTACGCCGATCTTGACAGCGTGCCGGACAACCTGATGGTCGCCGTGGACGCGGACGTCTCGAGGGCGATCGGAGAAAGCGCCGAAGAGATCGATCCGCAGTTGTACGACGCGTCCAAACGATTTATCATCCACATTCGAAAGGGGTCGACCTCCATGCTGCAGAAAAAATTCCGGATCGGGTTCAACAAGGCCCAAAAGATCATGGAAATGCTGGAAAAGGACGGCGTGGTCGGCCCTCACAAGGGACCCACGCCGAGAGACGTGCTGGTCGGCCCCCCCAGTCCGGTGGCGGAGGAGTAGGGAATGGAAACTCAGAAACTCGCGCAGCTTTTGAAATCAAAACGCGAAGCCGCGAAGCTTTCAGTTCCCGCGGTGGTGGAGCGGACGAAAATCAAGCGGTCCTACATCGAGGCCATGGAATCCGGAGACGCGGCGGCCTTCGGAAGCATGGTTTATTTCCGAAACTTTGCAAGAACGTACGCCAAATTCCTCAGAATACCGGAACCCGACATCCTTGCGCTCCTGGGAGAAACCGGGTCTGCGGCCGAGGAGAAACCGGCGCCCGCCGAGGCGACACCGGAGACCGCCACCGCACCCGCGAACGCGCCGCTCTCGCCGGCTGGCCGGCGGAACATGTCCAACGCGCTCATTCTGGCCGCGCTCCTTGTCGCCGCCGTGGGAATCGTCTGGCTCATGAAATCCGGCCTGAAGAACTCGGAGCAGCAGCCGATACGGGTCGTTGCTCCCGCCGATAACCTCTCCGTGGAAACGGACACGTCAGCGCCATCCCCGCCGACGGCGTTCCTCGCCGACACCGGCGCGACCGCGGCGCCGGCAACGCCGGGAGTCCACACGGCGGAACTGCAGGCCGTTTCCGAAGTATGGCTGTCGTGGGAAACGGAACGGGCGCGGTCGCAGAAACTTCTCCGCGTCAGGGAACGCCAGACGGCCTCGTTCGAAAAAAATCTGCGGCTCATCGTCGGAAACCCCCTCGGCCTGAAATTGACGGTCGACGGCGCCGAGGTCGGTCTCGACACCGGCCGGGTCTACGACCGGATCTTCCGGTTCGAGGAGGATGGCCGCCTCGTGATTGAACCGACGACCGCCGCCACCCTCCGGCGGTTTCAATCGAGCGGCCAGCCGGTCCGAACCCCATAATCTCCTTACGCCAGATTCCGAATCTCCTGACGGCCCTGCGCCTCGTCTTGTCCCTGTTTTTCCTGGTCGCCGAGGCGTTTGAAACCATCCTCACCGCGCAAATCCTCGGACTTGGCCTCTTTCTGCTCGCGTCCCTCACGGATATTTTTGACGGTATCCTCGCGAGACGGTACGGCGCGGTCACGCGCCTGGGAAGGCTCATGGACCCGATCGCCGACAAAATCCTCGTCGCGTCCGCGCTCATCATTTTCGTCAACTCGCCCTTCGTCAAAGTCCCCGCGTGGCCGGTCGCGCTGATGATCGCGCGCGAATTCGCCGTGACCGGCCTGCGTCTTTTGGCGGGAGCCGAAGGCGTCACGCTGGGCGCGGAAGCCAGCGGAAAATTCAAGACCATCATCCAGATGGTCGGCCTCCACTATATTCTCATCGTCGCCATCGTCGAACATTGCATCCGGGACGGCATGCTCCTCGCGCTCGCGCCGTACATGAAGGACGCGCATTTCGGCGTCTACATCTTCGTCTTCGTGATGACGGCCGCCACCGTCTATTCCGGCATCGATTACCTGATCAAGAACTATCGATACCTCTCGTCCGAGGGCGGGCCGGGCACGCCGTCTGAATGAGTAATTATTCAGGTATCCCCCCTCTCCCGCCAGAGGCGGGAGAGGGTTGGGGTGAGGGTGGCAATCCACGGTCGGCGCCAGCCGCACCCCCCTCACCCGAGCTTCGCTCGTCCTCTCCCCCCTTCGGGGGGAGAGGAGGTGAATAGATACCTGAATGATCGACCGGAGTTGTGTTTGGATGGCAACGCTGTTCGGCGTGGGTTACATCCCGAAAATTCCAGGCACCGTCGCCTCGCTGGTCACGCTACCGGCCGTTTATTGTCTCCTGAAGGCAGGCCTTCCCGCGTATGCGCTGGTATGTCTGCTGACCATCCTGCTCGCCGTCGGAATTTGCGCGCGCGCCGCGCGTGTCCTCGGCGCGGCGGACCCGCATGAGATCGTGCTGGACGAAGTCGCCGGCCAGATGACGGCGTGTATTCCCCTCGCTTGGATGCAGGCGCCGGCCGGGAGGACGTGGGCGCTCTTGTTCGTCTTTTTCGCGCTGTTCCGCCTGTTCGACATCACCAAACCGGGGTTTGTCGATAAGGCCCAGGAATTGCCGGGCGGATGGGGAATCGTGATGGACGACATCGTGGCGGGCCTGCTCGCGGCGTGCACGGGCTGGATCGTGTATGCGGCCGCGCGCGCGTTGACGGGCGGCTGATGCGCGTTCGGCTGGACCTCGCGTACGTCGGCACGCGCTACGCGGGCTGGCAGCGCCAGAGCAGGGCGCCAAGCGTTCAGCAAACTCTGGAGCTGGCGCTGAGCCGCCTGTACAACCGGCGAATCACGATCGCCGGCGCCGGCCGGACCGACGCGGGTGTCCACGCGGCGGGGCAGGTGGCGCATTTCGACGTGGAGTCCGCACGACCGGCCGTGAAGGACCTCCCATGGATTCTCAGCCGAATGCTCCCGCCGGACATCGCCGTCTTGCGTGCGCGGAAGGTCAGCCCGGTATTTCACGCGAGGCGCCGGGCCACTTGGCGCACGTATCAATACCGGATTCTCACCTCAAAAATCCCTGACCCGTTCCGCGGCCCTTACGTGTGGCATGTGCCGTGGGCGGACAAACTGGACCTCGTCCGGATGCGGCGCGCCGCGCGCGGGTGGCTCGGCACAAAAGATTTCGCGGCATTCGCAATCTGTGTCCCCAAGGGCCGCAGGACGCGCCGACACATGCGAAAAATCGTCCTCCGCCGCGCCGGCGACGAACTCCGGCTCACCTTCGTCGCCGACTCCTTCCTCCACCGCATGATCCGCCGGATGGTCGCCCTCCTCGTCGCAGTGGGCGGCGGCAAAGCCCCCCGCCGCCCGGATTTCACCGCGCCACCGGGCGGGTTGTGTTTGACAAGGGTTCAATATTGAGATATCGGCGACAGGAAGGCCTATTTGTCGGTCGATGGGGCCGGGTCGATGGTCGATGGGGCCGCTCTTGACTTTTTGACTTTTCAAGTTCCAAGGACATTTCTGATTTTTAATATTTGTTACCTGGTTGCCGGTCTCAGAATGTCCCCTCTTTTCGGTACCGTATCCGAAATCGCCGCGCCCACCGCGTACTGGTCCTTGAGGTCCTCGACCCGCACGAGGCCGATGCGAGCTTCCGTGACCGCAAGCTGGACACCGCTCGTCGGGTCGATGACGGCCTCGCCCGGCCGGTAGAGTCCGAGCTGAAGGCCGAGGTGGAGGCCGTCCTCGGCGCCCGCCGCGATGTAGACTTTGCCGTCCTCGCGCACGCCCGCGACGCGCGTTTCCCAGGGGATGGCCGAGAATTTTTCCAGGACGAAATTCACTGATTTTTTGATCGCCTCTTTCGAGGCGCGGCCGACCGCGCTGGAATTGAACATGGCCGTGCCCACCAGCGTGGATCCCGTCCTGACGCCCGCCGCCAGATCCCCGCCCGTAGCCGACGCCTCCACCACCCGGCTGGCGATCACCTGCGCGGTCGCGACGTCCAAGAGCTTCACTTCGAGCATCGCCTTCGCGCGCCGGATCCGAAATCCGCCGCCGCGTCCCTCGGTGAGCGTGCCGATCAGCGCGTCCTCTTCGGAGCCGACGCTCAAGGCCTTGATCGACAAGAGGAGCCGGGCCGGGATGATTCTTGAACTCACGCCGCCCTCATTCCAGAATCCCGGGTCCGCACCGCGCGCCTGTTCCGCCTGGACTTCCGTCAGGCTGCCGCGTTCTAGAACAATAAACCGGTTGGCCTTGAGCAACTCCGAGGTGAGAAGCTCCGTAAGACCCGCCTGCAAGTTCCCGCCGCCCTCGACCGGAACGACCGCCAGGCGAATCTTCAGGGGCGACTCCGGCGCATGCACAGCAACGTGCCGGCGCGAGGCCGACCTCGGGGTTTCACAGCCGGCCGCAGCGAATATCAAAATGCCCGCGAGACATAAGGTTCTCCACATGCCGATGAATTCTTATCTTGAACGCGCGCGAAACGCAAAGCACACTCCTGGCATGTTTCGGCTCCGTTTGAAACTCCTCGCGCGGTTCCTCTCTCCCGTTCGAACGGTCGAGGGCCGGCGAAACTGGCTCGTCATCGGCATTTTTCTTCTGTTCGTGTCCCTGACGTCGCACATGTCGGCCCGGCTGTTCGACACGCTGCGCCTGACGCCGGAAATCGGCACGGCCCTGACGTTCCGCGTGGTGGCGATGGCGAATTTGTCGTTTGCGGTGATGCTGGTGTTTTCGAGTATCGTCACGGCCGCGCTGATCCTCTACTCGAATCCCGAAAACGAAATGCTGATGGCGCTCCCGATTCCCGCGCCGAAAATTTTCGCGCTGAGGTATCTGGAAAGCATGGCCGCGAGCGGCTGGATGGTGTTTTTGTTCGGCACGCCGATCGCCGCCGGCCTCGGACGCAGTTTCGTCGCGGGCTGGGAGTATGTGCCCCTCGCGGCCCTGGCGCTGCTCGGCCTGACGGTGCTGCCGACGGCGCTGGGCGTTTTCATTCTGATCGCCGCCTTTGTCTGCATCCCGCGGCACCGGGCCAAAGCCCTCCTGTTCCTGGTCGGCGCGCTGGCCGCGTACACGATCGTCGCCTTCGCCAGCCGCGTCGACATCGGCGTCCTGTTTAAAATGGAGTTCGATCCCGCGCTCCACCTGCCGGCCGTCCTGAGCGCGATTGAAATTCCCTCGCATCCCTTCACGCCCGACACCCTCGCCGCGCAGGCGCTGTCGGCCTGGGTGAAAGGCGAGATGCCGGCCGCGTGGAAGAACCTGGGACTCTTGTGGGCGGAAAACGCCGTGGGCGTTCTTTGCCTGATGGCCGCCGCCTATCCGCTGTATCTCAGAGGCTGGGCCCGCAGCGAACAGCGGGACGTGACCGTTCGCGCGCTGATCCCGTTTTCGAGCCGGCGCGTGCGGGGCCGGCCGTTTCTCACGCTGTGTCTCAAGGACCTCAAACTTCTCTTCCGAAACGTCGCCGAATGGACTCAGTTGCTGGTGCTCCTGACGCTGATCTTCGTGCAGGTCGTCAACATCCGGGACCTGCCGCTGGACCAGGTGTACCTGAAAAACTTCGTGTCCTTTGTCAATCTCGCCATCGCCGGACTTCTCGTCGTGGCGGTGTCGGTGCGATTCGTCTACCCGGCGTTTTCGTTCGAGGGACAGAACGCCTACCTTCTGAAAACCCTGCCGATGTCCGCGCGCGATGTCCTGGGCGCCAAATTCTGGACCCATGCCGGCCCGCTCCTCATTCTGTCCCAGCTCCTCCTGTTCGTCACGAACCGGCAGACCGGCGTATCGACGTTCTTTTTCGTGTTTTCCCACACCGTCAGCGCCATCCAGACGCTGGCCATCGTGATGATGGCGATCCACGCGGCGCTGGCGATGCCGCCGCAGAGCCGCAGTAGTCTCGAACGCGCGGCGGGATCGACCGGCGGGCTGTTGTTCATGATTCTGGGATCCCTCTATATCGCCGCCTGCATCGCGTTTTTCACGGCGCCGATCTACAAACTGCTGCTCACGGTTCCGCTGAGCCGCGAGCTGGCGGGACCGCTCCTGGCTACCTTTTCCCTGTTTGTGCTCGCCCATGTGCTCTATGTGTGGATTTGGAGAAAATCTTCCATCCGAATGCTTCACGAGTTATAGTAGCCGCTCATGACGGAGACGCTGATCGATATAGGTGGACGGCTCGTTGGCCCGGGCCGGCCGTGTTTCATCGTGGCCGAGGCCGGGATCAATCATAATTCCGACCCGGCGCTGGCCGACCGAATGGTGGACGCCGCGGCGGAATCAGGCGCGTCGGCCATCAAATTTCAGACGTTCAAGGCCGACCGGCTGGTCGCGCTGACGAACGCCGAATCGCAGCACGCATTGCTCAGCCGGTATGAGCTTTCCGAGGACCTGCACCGCCGGTTGCAGGCTCGCTGCAAAATCCGGAACCTGATTTTTCTTTCCACGCCCTTTGACGAATCAAGCGCCGACTTTCTGGAATCTCTCGGCGTGCCGGCATTCAAGATCGCCTCCGGCGACTTGACGCACCCGGGACTGCTCGCGCACGTGGCGCGGAAACGCAGGCCCATGATTGTCTCGACCGGCATGGCGACCCTGGACGAGGTGGCGGCGGCGGTCGGGACCATCCGGGCTGCCGGAAATTCCGATATCGTGCTCCTTCATTGCGTCAGCAACTACCCTGCGCGGCCGGACGAATCGAACCTGCGCGCGATGCAGGCGCTCCAGCGCGAGTTCGGCGTGCTGGTGGGCTTTTCAGACCACACGCCCGGCGTGGACGTGGCGCCGGCCGCGGTGTCCATGGGCGCGTGTGTGATCGAAAAACATTTTACCCTTGACCGGGATCTCCCGGGGCCCGACCATTCCTTTTCGCTTAATCCTGCCGACCTCGCCGAGCTGGTCAGGCGCGTCCGCGTCGTTGAAGCTGCGCTTGGGGACGGGCAGAAACGGCCAACGGAATCCGAGCGGCTCACCGCCCGCGGCGCCCGCAAGAGCCTCGTCGCGGCGCGTCTCATCGCCGCCGGCAGCCGCCTCACGCGTGAGGTCATCGCGATCAAACGGCCCGGCACCGGCCTGCCGCCCGGCCGGCTGGACGAAGTTGTGGGTCGCCGTGCGAGAGTCGACATTCCGGAAGGCGCGCTTTTAACCGAGGAGATGTTTCAGTGAGCGCATACGGAATCCGAATCCGATCGGATGTTCAGAACCCTTGGAAATCCCGGGTGGCCATTCTAAGCCCGAACGTCATGGGCCTCATCCAGGGCATCAACCGGGCCCAGCCGGGTCTGGGGATGATGTATCTGGGCGCGGTCCTCGAAAGCCGGGGCCACGAAGTGTTTCTGCGCGACTGCGCCGCCGAAGGCTACGAGCGGCAGATCCCGCTGGACGACCGGATGATGGTGATCGGCGAATCGGATGACCAGATTGAAGCATACCTGAGAGACGTGCGTCCGGAATTCGTCGGGATCACGATCCTCTTCTCCAATCTCGCGCCCCAGGCCCACCGGATCGCCGCCCTCTCCAAAAAAATGCTCCCGGCCGTCCCCGTCATCATCGGCGGCAATCATGTGAGCGCCAAAGCCGAGGAGATGATGCAGGCCGACGCGCACATCGATTTTGCGATGGCGAAGGAATGTGACTTCACGTTCGCGACGTTCATCGAGCGCCTCAAATCCGGCGGTGATTTCAAAAGTGTTCCCGGCGCCATTTACCGGGAGGGCGCCCGGATCGTGCGGAACCGCACTGCGGCCATCGTTTCCCGGATGGACGATCTGCCATTCCCGGCGCGACACTTGATGAACATGGAAAAATATTTCCGGATCGGCAAATTCCACAATCCGTTTTCGAAACATCCCCGCGTCGCCAACGTCATGTGCTCCCGCGGCTGCCCCGAAAAATGCACCTTCTGCACCACGCCCGAAATGTGGGGCAGCACCATCCGCTGGCGCTCGCCGCGGAACGTCGCGGATGAGATCAAGCACCTGATCGACGACTACGGCGTCGGCGAAATCCAGTTCGAGGACGACACGCTGACGCTGAACCGCGTCAAGCTCCTGGAACTTTGCGATCTTATCGAACCCTTCCATATCAAATGGAACACGGTGAACGGCATCAAGGTCAACTATCACTCCAGCGATCCGGCGGTGCAGGACCACATGTTTCAACGGATGGCGGACGCCGGCTGTTACCAGGTCTGCCTCGCAATCGAGTCGGGGAACCAGGAACTGCTCGACACCCTCGTGCGGAAAAATCTGAATCTCTCGGTCGTGCCGCAAACCATCGCGGCGGCCAAAAAGGCCGGCATCCAGGTCCACTCGTTTTTCATGGTGGGATTCCCCGGCGAAACGGTGGAGGACATGGAGTCGACGGTCGCGTACGCCGAAGGCCTCGACCTCGACAGCTATTCCCTGTCCCTCTACAACCCCCTGCCCGGCACGCCGCTGTTCGACCACGCGAAACGAAACGGCCATCTCGTGGACGATTTCCGCGAGGACCGGATCCTGTACGCCAAGTCCAACATCAAAATCCCGGGCGTGGCCCCGGAGGAAGTCGAGCGGCTCGTGTCGGAATGGAACAAGCGGCTGAACGGCAAAGCGCTCACGAAAAACCCCCGGGGCTTCGAGGAACACTACGGCCGTTTTCTGCGCGAAAACGACGTCAGTATTTTTCAGAAGAACTCGTAGCAATCGAAATCCACGCCGTTTCGTTGCCCCTCCGCCTTCTTTTTGTTGTTCATGGCCTGCCGATGGGAAATGCATCCGGGGGCGTGGAGGTTTATACATTTTCGTTGGCCGAAGAGTTGGCGAGGCGGGGGCATCACGTTCTGCTCTTCTGCCCGAAATTGAAAGGCGCTTCGCCGCCGCCGATGAAGGGTGTGTCCGTATGTTTTGCGCCTGATCGTCCGGCGGAATCGCCTCTTTTGAATCTGACCGATCCGGCCGTGGAAACGGCGTTCGAGGATGCCGTGGTCAAATTCAAACCGGATTTGATCCATATCCATCATTTGAAAGGGCTGGGCGCGGGCATCCTGTCGGTTTGCCGTGACCGGCATTTACCTTACATGGTCACCCTTCACGATTTTTGGGCATTTTGCGATCATGTTCATTTGTATCCGGGCGCGGGCGTCAGAACCTGCACGGATTCGGAAGACGGACGAAAATGTGAGAACTGCTTCCTGCATGTCCATTTTCGCGGGCTGACCGCCCGGCGGAAGAATGTCCGCCCGGTGTCTGATTTTATTCGTCTTCGCCGGCGCTTTATTCTGGATGCGCTTCTTTCCGCTGAATGTTTGATTGCGCCGTCAGAATTTGTGCGGAAAAGATTTCTTGCCGAATGGAAGGAGTTGCGATCCAAAATCATTCTTGTGCGGAATGGGATTGTCCCCGTTTCGGCGGCCGCGCGAGCCCCTCGCCATCCGCCGATTTTCGGTTTTTTTGGCGGCATGTCTGAAGTCAAGGGACTTTCGGTTCTCCTGAACGCCCTCGAAAGTTTGCCGCATCCGCCCCCGCTTCAGATTTACTCGGCGGACCGGTCCATCCTGATGAACTGGTTGAGAACAGAAAAATACGATGCATCCCTTGGGCGATCCCTTCGCGTCCGCGGCAAATTTCAACGCCGGCATCTGAACCGGATTCTGTCGGGGCTGGACGTTGTCGTTGTCCCATCCTTTGTCGAAACTTTTTCTCTGGTGGCGGCGGAGGCGTTGAGCGCAGGCAAGCCTGTCATCGCGTCCAGAGCGGGGGCGCTCGGCGAAATGATATCCGATCGTGTGAACGGGGTTCTATTCAGCCCGGGCAATTCCATGGAATTGGCAAACTGGATCGGTCGATGTGTCTCGAATCGTCGCTTTTTAAATCGTCTGCGAGTCTCCGATTCCATTCGAACGGTTCATGACGCCGCGACAGAAATGCTGCAGATCTATTCGAAAACCCTCATGCGGGGAATTCCCATCCATCCATTTGCCCGGAGGCAGCATCTTCACCTACCCAAAAAAATTTCGGACAAATTCACGTATCTCAAAAGCGCGCACCGAATCATGCAGCAGGCGGAGATGTTGAGATCTCAAGGGCAATTGAACAAGGCGATAACGCGTTACCAACGCATTCTACGGAATGATCCATCCCATATTATTGCCGGATACCGCCTGGCCATTTGTTATTTTGAAGCGGGCGGTTTGGCGGCGGCTGAAATCATGTTCCGAAAAGTCCTGGACTTGATATCCCGCCTATCCATCAAGATCAGCACGGAGGCCTATGAAGCCAGTTCGGCATTTTATCTGGCGCAGATCAGGTTGAGACACAAGGACGCGGGTGACGGAATCCGATGGCTTGAACATTGCTTGAAAATTATCCCTTATCATCACCGCGCCCGGACGCTTTTGGCGCGTATCAATATTTCTCCCTCGTCAGACATTTCAGATATCCGTTGAAATTGGCCGTCAGCAGGTACCGCTCGCGGGACTTGTCGATGCAGAACCGGCGATTTTCCCGGAGGAATACGTCGATGGCCTGCAGCGGCGAATTGGAATTGCCGCGCCGCCGGCCCATGAATCCCGGCAGGCCGTCCGTGGTGTCTTCCACAATCAGATAGCTCGGGTGGCGCACGAGGTCCGAATAATTTCGAAGATCCCGCAGGACCGCATCCTTCGTGTGGTCCGCGTCGTGGATGACCAGCGTGCGTTTCCCTTTGCAGCGCCGGTGCACCTCCCGGATGATGCGCGGATCGGCAGCGTCGCCCGTGAGTTCAACGATCCGCCGGTGTTTCGCCGTCATCCGGTCGCGGGTGATGTCGAGGGCGAGGACGACGCCGTGTTTGAGCGCGTCGCAGATGCCGGCGAGAAAGAGCGCGCCGCCGCCGCTCTTGTTCCCGATCTCCACGATCACGTCCGGCCGCACCTCGTAGAGGATTTCCTGGTAGATCCACGCGTCCAGCGGATTTTTCAGGGCGCGGTGGCCGAGCCACCGGCTCTGAAAGCCGACGATGTTGCGGTGAAAGTAGTTGATCCAGTCCATGAGCGTCACGTTCATGAACTCGTCCGGGCTGGCCACGCCGGGATACCGGACGCGCTTCAGGCGCCGCTGTTCCGCGCGCTGCCGCCGAACCATATTCAGGCGGTCCTGCCCTTTCGTTCCAGAAATATCCGCGCCGACTCGGCCAGTTCCAGATCTTCCGGAAAATTCACGTCGATCGATTCGAGGGAGTTCATGACATAGAGATACGGTCGCGGGCCGAACCAGTACCGCCACTGGATCTGGTCGGACTTGCGGGCGATGAAAATCGCGTCGTTGATCGAGTAGAGCGGCTTGATCTCATTCGTGTACGGGTGCCAGCGGCCGAACCCGAAAAACAACGGCCGGCCGGCGTCATCCAGCAGGTACTCCTGGACTTTCTTGACGCCGACCAGGCTGTCGTATTTCCCCAGGTTGGACAAATACGCGCTGACCGCATCCGAATAGCGGCCGAAGATCGGGCCTGTCACGAGCGTCCACGCGACGTGCGGGTCGCCCGGCACCGTTCCCATGATGCTGACCACGACCTCGTCCCAGCGCGGCCCGCCGGTGCACATGACGGGGTCGCGCGGAAGAAACTTCACGCCGCACTCCTCCGATATCTCCCGCGCGCGCGCGCTGTCGCTCGACACATAGATTTCCTTGAAACATCCGGCCGCCTTCACCTGCCGTATTTTGTAATGCAGGAGGGTCGGCATGTCGCCGAAGGGCTGGAAATTTTTCCCCTTGATGCGCGAGGAGCCGTCGCGCACGGGAATGACGGAAACCACATGGTCCATCAGCGCGGCACGAGTTCCTTCTCGACCGGCGCCGGCAACGAGAGATTGTACTGCCGGCCGAGTTTCTGAAATTCGGTCCAGTCCGCGGCCGAAAGCGGAATACCTGCGGCGCGCCGGATTTGAAGCACGTGCTTCTCCGGATCGCCGGGCGCCATCACAGGAATCGCCCCATTCAACCGGGGCTCGCCGCGAAGTTCGTCCATCAGGGATTTCAGCCGCGTTTTGAATACGGCGACGGGCTGGAAATTCGAAATATTGATCGCCATGAAAAAATGGCCGAGATCGCGGCGGGTTTCCGGCGGGACATCGAACATCGGTTTGATGTGCACGCCGTACGGCATGCCGGTCAGGAGGCTGCAGAGAATCTCGACCATCAGCGCCAGACCATATCCCTTGTATTCACCGATGGGCGTGAGGGACCGCGCGGCCGCAGGGTCGACCGTCGCGCACCCCCTCGAGTCCGCCGCAACGCCGGCCGGAAGCGGCTCCTGCCGTTCCCGATACTGGCGGATCTTGTTCCATGAAAACGAACTGCAGGACATGTCCAGACAGAAGGGCGCCTCGCCAAGGCAGGGCGCGACAAAGCAGATGGGATTCGGCCCCAAATAAGGCTGGGTGCCGCCATAAGTTTGGAGCAACGCGTCCGAGTGTGTGAACGCGAGGCCGATCATGTCCGCCTCGGCCGCGAGGAATCCGAAATACGCGGCGGCGCCGAAATGACTCGAGTGCTGAACCGCCACCGCGCCGATCCCGCACTCCCGTGCCATCTCGATCGCGTGCTTCATCGCCTCCGCGCCCGACGCGTGGCCAAACGTATGATCGGCGGCGAGGACGCCGCAGGACGGCGCGCGCCGGGCAAACTTGTACGCCGGCCGGCCGTTCACGCCGCCGGCCCGGAGCGTCCGGACGTAATGGGGAAACAATCGAACGCCGTGGGAATCGACGCCGCGCAGTGACGTTTGCGTGAGACTTTCCGCCACATGCGCGGCCACGCTTGGATCGGCGGATTCGGCGCCCAGGACATCGATCATCCACCGGCGCAGGGGTTCCGCCGGAAGATTCGTCATTGTGGCTATTTCCAAGTGCGGAGCAGTTCGGCGGCGACCTGAAACCCTTCAACGTCGCGCACCTCGATGGACATCCGCGGGTCGCTCATGTCGAGAAGCCCGACCCGGTCGCCAAGCAGGCGGCCCTCGCGCAAAAAGAAGGGGTGCGTCACGCACCCGAGGGCCTTGATCCCGACACGCACCGGATGGCGGTACTTGCGGCGCATGAATCCCTCGTCGATCCTCCGGTACTCGCCGTTTCCGTCGATCCAGCACGTGTTGAATTCGCCGCGCGCGGGCAGGACCGTGTCGAATCCGCCGCGGACGAGATGCAGGATGAGCTGGTCGATGAGATCGGGCGGGCGGAACGGATAGGTGATTTCCATGGAAACCACAAGATCGGGCAGGATGCCGTTGTCCTCGATGAGCGAGAGGCTGTGCTGGAGGACTTTTTCGAAATCGACAAACTCCTTCGAATACATGGGATCGCGCAGAAAGGGCGTCTCCGCGCCGGCTTTGCGGGCGAGGTCCGCCGTCTCGGGGTGATCCGTCGCAACGACCACGTGCTTGACATAGCGCGCGGCCCGGGCGCGCTCGACGGTGTAATCGATGAGCGGCCGGCCGCCGACCACCGGCACGGTTCCCGCGACCGGAATGATGGCGACGACATTCATTTTGTCGACATCCGGAAAATTATTGTCCACCCGGAACTGCTCGCCGGGCAGGGACTCGAGGACGTCGACCACGTTGGAACACCGCCGTGCGTCCCGGTCATGATGGAGGCCGTGGTAGTGGAAGACCCGCGCATCCGGCTCGTACACGATCCGGTAGCCGGCCTTGAGAACCTCCTCGGCCCACATGCGGTCCTCGATGTGGAGCACGCGCTCGTCGAACGGGAATTTTTCCCAGACGCGTTTCGGAAAAACGCTGTTGGCGTTGTGGAAAAAACTGTCCTTGACCTGGACCCGCCGGTCGAGACCAAAGATGTTCAGCATGTCTCGTTTGTCGAAATCGGTGCTGAAGGCCATCGGCTCCTGGCGGCCGTAGACGGCGGCGCAGTTTTCGATCTCGGAAAAATTCCTCAGAAGCGCCGACATCCACCGCTCGTTCACCGGAATGCAATGGGCTGAGAGGCTCACGATGTACTCGCCCTCAGCCTCGCGAATCCCGGCGTTCAACGCCTGCCCGGGCCGGTACGGATCGATGGTGACGATCTTTCGGACGCCGACCGACCGGGCCTTCTCAACGGTCTTGTCGGAACTTCGATTGTCGACCAGGATCACCTCAAAGTTCTTATAATCCTGATGAAACACCTCGCGGAGGCACGACGAGACCCAGCGTTCCTCATTTTTCGCGCGGATGACGATCGAAACGAGCGGATTCATGTCCAGCCCCCCTCTCCTTGACACTCATCATGCGCCTATATAAACATTTTTTCATGCTGGTAGCACTCGTGCAAGCCCGGATGGGTTCCCACCGGCGGCCGGGAAAAGTCCTTGCCGACATCGCCGGCCGCCCCATGTTGTGGCATGTCCTTCATCGCCTTCGCAACGCCCGCCGGCCGGACCGGATCGTGGTGGCGACGTCCACCGCCCAGCAGGACGATGCGATCGTCCGGCTGTGCGAAGAGGCGCGGATCGAGACATTCCGTGGAAGCGAGCACGACGTTCTGGATCGGTACTATCGGGCGGCGCTGGCGTGTAAAGCCGACGGCGTGGTGCGGATCACGGCCGATTGCCCCCTGGTCGATCCCGGCGTGGTGGATCAGGTCGTCTCCGTTTTTCAGGCCGCGAAATACGATTATGTTTCCAACACGATCCATCGCACGTTTCCTGTGGGACTCGACGTGGAGGTTTTCTCTTTTGCGGCCCTGGCCCGCGCCTGGAAGGAAGCGGAGGCGGAGGATCAGCGGGAACATGTGACGCCTTATTTTCGGGCAGCGGGCGACTTCGTCCTGTCCAACGTCGAATGGACCGGCGGGCCGGGCCTTCAGGATCTCCGGTGGACGGTGGACTATGAGGCGGATCTGGCGTATGTGCGTGAAATTTATCGCGAACTCTATGACGGCGGCGCCGTGTTTCTGTTTTCCGATATTCTCAACCTGATCCGCCGGCGGCCTGATCTGTTCAGAACCGGGCGCCCGGCCGGGAGCGAAGTCCAGGCCATTTAGGTTGGACGCGCGGAATCCCAAAAAGACCATCCTGGTTATCCGTACCGCCCCTGTGGCCCACTGCGTGCAAATGGTTCAATTCTTGAGAAAAAACGGATGCCCGGATCACGAGACGCATTGGATATGGATCAGCCAGCCTTCCGTGGAAAAGGACCTGCTCCGGGCTTGTGGCGGAACGGACATGGAGGTTCTGAGGTATGAGGATGGGTCCTTCACGCAGGGGGGCCTGAAAAAATTATGTGGAGAACGTTTCAGGCGCGAGCGAATCGATGCGGCCTATGTCGTGTTCAATAATTCCGAGGGTGCCGGTTATTTTCAGATTATCCGGTTTTTGTCCGGTCTCAACATTTTGAGGATGGTCGGTTGCGCGCCCGTCTGTCGGTTTGAAGAAATCAAGCCGGTCAAATTTGTTCTTCGCAGAATATCGGACACATGCCGATGGATCCTCGAATGGCCTTTGGTCCTGGTGGCCGTGCCCATCCTCCTCTTGTACTATTCGGCGATGTTTTTGCGTTCGCGGCTCCGCCGGAGTCCAACCGGATGACGGCGGTGTTGGATTTCCTGCTGGTCTGGTCGATCCTCGTGATCGTCCGGCTTCTCCCCATTCGGTTCAGACTGTTGCCCGGCCATATCGGGCATCTGGCGCTGAATACCGAGGTCTGGTTACGGCGGAGGGCCGCCGGGAACAATGGCCGCCGCGAGTTTTACGTTCTCTTCGGCATCCAACCGGCCAACCGGCAGATTCTGACCATGGTTGGCCGGCGAATGCCCGTGTGGGAGGGACGATGGCCCACGCGGATTCTTCAAGCCCTGATGCGGCTGGATCCAAAGATTTGTCCGAAAATTCCGGGCGGCCATGGTCTTCGATCGTGGGAGGTGATGGACCGCATCGGCCCGCAACTGTATTTTACGAAAGACGAAAAGCGGCGGGGTGAGACGCTGTTAAAGGCCATGGGCATCAGGGCAGGCGGGGCTTTCGTGTGTTTTTTTGCCCGCGACAGCGCATACCAGGACGCGGTCCGGCCGTTTGCCTCCTCCGAGGGGTGGACCTATAATGATTTTCGAAACAGCAGCATTGAAAATTACCTGCCGGCGGCGGAGATGCTGGCCGATCAGGGGATCTGGGTGGTCCGCATGGGCGCGGTGGTCCAAAAATCCATACAGAGCAGGCATCCAAAGGTCATTGACTACGCCACCGGATACAGGTCGGATTTCGGCGACGTGTACCTGATGGCGCATTGCAAATTCTTTCTGGGTGATACCTCTGGAACGTTCACCCTGGCCTCCATCTTTGACGTGCCATGCGCGCTGGCAAATTTCGCGCCGCTCCATGCGCACGGCGTGTTGGGCCGGCGTGACCTGTTCATCCCCAAGAAATACCGGCATGCCGCGCAAGACCGCTTCATGCGATTCTCCGAGATTCTTGCCGTGGAGGCGGATGACTGGCACCCCGCCGGGCGGTATCGGGCGGCGGGGATCAGCGTTGTCGAAAACAGTTCCGACGAGGTCCTTGAGCTGGCGGCGGAGATGAATGCGCGGCTGGATGGCAGGTGGGTGGCCGGCGGCGAGGACGGAACATTGCAGGATTGCTATCGCGCGCTTTTTTCCCCCGGCCAGCCGGTTTCCGGTTTCACCTCACGCGTGGGCGCCGGATTTCTCCGGCAAAACAAGGCACTCCTCGCATGATCAATCCACCGGGATGAACCAGTCATCACACCGGCCGCAGAGGGGGCTTGCCTCCGTATATTGACCTTCACGATGCGCCTCTCGATGAGGGCGCATCCGGTTCCAAGCCTCCAGAAACGATAGAATCTCCATCACATTTCCCACGCTCGTTTCGGAGGCAGGGTTGAACATGCGATCGCACAGGACGATGCTGCCGTCCGTCTTGACAAATAACGTGTTCGACATCCGGCGGCAGGGGAACCGCTTGAGAGGCGTAAAATTCGTCAGCCGGTGGTCCGGATTCTGTCCCGCATGGGTCGAGGCGCCCTGAATGACCAGATGCTCCACCATGTGGCCCTCGTCATAAAAGGTGCGCACGGCCGCGATCTCATTGTCAAACGTAAAATCCCTGCCATACCGCTTGATCCATTTCTTCCGCGTCATATGAGAGGACATGAACGCATCCACATGATCCTCGAGTTCGGCGATGAGCGTCGTTGTCAGGATGATGACCGGCCCAATCATAAAGGTCAGGTTGCTTCTGGGCCGCGCTCGTTTGAGTTCCAAGAGACGATCGATGTTGCGTTTGACGGTCTGAAAATCCCCGGCGGGCCGGATCTTGAGGTAGTGGGGCTCGTCCACCGCGTCCAGGGACACCATGATCGACGCGACGGGGCCGCGCGCCATGTGTTCGGCGATGTCCCCGCCCATCAACCGACCGTCCGTATAGCAGTGAATACCGGGCATCACAGGATATTTTTTCGTAAACACGTCCAGGAGGCGCAACACCTCGGCGTACTGCGGATGTTGCAGCGGTTCGCCCAGCCCGGCCAGGTGGACGTTCTCGACAAAGCCGGCATCCTGGGCAAACAGCTCGAATATTCGTGAAAATATTTCGATGGACATATAGGAGGGATACACCGCCGGTTTTTTCCAGTGATTCAGGGGAGAGTACACCGGGGGAACGTCGTTGACGGATGAAATCTCAATCCAGGCCGATTTCCGCCCTGCAGGGATCACTACATCCGTCGTTTCCAGCAACGTCGACAGCCGGTCGATGCTCAAATCTGAAAGGGCTGTATCGAGTTTTCCGATCACGGTCCGATAGGCGTTCACCGCAGACGGTGTACACCGCTCGAACAAGAGAGGATACCCGAGAGGACGCCCACGGCGTTTCTCAATTTCAGCCCGGAAAGGGCCGGATAATAACTTAAAGGGGCTTCCCAGTAATGCGAAGGCGGTGTGAAACGTCATCATGGGGTCGGGCGCCTGCTCCATGAGACTGATCACGTTTTCCAATTTTGGAATCATGGATTGATGAAAGAGAACCATCTCCCATCCCGGCCAGACGATATTGACAGCCGCCGGATGGTTGTCCTGGACCGCCTTTGAAAAAGTGAATTTGAATGTTTCGTCATCAAAAAAAGTTGAAAAATTGGGGCGAAGTCCGGCCAGCCAGGGTGTGTTCAGCCCCTGCAGGGCGGACAGATAGAAACGGAATTCCGCCGCTGGATATTGGGATGGGCGGTCCTTGATCAGAAGAGGGGTGATCGGCCGCCGAATGTCCCGCATCGCCGCTTCACACGCCTCCCGGGTCTGCGGAACAACCGCCGCAAGGAGGGGGCCGATTTCCCCGCATGTCCCGGCCTTTTTGACGGCCGCCACGAACAGGTTCTCATCCCCGATTGGTTCAAACCACACCGGATCCACCGCCGGAATCAACAAACTAACCTGTGCCATTTTCAATCATCTCCCACGACAAAGGTGTCCCCTCGTCAATATTGCGGCTGGCGGTCCGGCCGAGGATGGAGGGGTAATACCGGCAGGGAAGGCCGTGGCCCGGGCGAATCGTTTTGATGTTGTTGGATCCGAAGGCTTCTCCCTGGTGGATGGCCCGAACCGCGAAAATGGACGGGCGGAACCGGATGTTGACCTCTTCGTCCTCGTTCGGCCCGTACCGCACGCCTCCCATGGCCCTTTCAGTTTCCCGGACCGATTGAACCAGTTGTTTGAATTCGGCGGGTTCCATGGAAAACGCCGCGTCCGGCCCGCCCAGGGATCTCGACAGTGTGAGATGTTTTTCGATGATCGTCGCCCCCAGCGCCACCGCCGTGACTGCGGCGACGGATCCCAGCGTGTGATCGGACAGTCCCACCGGCCGGTGGAAGGCAGCCTGCATGTCCGCCAGTGTTCTCAGATTCATTTGATCCAGCGCGGCCGGGTAGGCGCTGGTGCATTTCAACAAGGCGATCTCCCGGGCGCCCACCCGGTCCAGCGTGACGACGGCCTCCTGTATTTCATCGCGGGTGGCCATTCCCGTGGAGACAATGACGGGCTTGCGGGTTCGGCCGATATGTTCCAGCAAATTCAAATCAACAATTTCGAACGATGCGATTTTGTAGAGCGACACGCCCAGCCGTTCCAGAAAATCCACGGCGGTTTCGTCGAACGGCGTCGAAAAGAAATCGATCCCGACTTCCTCGCATTTCTGTTTCAGCCTGGGATGCCAGTCCCACGGCAGATATGCTTTTTGATAGAGATCGTACAGCGTCCGGCCCCTCCAGGGGGAATTTTCCGGCAATTGAAACCAGGCCGATTTGGAATCAAAGGTGATCGTGTCCGGCGTGAAGGTTTGAATTTTGACGGCGTTGGCGCCGGCGCCCATGGCCGCATCAATCAGTTGAAAGGCCACGTCCAATTTCTGGAGATGATTGGCGGACAGTTCCGCGACAATATAAACGGGGCCGGCCGGCGTCGGAGACGCCGGCACTTGGGGCGCCGGAGGCACTGACCCGGCCGGATCGAATTTATCAGGCGGGGTCATGGCTCGGCGCCAAGCACGCGCGATCCGCACTGCCGCACGCCAATTTCTCCAGCACACACTCGCGGATGCCCGCGGGATCCAGACGGATCATCCTGCGGAGATCCTGGACCCTGCCGTACCAGACGCAAAATTGATCGGGCAGCCCATGATACGACACCGACAAATTTTGGATTTCACACACCGCTTCGTGGAGACCGAAGGCGTCGTGAACCACAAGAATCCTTGTATGCCGGAATTTCTCAATCAACTCTCTATCAATAGGCTTGATCGTATGGAAATAGACCAGATTGACATCCAGATCCCGGCAGGCCTCGAGAACATTGCCGAGGATGGGACCGGCCGTCATCACCGTGAGGTCCGACCCATTCTCCTTGAGGGCGACACCCTTCCCGAACTGAACCGGAAGATCGATGTCATGGGGATGGTCGGACAGGCGGAAATAGGTGGTTTTCCGGTTGTTGTACTGGCTGCGCAAGAGCACGTCCACCTCTTTTTTGGACCCGGGCTGAACGACCTCGAGGTCCGGCAGCAATCTCAGGATCGCCAGATCGGAGTAACAATGGTGAGTCGCGCCGTCCCATGCATAATCGAAAGTCGCCCCCGCCGTTACGATGTTCCCCGCAAAACGGTTGTAACACATGTCGTCCTTGATCTGCTCATAGCTTCTTTCAACAAGAAAGGGCGCGATCGTGTGGACGATTGGAAAAAAGCCCTGCGCGCTCAAGCCCGCCGCCACGCTGACAAGCGTATTTTCACAAATGCCCATATTAAAGAAACGGTCCGGGTGTTTTTCCCTGAAGTCATTAAAAAGGTAAACACTGATATCGCCAAAGACGAGGACGATTCTGTCGTCACGCGCGGCCATATCCATCACCGTCGCTTTAAACTGTTTCCGCATCAAGCTCGTCCATCAATTTTTGGAATTCGGCTTCGCCCGGAGAGCGGCGATGCCATGCGAATATGTTCTCGGCCAATGTCCTGCAGCCGTATCCCTTGATCGTATTGGCAACGATCACCTTCACCCCTGACGCGCGTCTTGAAAGCGCCTCCTTCAGCGCCTCCACATCATGGCCATCGACTTCGATTGAGTCACACCCGAACGACCGAAATCGCTCAACGGGATTGGGGATCGGCAGGCAACGCTCCTGGGAACGGTTGTTGTCGAAGAGGATGGTGAAATTGTCAAGGTCGAGATTTGACGCCACCATCACCGATTCCCACACGGTTCCCTCGTTGGATTCGCCGTCGCCAATGAGGACAAGCACCCGCCGATCCGACTTCTTGAGTTTCAGGCCAAGCGCCATGCCCACGCCCACCCCGATGCCGTGGCCGAGAGAACCGGTTGAAACCTCAACACCCGGTACTTTAAGCCTGTCAGGATGACAGCCGAAGTCCGAACCGAATGCACCATAGGAGTGCACTTTTTCAACATCGAAATAACCGAAATGGGCCAGAACACAATACAGTCCCAGCGAGGCGTGGCCCTTGCTCAAGATTGAGATATCGCGTCCTTCCCAAGACGGATTGGCCGGGTCATGACGGATCGTCTGGTAGACGCCGTAGAGCATTTCGACAACTGAAAAGCAGGTCGGGATATGTCCATGCCCGCTGGCCTTGGAAATCCGCAGGATATTCCTGCGAATTTCCCTGCACGCGGCAATCATTTCATTCGACCCGCCGGTTCGAGATCTCCCCGCGGCGCCGGGACCCACTCGCCCTGCAATTCCAGCGAGTGATGGACGGCTTCGACGACCGCCGTCGACGGCAAAGCGGCCCGGAATGTCGGGCGGCAGGCCGCCAAATCCGCCGGCCGGAGGCGGCCGGTCTTCAAGGTGGCAACATCCTCGATGAACTGCCGGATGCTGCGGTATCCGTAGCCTCCGAATCGCGGCGCGCCGTCGGGGCCGGGCAGGATCGAGGAAAAGTACGGGTTCGGAACGGACACGGGCTGTCCGTCCAGAGCGAGTTCCAGGCCGCGATTTTTTTGATCGCTGTCGCACCGGCCCGCCGAACCGATGAGCGAAATTTTCTGATCCGACATCGCCGTCGTGGAATCCGGATCAATCCAGTTGAGCGCAAAGGTCGAGACAAACCGGTTGCCGGACGGCTCCTCCCATTCGACCATCGCCTGAATCGAATCCCACGTGTCAATGCCCCGCCCGGCCAGCCATCCCTTCTGGCCGACGGCCATCGCCCGCACCGGCAGGGCGCCGGTCAGGAAATGGAGGAAATCCGCGTAGTGGACGCCGAGATATTGAAAGACGTTTGTCTGCGCGGCCCATGATTTGAAAAGCGTTTGAGGCACCATTTTTTTCTGGCTGAAGGCCACGGCCGCATATCGCAACTGCCCGAGCCGGCCGTCCCGGACGAGTGACTTGAGAAACAGGTTGGCCTCGTCCCAGCGCTTGTGGAATTCGACCGCGCCGTGGACCCCCTTCGATTCCGCCGCGTGGACCAGCCGGACGGCCTCGGCCACGGTTGGAGTGAGCGGCTTGACGACAAGACAATGGACGCCGGCATCGATGAGATGGGACGCCAGATCAAAATGCGTTGCGTCCGGCGTCACCACGATCGCCGCGTCAAACCGGCCGCGGGAAAGCGCCTCGCGATACGCCTGCGGGTCGGTTCCCGCGCGCGGCACGCCGTCGACCGAGAGCCGCGTCCCGAGCCGTTCGTTCAAGGCTTCGAGTTTTCCCCGGAGGATTCTGACGCTGGACGCAGCCGTCGCCGCCACCGTCACTCGATCGATGAGCCCGTCCCGGTGGCACTCCGCCACCGCCGGCAACACCGTCCCATACCCCTCCATCCCGCGGCCGCACACATAGACGCCCGCGCCAATCACCAGCACGTTTACAGCATCCATATCAAGCGCTGCCATCATAATGAATGCCCGGACAAGTTACAAGGCGGTTCCGCCGCATCCCATCACATCCGGTCGGACTCGGTGATCTGCTCGACGAGCCTGACATAGTCCGGGCCTGAGAGCCGAAAGAACGCTTCAAAGTATCCCGCGCCGCCGGCAAGCCAGCTTCGGTGGCTGTTCGTGCCCGACGTGCAGTGGACGTAGTCGAAGGCGGCCGACTGGGATTTGAACATCGCGATGGCCTTGCGTTTTTTCTCCATCCAGCCGGTGATGTCGACCAGGACATTCGCGGGCAGGGTGGACCAGATTTCGTAGGCGTAGACGGTGATCGGGCGCGGATAAAATTCCCGCAGGACGCGCGCGAGCATGACGTTGGCCCGGCGGTGGTCGGGGTGGGCGTCGAAGGCAAACGGGATCCAGACGGCGTCCGGCTGAAAGCCGGTGAAGACCCCGGCCAGCTCCCGGACTTTTTCGTCCTTGATCACGAACGTCGGAATGGCCGGGCAGTCGAGGAAGACCGGCTCGGCGACGCCAAGCTCCCCGGCGACCCGCCGCGCCTCCTCCTTTCGGACCACCGTCATTTCTGATCTCGACCAAGGACCACTCCGATAGGCGCCGTCGGTCAGATAGACGATCTGGACGGTTTTGCCCTCGGCCGCGTTCTTGAGGATCGTGCCGCCGCATCCGATGACTTCGTCGTCCTGATGCGGCGCGATGAACAGCATGTTCTTTTCCGAAAACGCCGGCACCGGCGCCGGGCGGGCCACGAGGGCATTGAAGGACTCGAGATGGGTCAACAGCGGCGTCAGCTTGTTCTTGATGAGTACGGAAAGATATTCCAGCCCCAGTTTCTCGTGAGAAAATCGCTCGAGTTCGAAGAAATGATCGTCCAGCCGTTTCAGCTCATAGGCCCAATCGGCCACCCAGACCGCCAGCGAGTCACGCGGCCAGACGGTGCGGACGAAATCAAATATGTTGGCGAAGGCGTCAACGATCTCCCTGGGATATTGGACGCTCATCCCGTGCGCGGAAAAAATCACCTGGTCGAAATCGGTCCGCAAAAGTTCGTCCCGGACGCCGGCCGGGATGACCTCCGCCGTCAGCCGGCCGCGCGGGTATTTCAGGATGCGCAACGGTGGGTACAGATACGAAAAAGATTCCGGCATATCGAGGTTGGTCAGGACCGTGACATTTTCCGCGCCGCACAGGGCGAGCGCCCGTTCGAGCACAAACGCCCAGTGATCATAGGGCGACGTTCGGATGAGGAGGGTTTTGCGGCCGGCGATGGCGTCGAGATGCGTATTCGGATCCTTTAATCGATAAACAAACACCGGTGACCCCCGATCCGCGGCCGGCGGACGGCCGACATTCGTGAAGAACCGATCGCCCGTGCCCAGCGAGAGATAGACCGCGCCCCCCGGGTCGAGGGACGCGGGCAGTTTGATCCAGCAGCCCAGATTCGCCGGCCCCTCCACAAGCTCGAAGCCGGCGGAGATCAGCGCCTCTTTTTCACGCTCCCCCGACACGGAAATCGCGATGCGCCTGCACGCGACGCTCGGCGCGGTCGCGTGAAGCGCATGAACAAATCCGGCGAACCACGCCCGCCCGTCCGCGACCAAGTCGCCGAGCATGAAATACTCCATAACCATCAAGCACGGCTGGCGGTCAAGCTCGCTGATCTGGACCACGGCGCAAAGGTGTTCGGGGCCGCCGGGATGCTGCAGCGAGACAAAGAGCGGCGACGCCAGCGGATACTGCTCATACCGCCATCGCAGAGACTGCGGATCGACGGCATGCGACAACCCGCCATCCCGGACCGGGGCGCCGAGGGCGGCGGGCAGGTGCGTGTAGATACGGTGAACGTATCCCGAATTTCCCGAAGGCGCCGCCGGCGCGACCAGGTAATGGGAGGCGATGCGCGAAAACTTGAGCGCCGTGTACATGCGGTTCGTGGTTTCGTTTTCGAAATTCGCGCTGGCGGTAAACAGGGCGTGCCGCGGAAATTTTTGCAGGACCGCGCTCAGCAGGGGAATTCCGGCGCCGCGGCATTCCGGGTCGACGCAATAATCGACCAGCCCGATGGCCGGAGTTGCGCGATGGCCGACGATGAATCTTCCCGGCATGAGCCCCATGAGTCCCGCGAGGGCCCCGGCCTTGCGCGCCACGAGCGCCGCCGGGATGTCCGGTTCTCTCCAAGGATTGTCGAAAAATTTCCAGCGCCAGAGTTTCCGTTCGTCCGAAAGCGACAGGTGGGTGGGGAGGAACCGGCGCCGGAATTTGATCAGCCCGGTCGCGTCGGTCTCCGCCGGCCACGGCTCGATCGACACCTCCAAATTCACAGCCACGACCCCACCAGGTCCGTGAACGATTCAATCTGATCCGGTTGAAAACAATGCTCGCGCGCCAGTTCCGGCGGAAGGCGCCGGCCGGCATGCGCCGCCAGGAGATTCCGGAGGGCGGAAGACAGATATTTCTTCTCCCGCACCGCGTACACGGCCGAGGGCGCCGGCGCCGCGGCCGAATCGATCATTCGGGCCGGAAGCTGGACGTAGCGGCCGCCGCCGCCGTAGATGAGCGCCGGAATTCCGTTGTGGACGGCCTCCTCCACCGTCGCCGAGTAGAAACTCACGAGAAGGTCGGCGATCGAGAGAACCTCGGAGAATCGCCCGTCGGCGCTGACGAGCAGACGGTCTGATTTCGGGAGCAAGTCCAGCAGGTCCCGCTTTGAAAACTGCCCGCTGGGCCGGAACCGGACGACCAGCACGCAGTCCTCGATTTCCGACACCGCCTCCAGCAGGTCCTGGACGCTCCGCAGATATTCATCCGGATATTCGCAGATGAAAAAATGGTGCGCCGCGCGCGTCCGCGGCGTACTCGCGTGGAGAACGATGCGGGTCCGGCCGTTCAGATCCGGCGACACGCGGCGCTTGATCCTGTCGCGCAGATCCTCCAACGGTTTCCCATCCGGCAGGCGCGACCAGATCAGGGGCCCGGTCCGGAGCCGGCGCGCGGGAACCCTCGCGTCTTCCGCGAATCGGGCGGCCCAAGGTGACTGGAGGGCCACGGCGGGGTACGTCGAATGGATGAGCCGCCGGGCCACGTGATCGTGCTCGATCTGCGCCTCCCTCTCCCGCGCGGGCACGCTGGACCCGTGCGAAATCAGTACGGCCGGCACCTGCCGATGCGCGCACAGCTCGCCGAGCGCGCAGAGGGCGTCGGAACTTGTATGGGACAGGACAAATTTAGGGTTGAGGACGGACACGAGTTCCTCGAGGGCTGCGGCGCTCCGAAAAATTCCGGCCTGGGCCGGCGCGATATCCGTCTGAATCTTGTTCATGAGCCATGGGCCGAGCCTGACGCCGCGATAGGAAAACAGATCCGGATTTTCCCGGATCCAGTCCAAGAATTGTTTTTCAAACGCAGCGCACAGGCGCCGGGCTTCGTCCATGGATCGGGCGGAATGCCGCGACAAAAAATGCAGCGGGACGAGAAACGGGCCCTTTTCGCCCCGCAGGAGAATCCGGGCGGAGCGCTTGAGACATTTTTTCAGCTCGATCCATGACGAAACTTTCGTTTCGGTGTCCGGCCACAGCCAGACGATCCGGGGATATCGGGCGCCGATCCGCCGGACCAGGTCGTCCATGCCGTATCCGGGATTTGAAATGAGGGCTGTGGGCCGGGACGAAATCGACCTCAACAGAAACCGGCACACCGTTCGGATGCACCCATCGAGCAACACCGAACGCCCCCCAGGGGCGGCCTCGGGTGGACCCCCGCCATCCTTGCCGGCGTCCACCTCGACGCAGGGTATCCCCCGCTGATCTGTGAAGGCCTTGGTGAGTTCTCCCACATATCGTTCGTCATCTCGAATCAAAGGGTTTGGCGTGACGAATCCATGCGGGACGCTCCGGCGGCGAGCCGCCGCCCATTTCCCGACGGGAACCTGTTCCTGGATACGATGGAGGATTTCCACGTGGACCATCAAATGCGCGAGAAACATGCGGACGTGGAAAACCACGCTGTCGCGATACGTCTGCCGGACCAGAAATCCGTCCGGCACGTGGAGGTGATCCTGCACGAACCGGCACATCTCCTCCAGTTCCAGAACGATCTTCCGGTGCGACGCGGTGTCGAAAAAATCCAGGGTCGACCGGCAGGGAATATGTCGCCGCCGAAGTTCCGCGCGAACGGCCGGTGTCAGGCCCACAAGGCACAGCGCGTCGCCAAAGATGCCTTCGCGCCCCGCATGGGCGACCATGGCCTCCGCCTCGTCCACGAATTCGCACAGCGCCGCCAGGGTCATGCGCGAACGGACGCGGCGCGAACGGCGTCCGGCAGGAACGATTCGAGCGGCGTTTCAAAAGCGAGCCGGGCCGCCACGAATTCCTCGACCGCGACCGCTGCGCCTCCGCGCCGGCTCTCGATTTGCCTGAGCTTCGCCATCAGGTCCTCATAGGTCTCCTCCGGATAAACATGGGCGCACCCCTCCGGCAGATCGATCCATTCGATGTCGAACGCCCGGGCCGGCACGAGGTGGATGGCCGGCCGGCCCAGCGCGAGCGCGTCGAGATAGGCCGAGGTCGACGTCCAGATCACCGCGCGCGACTGCCGGATCAGGCCCGCCGTGGGTCCCGCAGCCAGCTCCCATTCGGCTGGAACGTCCACGGAAATCCGGCGCAGGCTTTCCTTCAAGGCGCTCCAATCCATCAGCGTATGGAGTTTGATGCCGACCCGACAGGCACGACCGGCCAGGAGGCCAACCAGCCGATGAAGGAGATCGAGTGATTCGGAAAAAACGGACGGAGAGAAAACGAGAAAGTCATACCGAAGCGGCGCCTCCTGACCGGATTTTCGAGCCTGATCGAGGGAATGAAACCGGAGCGGATACACGATGCGAACGTCCGGGAAGCCCGTTTTCCGCAGGCGCTCGGCAAAGGCCGGCCCGCTCGACAGAATCGTGTCGGGCCGCGGCGCCATCCGGATTTCCTTCGGCGAGGACTCGCAGGCCGTCTGCAAATCAAAGAGGGCCGCGTGCTGATAGGCGCCAATCCAGACGCCCGGGAAACTTCGTTTGAGTTCCAGGCAGAACATTTTTTCCCACGGCTGATTCTCAAACGGCAGGTACGCCGCGCCGATCCGCCACTGGAGACCCCGGAGACGCCGGACGAGGCGGCGGTGCAGCAGGGAAAAGACGAAAACCGGATCGAAGGCCGTTTTTTGGATTTCCGACCGAATCAACGGGCGGACATCCACCCCGCAAAACAAAGCGCGCGACGGCCGAAAGGAGGAAGGCACGAGCGTACGAATCCATACGGCCAGCACATCCCGCATCGGCACGATTAGATCGAAGGCCACGAGATCCCGGCGCGCCCTCAGAAGCTCCGCCAGACGCGGCGCGTCCGCGGGACGGTTCAGGCAGACCACCGTCAGCGGATGAAACCCCGCCTGCCGGAGCCGGTCCGGCAAGCCTTCGAAATAGACGTCATGGAACCGGCCGTTCGATGCGGCGACGGGGAAGTACCACGAACGAATCAGCGCGACGGGGCCGTCCGGGGCGACGGCGCGACGGGAACACCCGCCGGACCGCAGGGCCCGGCGTTTCATCCATTCCTCTTTAAGAAATTTCCAGCGCGGCGTCACATACCGCACGAGATCCTTCCAGGCCCACCGGACGGACCACCGGGGCCGGCCACGCCAGCGCCGGACGGCGGCGCCGGTCGCGGCGAAAAACGTTTCCAACACATCAGCCAGCGCCGGATGCTCGATCACCAGAAACAACGCCCGCGGGCGCGCCGACTCGACGTACGACCGCACCATGTCCAGCCAGGCCAGGCAAAAAAAGAGCGGGGAGAGATAGGGACTCTTGGACGACACCGGCGTCGCCCACCATTCCGGATCCGCGGCCTCCTCCGCCAGATTTCCCATCAAGTCCAAAAACTCGGGCTTGATCCGCACGCACGCCTCCCGGAACAGCCGCGCCGTCGGCGGCGCGACCATCGCATGCGAAACCGCCCATGCGAGCGTTTCCTGCGCCTTGAGGTAATTGGATCCCAGATAAAAACAGTGGGCCTCCCCTTCCCCCTCCTGAATCCTGGCCCGGTCCATGATCGATACAATCGAAGGCGCCAGGACGACCTTCATCGCACCCTCTCGCGAATTCATAACGCAAAAAATATTATCCTCTGGAAGCTGTTTTGCCAATATGGTATGAAACGACCGGATCAAGAGAGGGGGGACACGTGAAGCCATTGGATGTTATCGCCATCATACCGGCGCGCATGGGATCATCCCGTTTTCCGGGCAAGCCCCTTGCCTCCATCCTTGGGCGGCCGATGATCGAACACGTCTACCGGCGCTGCTCGTTGTGCCGGCGGATCAAGGGTGTCTACGTGGCCACATGCGATACAGAGATCCGGCGGGTCGTCGAGGGATTTGGCGGCGCCGTCGTGATGACGTCGGACCACCACCAGCGCCCAAGCACACGGGTGGCGGAAGCGGCGCGCGGCCTGGCGGCCGATGTGGTCGTGATGGTCCAGGGCGACGAACCGATGATCGTGCCCGACATGATCGAACGGTCCGTCGAACCGTTTTTTCAAGATCCCGCCGTCGTCTGCGTCAATCTCATTCAGCGGATCGACCAGGACGAGGATGTGCGGGATCCGAATACGATCAAAGTCGTCATGGACCGCCATGGACACGCGCTCTATTTTTCCCGCCAGCCGGTTCCCGGCTTTCATCCCGGCGAGCATCGAATGCCGGAGGTTCCATTCTACAAGCAGGTCTGTGTCATTCCGTTCCGCCGCGATTTTCTGCTGCTCTACGATCAACTGGCCCCCACGCCGCTGGAACTGATCGAATCGATCGACATGCTCCGCGTGCTGGAGCACGGTCACCGGGTGCGCCTCGTGGAAACGCCGTTCAAGACCCATGCGGTCGACACACCGGCCGACCTCGCACGGGTCGAATCCCGGATGCTGTCCGACCCGCTGGTCGCGGCCTACGCGCCGCCGGCACCCTCGCACGCCTGACATGAATCATCCCGAAACCTCCATCGTCATTCGCGCGTACAATGAAGAACGGCATCTGCCGGCGCTCCTGGAGGCGATCCGCCGCCAAACGTACCGAGACTTCGAAATCATCGTTGTCGACTCCGGGTCGATCGACAAAACACGGGACATTGCCGCCGCGCACGCCGACAAGGTCCTGCGCATTCACCCGCATGATTTCACGTTCGGATACTCCCTCAACCGGGGCATTCAGGCCGCCGCGGGACGGTTCATCGCCATGGCCTCCGCCCACACGCTTCCGGCGCACCCGGACTGGCTCGGCCGCCTGATCGAGCCGCTCCGGACGGAGCCGATCGCGATGGTCTTCGGCCGGCAGTTTGGGTCGGAGCGGTCCAAGTACAGTGAACAGCGTGATCTGGCGCAGACTTTCACTTCGCGCCGCGAGATCCTCCGGACAAATCGTCTGATCGGCAACAACGCGAACGCCGCCATTCGCAGGGACCTGTGGGAACAACATCCATTTCGGGAAAATCTGCCGGGGATCGAGGATTTGGACTTCGCGAAATACTGGATCGGGCGCGGCTACCAGGTGGTCTATGAGCCGGAGGCGCCCCTCTACCACATCCACGAAGAAACGTGGCGGCAGGTCCGGCGCCGGTATTACCGGGAGGCGCTGGCGGCCAAGTGGATCGGTCTCAAGCGGCCTGCCGACGCCGCGATTGACACCGGTCTCGAATTGATCCGCGCGTTCCGCGATATCGGCCGCGCGATCCTGGAACCGGTCGCCTCGGCGGATGCGAAACCCGGCTGGATCGACCGGTCTTTGGAGATTCTCCTGTTTCGGGCGAACAAGGGGATCGGCACCGTCGCCGGCCTTTTGGACGGCGCGGCCATGGAAACCGAAACGGCGCGGGAAAACATGTTTTATGATCGGCACTGCCAGGCCGTCGTGATCCGCGGCCCGGGCCAGGCGGCGCTGGAGGAGATCGAAATTCCGAGGGTGAATCCGGGCGATGCTCTCATTCGCGTGGCCTACGAGGGCGTGTGCGCCACGGACGTGGAGATTCTGAACGGAAGCCTCGGCTACTATAAAACGGGGACGGCGCGGTATCCGATCGTGCCCGGCCATGAACTCAGCGGCCGGATCGTGAGCGTCGGCCCGAACGTTCAGCATCTTCAAGAGGGGGACCGGGTGGTGGTCGAGTGCATTCAGAGCTGCGGCCACTGCGAGGAATGCCGGCGGTCGAACTGGATCGGCTGTCCGGACCGCGCCGAACTCGGTGTCATCCGCCGAAACGGCGGATATTCAAAATACGTGGTGGTGCCCGGCCGGTTCGTCCATCGGTTGCCGCCGGAAACAGACCTCCGCGCCGCGTGCCTCTGCGAGCCGCTGGCGGTGGCGCTGAAAGGTCTTCGGAGGCTTTCGCGATGCTGGCCGGCGGAACCGGCTGTGAAACGGTGCGCGGTGATAGGCGCGGGTCCTCTGGGCCATCTCTGCGCCCGCGTTCTGGCGCACCGGGGCCACGCCGTCACGGCCTTTGATCGCGATCCGCAGCGCCTGGCCTGTTTCGCAGGGTCGCCCGTCCACCTTTCGGAGAACCTCGACGGCCTGCGCGGATTCGACGCCGTGATCGAGGCGACGGGAAATCCCGACGCGCTGGACCGGGTTCTGCGTTCGAGTTCCGCGGGATCAACCGTGCTCCTCCTGGGACTTCCTTACGCCGGCCGCGAATTCAATTTCGAGCAGGTGGTCGCCTACGACAAAACGGTCGTCGGGTCGGTGGGCAGCGGCGCCGAGGATTTCAGGGAAGCGATCGATCTGGCGGGTCACCTGGACCTTGCGCCCTTTCTAACATCTGTCCTGCCGCTGTCGCGGTTCAGGGAAGCCTGGGAGAATTTCAAGTCGCCGAGGCGCCTCAAAGTTCTTCTGGAGGTCAACCCGGACGTTGACTGATTTCGAGCGTTCCGGACCGCCGCTGGTCAGCGTCATTCTCTGCGTTTACAACGGCGAGCGATATCTGCGGGAAGCCATCGACTGCGCGCTCCATCAAACCTATCCCGCCGTCGAGGTGGTCGTGGTGGATGACGGATCCACCGACGGCACGGACGCGATCTGCCGATCGTACGGCGACCGCATCCGTCATCTCCCTGAGAGGCATCTGGGTCTTGCCGGGGCCCGTAATCTCGCGATTCGCAGCGCCCGCGGCCGGTACGTCGCGATCCTCGATCACGATGACCACTGGCATCCGGAGAAATTGACCAGGCAAGTCCGGCTCTTTTTCAACCGGCCAAAGCTCGGGCTCGTGTACTCAAATTACCTCCAGATCAATCCTGCGGCGCAAGTGATGGAGGAGAAGAGCGCGGCGGAGCGCGGGATGCGGCGCGGGCGCGTGCTGCCCGAACTCTATGAGCGGAATTTCATCGGCAACACCACCGTGGTCATTCCGAAGCCGGTGCTGGCGGAGGTCGGGCTGTTTGACGAAAGACTCTGTTATTCCCTCGATTGGGATCTGTGGCTTCGCATCTGTCACCAACATCCGATCGACTATGTGGACGAAGCGCTCGCCTCCTGGCGCTGGCGGCCGAACTACGCCGAGGACCATCACGAAATCATGTTGAGAGAGGCTTACCAGATCGTTTCAACGCGCCAGCCGCGACTGGCCGACCGGCTGACGGACGCGCAGAACCAATCGGTGGAGAACCGGCTCGCGAGGATCAGTTTTTCACTGGGCCGCCTCTACGGGCGCGCCGGTCGGGTTCCAACGGCAATCGAATGGATTCAAAGGTCGATCCGTCACGAGATTTTCACGCCGGAACAGCCGCGTGCGCTCAAATCCCTCGAAGACTTGACTGCGCTTGCAGCCGCTTCAAGTCCTCCGGGGCGCGATGGAATCTGACGCCGCCGCTCCGGATCTCAGCATTTCGATTCTCACGTGGAATACCCGCGCCTGCCTGAAAGCGTGTCTGGACTCGATCCGCCGCCACACGCATGAGATCCGGTATGAAATCATCGTCGTCGACAACGGCTCCACGGACGGCGCGTTTGAGATGCTCAAGCAGGAGTACCCAGGGGTGCGCGCGATCCGGCATGAGGAGAATCTGGGATTCACCGCCGGCAACAACGTCGCCCTGCGCGCGGCGCGCGGCCGATACATCCTGCTGCTCAACAGCGATACCGTTGTCCGCGAAGGGTGTCTGGACCTCTGGATCCGCCTCATGGAGGGCGATCCGGCGGTGGGCGTGTCCGCGCCGAAGATGTTTTACCCGGACGGACGGCTGTACCTTTCGATCCATCCGCGTTTTCCGGATCCGCTGTGCTGTCTGTCGGAGCGATCCATCCTGACGGAACTCTGCCCGCGTTCCGGATGGGTTGAACATTTCCGCCGCCGGTACTTTTACACGGCCGAATCCGACTATGCCTCCGACCGCGACATCGCGTGGGGGATCGGCGCCGCGCTCATGCTGAGGCGCGCCGCGGTGGAGGCGACGGGGCTGTTGGACGTGGGATTTTTCGCGTTCTTCGAGGAAATCGACTACTGCCTGCGGGCGCGGGCGGCCGGCTGGAGGCTCCGATATTACCATCAGCCGGAAGTGATCCACATTTCCGCCGGAAGCCTCCGGCAGGACTATGACCGCATCACGCACATCTGGCATGCCAGCCGGTTTTACTTTTACCGGAAACATTTTTCGGCGCCGGCCATGTTCGCGCTCAAGGCCCTGACGGCCACCGGGATTGTGATCCGGCTGATCAAACTGCTGTTTCGAATCCGATGGGTGTCGACCGCAGGGTCAGAGTGGCGCGGCACGTTCAAAACGTACGTCCGCATTCTCCTCATGAGCGTGTTGTACCCCCTCTTTGGACCCCGCGGGAAATCCAAATCCTGAGACAATCGCAGCCTCGCCCCAGCGCCCCGCATACTTTGAACTGGCGGACGCCAACGCCTCATCACGGGATTTCCCCTCCTTGAATTTCTCCAGCAAGCCCTCCAGGTACTCGGCGATCCGGACGGCCGCGCGGCCGTCCTGAAAGGGGTCCTCTTGGGACATGGTGGGGAAGATCCTGCCGAAGTCCGGCTGGGCGGACGGATCCCGGCGATACTGGTCAAGGGCCTTCCAGAGGTCCTCCCACGTTTCGTAAACGACCCGCGGGGACCATCGATATTCCGGCCGGTCATGCACACTTTCAAGATCGAGATAGACGGTCCTGCATCCGGAAAGAATGGCCTCCATGGCCGCCGTGCCGGTAAAAAGAAATCCGACCGTCACGTCCGCCGCCTGCGCCGCCTCGGTCGGCAATAGATCCGTGACCACCGTCCCCTCATCCAGAAACAGGCACCGCCCCGTCGCCCGGGCCTGATCCGCCAGCGACCGGATGTTCGGCAGGCGCTGAAACAGGGTCCGCGGGTATCCCGGTTTGATGATGAGCCCCAGCGCCGGGTCCTCCATCACCGCGGTCAGAAACTTCCGGTAGAGGTCCTCCGTTCGGCGGTTCGAGATGGGAAAGAGACGGTTGGCCCATGAGTTCTCATCGAAAAAACAGACGACAAACTTCGCGCCTGCACTCATGAGCCGTTCCCGGTGCTGTCGGGATCTGTCCCTGACCAGCGGGAAGGCCTGGTCGGTGATGTATCCGCAAAACACCAGCCGGCCAACAACCGATTCCATGCCGCGCAGGACATCCAGATAATACGGGCCAAACGCGAAATAGACATCCCGGCATACCGCAAGCAGGATGGCCGCGAAATTATGGACCGAAAACTGGTATCCGACCGTGACGCCGCCCGTGGATTTAACGGCCAGATGAAAGGGGATGGTGTCAATACTGAAGTCGTCGATGTCCACATGAATTTTCACACCATATCGCTCCACAAACTCCACCCATCGGGCATAATGGCGCACGAAATCGATAAACTGGTCCAGATAAAAACCGGAGACAGGCTTCCCTCGCGCAAGCGACCTGATCACAAGCCCCGCGATGCGGACATTCCATTTCAGAATCATGAGCGCGCTCCGCGGACCCGGACGGTGGATCGGAACGCGGCAGTCCCGGCGGGCCCGTGGAGAAAGGGCAACAAATTCCATGTTCTCCGCCATCATGGATTCGACCATGTCCGCCGTCACCGGATGATCCGATCGGTTGAAACAAATCATCACGCGGGAGCGGGGAACCACCGGCGGGATCGCCCAGAAAAAATCGCTTCGAATGGATGGATCGAAGGAAACGCGCTTGCCGTTGAAATTGGCCGCAAGAATCGGTCCCGCGGGCCGACCCTTACCGCCCGGCGCGCGGCGCGCCACCAGCCCCCGGACGGAAAGGACGGGCCAAATGAATCGAGCGAGAATACGCGTCCACCGGCGCAGCGCGTGCACGGGGTGGGCATAGGTTTCAACGTGCACGCCCTGCCGGCCGGCCGCACGCGCCAGTTCCCGCGAGAAAAAGTGAGACAGCAAAAAGACGTTGGCGTGCGTCTCCATCGCAGGTTGAGTCCGTGCGTGCGCGGCGATGGCGTGGATGAACGCGTTGTATGTCATCAGCGTCGGTTGGATTTTCTTTTTCAGGTGCAAATGGATTTCAGGTTTTCCGAATCGGTCGGAAAAATAACCTGTTAGAACGTCCCTCGAAAACGAGGTCTTTGCAATCTCGGTGCACAATTCCGACAAGTCTGATCCAAAAACCGTTTCAAAGAGGCCACGCCCTGTCTCCGACCTCAGATCTCCGAGGAAGAACTCCATCGGCCGGACGGGCATGGTTCGAAGAAAAAGAGCGTGAAGCATCGGGAAATACAGCCGACAGAAGCGCGGCCGGTCGAAGTAGTATACGCCTGCGCACAACTTGCGCCGACGGATGATCCAAAAGACGGCGGAGAGGTTCAGTTCGTCAACGTAGAAGACCTGCATGGCAGAAGAGTAGCTCCCGTCGCACCGGAGTCAATCCTTATTCCGTCTCATCATCATCGCCGTCCCATTGACTACCTCTTTCGCCTGTGCTTCCATTCGCGCATGCGTGCCGCGTCGAATCTCGTCTGTCCGTCGCCTGTTCTGCAGGATCAGCGATTATGGCCGGGGCGGAACGGATCTTTCGGGCGTGGGTTGATTCCCACCGCCGCACCGACCGTCGGCATCATGCAGCCCACTTATTTCCCATGGGCGGGGTATTTCGACATCATGGATCAGAGCGATATCTTCGTGCTGCTGGATTCCGTGCAGTTCACCGCCCGCAGTTGGCAGCAGCGGAACCGGATCAAAACTCCAACCGGCCCCCGCTGGCTCACCGTGCCGGTCCTGTCGAAGGGCCGGCGATACCAGAACATCCCGGATGTGCGCATCGATCCCGCATCGGATTTCGGGCGGCGGCATCTGGAAACCATCCGTCACTGTTACCGCCGGGCGCCCTTCTTCAAGGATTACTTCGGGAATATTGCCGCCATCCTTGCCCGGCCGCACGAGCGCCTGGTAGACTTGAATGTGGAGATCATCGAATGGATCCGGCAGAGGCTCGGGATCCGCGCCCAATTGGTGCGTAGTTCAACGCTCGGGATCGAATCCCACAATGTGCAACTGCTCGTGGACATCTGCAAGGCCGTCCATGGGAGCCGCTATCTTTCGACGCCCGGCTCGCATGTTTACATTGATAAGAACAATCTCTTTCCGGACCAAGGCATCGAACTCGTGTATCACGCCTTTTCGCCCCCGACGTACCGGCAGCTTCACGGAGGGTTCACCCCCCGGCTCTCCATTCTGGATCTGCTGATGAACGAGGGTCCCGTGAGTGCGGCCCTGATCCGGTCGGGGAGACGTCCTTCACGTATGGCGGAAGAAATTCACTCGACGCTCATCCTCGATTAATCCATGCCCGTCGTCATCCGCGCGCCGCGCCGTGGACGGCCTGTATCCCCGCACATTAGATCGGCGCGCTCATGACCGCCTCCGTCAGCCTGGTGATTCCGGCCTGCGATCCGAAATGGTTCGAGGCGGTCGGAGACGAGCATCTGTTTGCAGCCGCTGTGAAAAAGGCGAAATCCTGTGAAGCAATCGGGCCCCTTTACGCGGCCGTCCTGCTGGAAACCCGGCGTGAGTTGGATGCGCGGATGCAACAGATCTCGGCGCCCATCACGCCGATCGTTCTGGATCATCGCCCGAACCTGAGACCTCGGACCGCCGTGCACTTTTTAAAACGCGCACTCCAGTCCACCGATACCGAATGGGTGGCCACCCTGCCGCCGCCCGAGGCGAATTTTTTTGATGTCGATACGTTCAACTACATGTACCGGAAGGCGCTTGAACACCGGCCCCAACTTCTGATGAACTGGCCATGGCCGGGATGGAGAATTGTCCTCATGCATCGATCGATGTTGCCCCGGCTGGAGGAATGGGAAACGCTTCTGCAGAAGCCCCACGACTGCACGCTGTGGATGCTGAAAATTTTCAACTCGCTCGGAAACAAATTTATGATGCTCCATGACGAGTATTACGTGGACTACCGGAAGCGGAAAAAAAGGCCGTTCAACAACAATCATCCCTATTTCTGGGGCGTCGGGGAGAGCACGATCGAAGCCTATCGGACGCTCACGGGAACGCTGAAGCGCCGGCTTTCAGAGTTGGACGTGGAAACCGTGTCCGAGTGCCTGGAAACCTGCGATGTCCTCGCAGGCGCCAACCCCTCCTCGATCTGGGTTGAGATTTCTTCCGTGAACGACGCGCCGCCCGTTTACTTTGATCCTCGTCAAGCTCCGGCGAGGGCTCAGGACCCGCCGTACATGCCGATGGCCGTTTTTGAACGAATCCTGTCTCTGGCCGGAGAAGATCCGGCCATGTGCCGGAATCTGCATCTGAGCGGCATCGGAGAGCCCCTGCAGCATCCCGAATATCCGGGCATCCTGCAACGTCTTCATGCCGTCTACGAACGCGACGGATTCGCGGGTGTCCATTGCTATACCGATGGCCGGCACCTGACGGAGGCCGTGGCCCGCGAACTGGTCCGGGGGGCCGTCGAGTCGGTCATGATCTCGCTGGACGCCGTGGATGAATCCAATTATCGGAAAGTCCGGCCCAAAGGCGATTACGCGGCCATTCGGCGGAACATCGATCGACTTTTGGACTTCAAGCGGTCCAAACCCGGCCATCCGCTGTTGAACGGCCCAAGCCCGATCATCGCGCTCACCACCACGCTCGTTGCCGAACTGGAAGATCACATCGATGCGTTCATGTCGGCCTACACGACCGGCGAGGCATTCTTAAAGAAGTACGGCAGGTCGCTGACTCATGATCAGTGGGCGGAGGCCGACCTGGCCTATTACCGCGAGGGCCACGGGGTGGAACATCTGGTGATTGCAGGCGCCTCGACCTATGCCGGCCAAAATCCGGACCATCGGCGGATCAATTACACGCCGTTCAAGCGATTGCCCTGCCGGAGGCTCCTCAAAACCCTTTTCATCAAAGCCAGTGGAGACATTGTTCCCTGTGACCGCGTTCTCAGTCCAACGCCCCAAACGGTGGTCGCGAACGTCATGGAAATCAGATCGCTCAAAGATGCTTGGGACCGGCTGGCGGGGGCCCGGCAGGCGCATCGCGACGGACGATACGAGAGAGCCATCAGCCTTTGTGTTCCATGCGAGGACTGGTTTTATCCAGTCGACTGAGCGCCTTCCTGGAAACAGTTCTTTCTTGGTGTATGAGGTGTCCGATAAACGTACACGCTGAATTCAAACGGCATCACGCCCGCGCGGACTTCGTAGTCGTGCCGAAGCACGACACAGGGGCTCAATGTCTCCTTGCAATAGGAAAAAACGCGGCCCGGGTCCACATACCATAGGTCCGGCGAGAAGTGATCGACGTAGGTCGAGAGCAAATTGAACGCCAGAACGCGTCGGACGCCGGGGAAAACCCTGCCGCACACTCGCGTGAAGAATTCCCAGTTGGCCGTCCGCCGGTTGTTAAACACTCCGCTGATGCAGGCGACATCACAGGGCGCCGCCAGGCCCTCCTCGGCAACGTCACGGACTTCGAAGGTCGCTTCCGGATATTTGCGCCGGGCATGCGCGATGACGCCGGGAACGACGTCATAGCCCGTGTAGGCCCCTCGAAAATCGGCGGCCCGCAAAAAGGCGTACAACTGTCCCGGCCCGCAGCCGACATCCGCCACGACAGACTGGCGCATGTCGATCACTTCGGACAAAATCTTGAACCGGCTGTACTGGGACTCCCGGCTTGCCCATTGCGACGCCTCGGGGGCATCGCCATACTGTTCGAACAGGCGGGCGTAATGGTCCCGGATCAGACAGGTGTCGGTGTTCATGAATGACCCGGGATTGTGTAAAGCACGTTAAAGCGGCACCCGAAATAGGGATTCCGCTCATGCACGTCACAAATCTGCGTCGTCAAGCCATGCTCCTCGCCAAAACGAAGGAATTCCTCCCTGCAGAAAAAATAACATCCAACCTTCGGCTCAATGCCCCACACGGCTCTCTTGTACCAGAGAAGGATCCGCCTGAATAGACTTGATTTCACCTGCGGGCGCCGGGCCGGGCCGTAGCGACGGTCCAAGTCCTCGGCGACGGCCGCAAGGCGACGGCCGAAGGATTCGGTCATGGACCGGTCGTTGATCCCGCCGATCAGCATCTTTCCACCGGGCCGGGTCACCCGCATCATCTCGCTCATGATCTGCCGCACAATTCTGAAAGCCGGGACGTTCGTAAGGACGTCATAACAAAGAACCCGGTCGAAATGGCGGGCTGGAAAATCCAGACGGGCGGCGTCCATCACCTGAAACTCCGCGCCCGCCAGCCGGCGGGACCGCGCCAGGCCAACGGCGGCCCTCGACACATCGATCCCTGAATAGGACCCGACGTGGCGCGACAGCCCCGCCGTCAACAGGCCGGCCGCGCATCCAACTTCAAGCATGGCGTGACTCGGGGACAGTTCCAGCTGCCGGCGGATCGATTCGATCACATCGTCCAGAAAATCCTGCCGGCCCCACACCCGCACATCCTTCCCGCTGACATGGCAAAGATCTTCAACGCTTGGTGGAACCGAAATGCCAATCGCCCGCAGATCATAAAACGCCGTCAACGACCCCAGCCATCTCATCGCTGCGCGCTGACTGTGCCACGCAACCGGTGGAATTTCAACCACACGAGAGTAGACGGGATTGTCCGGAAATGGTAAAGACGGGCCGCCGATGAGCAACGGGTTCGCAGATGCAGGGCGTCGTGGCCAGAACAGTGTGAAAACTGCCGCGATCCGCAGACCAGCCGACAAGGGAGCGCGCAGACGGATGGACGAGCAGGCACAAGCGCCTCTGGACCTGTCGGGGCCGGAGGTCTGGCGCGATCCCCGCTATCACACGATCATCTTGGAAGGGCTCAGGCGCGACGGGCTCGGCGCCGATGCAATCGAGCCGGTTCGCATGGCGTTTGCGGAGGGGGCGATCGGCTCGAACGAGGACCTCTACGAGGCGATCGATCGGATCGCTTCCGGGATGCCGGCGGCGCGGCGGGATGCGGCCGCCGCCGTTCTGCGCCACCTTCGAGGCGTCGCGGCCGTCAACGCCGCATCCTACCGAATCGCGACAGCGGAGGACGCCCGGACCGTCCATTGGCCGAACGCGCGGGATGTTCTCGAAAGAGACTCCGAGGCATACGTGGACATCCACGCCGACCTTTTTTATCGAACGTGTCATGCCTTCATCACGCGCAGTACGCCCATTGGCAGTGCAGGATCCTGTTTTGCGAAGCGTATCGCACAACACCTTCAGATGTGGGGATACAACTACGTGATCGAAGAAGACGACCTTCCTGAGGGATATCCGCTCGAGAGCCTGACCGACACGGAATATCGCATGGCGCCCGCACGAATGGGAACGCTGTTCAACGTGCAGAGCATGCTGCAGATGGTCGAGAGGGCGTTCGGCAGCCGTCGGCCGGATATGCTGATTTCGACCCATTCGGACGGCGCATGGCTGGATCCATTCCGGTACGTGCGCTCGCGCTACAGTGACACCCGCGGGTATGTCGATGACTATGAGCGCCACAGCCGCGCCCTGAACCGGGCGCTCCTGCGATGCGAGGTGTTCGTTTTTACGCTGGGCCTGACCGAAGCGTGGTACTTCGCACATTCTGGAGACTACACGAGCGTCACGCCCTGCAACAGGATTAACCCGCTCCTCTTGCGGATGAAGACGCTTTCGGTCGAGGAGAACGTGGCGGCGCTGGAATCGATGTACGAACTCTACCGCAGCCACCGCCCGGACATTAAATTCATCATCAGCGTCTCTCCCATTCCGCTTCGGCGGACATTCTCAAAGGACCACCACATCGTGGTGGCAAACAATCTGTCGAAGGCGACGCTGGTTGTCGCGGCGCACAGGTTTGTGGACCGGCACCCCGGCCGCGCGTATTACTTTCCCGCGTATGAGATGGTGATGTACGGAGCGAAGGATCCGTGGGAGGCCGACCGGCGGCACGTGACGAAGGATGCGGTCAGCCGCGTGATGTCGCTCTTTCGCGCCATGTTTCTGGCCGAGTGAGCGGCGGGGATGAATGCCCGATGATGTTTGAGGAATCCCAGTGCCCCACCGACAGGAAGCTCTGGAACTTTTCAAAGTACGTGCGACGCCAGTCGATTGCCAGATTCCTCGTTTTTTATGAGATTTTCAAGCGGATCATCGACGTCAAAGGCTCGATTGTCGAATGCGGCATCCATCATGGCGGAGGGTTGATGACATGGGCCAAGCTGTCGAGTACGCTGGAACCCTACAATTACCATCGAAAGATCATCGGGTTTGACACCTTTGACGGATTTCCAAGCGTGAATCCGGTGGATGGGAGCCGGCCGGAGGCCAGGGTGGGGATGTTCCGGGAATCGTACGACATTTACGTCGAACTGACCGGCTGCATCAAGGAATACGACGCGAACCGTTTCCTCAATGACATACCGAAGATTGATCTGGTGAAGGGCGACGCCAATGAAACCATTCCACGCTACGTCGACGAAAACAAGCATCTGCTGGTGGCCCTCCTTTATCTCGATTTCGACATCTACCAGCCGACCGTCACTGCGCTCAAGACGTTCCTGCCAAGGATGCCGAAGGGTGCGGTGATCGCATTTGATGAAGTGGACAACCCGCACTGGCCCGGAGAAACGGCGGCCCTGCTCGACTGCATGGATTTAAGCACGCATCGTCTCGAATGCGCGCCGTTTGAACCGAACGTTTCCTGGATCGTGTTGTAGCCGTTTCCCGGCCGAACAACAGGTGCGCGATGGCTGAGACGGAATCCCATGGCCACGAAATCGTCTGCATCATCCAGGCCCGCGTCCGGTCCGCGCGCCTTCCCGGGAAAGTGCTCAAGGAGGTGGCCGGAAAAACGGTCCTGGAGCACTTGATTTCGAGGGTCCAATCCGCCCGGCGGGTCGATCGGATCATTTTGGCGACGGGCGCGGATGTGGCCAACCGCCCCTTGGAGAAAATCGCGGATGCTTCAGGCGTCTCGTTTTTTTCGGGCAGCGAGACGGACGTGCTGGACCGATATTACCGGGCGGTCCAACGGTTTCGTCTGGAAGGCGCGCGCGGCGTGGTGCGAATCACGGGAGATTGCCCGCTGATTGATCCGGCGGTGGTCGATGCCGTCATCCGTCATTATCTGGACCACGATTTGGATTACGTTTCAAACACGGTTCCGCCTGCGTATCCGGACGGCCTGGACACAGAGGTTTTCAGTTTTCGGTCGCTTGAAACGGCATGGCGGGAGGCGGCGGCGCCGTATGACAGAGAGCATGTCACGCCGTACATCACCGGCTGCGGCAGGTTCGCTCTGGGAAACGTCGCCTGCGAGCAGGATTTGTCTCATGAGCGGTGGACCCTGGACTATCCGGAGGACTGGGAGTTGATTCGAAGGATCTTCGAACGTTTTTCCGGGCCTTTCGGGATGACGGACATCCTGAAATACAGGATGGAACAGCCCGCGCTGTTCCTCGCCAATCAGCGTCTCCGGGCCGTTCCTTTCACGTAGACCCCCGGCACTCGCGCTCCAGGGGACAGGGCATCGCCGGGCAGACTTGGGCGCAGCCATTGTATTTTCGGAACACGGGCCGGATCGGCCGCCCCACCAGATATTTTTCCATGCCCTGATCCAGCGCATCCCGATACACCGCGCACGACGCCTCAAAGGCCGACACGATCTGCGACACGTCCTCGTCCGTGTGCGTGTAACAGGGAAGAAAATATCCGTGGAACAACACGCCGCGGCCAATCATTTCCTGCATGAGGAGCGTCTTGAACGCCGGCGACGGCCGGCCGGCGCCGTCCAGACAGACGGAAACGATCCGCCAGGAGGAGGCGTGGATTTCGAGGAAGTCCGACACGCGGGCCGCGGCTGCCGCCGAACGCATTCCCGCCGCGACAGACTCGACCCGCTGCCGGTGCCGGCTCAGGACGTCCCTGGTCTGAAATTCCCGAAGCACCGCTTGGCCGGCCGCCAGTCCCGTTGTTTCACCACCGTGGGTGGTTGAAATGAGAAACACCCGGGGCGCGATCTCCTGCCGGATCCCCCCCAGATCCATGATGCCGGCGCGGCCGGTCAGGGCGCAAATCGAAAACCCGTTCCCGATGGCCTTGCCCCATGCCACCAGATCCGGCTCAAGCCCATGACGCGCGTGTGCGCCAGGCCAGCCCGCGCGGAACCCCGTGACCATCTCGTCGACAATGAAGACCGCACCGTGCCGGCGCGCCAATTTCTGCGCTTCACGGAGCGCGCCCGGCGGCGAGGAGCAAATCTCCTCGGGCTCCGTGATGACGCAGGCGATCCGCCCGGGGTGATCGGAAAAAAGCCGTTCCAGCGTTTCCGGGTGCGTTGAATCGTACGTCAGGGAAAGCGCACGGGTCGAGTCCGGCACGCCGCTCTTGCAAACCGTCGACCCGATGAACCAGTCGTCGTAACTGTAAAACGGATGATTGCCCGGAAACGCCACGAGGTCCCGGCCGGTGAAAGCCCGCGATAGCTTGACGGCGGCCGTCGTCACGGTCGAGCCATTCTTCGAAAATTTGATCCGTTCCGCGCCCGGCACCGCGCTCAGAAACTCCCTCGCAAACTCCAGCTCGATGACGGCCGGCCGCTGAAAATTCACGCCCAGATCAAGTTGTTTCCGGACCGCGCTCAGCACCGGCTCATACGCGTGGCCGAGACTGACGGAGCCCAGTCCCAGCGCGCAGTCGACATACTCGTTGCCGTCCAGATCCCACACCCGACCGTGTTTGCCGCGGGCGATCGCCGCCGGCGACAGCTCCGGAAACTGGTCGTCCCCCTTCGAATAGGTATGCGCGCCGCCGGGGATCCGCTCATGAACTTCCCGACGGTACGCAACGGAGCGGGTAAAGGACCGGGCAGGAAGGGCCATCAGAGCCGGGCCGGCCATCGGTCCGGATCGGCCCACGCGTCCTCCGGACAGGCGAATTCCTCCAGGGCGGCAAGTTGCCGGTCGTCCAACCGGGGACGGCGGGCTGCGCGGCCCGCCACTTCCAGTTCCTCCGTGCGGCCGATGCCGACCAGCACCACATCGGCGGGAGAATCCAGCGCGAAACGAATGGCCAGTTCCGGCAACGTCATGTCCCATTCCGCAGCCAGCCGATCCAGCCGGTTCAATCGCGTCTTCATCTCGCATTCATCTCCAAGGATGGAATTCCGGCGGTCCGTCAGAAGCCCTCGGCACAGGACGGTACGCGCCACAACCTCCGGGGAGCCGCGTTGGACCCGCTTGAGGGCGGGGATCACGGATGGATTCAGAATGCTGTATTCGACTTGAACCACATCACACCAGGACGATTCAATCGCCAGCCGGGCGTCCTCGACGCCGTAGGTGGAGGCGCCGATCCGGCGGGCCAGGCCGCGGGATTTGATCTCCTGCATCTCCTGAATCACATCGCGTGCCGTAAGATCCACCCGCGTCGCGCTGTGAAGGAGGAGCGTATCGATCCGGTCCAGCCGAAGCCGGCCCAGCGAAGCCTTGAGACGCGCCATGAGCGGCCCGGCGGTCAGCTTGGTGCAGATTCGGACATTCCCTCGCAGCATCCGTTCCGCGGATTCCCCCAGGATTCGCTCGCTGTCCCCATAATCCGATGCGGTGTCGATATAGCCGACGCCCGACGCGACGGCTTGTTCAATGATTTGAACCGTCGTTGTCCGGCCGGTTTCAACCGGCCAGCCATATTCTGGGGAAAACGGCGCGGTGCCAAGCCCGAGTATCGCGGCGCTCACCACTCAACCACCGGCGGCCACGAGCCAATTGAAATACTCCGGCTCATGGAAAAACCGGGCGGCTTCATCCGACGGCGCGGTTCCTTTCCGGTAAAGCTTCAGCCGTCGGAGTTCGATGGTCCGGTGGTACAAACGCCACGGGGTGCTGTAGAAGAATCTGCCGCCGACGATCTGCCGGCACCACGGACCCAGCCTGTCATAGGAAATATCATGCTGAAAAAGCAGGCCGACATCACCTGTCTCCACGGTTCGCGGATGAATATCACCGTAGCCGAGCGCAATCATTTCGGGCAGGCAGAACTTCTCGATCTGAATCCGCAGCTCCTCCGATAGATACTGTTTCCATTTTTCCCTGAATTCGCCCGAAATTCCCCCCGGCTTCGCAGGCCCGGCAACTCCGCCCTTCTCCTGATAGCTGGTATTCGGCGCTTTGAATTTCCCGTGCACCATCGACTCCTCGTAAGGCACGCCGAGAAAATCCGCCACGTTCTTCAAGATCTCCGCCGGTTGGCTGACGAGGGCTTCGTACCGAACGGTGATCACCCGCCCCTTGAGCTCGCTTTCGGCCGTTTGATATTTCCAGGAATAGTAAACCGATTTGCGCCAGTCACGGATATTGAAGAGAAGCGGATAAGGCGAATCCGACATGAAATTGGAACTCACGACCGACCGGGGATCGCGCAGAATATGGATGAATTTCATGCCGGGAAACGTTCTCGACATCGGCAGGAAAAGCTGCTCGCACCAGGCGTCTTTGAAGCCGGCGTAAACGCACCCGTTCTTTTCCGAACCCCGGTAAAGCAGATTCATAATCTCGAGGAAGAGTCCGTCAAAAGACCGGGACGCGCAGGATTTGACAGGCTCCCGAATCTCCGGGCAAAAATATCCGCCCCGCCCGGAGATCCGCTCCAGAATCTCCCCCTTCAAAAAGTCCGGCAGGTCGTGCCTGAGGTCCGTGCGATCGACAAACTCGCGGACGCGGGGACTTCCCATGAAATAAAAATGATCGATCGGATAGGCGGCCTCCTTGATCACGCCGTGAATCCGGTGGTAGGCGAAATGCAGGAATCCCCTGAAAAATTCCGCCAGCGGGTCCGGCGCGCAAATCATCCGGGGGTGCTGATTCAAACATTCGGCGATGAGCGTCGTCCCGCTTCGCGCCACACCGCTGACCATCACAAATTTGGAATGTTCGTTGAGGCGCGGGAGGTCATTCATTAAACTGTTTCGTCCCCCGGAACCACGCCACCCGCCGGCCGCCGAACCCCGATTTGAACAGGGCGATGCTGGTTGCCTTCGCATCGCCGGTTTCTCCGGGAACCGGCTGCCAGCCCATGTCAAGAAACCGGTCCTCTCGGGAGCGGGCGTGTCGGAGGGCGGCCCAGATTCCATAATGCCCGTGGCCGCCATCCGGACCGGCGTCCGGATGTGTGGCGGACGAGGCGTAGTAAACATGTCCGTTGAATCTGTAAAACAGGGCGGCGACCGCCCATGCGCCTTCCGGATTCGTGACGGCGACGAGAAACGCCTGATCGGCGCGGATCATCTCATACATTGTCTCAAACGTGTTCCTCGGACGCGTGACGCGGCCGGCCGCGAGATGATGCAGGATCCGGTATTTTTCGCACGCCTCGTAATTCCAGTTCTCTCGATCGATGACGGTGACCGGGAATTTCTTCATGGCCCGCGTGATCAGCGGCCTGTAACTCTTTCGTACCGCGCGCCAGAGCGTGTCTTCATCCTCCCGCAGATCAATCACGCGGCTGGCGGAGGACTCGTCCCGGAATCCGTGCATCTTCAGAAAATTGAACAGGGTTCTTCCCGAGACCAGCTCCACCGGTTCAATGGCGACCCTGTACCGTTCCGCCTGTTTTCTCGCCGCGAGATCCGACACTTCCGAGAAGATTTCCTCCTCCACCCGGGAACGCGCATTCGATGCCTCCGGCAGCGCGAAAATCGGCGCGGAGAGATAGTCGCCGCCGTAGGAGAATTCCAGTCCGCCATTGTTCCGGCAGAGATATACCGGCACGTAAGCAGCGAGTTCCCCGGAATCCAAATACGCAAGGAACGACAAATCCTCAACCCAGCGATTCCCCAGATAGAGATGGTCATACTCCCGGACCAGGGAACTGTAGAACGCGGTGGAACCCGGAATTTTCGCGATTTCCTTTTCGGCGAGGACCGGAAACTGTTTGTCGTGTGCGAATATGAATTTCATACCACATCGTCATAGTCGGACAAATGCCGGCGACGGTCCACGAATCGGCCGACGTGGAGTACGGCCTCATCGGGATGGGCCCGGACCGCCTCGAAAAGCGCCAGGGCCTCCTGCGAGGCGTGCGACGCTCTCAAGGCCGACCGGCGGGCGACCAAAGATCGAATTCGATCGGCCTCCTCCCCCTTCGCCCACGTTTCGAGCGACAGTTGAAGCGCAAAATCAAAATATTCCAAAAGCAGGGCGCACACAAAAAGGACATGCTGCGCCCGCTCCGGAAACGGCCCCTTCCACGCGCCCCCCGCCAAAGGATCCTTGAAAAACACGGCATCCGCCCAGAACGTCCGTTCTCGGCCGGCCGATGTCCGTTTGTCCAGAAGCCTGCTCGACCGGAAATGAAGCTCAAAACCATAAAAGGAAAATCCGCGGTTCCTCAAAAACAGTTCGACTTCCGAAAAAAGTTTTTCTCCGGCATACATTTCGAAAAACTCCACTTCCGCAAAAATCGCCACCGTCCGCTCCGCCAGTGTCCGCTCGGCACCCTCCAGAATCTCGTGGGTGCCGCCCTGGCAGTCAATTTTCAAAAATTCGCCCCAAGGATCCCCGCCCCCAAGCAAGTCAAAAATCACGGAATCCAGACTTCGCGTTTTCAGCGGAATCGTTTGATTCAACTCATACCCCTTCATTCCATACCGGCGGACGAATGCCGGATTGGGCATGCGAAGAGAACTGTTCACCGGAGACGACAGGGCGTAAAGCGTTGCCTGGGTTTCTCCGCCGGCCAGCGCGGCGGGTTGAAAGAGACATTTCGACCAAGGAGAATTCCGGGCGGATTGCGACGACAATTTCCGGCATTCCTCCTCGTCGGGTTCGAAGGCCAGCACCGCCGTCACGCCCGCAATGGGCGCCACCAAGTCATGTACTCCCCCTCGCGCGCCGACATCCACAAACCCGAGGGGAAGACCTCGCAAGGTCAGACACGGAGCGCTTCTTTCGAATAGGGGCTCCTTGAAGAGGGAATTCAGCATGACACTTGTTGATTCTGCATATACGCGGGAAATGGAAGCACGTCCGGGAACGGCAGTCAACGGAAGGGGTCACGGACGGCCCTTGACACGTTCTCACCCCTGACATTAAATAGCCGATCTCAAAGGGGGAGCGTGCATCACATGAGAGGGCAATCAACCGGGGACTTGGCGGCCATCGCCAAGTGGGTTCGTCTCAAAGTGGTCGACATGGCGGTGAAGGCCAACAGCGGCCACATCAGTACAGCGTTCTCGCAGACCGAAATTCTGGTTTCGCTCTATTTTGGCGGAATTCTCCGATATGATCCGATGAACCCCCGGTGGGAGGGACGGGACCGATTCATCCAGAGCAAGGGCCAGGGGGGGATCGGGCTCTATCCGGTCCTCGCCCGAGCCGGATTTTTCCCTCTCGATGTGCTCGAAGGATTTGCGCAGGAAGGCAACATGCTCGGCGTTCACACTGATTGGCACATTCCGGGCATCGAGGTCGTCACGGGGTCTTTGGGTCACGGCCTGCCGATCGCCACCGGGATGGCCCAGGCGGCGCTCAACGACCACAAGAAGCATTTGATTTTCGTCCTGCTCGGCGATGCCGAACTCTATGAGGGGTCCAACTGGGAAGCCGCCCTGATGGCCGCCCACAAGGGCTACTCGAATCTCATCTGCATGGTGGACCGAAACGGGCAGGGAACGATCGGCTATACGGACCGGATCGAGGGACAAAACGATGGGCCGAGGCTCAACCCCCTCGACAGAAAGTTCGAGGCGTTTGGGTTTGAAACCCGCGTCATCGACGGCCACGATTTCGGACAGATTTTCGAAGCCCTCAAGGATGTCCGGGCCCGGCCGTTGGCCGCAGGCAGGCCCCTCATGATCATCGCCAACACCCGCAAAGGCAAAGGGTGCTCGCTCATGGAGGACGAGCGCTTTTGGCATTATCGGGTTCCGGCCGGCGCGGACCTGGAAAGTGTCCGCAGGGACCTCCGGCCATGACCTCCACGCCGTTCATCATCGGAATGCGCGACGCTTTTTTCGACGCGCTCTATGAAATCGCACGGACAGACCGGAACGTGATCATCATCAGCGCCGACAACGGCGCGCCCAGCCTCGACAAATTCGCGCAGACCCTGCCCAACCAGTACTTCACCGTCGGCATCGCCGAACAGCAGATGATCGGCATGGCCGCCGGGATGGCCTTTGAAGGCAAGAAGGTCTACACCTACGCGATTGCGCCGTTCATCACAACGCGCGTCCTTGAACAACAGAAACTCGACGTCTGCTCGATGAACCTGCCCATCGTCAATCTGGGCATCGGCGCGGGATACGCCTACGACATCATGGGACCCAGCCATCACACGGTCGAGGATATCTCCATCATGCGGGCGCTGCCGGGAATGAAGATCTATTGCCCGGCGGACGCCATCTGTTCGAGGGCGCTGGTCGACCTGTCGTACGCCGATCCGTCGCCCCAATACATCCGTTTTGATCGCGCCGGCATTCCGAATATCTACGCCGGTCGACCTGTCGATTTTACACCAGGCTTGGTCAAGACACGGGAAGGCCGGGACATGTATATCGTGGCCACGGGGATCATGGTCCATCAGGCGCTGAAAGTGTCCGATGAACTCAAAAGGGACGGCCTTGAGGTCGGCGTCATCGACGTCTGCCGGATCAAACCCTTCCCCGTCGAATGGCTGTTCGAATATCTGGAGGAGGTTCCCTGGGTGGTCACGCTGGAGGAGCATCTGCTGGCCGGCGGGCTCGGCGGCATCGTGGCCGAAATATTCGTGGACAGCGGCGTCACCACACCCCTGCTCCGGATCGGGCAGGAGGACCGATTTGTCTTCACCTACGGCGGCCGCTCCGTGATCTGGAAAAAATACGGCCTGGATGTGCCATCCGTGGTCGAAAAAATCCAAACGTGGATGAGTTCTCGAAGCGGAGGCGTGGAGTTCGCCAAAAGGGCGGCGGTCCGATAAGAAACGCGCGCCCCAAGAGAAAACTCGCGCGCCCCCATGTTTTGATCACCGGCGGAGCCGGCTATCTGGGATCGATTCTCACGCGGCAACTCCTCGATCAGGGCTTCAAGGTCACCGTGCTCGATAATTTCATGTACCGGCAGGACAGCCTGCTGGAAGCATGCGCCCATCCCGATTTCGCCGTCGTGCGCGGAGACTGCCGGGACGCGCCGCTCATGAGGTCCAGCCTGAAGGGCGTGGACGTGGTGATTCCCATGGCCGCGCTCGTGGGCGCGCCCGCGTGCGACCGGGACCGTTCCGCCGCGGTCCGCATCAACCGCGACGCGGTCCGGATGATCTGCAGGGAGATGTCCCCTGCGCAATGGCTGCTTTTCCCCACCACCAACAGCGGCTACGGCGTGGGAGAGAACGGCAAGTTCTGCACGGAAGCGTCGCCCCTCCGTCCCATCAGCCTGTACGGGGTGACGAAGGCCGAGGCGGAGGCGGCGGTGATGGAACGCCGAAACTCGATCAGTTTCCGGCTGGCCACGGTCTTCGGAGTCTCGCCCCGGATGCGGATGGACCTTCTGGTGAACGATTTTGTGTGGCGTGCACTGACCGACCGGTATCTGGTGCTGTTCGAAGGCCATTTCAAGAGGAATTACATCCATGTCCGGGACGTGGCCAAAGTGTTTCTGCACGGACTGAATCGCTTCTATTTCATGAGGGGGCAGGTGTACAACGTGGGCCTGGAGGACGCGAACCTCTCGAAGCGGGAACTCTGCGAACGGATCCGGGCTGTGATTTCCGATTTTGTCTTTTTCGAATCACCGATCGGGGAGGACGCGGACAAGCGCAATTACATCGTGTCGAACGCCAAAATCCTCAAGACCGGGTTCCGGCCGGACTGGGATCTGGACCGGGGAATCCGGGAACTGGTCAAGGCCCATCTCATGCTGGGAAATGTCCGTCACGCCAACGCCTGAAGGCGCAGCCCGACCCGGCGGCGGAACCGGCCGGCGAATCATTTACGTCGATGAGCTGAACGCCTTTTCCGCCGCCTGGCTGGCCCGGCATCGCGGGACGGTTTCCGGTATCTATTACATCGACGTATCCGGATGGATGAAACGGGTTCTCCCCGTGTTTCGCCGTGTGTTTCTGCGTGGCACGCCCATCCTCCCCCTTGACTTTTACATGGGCGACATCCGCACGGAACGTGGAGAGAACCTCTTCATCAAGATCTCTTTCGGGGATATCGGAAAATTCCACGGCCGGATGGTCCGCGACCATCTGGACCACGATCCGCTGTGCCGGATGTTCGCACGCCGGTTCGGCGCGGCCGAAATTTCGCTGTACGTGAAAATAAAAACCATGCGCGCGCTGCGAAGATACAATTCGTATCTCTACGCCGCCGCCTGGCATGCCCGGTCCCTGCCCGCCAATCCGCCCGCGGACCCCGGCTTCCTCCTCTCTCACTTCTATTCCGACCTCCTCGCCGGCCACGCGATGTCGCTCGGCCTGCGGGTGACCGCCTACACAAATTTCTCCCGGCTGTTCTCGCGATGGATCCGGATTCTCAAGCGACTCCTCTGGCCCGTGCTGTCCCTGCGCGGCCTGACGCAAAAAAACGCCGGCCCGCGCCCGGCCGCGCCCATTCTGGCGGCGGGATTCAACGGCAAGTACATCACGTTTGATCCGTCGGTTCGAAGCGATTTTTTCTGGCTCATTCCCTCGTCCCTGCCGAGGTCCAGGGTCATGATCTGCTTCCATCGGCATGACTACCCCGTGACCGCCGAGATGGTGGACACGCTGAGGTCGGCCGGCATGAATTTCGTGGCCTTTTCAGAGTCCGCGCGGGTGGATCCCAGGGTACCTCTGTTTTCTCCCGGCCGGAGGGCCGCGTGGGATCTGGCCGTCTGGAATGCGCGGCTGGCCGTCCGGGTGTTGACGGCGATGTTCAGCGGCGCTGTTTCAAGTTTCTATCTTGACTTGTTCGCGGATTTTGTCCGGCACTACGCGTGGTGGGGCGATTTTTTTCGCCGATACGGGGTGAGCGTCTACATCAACATCAACGATGCCTCCGACGATTCCGTACCCTTTCATCTGGCCCTCAAGGCCGCGGGCGGCGTCAGCGTCAGCTACCAGTTTTCCGCCCACAGCCTCAACCACAGCCCGGAAACCCTGATCCTGCCGATCTGCCGCGACGTCTTTTTTTCGTTCGGGCCCTATTACCGGCCTCTCCTAGACTCCGTGCATACAGCGATCGGCCACGGCGTCTATACGGGTTACATCACCGACCAGGCCTTTGAGTTGGTGAAGGAAAGATCGCGGGGATACCGCGAGCGGCTTCAGCGGGCCGGGGCGAACTTCATTGTCGCATTTTTCGACGAAAACTCTTCCGATGACCGGATGAGAATGGTTTCCAACCGGAGAATGACCGGGGTTTACCGGCGCTTTCTCGACGCAGTCCTTTCCGACCCCACGCTGGGACTCATCCTGAAACCCGGCTATCCGGGCACATTGTTCAAACGCCTGCCCGACATCCGGCCCCTCGTGGATCGCGCCCGTTCGACGGGCCGGTGCCTCCTTCTGGACGAGGGCGTGGTGGTGACGCGCGTGCTTCCGACGGAAGCCGCCCAGGCGGCGGACCTGGCCGTCGGGTTTCTGTACAGCGGAACAGCGGCGATGGAGTCCGTCCTCTCGGGCACGCCGACGGTTTATTTTGATTTTGAGAATCTCTTTGATCAGCCCGAGTACCAATGGCCGGCTCGGATCAGCCTCTCCGAGGCCCCAAGTGCCGGCGTCTCCGACGCCGGCCGGATCGTCTTCAACACGTGGGAGGAACTTTGGACGGCCATCCAGTCATTTCGGCGGGAGGCCCGGTCACGGCCGGATTTGAGGCGGACGATTCCTTTTCTTTCGCAGAAAGATCCCTTTCAGGACGGGCGGGCGGCGGAGCGCATGGGCGAGTATCTGTCGTCGCTCCTTATGTGCCTCGAACGGGAAGAGCCGGCGGCCGGGGCCGTGGCGTGGGCGAACCGGAAATTTTCGGAGAAATGGGGCGCGGACAAAATCGTTTCGCGTGCCGTCAGGTGACGTTGGTTGGATTCGTGACGGCTCTGTAGACGGGCAGAAAGTCGTTGTGATAGACGCAGGTCGGCCGCGCGAGGTCATTCAACGACAATTCGACAGCGCTCGGCGGGATGAAAGAAAATAAACGGTGCCCGGTCTTCAGCCGGCCCAGCATGCGCCGCAACTTCTCCCGGGCGCGGGCGCGGAATCCATTGAATCGTTGTGGCGCATACAGCCTGTCCCATTCGTGGGTTAAATGCCTTCGCACCACCCACCACAGATACTTTTTCGCGATCTCGTCCCCTTCACGGATCGACAGACCATCCTGGCGGGCCAGCTCTTCCGCCAGACAGCGCCGAACTCCATCGCTCTCCTCCCGCCAGCGGGGTGTGCTGTACCGTTCGAAGGGTTCCTGCGCGGCGAGAACAGAGTCCTGCCCGGGATGCGCCTGACACAGCTTGTAGAGTTTGTCCAGACGCTTGACCTTGCCGCGGATGACGGGAATACACGTGGTCAGGAGCTCGCCGAACCAGTTTCCAAGCCCGAATTCGATCGTCCGGGCGTATCCGTCCCGGATGTCTTCCGTCCGGTGGATCGAGTTTCCTGTAGCAAACCAATGGCTCATGAAACGGCCGAACCGGCCGGCGCCGGTGTCGTCTTCGATGTCAGCATACTCATAATGAACCATCCACTGGAACCGCCCATGGGCACGGCCGGAATCGAGCCCGAACATGAGACAGAGGCCGTGCGCGACCCGGTACGCCGGATGCCGGTCCAGAAAATCCATGCAGAGATCCATCGTTTCAGGCACGTAAAAATCGTCGTCGGCGGCGTACATGCAATAGGGGGTCCGGACATGCTCCAGTCCCCTGGCGATGCAATCGTTGAACGAGGCCCCCGGTTGGGCGAGATGGGTCACGTTCAGCCGTTCGCGATACCTCCGGATCACGGAACCGATCGCGTCAAACGGTTCCGGATCGCTGGCATCCGAAATGACGATCGGATGCGAAAACGCCGCGGATGCATAATAGGTCAGGAACCGCGACAGGAACTGCGCGCGATTCCGCGTTGAAACCACAAGGGTCAACCGTTCCATCGAAAGCCGACTTAACCTTCCGAACAAAAGGCTTGTCAAGTTTCATTCGCTTGTGCTTTCATGGATCCATGCCAGTCGAATCGACGCATCCCTTCATTCTGACGGCGCACCAACCCGTGTATCTGCCGTGGCTGGGGCTCATGCACAAAATCGCGCTGTCGGACATGTTCTGCCTGTTTGATGACGTGCAGTACTTGAAAAAGGACTGGATGAATCGAAACAGGATCAAGACGGCCAACGGCCCGGTCTGGCTGACCGTGCCGGTTCTGAGCAGGGACCATTACCATTTGAAATGCAGGGACGTGAGGATCCATGCCGCCCTGCCGTGGCGGAGGAAACACTGGCGTTCGATTCTGAACGCGTACCGGAGCGCTCCCTTCTTCAGGAGATACGCCGATTTTTTTGAAGACCTCTATTCAAAGGAATGGACGCATCTCGCGGATTTGAATCAACATATCCTCCGGTATCTGCTCGACGCCTTTTCGATCAAAGTGGCTTGGGTTCGGGCGTCCGACTGTTCTTTTGACGGAAAGGGGTCTGATCTCGTGCTGGACATGTGCCGCCGCCTGAATGCGGACATCTATGTGTTCGGCGCCTTGGGCCGAACCTACGCGCGGGTGGAGGATTTTGAAAAGGCCGGAATATCCGTTTATTTCCAGGACTATCGGCACCCCTCCTATCCGCAGCTCGGGGGGCAATTCTCGCCGTCCATGAGCGCGATCGATCTTCTCTTTAATCACGGCCCGGCCTCCTTCGAGATTTTGATGGAAGGCAATCACAGCCGGGAACACCTCGTCCGCGCCGCCGGGGTTCTGCCCCTGACGGAAGCCGGGGCGGGACGCCCATGAGAATCCTGGTCACCGGCGCCGGAGGCTATTTGGGAAGCGCCTGCGTGGGCCATCTTGCCGGGCGCCATGAAGTGACGGCGGGCGGGCACAGTTCACCGGAACGGCCGGACGCCGTCATTCACATGGCGTTTCGATTTCCTAAAGACAACTCCGCGCGGGCCGAACTTGAAAACCAAACCGCGTTGCGCGCCATGATTGATTTCTGCATGGCCCGGAATGTTTCGCGATTCATTTTTCCGTCCACGTATGCGGTGTATCCCTGCAGCGAGCGGACCGCGGTGGAATCGGACGCCCTGTTTCCAGAATCCGAATACGCCCGCGGAAAGGGGACGGCGGAAAGGATGCTGCAGGAGTCCGGCCTTCCCCATGTGATCCTTCGTCTGACGCACGTCTATGGCCGGGGCACCGGCGTCGGCGACGAGGGCGGCGTCATCCTGCAGTGGCTGGATCGGGCCATGCATGGAAAGGACATCGAAGTGATCGACGGAGAAACCATCGAGCGGGACTATATCCACCTTCGTGACGTCCTGGCGGCCGTCGAGGCGTGCCTTGAAAGAGAGCCGGCCATGGGACGCGTCTACAACATCGGAAGCGGCGCCGGCGTGACGCTTCTGGATCTCGCGCGACAGATCGCGCGGATCGCCGGCGGGGAAACCGGCCGGGACGTTTCGGTGCGGAATCGCCGGAGCGCAACCCCCGTGATCTGGCGGCGGCGCGTGGACCTCCGGCGGGCGGAGGAGGAATTGGGCTTTTATCCGCGGGTCAACCTCGTGGAAGGCTTGAAAGAGATGGCGGCGGCGCGCACGACGGGACTGCCGGATCAGCGCCTCCGGCGCCCCAAGTGCCGGCGTCTCCGACGCCGGCCGGAGGCGGCCGCAAGATGAGGATCAAGGGCGCGCATCCTGCATTTTCCGAGGGTGAAATAGCGTCGATCACCGGCGAGATCGCCGAGGTCCTTCGCTCGGGCCGGCTGATTTTGGGAAGCCGGACAGAGCGGTTTGAAGCAGCCTTCGCCGAATACGTTGGAACCCGGCATGCCATCGCCGTCAATTCCGCAACGACCGCGCTCCAGATCACCCTCCAGTATCTCGATGTCAGGGACCGCGAGGTCGTCCTTCCGACCAACACATTTCTGGCCACGGCCAACGCCGTCCTGTACGCGGGGGGACGACCGGTTTTCGGCGACATCGAACCGCAGTCTCTCGCCCTGTGCCCGGACAGCCTGATCCGGAACATCACGCCGCGCACAAAAGGCGTCATCCTCGTCCATCTGGCCGGATTCATCAGCCCGCATCTGGAAGACATTCAACAGATATGCCGGGACCGGAGGTTGTTTTTGATTGAAGACGCGTCGCATGCTCATGGGGCCCTTTACAAGGGTTCAAAGGCGGGGTCGCTGTCGTTCGCCGGATGTTTTTCCTTTTATCCCACCAAAGTCATGACGGCGGCGCTGGGCGGCATGATCACGACAAACGATGCGGCCTTGGACCGCTACGCCAGAAGCCTTCGGCATCACGGCCAGACCGACCGGACGCTCGACGTGCTGACCCGGTTCGGGAACGACTGGCTTCTCGACGAAGTGCGATCCGTGATCGGCTATCATCAGTTGAGGGGGCTTGAGAATGCAGTTCTCAGGCGGAATGCCCTGGCGCGCCGGTACACGGAACGATTGAAGGACGTGAAGGGCATTCAAGTATTTGAAGTTGCGCCTCACATCAGGCACGCCTACTATAAATTCCCGGTTTCCGTCGATCCGCCCATTTCCCGTGACCATCTGATGCGGCGGTTGAACGAGGAACATGACGTTGAGACCGGTGTACTCTATGATCCGCCCTGTCATCTCCAGCCCATTGTCATGGAAACGTTCGGCACGAAACCGGGTGACTGCCCGGTTTCCGAATCGATCCTCCGGCGTGAACTCTGCCTGCCGATGCATGTGAGCCTCACGGAAGAGGACGTCGATCGCGTGGTGGGAATCCTGTCCGCCGAAATCGATCTCCGGATGGACATGGCGGTCGCCTGATGGGCGGCGTCAGAATCTCGGATCGTGCGATCGGGCCGGGGCATCCCTGTTTTGTGGTAGCCGAGATCGGCACGAACCACGATCGGAACATTCAAACGGCCCGGACCCTCATCGATGCGGCGGCGACGGCCGGCGTCGACGCGGTCAAATTTCAATTTTATCACGGCGAAGATGTCGTCACGCCCCGGGCCACCGCCGGCGAGTACGGCCTTCACAGGATGTATCCCGGCCTTCACAGAATGGTGGACATCTACAATGGCCGGCTCCGGACCCCCCGGGCGTGGTTTCCCGAACTGAGCGACCGTGTGAGAAGGCTGGGAATGATTCCGTTCGCCGCGCCGCACTGCATCGACTGCGCGCAGTTCGCAGTGTCGCTGGGCATGCCGGCCTTCAAAGTCGCGTCCGTTGAAATCACGAACCTGCAGTTTTTGGAGGCGCTGGCCGCATTTCGAAAACCGATCATCCTCTCCACCGGCTTCGCCACCTCACGCGAGATCGCCGAGGCCGTTCGCGCGGTTCGACGCGCCGGCCACTCGAAATTGATTCTCCTGCACTGCGTTTCCGACTATCCGACTCGGCCGCAAGACGTCAATTTGCAATTCATCCAAACGCTCCGCCGGCGATTCGGCGCACCCGTCGGATTTTCCGACCATACGACAGGCTTGGCCGTGTCGTTCGCGGCCGTCGCGCTGGGGGCGAGCGTGATCGAACGCCACGTGACACTGGATCGAAACCGGAGCGGCCCCGATCATCCGTTTGCCCTCGAGCCGCAGATGCTGGTGGAACTCGTCCGGGGCATCCGCGACATTCATCGGGCGATGGGGAAGGCCGCCAAGAAACTCACCGCATCCGAGAGGGACAAAAGAAAACTCTTCTTCCGCAGCATCGTCGCGTCGCGGCACATTCCCAGGGGCCAGAAGATCCGCGCCGCCGACCTTGATCTCAAGCGGCCGGGCACGGGTCTGCCTCCGAAAATGCTGCGCACCGTCATCGGCCGCAGAGTGAGGAGAGACATCCGGCAATATGATCTCATTGAAACCGGTACGCTCGTCTGAACCATGAACCTGCCGACCATGCCGGCCGCTCGTGAATTCCAGAGACTGACGCCAGACCGCGCCGAGGCCCTGGTGCCTTTCATCAAGGCCCATCGAAGCATTTATGACGGACAATTCAACCCGGATGTCCCGCCCGACGTGCTGGGTGACTATTTCATTCATGACCTCCGGCAGAAATTCTCGGAGGGCGTGTGGGCGGGGCTGATGCATGAACCGGCAGGGGGGGGCTTCGCGGCAGCGGTATTTCATCACAGCGCATGGGACACCAATTTTTTCGGATTTCGGATGGATCGTCTCGATTATCTGTTTGGCTCACATGAAAACGCCATGGATGCTGTTCTTTGCCGATACGCCGGCCTTTCGGAGAAGGAGGGCGTCCGCCACATCTCTGCGCGGGTAAACATGTCTGACCGTCGGACCGCGAGCGTTCTGCGCCAAAACGGCTTTGCTGAGGTGTGCGTAAAGTCCCTCTGGCGCCACTCGCTGGCGGATCCAGCGGCGGTTCAGGTGCCATCACCCCACATTCGAGCATTTTCTCCGCAAGACGGCGACGATGTCCGAGTGCTGGCGGCGACGCTGGCCGGGGCCGGCAGATTCTCCATGGACGGACGCTTTGATCCGAAGCGCGTCCGGGAGATGTATGAGCAGTGGGCGGTCCACCTGTGCGAAACGGCGCCGGCGCAGGTTTTGGTGGCGCGCGTGCGGGGTGCCACGGCCGGATTTTTGGTGTTTACGGTTGGCGTGCCCTTGTACGGTGCGCCGGACGTTGCCGATTTGAAGCCGGGCGTTGTCACGCACGTGGCGGTTGATCCGTCCCTGAGGGGGCGTGGGTTCGGCCGGGCGCTGATTGTCGCAGGATTGAAGCGCATGTGCGAGCTGGGCGCCCGCGCGGCGTACGCGGCAACCGCGGCGGGAAACGCAGCCGGCGCCGCCGCTTTTCAATCGGCGGGATTCCGCCCGGTAACATCGCATTGGGATTTCCATCGATGGCTCGACTGATTCAGGAGGGGGTGCGTCCCATTCTGGTCATCGCGGCCCACCCCGACGACGAGTCACTGGGCTGTGGCGGGACCATCGCGCGTCACAGCCGCCAGGGACACGACGTGCATCTTCTCATCCTCGGCGAGGGCGCCACGTCCAGAAGGCGCCATCGCACGGGCGGACGGGGCGCAGCAGCCAGGGAAGTAAAAGAATTGGACAAGGCCGTCCGCAAAGCGGCGCAGGTCCTGGGAATCAACGAGGTGCATCGCCGATATTTTCCCGACAACCGCTTTGACAGTCTGGACTTGCTCGAAATCGTCAAAACGATCGAAGAGGTCATCGAGAGGATCGGCCCCGGCCGCGTCTACACGCACAGCGCCGGGGATCTGAACCTCGACCACCGGATCGTTCACCAGGCCGTCCTGACGGCATGCCGCCCCCAGAACGGGTGCCCCGTCCAGACCATCCTGGCCTTCGAAATCCCGTCGTCCACCGAATGGCAGGGGCCTGGGAGTCACACGCCATTTTGGCCGCAAATCTACATGGACATTAAAGAGACACTGCCGTTAAAACAGAAGGCGCTCAGTTGTTATCCGACAGAAGTCCGACCGTATCCCCATCCCCGGTCGCCTGAATCAATCGAGATCATCGCAAGACGTTGGGGCCTGAATGCAGGTCTGGAAGCCGCCGAGCCGTTCATGTTGATCCGGGATATCGTGACGTCTCCATGAAGCTCCTAATAAGGTGCGGCGTTCCTCCGGACGGCGCTTCTAAATCGCAGGCTGGACTGAAGGAGCTTCATCGCTCAGACCGATTCTGCATCGAGGGGGATACAGACATCCGGCGGTTCCGGGACGCCCTGGGGTCGAGCCTTTTTGTGGGAGGTCGATTCCTTGGGGTGGATTCGGAGGCGGCCAAGATCGTTTTCCAGAAGGGCATGGAGGCCGGCCGCGAGACTCTGGAAGGCCGCTATTTCCTCGTCCTTGTCCGGCCGGACGGCTCATGCGAAGTTTGCACGGATCGGTTCGGCCAACAGGAACTATATTATGAAGAAGACTCGGAGGGCTTGGTCTTGGCTACGGATATTTCGCTCCTGCCCCGCCGCGCTCAGCGCCATCACCAGCCGGCCCTTGCGCACGCGCTTTGCGTCTACGGCTGGCGTCCTCCCAAGCGTCACACCTTTTGGGAGGGTGCGCGGCGTCTGGGGATCGACCAGGTTCTTCGAGTGGAGGGTGGCCGCGCGCATATCCGGGACATTCCGTTCCAGCCGCTCAAGACCGGCAATTATACCGAACACCATCTGAACGCGTATGCGGATTCCCTGCTCAATGCCATTCGAGTCCGGGGATCGGACCATGGAAATGTCGTTTACCTCTCGTCCGGGTGGGACTCGACCGCGATTCTGGCGTGCCTGGTGAAGCTTTTTGGCGCGGGGAAAGTTCGAGCGATCACCGGGCGGATCATCTACTCGGATCGAAGCGGCATCATCAACCGGTTTGAAACGGACCGGGCACGGGCGGTCGCCGATTACTATGGGATCAAGCTCGACATCGTCGACATTGACTACCGACGGGAGGGGCCCGACCTCTTGGAGCGGTTGCAGCCGTTGATGCAGGCGCACCAGATCGGCAGTATTTCGTTGCTCACTCAGGAACGCTTCGCCGCGCACGTGGCTGCAACCTCGAACGGCGACGAATCGGTCTTTGCCGGAGAAATCAGCGACGGAGCGCACAATCTCGGATTCAGCCAGTTCACCACGATCTTCCACCCGGTTCATGAGTTTCGCGAGTACAGTGACAAGATGGCCAGCTATCTGTTCGGGCCCACGTTTCTTGGACGCTTGCAAGATGGAACGTACTTCGAGGACCCTGTTTACCAGTTGCTTCGGTCCCGCCTACCGGACGCCGCCTTCGATGCGCCTGCCAACGGCAGCCGGGCCGGCCACACCATGCATCTGCTGTCCAGTTTCTTTCTCCGTCTCAGACGCTTTCCGCTCTGGTCCTTGAGCAACAGCCGGGTCCTCACCGGGGACGGTCGCATGGCGTATCTTCGGGAAATGGAAACCACCTATCTGAAGCGGGCCGCCGAAGAGGCGACGGTCGAAACACTCTACTCGTGGTATCTTTGGCTTTACAACTCGTTCCACTGGCAGGGTTCGACGGTCCTTTCGTTATACCTGACCGCTGAGGCGCAGGGCCTCAGGATGGAGATGCCGTTCTGGGACGGCCGGATACAGGAGTTTCTGTCTGCCATGCCCGAGTCTTGGGGCCGGGGGCTCGACCTCAATCCCACCAAATATCCGCTCAAATGGACGCTGAAACATCGGGTCGATTACCCCTTCCATCTTCAGCGCGGCCCCCATTCCTATATTTACGACGTCCAGCCGGGATTCAGTCTGGTCGCCGAAGTGTTGTACGATTCCGCGTTTTCTCCCTATTTCAGGAAAATCCTGGCACGACGGCAATATCGGGAGGTGCTGTCACCAGAAGTGTTCGATCTGGAGCATATTGACGGAATTGTCCACCGATATCAGGAGGGAACGGAAGTGCGTGGAGAGGAACTCAGCGAACTTTTGGCCCTATGCCAGCTCTCAGCCGCAGGATGGTTCGCCTCGCGATGATGAGAGGCGCGTCGAAACTGGACTTGCTGATCGTCTCGCCCGGCGACCACAAGATCATTTACCAGGACCTGGCGGCGGAATACGCCGCGCTCGAACCGCCCATTTGGGCGGGGCTCATTGCAAACTTTGCGAGACACAAAGGCTGCAGCGTCGATATCATCGACCAGCAGGCCGAGGGCCTGACGCCGGGGGATATCGTCCGGAGGGCCTTGGACGACCGGCCGAGGCTCGTGGCCATCCTCGTCTATGGCCAGCAGCCGTCCGCGTCCACTCAAAACATGACCATGGCCGGCGAGATCGCGGCGCAATTCAGTGAACACGCGCCGGAATTCAAAACGATCCTGATCGGCGGCCACGTCTCCGCCATCCCGGAACCCACGATGCGGGAGACGGCCTGCGATTTCGTATGCGAGGGGGAAGGCCCCTGCACCGTGGATGCGCTCCTTCAGCTTGAGAACATGAACGATCCCTCGGACTACTCCAAAGTCCCGGGTCTTTGGTACCGGCGCGATGGACACATCCTGAACACAAACCCCGCGCCGGTCGTGCCGGAAAAAGAACTGCCGGCCACCCTGCCCGGCATCGCATGGGACCTTCTGCCGATGCATGCCTACCGGGCGCACAACTGGCACTGTTTCTCGCACATCCACGACCGCAGCCCCTATGCATCGATGTATACGAGCCTCGGCTGCCCGTTCAGATGCACCTTTTGCTGCATCAACGCACCCTTCGGATCGGCCGGACTGCGATGCTGGGATCCAAAATTCGTCATCACGGAACTCGACCTCCTGGCCAACCGCTACCGCGTCAAGAACATCAAAATCGCCGACGAGATGTTCGTCTTGAATGAACGCCACGTGCTGGATCTGTGCGACCTCATCATCGAACGGGGCTATGAGTTTAACTTCTGGGCATACGCGCGCGTCGATACAGTCAAGGACAGGTTTCTGGAGAAACTCAAGAAAGCCGGATTCAACTGGCTCTGCCTCGGGATCGAATCGAGGAGCAACCATGTTCGCGCAGGGGTCGTCAAGGGACAGTACAGCGAAGAGGACATCTACGATACGGTGCAGCGCATCAAGAACGCCGGCATCCATGCCTTCGGCAACTACATCTTTGGCCTGCCGGACGACACCTGCGAATCGATGCAGGAAACGCTGGATCTGGCGGTCGACCTCAACTGTGAGATGGCCAATTTTTATTGCGCCGCCGCCTACCCGGGATCCAAACTCTACGAGATGGCGAAGGCGAAGGGTTGGCGCCTCCCCGAGAAATGGCATGACTTCTCACAGCATTCCTACGGCCAGTTGCCGCTGCCGACAGAGACGCTTCCCGCAGGAGAAGTTTTGGCGTTTCGGGACAAGGCCTGGCAAATCTATTTCACCAATCCCCGGTATCTCAATCTGATTCTGGAAAAATTCGGCCGGGAGGCGGTGGATCACATCGCCAAGCTGACCACGTATACGCTGCGTCGAAAGCATGCGGCGCCCCTGCGCGTTGAACCGTGTCTGCGAAAGGACGCGACGGAAGTGAAGGGCGTCAGCGTCTGAAGGCGGGTTTCAGTCGATAATACAGGAGGGCGAAAGGTAGCGCCAGCGCGGCCAGACACGCCGCGGACAGGGCGCCGGCCATTGCCCGGATTCTGTCCAACACGAATCCTTTCCATGTCACTTGCCTGAAATGTTTCACCGGCGCGTGGGAGACGATCCTTGAAACGCCGGCCGCCGTTAAAAAACGGATGATCCCCCCATATCCGCGGCCGTCCACATGGTTGTACGGCACATAGGCTTCATCGATCCGCTCCCGCCGGAGCCTCTCCAGACACAGCCGGTTCAATCCTCCGTAGGTCATCCACGGCCGGTCATACAGCAGAAAATCAGCTTCCACACCTTCCGATGCCTTGCGGATCTCCTTTTCCGCGGATGGCTGGACAATCCAGATCCACCGGACGCCAGCGTCTCCGACGCCGGCCGGATACCGCACCTCTTTGAGATACCGAAACAGAGCCAGACACTGCGACAGCGGGGCGGACCGGATCAGCAGGATGTTCATGGGACGGTTGCTTCGACAGGACGGGTCACGGCTTCACAGACGGGCGCGAAGTCGTCGTGATAAACGGAGGTCGGCCGAGCGAGGTCGTTCAACGACAATTCGACGGCGTCCGTCGGGATGAAAGATAACATGCGGTGGGCGGATTTCAGCCGTCCCAGCATGCGCCGCAACGTCTCCCGGGAGGAGGCGCGAAATCCGTTAAACCGGTGCGGCGCATAGAATCTGTCCCACTCCCGGCTCAAATACTTTCCCAGCATCCACCAAAGGTATTTTTTCGCAGTCTCTTCCCCTTCCCGGACCGACATACCGTCCTGGCGGGCCAGTTCCTCCGCGAGGCAACGCTGGACTCCCTCGCACTCGCCCCGCCAGGGGGCTGCGCAGAACCATTCGAAGAGTCCGGGTTCCTGCGAGCCGCGGGCTGAGACCTGGCCGGGATGGGCCTGACACAGTTTGTAGAGTTTCTCCAGACGCTTGACCTTGCCGCGGATGACGGGAATGCATGTGGTCAGGATCTCGGCGAACTCATATCCAAGCTTGCGTTCAATCACGCGGGTGTATCCGTCCCGGACGTCTTCCGTCCGGTGGATCGAGTTTCCGGTCGCAAACCAATGGCTCATGAAGCGGCCTAACCGGCCGGCGCCGGTGTCGTCTTCGATGTCGGCGTACTCATAATGCGTCATCCACTGGAACCGGCCATGGGTCTGGCCGGAATCAAGCCCGAACATGAGGCAGAGGCCATGCGCGACCCGGTACGCCGGATGCCGGTCCAGAAAATCCATGCAGAGATCCATCGTTTCAGGCACGTAAAAGTCGTCGTCGGACGCCAGCATGCAGTAGGGCGTCCGGGCCTGCGCCAGGCCCTGCGCCAGGCAAATGTTGGCGGAGGCCCGCGGATGGGCGAGATGGGTCACGTTCAATTGATCGCGATATCGCCGGATCATGGAAACGATGGCCTCAAAAGGTTCGGGGTCGCTCGCGTCTGAAATAATGATGGGATGTGAAAAGGCGCGGCCCGCGTAATACGCAAGAAACCGGGACAGGAACTGTACGCGGTTCCGCGTGGTCACCACCATGGTCAACCTGGGCATGTCCGACAGCCTCCGGATCAGCCTCTCCGAGGCCTCAAGTGCCGGCGTCTCGGACCAGCGCCTCCGGCGCCTCAAGTGTCGGAGTCTCCGACTCCGACCCGACGCCGGCTGGACAGGCTGCCGTAAGGCTCATCACGTCCGATAGAAATTCTTGGGAAAGCCGGATGTCGTTTTGATTGCTGGCGTACCGAAAGCCGCTCTTGACCCGCCGGCCGTTCTTGCTGATGTCACCCAAGGGCGGGAACGCCGGATAAATCACATAGTGGTCGTCAAACTCGCGCGTGTGCTCGCTTTCGTCCTCCGTGATCAATACCTCATGGATCTTTTCTCCCGGTCGCTTGCCGATAAATTCGAGCTCGCAGTCCGGCGCGATCAGGCGCGCAATATCCACCACCCGCGTGCTCGCGATTTTCGGAACGAGGATTTCACCGCCATGCATCCGTTCGAGACAGGTGAGCACGAATTCCACGGCGTTGTCGAGCGACATCCAGAAGCGCGTCATGCGGGGGTCGGTCACAATCAGTTTTCCGCTTTCCCGCTGCTCGAGAAACAGGGGCACCACGCTTCCGCGGCTCGCCAGAACATTTCCGTATCGCACCACGCTGAACCGCGTCCCCTTCTCCCCGGAATAGACATTGGCCGCGACAAACAATTTCTCCGCGCAGAGTTTCGTGGCCCCATAGAGATTGACGGGGTGAACCGCCTTGTCCGTGCTCAGGGCGATCACCTTCCGAACGCCCTGGTCGATGGCCGCGTTCAGGACGTTCTCCGCACCGATGACGTTGGTCTTGACGGCTTCGATGGGATTGTACTCCAGGGTCGGCACCTGTTTGAGCGCCGCCGCGTGAATGACGATGTCCACGCCCTGAAAGGCCCGGTCCAAGCGGCTCTTGTCGCGCACATCCCCGATGAAAAATCGGATGGCCGGGTTCCCCACGAACTCCCGCTGCATCTCCACCTGCTTGAGTTCGTCCCGGCTGAAGATGATCAATTTTTCAGGCAACATTCGGTCGAGGACGAATCTCGCGAAATGTCTCCCGAACGACCCCGTTCCCCCCGTGACGAGCACCACTCGTCCGTTCAGATCAATCATTCCGTGGACAACTTAAACTTGGGATCAAAAGCATGTCAAGTTCAGTACGGGCCTTTGAACGTGTCGACCGCGTCGATGCCCCGCAGGTTGCCCTGCGGATGCCGGCCGAGCATGTGCAGAGACAGCCCGACGATGGTCGAAGCCTTTGGATACAGGACCGACTCGAGACTGGCTGCCACCGGCGCGGGGCAGTTTGGGGAGGAGAGCCGCCGGACGGGGCCGCGCAAGGCGTCGAAGGCCTTTTCCGCGGCCAGCGCGGCGATCTCGCTTGAGAATCCGCAGCATTCCCAGCTTGTGTCCGCAACGATCAGCCGGCCCGTCTTTCGCACGGACGCCAGAATCGTTTCCTCGTCCAGGGGCCGGATGGATCTCGGGTCGATGATTTCCACTTCAATCCCTTCCTTGGCAAGCACGCCTGCGGCCACAAGCGCTTCCTGCACCATGTAGGATGTCGCAACAAGCGTCAGGTCGACGCCCGGCCGGACCACCTTCGCATGGCCGAAGGGCGTCGCGTAGTACTCCTCGGGCACCGGCCCGGTCAATTCGAAGAGCGACCGGTGTTCCAGAATGATCACCGGATGGGACGCGCGCAGTGCGGCCATGGTGAGGCCCTTGGCGTCCTCCGGAGACGCCGGCATGACGACCGCCAGACCGGGGAAATGCGCCAGAACGGACTGCAGGCTCTGCGAATGCGTGGGACCCTGCCCCCAGCCCCGCCCGATGATACCCCGGACCACGATGGGCACAGACCCCGCACGGCCGCCGTACATGTATCGCCACTTCGCCGCCACGTTGATGAGCTGGTCGAACGCGAGGAACATGAAATCATTTCGCGGGTGGACGACGACCGGCCGCATGCCCATGACCGCGGCGCCGATGGCGATGCCGGTCAGGGCGTTCTCCATCGCGGGCGCGTCAAACACGCGCGCCGGCCCGAACCGCCGCAGGGCTTCGACGGTCGACCCGAAAATTCCCGACGGATAGTCGACGGAGATGCCGGTGACAAAAATACCCGGATCCCGTTCCATGGCCATGCAGAGCCCCTCGGACAGTGCATCCTTGAATTTGATGTTGCGCGCCGGCCTCAAGGCGTCACCAGACATCGGCGTACAGATCTCCCTGGGGTGGCGGATCGGCGGCCCGCGCGCGTTTCACGGCGTCTTCGACGTCGCGGGTGATGCCGTTGGACAACGCGGCGAGCGCGGCCTCGTCCGCAACGCCAAGGCGGATGATTTCGGCAGCGCTGCGTTTGACGGGACACCGCTGCATCCAGGATTCGACTTCTTCGCGCGACCGGTACGTCCGGCCGGCTTCATGATCAAAATGCGGGCCGACATGCTCGAGCCACCGGTAGGTCATGCATTCCAGAAAGGCCGGCCCCTCGCCGCGTCTCAGGCCATCCGCCAGACGCGCCGAAGCCTCGTACACGGCGGCGAGGTCGTTGCCGTCAACCCGCTCCGCCTTCAGTTTGAACGATCTCGCCCGTTCGCAGAGTTCCGTGCCGGCCGGTTGGCGGACGGAGAGAGGGCTTTCCGTCGAATAGAGATTGTTCTCGCAGACGTACAGGACCGGCAGACGGCGGATGGCGGCATAATTGATGCTCTCGTAGAATATCCCCTCTTCGCAGGCCGCCTCGCCAAAGAAGGATACCGCCAGCCGCCGCTCGCCGCGCATGGAGAATGCCAGGGCCGATCCGGTCGCGATGGCAATCGTCTCACCCAGAATGGCGGTGGAGGCGATGAAGCCGACGGCCTGCGCTGTCAGATGGGCGGACCCGCCTCGGCCCCGGGAACAGCCGGCCTCACGGCCGTACAGCTCCGCCGCCAGCTCATAGACGCTCCCGCCGCTCGCCAGGTAATGATTGTGGGCCCGGTGATGGCTGTAGACAACATCGCCCGGCCGCAGCGCCGTGACAACACCGACGGCAACCGCCTCCTGACCAAGTCCAAAATGCGCGGGCGTCCGCATCTCCTGCTCGCGATATAATTCCGCCAAGCGCCGGCTCGCGATCCGTACGCGCAGGAGCCGCGCGTGCATCTCAAGACGCAGTTCGCCGGGAATTTCTGTCCGCGCCGGTTCGGCCTTCACACATCCTCCCTGACGCCCAACACGAATTGCCGGATGCCCGCCGCACGGCATTTCTGGCGGTCCAGCACGCCGAACGGATCGACGATGAGCGCGCCGGACATGGCGGCGCGCACATCGGCCGGCGCAACATTCGAAAATTCCTTCCACGGCGTCATGACGACCAATGCGTCGGCGCCTTCGACGGCCTCCCGCGCGCTGGTGACCTGCACGCCGTTCGGCGCCGCGTCTTTGTCCAGCATGGCCTGCGGATCATACGCCTTCAGGGAAAGGGGCGCCAGGGCCCGCATCAGCGCGACTGCCGGCGAGTTCTTGATGGACGCCGTATCGGCCTTGTAGGCGATCCCCCAGATGCCGATTTTAGGGCGTGGGTGATGCGCCAGCAGATGCGTTTTGAGAATTCGCATCGGCCAGTTTTTTCTGTGCGCGCTGTTGGCGAGAAAGGCGTCGATGACACCCCCATCCGTGCCCCGCGTGAGGGCCATCGATTGAACGGCCGCAAGATCCCGCTCGATGTTGCCGCCGCCGATGCCCAGACCCGGCACGAGATACGCGTGAGGGCCGATCCGCCGGTCGGATTTCAGCGCCGGAATAATCTCGGACCAGTCCGCGCCCACCGTCTCGCACAGCTCCGCCAGCGTGTTGGAAGCGGACAGCGATGCCGCCAGACACACGTTGATGGAAATCTTCGCCAGCTCGGCGCTCTCGTATCGCATTTGAACTACGGGACAGCCGAAAACGTCGAGAATCGCCCGGTACGCCGCCGGCAGCCTCTCGGCCGGATTCGCGCAACCCACAATGAACCGCTCGGGGTTACGCGCCCGGTCCACCGCGTCGCCGAAAATCAGCGTTTCGACCTGGTAGTAGAGGCGGATGTCCCGCCGCGCGCCGGCCAGGGTCCGCATCGTGCCCGGCGGAAGCTGGCTCATGACCGCAAGGACCGCATCCGGCGGCGCGGCCCGGACGGCCGTGTCGAAGAGATGATGAAACCTCGTGAGATCGCTTCGATTCTGGTGGTCGGTTGCGATGTCGATGGAAACATGAATGACCCGGCAGGATGCGAGACCCCCGGGATCGGACATGAAACGAATCCGGCCGGCGTTTTCTCGAAAAAGTTCCGCAAGGCCCTTCTCATAAATCGGTAAGCGACCGTGCGTCAGATCCCGGCACAGGTCCTCATCGGAATCGAACGCCAGAACCTGATCCCCGGTTTTCGCCGCGATCACAATGCTCGATACGATTCCCAGATGGGACAGGCCGGCGAACCCGATCATGCGGGTTCCCGTTCCGGAACCCCGCTCAACACCGAATGAATCCAAGCGTCCTGGTCGAGGCGGGTGCCGGCGGTCCGGCAGAGTTCCTGAAAGTACCGGTATTCTTTTGCCCATGTCGGATCCGGGCCCTCGGCACGTTCCGTTTCCTCGGAGGGCCGGCCGCTCGGCAAGACCCGTTTTCGGATCGTCAGCGTGCTGAACCCCCATTTGCACAGGCCGTGCAGGTGGAGGCTGCCGAGTTCGCCGAAGAGATCGATCACGAAGGTGTTCCTCCAGCAGATGAGCGACATCTCGAGTTCGACCATCGGCGTCCCGCGGCTGATCAGGATCGCATGATCGTACGCGCGGTTTTCAAAGCGGTTGAGGCAGCGGACATCGTATGTGCGATGCCGCTGGTCGCCGAGCAGAAACACCGTCAAGTCGAGGAGATGCGAACCGAGGTCCGATACGACACCGATGCCCCTGTCCCGCCAGGGAGAATTACGCGAATCCCGCGCCGTGCCGTTCCCGTAGTGGAGCTTCGCCAGATACACGGCGCCGATCGCGTTCTGATCCAGGAGCGCCTTCATGCGCTCGATGGTCGGTTCAAACCGATGGTTGTAGGCCGTGTAGCAGGCCACGCGCGAGCGGCGGGTGAGGTCCCGCAGTTCCGCGTAGACGCCGGCCTCCGGCGCGAGCAGCGGTTTTTCGACAAGAACGTGCTTGCCGCCGGAGATCAGGCGCCGCAGAAGATCAAGCTTCGGGCCGTCACCGGTGCAGAGGAGGGCGGCGTCGAAGTCCGCGGGCGGAACGTCGTCAATGCGCCTGTGGGACGCGTCGGAAACGGCGGGGTCGACGGTCGCCACGACATCGGCGCCGCATGCCGCCACGCGCTTTCGGCCCTGAATCCCAAGGCCCACGACGACGCATCTCACGAGAATTTCAGCTTGCTTTCGACCGTGTCCAGTTTCTTGAGAATATCTTCAGGAGAAACAGGGATATTGCCCTCGCGCTCGCAGGCGACGCCCGCCGCCATCGACCCCAGGATGGAGGCGACCACAGGGGATTCCGTGGCGCACAGGGCCAGCGTCGCGTACGCCAGCATCGCGTCGCCGCTGCCCACTGCGTCCACGACATGGGACGCAAAACTGTCCACTGTGAAAAATGACCGCGCTTCGATGCTCGGACGCCGATACGTGAGGATGCCCCGGCTTCCCAGTTTCAGAATCAGCGTCCTGCATTGCGCGCGTTTGTAGAGCTCCAGCGCCAGCGGCCGGACGACCGAGTCCTGATCGCCCAGCGCAAACCGGGCCTCCCGTTCATTCGGCGTGATGAGATCGAACGCCTGAAAATCGAGGATGTTGCCCCACCGGCTGGCGACCTGGCTGTCGGCGACCCGCAGTTTTCCCGGCGGAAGGGCGGCAATCAGGCGTGGAATGCTTTCGTGGTTGAAAATGCCGTGCCGAAAATCGCTGAAAACGTACGCGGCCGCGCCGTCGGCGGAAATGGACGCGATGAGTTTGTCCAGCACGCGATCGGAAATCGGGCGATTGTCGACCTTGTCGAATTTCAGCAGCCGGTATCCGTCCGAGACAAATACGTTTTTCTGGGTGGTCGGCCTCGTCACGTCAATCACAAAATCACCCTCCACCCCGGCCTTCGTCACCTCCCGGATGACAAAATCCTTGAGCGCGTCGCCGCCCAGCACCGTGGAAAAGCGGACGCGCGCGCCGGCGGCGGCCAGATGCCCGGCGACCACGGCCGCGGCGCCGGCAAAATCGGCGTGCCGTTCATACTTGACGCTCAGGGTGGGCGTCTTGACCGAGCCGGTGTTGATCGTCGTGCAATGCGTGTGGGTATCGACGATGGTGTCGCCGACGACATGCACGCGGACGCCCCTGAATTTCTGCACGGCCTCCCGGAGCGCTGGACAGGTGACACCCTCGGATTCCATCAATGTTCCGAGCTTCTCGATCGCCAAGCCCGGCAGTCCGCTTTCGATGAATGCCGAGGACGAGAAAACGATGTCGCCGGGCGTGAAGAGAATTTCGCCGCCGTAACTGTTCAGCGTTTCCACCTCCACCCGGGTCTGCGGGTGAAGCCCCCGCTCCGTGTATTCGTAACCCTTGGCAAAAAAATCCGGCTGCAGCGTCTGAAGGCTGTCGATGGGGGTGGCGCTGTGATCGATCAGGACGTAATCGACGATTTCCAGGGCCGCAAGATTCATCGCCCGGAGTTCCTGCGGAACAAACGGCCTGAAATTTGCCTTGGTGATGTAGTCGTCGCCGGTCAGGCTCGCAATCAGAACGTCCGCCTTGGCCTTCGCGTACATGAGATGGCGGATATGTCCGGGATGAACGAGGTCGAACGTGCCGTGACACATGATCACCGTCTGCGCGCGCGGCCGGGGACCGATGATCGCCGCAAGCTCCTCACGCGACTTGATTTTCCGGCGGTAATCATTTCCAGTGCGGGCCGATTTCATGACGACACCTTTCCGTAACGGTCACATTTCGACGGCGGGTTACTTCACCATCACGAGTTCTTGGGGCGACCCCAACGGCGAAACGTCGATGGCGTAGCCGGCGGCCAGCGCGTCCTTTCGGAACATCCGGACGGTATCAAGCGAAAATTCTCCAAGGTCTTTGCCGACCAGCGGCAGTTTCGACAGCACGTCCCGGGTGGCCGTGATGATAGGGCAGCCGACCGCATCGGCCTGGAAGATGTTCAGAAGTTCGCGCGGGCTGGCCCAGATGAGTTCGACGGAAGGATAGGCCGCCAGAAGTTTCACGCACTCGCCCATGAGAGGACACGGATCGCGGCCCGTGTCGGCAATGCGCCCCGCAAAGACCGACACATATCCGCGAACCGCAGGGGCCATGCATTTGAGAACGTCCGCCACCTGTGCGGGCGTCATGATCGCGGTGACATTCAGTTGAACGCCCGCTTCCGTAAGGTCGCGGACAAGTTCGCCGGAAAATTCGCCGCGCGTGTTGCTGACCGGGATCTTCACGTAGATGTTGGCGCCGCCCCACGACGCGATCTCCAGCGCCTGGGCTTTCATTTCCAAAAATTCGTCCGAGAATACTTCAAACGAAATCGGCTTGTCCCCGATGATCCTCAGCGCCTCCTGCGCAAACGCCCGGTAGTCGATCACGCCGGCCTTGCGCATGAGCGTCGGATTGGTCGTAAATCCCTTGATCATCGGGTTCCGAGCCATCTCGGCGATGACCGCGAGATCCGCCCCGTCCGCAAACAACTTTACCTTCAGCTTTCTGACATCTGTCATGAACGTCCCCCTCCCCGTTTTCAAGAAAAACTGAAAACGAAATCACATATCACATTTCCCGCCGCAAGTCACGAGGCACAGCGTCGGTTGCCTTGAAAAACCCTTCGCCATCTCCTATATCGGGAACATGGAGAACCCCTTCGAATGAGCGGATTGGCCGGCCGGGCCGGAATGGTCACGGGCGCGGGGCGTGGGATCGGCCGGGCCATTGCACTCGCACTGGCGGGCGCCGGCGCGCGGCTCCTCTTGGTTTCGAGAACTCGAAGCGAGCTGGAAGAAACGGAACGGATGATCCGGAACGCCGGCGGAGATGCGCGGATACTTGCGGCAGACGTTTCCCACGAGAACACGGCCCGGCGGGCGGTGGAGGTGTGCCATGAAGAATTCGGAACGGTGGACATCCTCGTGACTGCGGCGGGCATCATCGGGCCCATCGGGCCGGTTGAAGAGGCGACGGTGGCCGACTGGCGAAATACCATCGACATCAATCTGACCGGAACGTTCTTGTTCATCAAGGCCGTGCTGCCCGTCATGAAGAAACAACGACGCGGGAAACTCCTGCTCCTGTCCGGCGGCGGCGCCTCGGCGGGATTTCCGTTCCATGCCGCCTATGCGGCCGCCAAGGTCGCCATCGCGCGGCTGGCGGAGACAGTCGCGATGGAAGTCAAGGACGACAACATTCAGGTCTTCGCGATCGCCCCCGGCGCCGTGCACACACGGATGGCCGAAGAAATGATGGCGGCCGGACGTCGAGGCGGCGAATTGGAATATCAGCGGTTGGTGGAACAGAAAAAGACCGGCGGCGTACCGCCGGAAAAGGCCGCGGAACTTGCCGTGTTTCTCGCGTCGGACGCGTCGGCCGGCCTGACCGGCCGGTTGATCAGCGCCGTATGGGACCCATGGCAGTCGTGGAGTCCGGAGGACATCCGGCGGATGGGGGAAGGGGACATCTTTCAGTTGCGGCGCGTCACGGAGAAGAACTGAAGGCGAGAACCGCCGAAGCGTTCCGCTCACGCGCTTTCGCGAATGCGCTCGGCCAGTCGATACGTGATGAGATGGTGCAGGACAACGTGGAACGATTCGACGTGGGGCGTGGTGTTCCAGGGAACGACAATGCAGGCGTCGGTCATCTGCTTCATGGCGCCGCCGTCAAATCCGCTGAATCCCAGCGCCACACCTCCGTGGTCCGTGGCGTATCCAAGGCCCTTCAGGAGATTCTGGGACCACCGCCCCGCCTTGTCCTTGCCCGATCCTCCGTGGACGCTGAGGGCCAGCGCCACGTCGCCGGGCTCAAAAAAGTTCTTCATCTGTTCCGTGTAGACATTCTCCCAGCCGTCGTCGTTCGTCAGGGCGCTGACCCATGGCACGCTGTCGACGAGGCTCATGACTTTGATGCGTTTCTTTCCCTCGATGGCCGTGCACTTGTTGAGGTCCGCGGCGAAATGGGACGCGGTGCCGGCTGATCCGCCGTTGCCGAAAATGAAGATCCGCCGGCCTTTTTCCCAGGCGCCGTAGAGATACTCGATCACGCGGTCGATGTCGGCCCGGTTTATCTGGCGGGCGATTTCGACGATGCCATCCAAGTAGGTGTTGATGTAAGCCTCATTTCTCATCTCATGCCCCTCGGGTGATCATGATTGGCTGCGTTCCGGCGGTCAAGCCCGGTGCGCCGTTGACCGGATTCACGGCCTTATAGTACATAACAATCGTAATGATGGAATGGATTTTTGCCTGTTCTCCGCCTCTTTCGGCTCCAGTTCAAAAAGCGGCGCGCTACCGGCTGCATTTTTGCTCGCCCGAGATCATCCGATTTCAGGTTTCTCCGGATGCCATACGTCTCACGCTGTCGACCGACGACGAGTCCGTCTGGCATGAGGTGTCCCGCAAGGTTGAGCGGGTGGTATCCGGCGTGCGGGACGGATTTGTCCCGCCGGAGGAGCGTTTGTACATGGAGCGGCGGCATCCCTCGCCGGCGTGGTCCGGCGCCGGTGTGAACCTCGAACAGGCCGGCCTGATCAAGAAAGCCGGCGAAGGATTTTACGTGACCGGCCCCTTGATCGCCGGGCTGGTGGAGCGGCTGGATCGAATTCTCCTGGATATGGCGGATGTCTTCGGCGCGCGAGCCGTCGGAACGCCGGCCCTGATCGCACCCGAAGTTCTGTCCCGCGTGGACTATTTCCGCGCCTTTCCCCACTCTCTCACGTTCGCGTGTCATCTCCCGCGGGACGTGGACGAGATCGAGGCCTTTTCGAAACAACCTTTCGAGGCGGACGGATCGCTGGCGCCGGCCGCCTCCGGCGCGGGCGCAGCCGTTCTGTCTCCCGCCGTCTGTTTTCATCTCTACCATTTTCTCGAGGGCACAAGCCTGGGTCAGGCCCTCGAATCCTACACTGTCCGCGGGCGGTGTTTCCGATATGAGGCCGGCGCGCTCGCGGGGCTCGAACGGCTGTGGGACTTCACCATGCGCGAAATCGTCTTTGTCGGAGAGCAAGCCGATGTCATGGACGCCCGCAAGCGGTCGATGGAGTGGGTCACGGACCTCGCGGACCGCCTGGGTCTGGTATGCCGGATCGAGAGCGCGGCCGATCCCTTTTTTGTGGGCGAGTTCAAACAGCGCACGGTCTTTCAGGCCGCGTTTGATTTGAAATATGAGTGGCGCGCCGACCTCGATCCCGCCGCCGCGGACGATCTGGCCGTCGGATCGTTCAACGTTCATCAGACGCATTTCGGCAAGGCCTTCCGGATCGCCGCACCGTCCGGCGAGATGGCCTGGACGGGCTGCACGGCATTCGGGCTCGAACGGCTGGCGCTTGCGGTCCTGCGGCAGCACGGTCTTTCTCCGGACGGCTGGCCGGAGATTCTGAAATCTGATCTTTCCGTGTCAATCGAATGACCGGCGCGGCCGACACTGTCAAGTCCTTCATCGCGCGCGCGCTCAAAATCGACGAGTCGGCCGTCCACGAGTCGCTGCAGCTCGGCGCCATCCCCCAGTGGGATTCGTTCGGACACATCAATCTGATGATGGCGCTTGAAGCCGAATACGGCGTGCCGATCACCGAGCAGACGGTGCTCCAGCACGTTTCCTACGCCGCCATCGCCGCGAGCCTCGCCGCGCTAAAACGATGACCCGGTTTCTTCTGGTCGGCAATGGCCGGCCGCTGGAGGAAGTGTGCCAGGCGATCCCGCGACTGGGCGGGGAAGTCGCCGGCGTGTACGCCAATCCGGAATCTGCACGGCGGCTGCAAGCCATGGGAATCGATCCGCAGCAGTCTTCGATTCTGCGCGCGCCGGAAGCCGCGGAAGTCATACGCGCGCAAAGGATCGACTGGCTGCTCAATGTCCAATCGCAAGTTGTTTTTCCGGCGGCCGTGATTCGCGCGCCGGCGCTCGGCGCGATCAATTTCCATCCGGGACCCCTGCCCGAAGGCGCCGGCCTCACGGCGCATGAGTGGGCCGTCATTCTGGGCGAATCGGCCTTCGCGGCGACCCTCCATTATATGACGCCTGATCTGGACGCCGGCCCCATCATCGTACGCAGGGATTTCGAAATTTCCGACACCGACACCGGCCTCACGCTTCTCGCGCACGCCTGGCGCGTCGGCACCGAGCTTTTGTGCGATCTCCTCCCGTCGTTGATCGCCGGGCAGCGGCCGTCGGCTTATGCTCAGGACAAATCGAAGTTCCGCTACTTTCCCGGCAAGCCTCCGCACGGCGGGCGGATCGACGTGAGTTGGCCCGCGGATCGGATTTTGAATTTTGTCCGCGCGCTCCAGTATTATCCCCTGCAGTCGCCCTCCGGACCGCCCCGGCTTGTCGTAAACGGCGAGCCATTCGCTGTGTTGCAGGCCGAACGCGGCGAATCCTCATCCGGGCATTCTCCGCCAGGTAAAATCACTGAAGTTTCGGAGAGGGGCGTTCAGATTGCGGTGAGCGGCCACGAAAGCGTCTGGATCATTCGTCTCCTGCGCGAAGGATCTCCCGTCGCCGCCGGGCCATTCTTTCAGCGGCACGGCATCTCCGCCGGCGCCCTCTGCGACACGGAACTTCCGGCCTCCTCCGGGCGGCCGTGAGCCAAGGCGCTGTCGGCATCGAAACGGTTGACTGGGAAGCTGTCCACCGGCTGTCCTTCGTTGACGAGCCCGGTTGCTGGACCAGCGGCTGTCAGAGCTATTGCTGCACGCACAAATCGGACCTTCTGGCATTCTCGATCCTCACGGGCGGCGCCGGCATGATTTTTTTCGAAGCCGAATATGACTATCTCCGGGCATCGGGCCGCCTGCAAAAGGGGTTTGAGTCCCACGCCAAACGCATGTCCTATGAACTGGCGCCGGGCCTCCATCTAAGATTCGTCCTTTCCAAATGCGAATTGAACGGCATCTGCACGATTCGGGAGTCCCGGCCGCTCTGTTGCAAGCTCTATCCGTTTTTGCCGCGCGTCGACCCGGCGACATCCGCACTGACCGGTTTCGTGTCCGGCACGGTCTTCGACGCCTTCTGGCCGGTCCTCGGCGTCCCGCATCCCTGCACGCTCGCACGCGAGAAGGCCGACGCGGTGCAAGCACGGATGAAACCGTCGCTCACGCGCCTGCTCGGCCATCCATACTTCTTGTTTCATTTCCGTGCGGTGGAAATTCTTCTCGACCGCATTTCCGAAGGGTTGGACGCGCTCAAACGAGCCCACGCGGGTATCGACGCCCGTGCGCTGTCCAGAAAGTGGGAACTCCTCTATCTGACCGGAAAGGCCTTTGACGGCGGGCGCCTGCGTGCCGATCTCCTCCACGCCTATTCAACGGTTGCGGCGCGCTTCCCGGGATTCGAGATTTAAAATGAATGCGGCCGGCCGCGTCCGCGACGCCGTCATTCTCGCCGGCGGACAGGGAACGCGGATTCGGCATCTGATTCCGAACATTCCAAAACCGATGGTCGAAACCGCTGGCCGGCCGTTCGTTGAATCGGTGGTGCGGCTCCTCAGGGATCAGGGAATCGAGCGCATCGTCTTCAGCACGGGACATCGCGCCGAAGTTCTTGAGACTTTTTTCGGCGACGGGCGCACATGGGACATGCGCATCGTTTATCTCAGGGACCCCGTCCCGCTCGGAACCGGCGGCGCCGTCCGGCATGCGCTCCGGGAGGTACGGTCGGATCGGTTTCTTGTTCTCAATGGAGATTCCTATTGTCGGTTTGATGTCGATTCCATGGTATCCGTCCATGAGAAAACGCGCGCCGGCGTGACGATCTGGCTGGCACGGTCGGACCGCATCGCCGAATCAGGCCGCGTCGACATTCGCGAGGACGGAACCGTGACGGGCTTTCTGGAAAAACCTGCCGACCCGCAAGCCGGCTTCGTCAACGCGGGCGTGTATCTGTTCGACCGGCAGGCCGCCGAAACGATCCCGGACGGAAAAACCGTCTCGCTCGAACACGACGTATTTCCGAATCTGGTTGGCCGCGGGCTCAGTGCAGTGCCCGGCCCGCACCCGCTTCTGGACATCGGCACCGAATCGGGCCTGCAGGCCGCGGCAGCGTTTTTTCAGCATGAATTTCCGTTGAAATCATGCACTGAAACCTGCTAACGTAGGTCCGCAGTACGAGAGGAGGGGATTTCGCACAGTGATCATTTCGAAGACGCCGTATCGCATATCTTTCTTCGGCGGCGGCACCGATTATCCGGCGTGGTACCGCAAGGAAGAGGGGGCGGTGCTGTCGACGACCATCGACAAGTACTGCCACATCACCTGCCGGCACCTGCCGCCGTTTTTCAACCACAAACACCATGTGGTGTGGTCCCATAACGAAACGGTTTCCTCCATCTCCGAGATTCTTCACCCCGCTGTCCGCGAGGGACTGCGATACATGGGGTTTGACGACTCGGTTGGACTTGAAATCTCGCACCAGGGGGATCTGCCGGCGCGCACGGGCATCGGATCGAGTTCGGCCTTCACGGTCGGGCTTATCCTCGCGCTGTCGGCGTTGAGGGGCCGGACAATGGACAAGCGGGAACTCGCGCTCCGCGCCATCGAGCTTGAGCAGGACGTCATCAAAGAATCCGTCGGGTCACAGGATCAGGCGGCGGCGGCCTTCGGTGGGTTCAACCACATCCGGTTTTCCAAAGACGGGGTATTCGCCGTCGATCCCACGGACGTTCCGCAGCACCGAGTGGAGCAACTGGAATCCCGGCTCATGCTGCTGTTCACGGGCACCAGCCGCCTTTCGACGGACGTCGCGTCTTTGATCGTTCAAAATCTCAAGAACAGGACCGCAACGCTCCGCCGCATGCGCGATCTCGTCGACCGCGCGGTAGCCCTGCTCAAGGGCAAAACATCCCTCGATGAGTTCGGAGAACTTCTTCATGAAGGCTGGCAGCTTAAACGAAATCTCGCCGGGCCGGTGACCAATCCGACCATCGACGCCGTATACCAGACAGCTCGCGAGGCGGGCGCGCTGGGCGGGAAACTCCTCGGCGCGGGCGCGGCGGGATTCATGGTGTTTTACGTCCCGCCCGACCGGCAGGACCCCGTGCGGCAGGCGCTCCCCAATTATCTCTGGGTTCCGTTTGCTTTCGAGTCCGACGGCGCGAAGATCATACACAACAGCTCCTTCCCGGAAATCCCCCCCGAGGTCGCGGCGCCCGAGGCCGCCGGCGCGGCCGTCCGCGCAGCCGGCTGAGGCGTGGAGGTCACCCGCACCAAACTCGACGGCGTCCTGCGGATCCGGCCGCCGACCTGCTTCAAGGATTTTCGCGGGGAATACGTCGAACTCTACAACGAAAAAGTCTATCGCGAAGCTGGGATCACTGTGTCATTCATCCAGGACGACATCTCGGTTTCCGGCAGAAACGTCCTGCGCGGGATTCACGGCGACCACAAAACATGGAAACTCGTCTCGTGCCTTTACGGAGAGTTTTTCATGGCGGTCGTCGACTGCCGCGACGGATCGGCCGGATTCGGCAAATGGGAATCCTTCACCCTCTCGGAACATAACCGGCTTCAGGTCCTGGTCCCGCCCTCCTTCGGCCTCGCGCACCTCGTGCTGAGCGACCGGGCGATTTTTCATTACAAGCAGTCAACCTACTACGACCGCGCGTCCCAGTTCACCTATCGGTGGAACGATCCGCGCTTCGCCATTCCATGGCCAGTCCAGAACCCCATCCTGTCCGAACGCGACCAGATGGGCGGCAGCCGATCGATCTCCTGAACCGGAATTTCCACCACGTCAGACTGGTTCGCCACCTGCAGCGGCTGAACGGCCCTTCATGACGACGGGGATGATGCCGGAGAGCCAGAAGCTGATGGAGGTCGTCTGGATTTCATAAAAACTATTCTTCGGTAACAGAAAGATCCATCAACGTCTGTGCCGCGCGATGCGCGCCCAACCCGTCCACCAGCTCACGGCCACGCGCCGACATGCCGGACCGGCGCCGGGGGTCTGTCAGAAGGTCTGTGACCAGGGGGGCGATCGTTTCCGGAATCGCGCCGCTCTGGGAGGCGAACCCCGCCAGACACGCGCACCCGTGCCGGACCAGGGCCGACGCGTTCGGCGCCTGATTCGGCGCCAGCGCCAGGATCGCCATCGGCACGCCCAGGCAGCACAGTTCCCAGCAGGTCGATCCTGCCGCATTGACGGACACATCGGCGGCGGCCATGAGGTCCGCCATGTTCTCGGCGTTTCTTATGATGCGGATTTCGTGTTTCGAATCGGCGACCGCGCGATCAAGCCCGGCGGTCGCGGCCCCTTCACCGCCGAGGACGCACTGCACAACGAAAGAACGCGGCGCTTGATTCAGCGCAACAAGGACTTCGGCACAAGTGTCAGCCGTGGCGCCCCCGCCGAATGTCACAAGCACCTGCCGGTCGTTCGCGCTGAACTTTCGTGTCTGTGACTGGCGAATCCTGGAGAACTCCGGCCGCAGGAGCGCGTAGGCCGGCCCACGTAAAACGCGGCATTCCGGCGACACCCGGTAGGACATATCCACCGCGTCCGGATTCTGATTCAGCACCCAGTTCGCCGCGCCCAGATCCCGGTCGGCCAGATCGTCGATGACGGCCACTTGAAAACCGGCTGCGCGTAATTGCCGAAAATCGGCGGGGGTCGCGCCGTAGTGGTCCACCACCACGCAGCGGGCGCCCACGGCCATGGCCCGGTCTACCGTGAAAGCCGTGTCCAGCGCGCCTGCGACGCGCTCCACCGCAAACCCCGCCTGCTCGACCACGCGAAGCGGCGTGTCCGCGATCGGACGCATGACGAAAACGGGTTCGCCGCCGAGATCGCGCAGCGCAAGGGCCAGCGCCACACACCGGCGCACATGGCCCATGCCGATCTCGGGCGACCCGTCGCATCGAAACAGAAAGGGAATCCGGCGCATGGGACGAATCTATATTGACAGACCCGGCCGCGTAAAGAAAAATGCGCGTGAATGAATATCGTAATTTGCAACGCGGTCGGCGTGGACCGGGAGGAGAATCACATCGTTCACTCGCCGAGCCGGTGGTCGTTCAGCATGAAAAATTATGACGACGTGTTCACCTACTACCCGTGGGAACTCTGCTACACCTCTGCACTCCTGAAGCGCCGGACCGGCCACCGGGTCCGGTTCCTCGATCCGTGCATCGAGCGATGGGACGCGGAGGAAACGACGCGCCGGATACTCTCAGAAAAACCCGATCTCCTCCTCATGGAACCCTCGTCGCGGACTTTCCGCGAAGATTGGTCGGTCGCATCCGAGGTCAAAGCACGGCTCGGCACGAAAATCGCGCTGGCCGGCCAGCACGCCTCTGCCTTCCCCGAAACGCTCGCCCGCGAGGCCGACTACATCCTGATCGGCGAGTACGAGGGGACCGTGCTGGACATTGTGTCCGGTGTCGACCGCAGCAAGATTTCCGGGCTGTACCCGAACCCGCGGCGGCCGGCGATGGACATCACGAGTCTGCCGTGGCCGGAGGACGAGGACGTGTCGCGGATCCGCTACGCGATTCCGGGCGAGCCGAACTGCGAGTACACGGAAATCCAGATGTACGCCAGCCGCGGTTGCCCCTTTCATTGCAACTATTGCGCCTCCGGCACCGTCTACTTCGCCGGCTGGCGGCCGCGCGAAGTCCGCAACGTCGCCGACGAAATCGAGGCGATGGGACACAAGTATCCGGAATGCGAGGGATTTTTTCTTGACGAGGAGGAACACAATACCGGAAAAAAATTTGTTCTGCAACTCGCGGAAGAGATCCGGCGGCGCGGCCTGAACCGGTACAAGTTCGACGCGATGTGCGCCTATTTCAATCTCGACCGACCCGTGCTCGAAGCGATGGCCTCGGCCGGGTACTACAAGATCCGCGCGGGGGTCGAGACCCTGAGCGAGAAGACCGCGAGAGGCATGGACCTCGGCGCGAAATTCAATCCGGAAAAACTTGTACAGGCAATGACCCTCTGCCGGGAACTCGGACTTCATTTCTATGGCACCTTTACCATCGGCGGCTGGGGATCGACCCGCGAGGAAGACCTGGTGACGGGACGGTTCATCGAGGACGCGGCCGCTCGGGGTCTTCTGCACGATCTCCAGATGTCCATCAACACGCCCCAGCCCGGAACGCCGTTTTATCAGAAAGCCAAATCGGCCGGGTATCTCCTGACTGAAGACTGGCACAAATTCGACGGAGGCCGGCAGTCGGTCGTCAGTTACCCGGATTATCCGGCTGACGAAATCGTCCGGACCTATGACGACGTCCTGCGCCACTACGACTGCGGCCTCTATCGTCGAAACCGCGACCTGTTCCGAAAACATTTCTCTGAATCCTTCGGCCAGGGTAACCGGCCCGGCGCGCGGAACATCCTCATCCTGCGATCGACCCGCATGTGGCACGTCCGGCTGGCAGCCGAATGCCTCCGGGACGCCGGCGCGGAGGTGTCGCTTCTGGGCCAGGACCGGATCCGGCCCGATTTGAACGGCATGGCCGGCGTGCGGGACTTCTTCTCTTATGGCGACGGCCACATGCATCCGGAAGCCATCGACCGGGGCCTTTTGAACCACCTCCGGGACCGCCGATTTGATCTCGTGCTGGCGCTGTACAGCAACACGGACGGCCGGTCGTTCGAGAATGTCCGAAAGGTTGCGCGGCGGATCGCCGACGGCGACGGAGCCGTCGCCGCAGTCGCTCATGACGGAACCGTCCTCCCCATCCGCTGACCCAGGCGGCGCGGGCCGCGGCGTCAGCGTCGTCATCACCAACTACAACGGCCGCGCGCTCCTCGAACGGTGTCTGCCGGCCGTCGAGACGGCGGCGGCGGCCTATGGCGGCCCGACCGAAATCATTCTGGTCGACGACTGCTCGACAGACGGCAGCCGGGAGTTTGTCTACGAATATTTTCCAAAAATAGACGTTTTCAAACCCAGGCAGAATCTCGGTTTCCAGGGCGCGTCCAACCTCGGATTTTCCAAAGCGCGTTTTCCGGTCGTCCTGTCGCTGAACAACGATGTCGAGGTGACGCCACAGTCTTTCGCGCAGTTGGCGGCGCATTTTTCCCGGCCGGACCTGTTCGCCGTCAGCGCCAAGCTTCTCCAGTGGGACCGCACAACATACCTGGCGGGCCGGAGGATCGGTGTGTTCGAGGAGGGGCATCTGCGTCTCGTGGACGAACCCGGCGACGGCAGCGTGTCCCCCACGCTCTTTGCGACCGGCGGCGCCGCCGCGTTCGACCGGGAAAAGCTGCTGGCCCTCGGCGGATTCGACCCGATCTTCCATCCGCTGTACTGGGAGGACATCGACCTCTGTTACCGCGCGTGGAAACGCGGCTGGCGGGTGATCTACGATCCCAACATCGTGATGTACCACAAGCACCGCGCGACGATCGAGACACTGGTGGAACCTGACCGCCTGCAGCAAATCACGGCGCGAAACAGCTACCTGTTTTTATGGAAAAATCTCTCGGAAGGCCGCGCCCTTCGGGCCCACCTCTGGCACGCCCCCATCCTCCTCCTCCGGGACGCCTTGAATCGCCGATGGCGATTTCCACTCGCCTTCGGCCGTGCGCTCGCCCGCCTGCCCGCCGTCTGGTCGGCCCGTTTGAAGGAACAGCGCCACTGGCGCCGGCCCGACCTGTCCGTCCTGTCGGAAATATCCGCACGCCGGCCTTCTTAGCCCGACCTTGTCGGGCGGCCGTTTTTCAGGGACAATTCAACCATGTTGAGAGACACGCTGGGCCGGCCCATCCGGGATCTTCGGATTTCCGTCACGGACCGGTGCAATTTCCGGTGCACCTACTGCATGCCCTACGAGGTGTACGACTGGGTTGAGCGCGGGGAGATCCTGTCCTTTGAGGAGATCGCGCGGCTGACCCGCATCTTCGCGGCGCTCGGCGCGGAAAAGGCCCGCCTGACAGGCGGCGAGCCTCTGCTCAGGAGAGGATTGCACAAACTCGTCAGGATGCTGATCGACATCCAGGGAATCAAAGATGTGAGTCTCACCACCAACGGCGCGTTGCTTGCCGAACAGATGCCGGATCTCGCGGCGGCCGGCCTTCGGCGGATCAACGTCAGCCTCGACACCTTGAACGCGGCGAAATTCCGGCAGATCACCCAGAAGGGAGACCTGCAGCCCGTGCTGGAGGGTCTGCGCGCCGCGCGCGAGGCAGACCTCGATTCGATCAAAATCAACACCGTCATCATCCGGGGATTCAACGACGACGAAATACCGGACCTCGCCGCGTTCGCCCGCGACAACGGCTTTCACCTGCGCCTCATCGAGTACATGGACGTCGGCAACGCCAGCGGATGGACGTTGGAGAAGCTCGTGTCAAAAAAAGAAATGCTCGAATGGGTCCGGAGTCGCTTCCCGCTCCGCGAAATCGGCCGGGCGGACGGCCGCGCACCGGCGGTCGACTACGAGTACCTGGACGGCCGGGGGAAAATCGGAATCATCGGCTCGGTGACCGAACCCTTCTGCTCAACCTGCGACCGCGCGCGCCTGACGCCGGACGGCAAACTGGTGACGTGCCTCTTTTCCAACGAGGGGGTGGATCTCAAGTCACCCCTGCGCGGCGGCTCGCCCGATGAGCAAATCAGCGCCGCCATCCACACAGCGTGGACTGCGCGAAAAGACCGCTACTCCGACGAGCGGTGGGCGTCCCTCAAAAACGGCGCGGGCTATGACCCAGCGGCCAGGCGAAAAATAGAAATGATCCGTCTGGGAGGATAAAAATCAGGTTTTGACGTACAGTTCGGAACCCTGCCTGCGAAACTCCTCTGATTTGTCTGACATGCCTCTTTGAATGGCGGCCTGATCGTCCATCTGCAGTTTGGCCGCGTAGTCCCGGACCGTGTTCGTGATCTCCATGCTGCAAAACTGCGGGCCGCACATGCTGCAGAAGTGTGCGAGTTTGGCGCCATCCTGTGGCAGCGTCTCATCATGAAAGGATTTCGCCGTGTCCGGGTCGAGACTCAGGTTGAACTGGTCCTCCCACCGGAACTCGAATCGCGCCTCCGACAGCGCGTCGTCCCACGCCTTCGCGCCGGGATGGCCCTTCGCCAGGTCCGCCGCGTGCGCCGCGATCTTGTAGGCGATCACGCCGGCCTTCACGTCCTCCTTGTCCGGCAGGCCGAGATGCTCCTTCGGCGTGACATAGCACAGCATGGCCGTGCCGTACCAGCCGATCATCGCCGCGCCGATGGCGGACGTGATGTGGTCGTAGCCCGGCGCGATGTCGGTGGTGAGAGGGCCGAGCGTGTAGAACGGCGCCTCATGGCATAGCGCCATCTGCTTTTCGACGTTGACCTTGATCAGATGCATCGGCACATGCCCCGGTCCCTCGATCATCACCTGGCAGTCCTGGTCCCACGCCAGCCGCGTCAGCTCGCCGAGGGTTTCGAGTTCCGCGAACTGCGCGGCATCGTTGGCGTCCGCGACCGATCCCGGCCGCAGGCCGTCTCCGAGGCTGAACGACACGTCGTACGCCTTCATGATCTCGCAGATTTCTCCGAAATGCGCGTACAGAAAATTCTCCTCGTGATGCGCCAGACACCACTTGGCCAGGATCGAGCCACCGCGGGATACAATGCCTGTCTTTCGACGCGCGGTCAGCGGGACATATCTCAGCAGGACGCCGGCGTGAATCGTGAAATAATCGACGCCCTGCTCGGCCTGCTCGACCAGCGTGTCGCGGTACATCTCCCAGGTCAGGTCCTCAGCCTTGCCGCCGGTTTTTTCGAGCGCCTGGTAAATGGGCACGGTCCCGACAGGGACCGGGGAATTCCGGATGATCCATTCCCGCGTTTCGTGGATGTTTTTTCCGGTGGACAGGTCCATCACGGTGTCGGCGCCCCAGCGGATGGCCCACGTCATCTTTTCGACCTCCTCCTCGACCGAGCTTGCGACGGCCGAGTTGCCGATGTTGGCGTTGATCTTGACGAGAAAATTCCGCCCGATGATCATCGGCTCGCTTTCCGGATGGTGGATGTTGGCCGGAATGATGGCTCGGCCCCGCGCGACTTCCTCGCGCACAAATTCGGGCGTGCAGCCCTCGCGGATGGCGATGAACTCCATTTCGGGCGTGACGATGCCCGCGCGCGCGTAATGCATCTGGGTGACGGGGCCGGGCCCCCGCCCCGTCGTCCACGGCCGCCGGATCGGCGGCAGGCCCTTTGAGTAATCGATGACCGCCGCCGGGTCCGTGTACGGACCGCTCGTGTCATACAGGCGCACCGACGCGGGCGTTCCGTTGCCGTTGGAGCCCTTCGGACGTGACAGTTCCACTTCCTTCATCGGCACGCGAATGTCCGCTTTCGATCCGGTTACATATATCTTTCTGATTTTCGCTTTCGACTTTTCCCCGTCGGCATCCATAGCTTGGATCAAATTAACCCAGCGCCGGATGGCTGTCAACCGTGACACAAATGGACGCCCAAGATACTCTGAATGCAATGGTGAAACGATGACCGCAGGCATGCTGAAACTCGTCCACACCGAAAGCTCGCTTGCATGGGGCGGGCAGGAGATCCGGATTTTTACCGAACTTGGGGAGCTGATGAAATTCGGCTGGTCCGTGGAACTTTGGGCGCCCGATCACGCGGATATTTTCAGCCGGGCACGATCGGCCGGGATGGCGGTAGAGGCGGTCCCGTTCCGGGGAACCTTCGACCTCGGCAGCATCCTACGCGTGCGGCGGCTGATCCGCGAACGCGGGGTTGATCTCGTCGTCACGCACAGCTCCGTCGACAGTTGGGTGGTTGGATTCGCCACCCGGTGCTTGCGACGCCGGCCGGCCATCATCCGGACCCGGCATCTTTCGACGTCGATCCGCAACGGCCTTTCCTATCGCTGGTTTCCCGACGCCGTCTGCACGACCAGCGAGGCGATCCGGCAGGCGATCCTCCGGCTTGGCGTGCCGTCCGACCGCGTGGAGAGCATTCCCACCGGCGTCGATCTTCGCCGGTTTCAGCCCAATCCTGATCAGAAACTTGCCATGCGGAAAAAATACAGCCTGCCGGAAGACCGGCCGCTGGTCGGCGGCGTGTTTGTGATCCGGAGCTGGAAGGGCATCATCGATTTCGTCAAGATTGTCCTCGCGGCGCCCAACGCTCATTTCGTGATCGCCGGCGTCGGCCCCAGCCGCGACCGGATGCAGGCGGAAGCAGACCGGCTGGGCGTTCTGCGCCGCATGACGTTTCTGGGGCACGTGGAACCGGTCGAGGAAATTTTCTGGGCGCTCGACGTTTTTCTGTTCCCTTCGACCGCCAACGAAGGCGTCCCGCAGGCGTTGCTCCAAGCCCAGGCCTGCGGCGTGCCCTCGGTGGTCAGCGACCTGCCGTCCCTTCGCGAGGCTTCGACCCACGCGCTGTTCTGTCCGCCGGGCGCTGTCCGCATGTTCGCAGAAGCCGTCGATGGCATCCTCGGAAATCCCGAACGCGCACGGCGCATGGCCGAAGACGGCCGCGCGGACGCTCGCCGCTACGATCAGGCCGACGCGATGCGCCGCATCGACCGGTTCTACCGGCGCTGGATTCGCCGGCAGTAGCCGTCGGACACGCGGCGCGCGGCCTTGGGCGAAAATCCCCACCGATTCATCTATGACGGCCACTGCGGACTCTGCGTGGCGTTCAAAAACTGGCTGATGGAATACGCCCCGCCGGCCGCGTTCGAGGCGCTTTCGTTTGACGACCCCCGCGTTCACGAAATTCTCACAGGGAAATCCGAGGCGGAAATCTGTGAAACCGCCCACGTCGTGACGCCGGAGGGCCGCATCCTCTCCGGCCATGCGGCCATCCGGATCGCGCTCTCCGTCCGATGGAGGAGCCGGATGATCTCGAATATCTTGGCGCTGCCGTTTCTTGACCCCGTTTTGCGATTCATCTATACTCGTATCTCGTTGCATCGTTACCGGCTCTCATGTAAAGCCGATCTGATGAAGGACGCGAAGAAGGACTCGAAATGAACGCTTCCCCTGGGCTGCGGGTTTTGACCCAAACCGAACATTCCATCCGCGACCACGCCGTGCATCCGGACGCATGGAAGGTCCTCCGGCGTCTGCACCAGGCCGGCCACACGGCCTATCTCGTCGGCGGCACTGTCCGCGATCTGTATTTGGGACGCGTCCCGAAGGACTTTGATGTCGCCACCACGGCAAAGCCCAATGAGATCAAGCGCCTCTTTCGAAACGCATTCATGATCGGCCGGCGGTTCCGGCTCGCCCACATCAAATTTTATGACAGCGTCATCGAGGTCGCCACCTTCCGCCAGGAAACCGACCGGTTCGAGGAGCCGTCGCCTGAAACCGGGGAGGCGCGCGCCATCCGGATTTACGGGACGCCTGAGGAGGACGCCCGGCGGCGCGATTTCACCATCAACGGACTCTTCTATGATCCTTTCCGCGCCCATGTGATCGATTATGTCGGGGGCCTGGTGGACATGGAAAAACGGATCGTCCGGACCATTGCGCCGCCCGATGCCTCTTACGAGGAGGATCCGGCCCGGATGATCCGCGCCGTCCGCGCGGCCGCGCGGCTCGGGTTCGCCATCGAGGCCGATACGGGCGAAGCGATCATCCGCCACCGCGAGGCGATCCTGCGCTGCCCAAAAGCGCGGCTCCTGGAAGAACTGATGATCCTTCTTAAATACAACTCCGCCGAACGGTCCCTTCGGCTCCTCTGGAACTTCGGGCTCATGGAGTACATCCTGCCGATGCACCACGCATACCTTCTGCGCCGCAACAACCTGCCGCTTCATCCGCCCAATCAGGATGTCCTCTTTGATCTCGTGTCCATGCTCGATCTTGAATCGGCGGCGCCGGATCCCTCGGTCATTTTTTCGCTGATCCTGTTTCCCTTCGTCCTCGAGCGGCTGGACCTGGCACCAAAACTCTTTTGGTCGCACAAGTCGACCTCGGCGGTGATCACGGCGGTCGAATCGATCTTTGACGAATTCTCCAAGTCGGTGGACATCTCCAAACGGTTCCGGGGGCGGGCGCTGGAAATTCTGACGGCGCAGCCCAGACTCGTCCTTCGCGGAAGCAATATCCGGCCGGACAAACTGGCGCAGAAACCGTATTTCCTCGATTCGTTTATGTTCTTCAAAATCGCCTCCCGCGCCGTCGATTTCGATACACAAAGCGATATCGCGTTCTGGGAAAAACATAAACCCAAATCCCAGCCCCCGCGGCACGCAGCCGGAGGCGATCCGTCCGCGGCCGTTCGGCCGGAACCGCACGGCGCGCCCCCTCCGGGCAGACGACGCCACCGCCGGCGGCGACACCGGGGCCGGCCTCCCCCGGGACCGGCTCAGAACCAAACGGCCACGCAGTGAAAATACACGAATACCAGGCCCGCCTTCTCTTCGAAGAGGCCGGTATTCCCGTCGCGCGCGCAATCGTCGCGGACACGCCCGAGGCGGCGCGCCGGGCTGCCGAACAAATCGGCGGGCCCGTCGCCGTCAAGGCCCAGGTCCACGTGGGCGGCCGTGGAAAGGCGGGCGGCGTGAAACTCGCGACGACGCCGGCCGATGCCGGCAACGCCGCATCGCAGATCCTCGGCATGCGCATCAAGCAGTCGGTGGTGTGCAAGGTGCTGGTCATGGAGAAAGTCGAGATCGCGCGGGAGCTGTATCTGGGCGTCGTCTTCGACCGGGACCACCGGGGCCACAGCGTGATCGCCTCGGCGGCCGGCGGCGTGGACATCGAGGAGGTGTCGGCGAAGACGCCGGAAAAAATCCTGAAACAATTCGTCCATCCCCTTGTCGGACTCTCCGCCCATCAGGCCCGGCAGATTGGGTTCGGACTTGGCGTGCCGCCCAAATCGGCGCTCGAAATCGCCAAAACGCTTCTTGCGCTCTACACCGTCTATCAGCGGACCGACGCTTCCCTCGCAGAGATCAATCCATACGTCGTCCGCCCGGACAGCACGACGGTCGCGATTGATGCGAAAATGAATTTTGACGACAACGCGCTGTTCCGGCACAAATCCATTGAGGATATGCGGGACATGGGCGAAGAGGAGCCGCTCGAAATTGAGGCCAAGAACGCCGACCTTGCCTATGTCCACCTCGGCGGCGACATCGGCATCATCGGCAACGGCGCGGGACTCGTCATGACCACGCTTGATGTGGTGACGGCCGCAGGTGGCCGGCCGGCGAATTTTCTCGACATCGGCGGCAGCTCCAGCCCCGAAAAGGTCCGTCGGGCGCTCGAAATCGTGTTGAAGGAAAAATCCCTCAAGGCCATTTTCTTGAACGTCTTCGGCGGCATCACCCGATGCGACGACGTCGCCACAGGACTGGTGCAGGTCCTCAAAGCCGTCCAGGTCCGCGTGCCGATCATCATCCGCATGACCGGCACCAACGTGGAACTTGGCATGAAAATCCTCAACGAGTCCGGCCTGAATCTCAAAACCTATCCGACCATGCAGGAAGCCGCGCTCGTGGCCGCGGATATCGCGAGGTCCGCTTAGGTGGCCATCCTCGTCGACGAAACCACCCGCGTGGTCGTCCAAGGCATCACGGGACGGGACGGGTCCTTTCACGCGCGGCAGATGAAAGAATATGGAACGAATGTCGTCGCGGGCGTGACGCCCGGCAAAAGCGGCGCGGCCGTCGACGGCCTGAATGCGCCGGTCTTCGATACGGTCCGGCAGGCCGTCGACGTGGCGGGCGCCAACACCTCCGTGATCTATGTGCCGGCGGCCGCCGCGGCCGACGCGATTTTGGAATCGGCCGAGGCGGGCCTGCGGCTCGTCGTGTGCATCACGGAGGGCATCCCGGTCAACGACATGCTCCGCGTCCATCATGCGCTCGCCGTTCGCGGCGACAAGAACTTCGTCCTCATCGGTCCCAACTGCCCGGGCGTGATCTCGCCCGGGAAATCCAAAGTCGGCATTATGCCCGGGTTCATTCACAAGCCGGGCCGCGTCGGCCTCATCTCCCGCAGCGGGACCCTCACCTACGAAATCGTCCACGCCCTGACGCAGGCCGGCGTCGGCCAGTCCACCTGCATCGGTATCGGGGGCGACCCCGTGATCGGCTCGCGCTTTACGGACCTTTTGCCGAGATTCGAATCCGATACCGGCACCGACGCCGTTGTCCTCGTCGGCGAAATCGGCGGATCCGATGAGGAACTCGCGGCGGCCTGGTATACGGAACGAAAACGCCGGATTCGCGTCGTCGCCTTCATCGCCGGCGTCAGCGCGCCGCCCGGGAAACGCATGGGGCACGCAGGCGCCATCATCTCGGGCGGGAAAGGCGCCGCGAAGGACAAGATCGAAACGCTCGGACGGCACGGCATCCCGGTCGCAAGCGATCCGGCGCAGATTCCGGAGCTGGTCCGGCGCGCGGTTCCATAAACATCATGCGTTTCAAAAAGACGGCCGTTGCGCTTCTTGCGCTCTGCGCCCTCGCCGGGCTCCTGCTCGTCGCCGATACCCTCCTGCAGCCCAAGGTCCGCGTGGTGCCCCTCGAGGGAGTGCCGGTTTCGCCCGGCTCGCCCGATGTGACCTTCATGCTGGGCGTATCGATGGACCCGCCGGTTCAAACCAATCCCTTTCTGGTGATTTTCAGCCCCATCGAACGGCTCACCGACAAAACCCGGGTCGTCGCCGGAAGCCTCAAACCCCTTTCGGACACGGAAACGATTTTTGTCTGGGACGCGTTCGGCATCCGATCAACCTGGCGATTGGACCGCGCCGGCCAGCGCCTGGCGCCGGTCGCCGATCCACGCGGTCTTCACCCGGCGGGTCTGTGCACGCGACTCTTCCCCACGCTGGTCTTTGCTTTCCGACGCGAGTCGGGATCATGGCGTTCCGAGACAGGATTCCACTAAAGTCGAGCGGATTTGCCGCAGGAGAACTTGAAGTCCCTGCTTTTCGTCACCTACAACTGTGATGGATCCTTGGTGCGCCCATTGGACGGTCGTCCCCTCGGCCAGCGAGATCGTATAATTCATGTTCGTCAGCGGCAGCGAATACGCCTCATCGCGCCAGGCGGTATAGTCGCCGGTCAGACGAAACGCACAGGATGAGCCGACGCAGATCCCAAGAGACGGCAAAATCGTGGATAACTGTCGCGAGAGACGCCCTTCCACAGCCACACACTCCGCCTCAAAAACCGCTTGCTTCTGCCCGAGCGCATCCGCAACTTTGGCCGCCAGAATTGGGTTCTGAATCTGCGCAACGAACGGAAAAGTATCGACGGTGACTATACGGCGCAGCCGATCGGCCTCGCTCAACGCCAGCTTTCCAGTAAATCGTCTCGCACCCAATCGCACCGGTAGATCGCCCGGCCTCACTTGAAGCGTCCCGTCCGACCGCGTCGCTTCCAATTTCATGGCCAGTATCGCCGCAAAAAGTTCCCCTTTGGCCGCCTCATACTGGTGTCCGCCGTACGGTTCAAGCAGATTGACCGCACGAATAAGATCGCGCAGGTGGATCACTTCGCTCCGCTCACGATCAGCGCCGGCCACGCCCGCGATCAGCCCTTCCGCATGATCTTCCGCCTCTCGTTGATTCTTGGCGTAACGCGCTCTCGCCGCCGGCGCCTCCGATCGTGGGAACCCCACCAGCGCATAGGTCGTCCGGCCCGACACCGCCACGTCAACCACCTCCGCTCCCTCCAGCGCGTGGGCGGTTCTCAAATTCACCCGGTCCTGCAGCGTGGTCCCGCGTTCATCCGTTATCTCGTCGTACGACTCGCTCACCGCGGAATAAATCGCGGTGGCGATGGATGCAATTCCCATCGCCACCGCCTCCATACGCGCTTCTTTTCCATCAACCTTCGTCGAAACACCTACGCCGTACAGATACCGCGCATCCTGCGGCACTTCCTGGATCCATGTCGGCGCCCTCCCGCGCGCCGCTGCTTCCGGCCCCACTGCGGTCAACATCAGAATCGCCGCCAGAATCGGAAAGAGAGGCGCCGGCCGAACGTCATTCCTTCTCCAGCTCATTGAACGCCTTCTCCATCGCGGCTTCGATCGCCGGCATCCGCGCGTCCTGCGCAGCGCGGCGCAGTTCCACCAGCGCCCGCGTCCGGGCGATCTCGTACTCGCGCTGGTCCAGTTGCAGGCGCACGTCGATGTCGTAGCGGTATTCCGATCCGTACGGCCCGAGAACCTTGAACTTCTCGTAGTAAATGTCCGTCGGAGTCACGCCCCCGATGTTGATCTTTCGGGTGGCCAGCGTCAGCCGGTCGGAGATGAACGACTGCAGCGTCGCGCCGTCGTAGTTGTCGCCGTCGTCGGTCTTCTTCAGCGCCGTCGTCAGATCCGAACCGATCGCCTCGACGATGTTTTTCAGCGCCGCCGCCTTCGCCTGCCGCACGCCGACCTCATACCGCGCGACGCCCTTCACGCCGCCTGAAAATTCGACCGTCTCCTTCTGTCTCACGAACGGTTTCAGCGTCCACTCCGGACGCACCGTCTGACTGCGTTCAACCAGAACATCCTGCCCCATCCGCGGCTCAACCGCCTGATTGAACGTCTGCACCTGCGCCGGTTTGTTGCTCGCTCTCTTCGTACAGGCAGAGAGTCCAAAAATTGCAACGCAGGACGAAAGAACCAGAACCATCGCACGACAAAAAAGTGTGTTCATCGCAATCCCTCCTGGCCCTTGACGGGCATTGAGATTTTGCTGAAGACGGCGTTCAACGCGGCCGCGCCATCTTTGGCGAGCGCCTCAAGCGCCGCCGATTCGGTGGTGGACAAATCGAGATTCAGCGGAACCGTCGATGACAGTTGCGGCACATAGAACCGAAAAACATACTTTCGGTCCGCGACGGTCTTCACGAGGGTTGTCGCGTAGACAATCTCGGAACTGAGCGACCGCACAACCTTGATGGTCGCCGCGATATCGTAGTTGCTTGAATTGTATCGGGACTGGTAATGGGTCTGCACAAGGACCAGAAAATCGGGTGAATGGACGTCGAGCGCCTCGCCCTGGAGTTTGCTTTCCTGATAGAGGGAGGCAAGCTGCGCCCGCTCGATGAGCGTAACGCCGGCAAGGCGCGATTCCAGAAACTGCGCCATGCGCCGGCTTTCATTCGAATTCCCCGCCACCACCGCCACCTTCGTCTGGGCGGCCGCCGTAACCGTCAACACCAAACACGCGACAAGCGTCAAAAACCATCGGCTCATAAATCACCTCCTCTGATTTTTAAAGAACAAAACGCCCCTCTTGCCTGACGCTTACTCTAAACGGTCAAACCGGCAAACTTTCCAACTAGCCGTCGCGGATGACGGCCTCGGTGTGGAGTTCGGGATTCGTTTTCAGGCCAAGAAACTGATCCATATAGATGCACTGCTCCCTTGATAACCGATAAGGCCCGGTTCCGGGCAAAGCCGATGGGCCAAGAAGCATCTGAATTTGCGGCAGGGTCAATTCCTCGACAGGAAATATGACAATGACCTCTCCGCATGTTTTTTCTTTTATGTAAATGTCCATTCGAACCGGCTCTTTCGTAAAACATTCCCGGTCATAATCTCGAATGGTTTTACCCGGATTGAGTTTTAAATACATGCCCGCTAAGATAATTTTTCGCATCTGTTCAAATCCTATGAAATCGAATAAGATAGGTTCCCAACGAGGGGTAGAGAGCGGTGG
>MFPR01000005.1 GCA_001784175.1 Candidatus Lindowbacteria bacterium RIFCSPLOWO2_12_FULL_62_27
CGCCTTAGATCAATGTTGTCCAAAGACGTATCCCAAAACAGCCGACGGAGTTGGCCCGGCACGGTTTTGACGGCGCGCAGCCGGCGGATTTTCTCTGACACGCCCGGATCGTCCGCACGGCCCAGATAACGATGCCGCACCCGCCCGCCCTCGCGGTCGACCCGGTACGCGTATGCACGCCGGCCCACCTTGCGAATGAGTATGCTCATCTGGGGGCATTATACACTACAATGTTGTGTAAATCAACGCGGCCACCGCCGCCTGCTACTTCTTCAGGCCCCGGCCGAGAATGTCCTGGAGGAACTCGAGGAGGTCCGCCGACGTCACGATCCCGATGAGGCGGGAGGTTTCGGGATCCACGATCGGAACGCTGTTGAACCGTTTGGCGCGCAACAGGCCCGCGCACTCGCGGATGCCGCTGTCCGGCGGAAGGGTGAATACCTCTTTGGTCATGAACGACCGGACCGGCAGGTTCACCGTCTGCCGGTCCCGGGCCGTCTCGATCTTGGAGCCCGCAAACGCGCTGATCACCCGCTGAAGATCCCCCTTCGCCACGATCCCCACCAGCCGGTCGGGCCCGCCGGGACGCTTCTCGGTCACCGGCAAATGGTGGAACCCGCGCCGCTCCATGATCCGCAGCGCCTCTCCGGCGGTCGCCTCCGGCGTGATCGTCACCGGGTCCGGCGTCATGATCCGATGGAGGGAATACGTTGAATACTTCTTCTTGTCTGATCCAAGCTCCATTTCCCTATTGTACACGCATTGGCTGGGCTTTCAATGCCCAAAAGACTCAGAACTGCCAGCCGATCCCGGCGTTGAACTTGTCGTTGTCGATCGCCGTCCCGTCGGCGTCCTTGAACGACGTGTAATCGACTTTCACCGCCAGATTCTGCACCGGTTTGAACGTGAAACCGTACACCCACTGCTCCCGGTCCCGGTTGTTCTGCGCCGTGTTCGTCGAATTCGACGGCATCTTCTTGGCGGTGTCGTAATCCTCAAAGCGCACAAAGGCCGCCAGACCGGCGTCTTGAAGCAGTCCCGCCCGGTCTCCCGGCTGAAACAGCCAGTAGGCGCCCTGCGCGTACCAGCCTTCAAGCTGTTTGGCCTGGTCGGTGCCGGTCAAGGTGCGGAGTTTGTCGGCGTCGTCGATGTCGAATTGGGCCCACTCTCCCACAAACTCGACGCGGTCCTGTTTGTACCTCGCGTCAAACGCCAGTCCCGTGATGTCCGGCTTGCCGCCGGAATCACTGACTTTGTCCCCCGCGTCCCCTCCATAATAAGAGAATCCCAGATTCAGCGGATAGCGCTCGACGGCGTAATCGAGCCGCGCGGCGATGCCGATGTCAAACACGTTGCCGTTGGACTCCGATCCGAACTGTTTCTGCCGAAGATCGCGGATGCTGACGGTCCCGAGGTTGATGGCGGGTGTGGTATTGTCGTTCTGGCCGGCGATAAACTGCAGTGAATTGATGCCGTAGACTTGATACTTCAGATTCTCCGTCAGGCTCCCGAAGAATCCCGCCCCCGCGGCGAACCACGTCGACGGAATGATCAGGTTGTCCACAGTCGGCCGCTCGACCCCATGAAACGCCGGCGGCTCGTGGAACTGGTTGATCACGCCCATCGGCACGACGATGACGCCGGATCGGATGCCGAAATTCTCCTTCGGCGTGAATTCCAGATACGCCTGCTCAAGCTCAAATTCCCCCTGGCGGTCCCGGATGAAGGAGTGCTCGAATTCCAGCTCCGAATGAAACTGAATCCAGTCGTTGAACCGGTGACCCACGTACATGACGTAGCGGTGAAAATCGAGATTCTCGCCGTCCCCGGACTGCGTCGACAGGTAGTGCATCTCCATGTACCCGCCGAGCCTGGTTTTCTGGATCGAGCCGTATTCCACACCGCCGGCGCCCTTGCCCATCTTCTTCAATTCCTCGATCTCGCGGCTCAGGACGTCCACGCGCCGCTCCAGCTCCTCGCTGCTCGCCGCAAACGCGGCGACGGCGGACCCGAACAGGATCCACGCGGCGAGGCCCAAATTTGCAAGAACACACTTCATTTGACTGCCTCCCTCTTTGATTTAGACTTCAAATTAACTGCTGACCACAAAGCTAAGTTTGATGTATAAAACTTATTTGGGCAGGCTTGTCAAGAGGGGGATGCGGAAGATTTGACATCGCTGGATCTCCCGCGCCGGGTCCCGGGTGTTGGGCCGGAGGATGAGGCGAAGCGGTTTGAGGCCGATACGGCCGTTTTCGAACAGATCGACGAGAAACAGGCGCCCGCCTTTCGGTCATAAGTCAAAAAAACGGGGCGGCCGCAACGTGCCGCCCCACCATCCAATCAGCCTCTTTGCCAACGGAAGATCGGACCTTACCGGCAAAGGGGGTTCCTGATCCTTCACAAATGGCAAACCGGCCAAATGAAAACAGATAGTCCTACTTCTTCGCGGGCGCCTCCTTGGGCCTGGGATGCGCGATTTTTTTCCACGCCTCCTTGAAATTGAATTCCGCGCGGTCGCCCATGCGCGGCGCGGTCTCGTTATGGCACTGCCGGCACATCGCCTCGGTCGGGATGATCAGGCCGTTGGCGACGGATTTGGCGCGGTCCTTCATGATGGGGACTTTGGCGTAATCGGCGCCCGCGCCGTGGCATCGTTCGCACTGCACGCCGTCCTCGATTTTGAATTTTTCGCCCAGAAGCGCCGCGTCGGCGCCGAACCCCGCCGTGTGGCACTTGAGACACTCCGGCGCCTTTTGCGGGTCGCCCTTCACGCCGACCTTGGCCGCCAGGTCCTTCGCCTCCTTTGACGCCAACATCTCGTAGGCTTTCGCGTGTTTGCTCTCCTGCCAGTGTTTGAGTTGGTTGCCCTTGGCGTCGCTCTTGTGGCACATGCCGCATTTGGCGACGCCCACAAACCCGTGTTTTTTTGCCGCCGCCGGCTCGGGCTTGGCTTTGGCCGGGCCGCCCGCGGACGCCGCGTCCTCCGACCAGATCATCACCGCAACGCACAGAAGGGAGAACACGATGGCGAGAATGACTCCCGTCACGATGAACGTCCGCTCCATTAATGTGACTTCCCTCTCGTTAAATTCCACCGCGTTCATCTCCTTCCTCCTTCTCCAAAAAATCCGCGGCCAGATCGGTTACCTGCCGGTAGAACGGCAGGCGCGCGGCGCCGGCCACTTTTCCGGCGAATTTCGGGAACCACGCGCCCAGATGCTCCGACAAAAATTTCCGCTCCGCCTTGAGGCACTCCTCCGCCATCGCCACGTCTTCCTCCCGGCGCGCCCGCGCCTCGCGCTCGACGAGCCTCTGCATCAATTCAAATTCGACCGACACGTGGTCCGGGATGAACGTCTCATCGCCGATGGAAAGTCCCATGGCCTCGATGAATCGCCGGACGGCGGAGGTCTGCGGACCCCACAACAGCGCCGGCTGGCCGGTCGCCGCCGCATGAACCGACTCGTACGGCGAAATATGCGGCCCCGGGCCGAGAAAAAGGCGGGTGAACTCGACCGCCAATTCCTCCATTCCCTGCCCGCCCGACGGGATGTCCAGCTCCATATCGGCGGCCTTGAGCGCGTCCAAAATCTCGGCGGTCGGCGCCTCACGATAGAGGCGGGAGAACAGGCCGTAGAGAGCCGCGCGGGACAGCGCTGTCTCTTCCTCGACCTCGGGCGTCATTGTCGTTTCCGTATTCAGGCCTTCTCCACCGTGACGACCGTGTCGTTCCAGCGCATCTGGCCGCTGATGTGGTCGGCCTTGTTGGCGATCAGCCAATTGGGATGCTTGCCGAACGTGTCCCATGTCGGCTTCTCGCCCTCAACCTCCGGGAAAACCTCCTTGCCCGACGCGTAGCGGCCGTACTCCCAGTGTCCGACGCTCATGGAGATGGCCACGACCTGCGGGTGGATGCCTTCTGTCACGCGCGCGGTGGTGACGATTTCGCCGATGGGAGACTTGAGACGCACTTTGTCGCCGTTGGCGATTCCGCGCGCCGCCGCCGTCTTCGGATTGATCCACATGGGATTGTCGTGATAAATCTCCGTAAGCCACTTGCAGTTCGCCGTGCGGGACTGCGTGTGGAACGCGACCTTGAAGGTCGTCAGGTGCAGTTCGCCCTCCTTCATCGCCTCATGCTCCGCGATGGGTTCGTAGGACGGCATCGGCTCGTGGCCCTTCATCTTGAGCAGGGTCGAGTAAATTTCGAACTTGCCGGACTTGTTGACAGCGTCCGGCGCGAATCCGACGTAGACCTTGTCGCCGATCTTCTGCCCGACGTACTTCTTGAATGCATCCTTCGTCGTGGTGTAATCCTCGCCTGCCTTGCCCTTCCACCAGACGCCGGTCTTCTCGTCTAATATGGCGTCTTTGAGATCCTCCGGCTTGACCTCCTTCTCGTGCTTGCGGTACTTGCCCTTGGCGTTCTTGTCGTACCACGCGCCATACTTTTTCATGTACTCAAATCCACCGACGGCCTTGATCTCGGGCGTGTTCTCGCAGCCGTCCTTGATGAACTCCTCTGACGAATTGAAGGGGAGGTCGATGCCGAGCCGTTTGGCGATGTCGATGCAGACATCCTGGAACTGGCGCGATTCGCCCAAGGGCTTCACGATGGGCTGGCGGATATACCATTCGGAGATCTGATCGTGCGACGCCATGTCGTCGAGGGTCCAGCGTTCGAGATAGGTGACGTCGGGCAGGATGAGGTCCGCCAGCGCGGCCGATTCGCTCATAAAGGGCGTGACGGCGACACTAAACGGCAGGAGGGTCTCGTCTTTCATGACGTCGATGTTCTCCTGGCATTCGCCGTTCACGTAGACCGGATTGTGGCAGTAAAACATGTAGACGTCCGGCCGGCCTTCCTTGCCTTCCTTGATCACCTTGAAGATCTGGTGGCTGACGTGGTGCGTCGGATAGGCGCAGTGCTCGATGCCATGGTCCAATGCCAGCGCCTTGGGTTTGGCGTCCGGCTTTTTGTAGGAGTTGACCCACTTGGGTCCGACCGCCCGGGCGCGCCCGCCGGGAACGTCGATGTTGCCGCAGAGCGCCTCCAGCATGAGCGACGCGCGTTCGCCGTCCGCGCCTTCCTGGTGGGCGACCAATCCGCGGTAGGTGACGCACACGGATGGCTTGGTCGTGGCGAATTCCTTGGCCAGCCGCGTGATGGTGGACGCCGGCACCCCGCTGACCTTCTCGGCCCACTTCGGCGTGTACTTCTTCAGATGCTCCTTGAGCTGTTCCACTGTCGCGGTCGTCCATGTCTCGATGAAGGCGGTGTCCTGAAGGCCTTCGTCGAGGATGACCTTGCACATGGCGAGGATGACGGCCTTGTCCGTGCCGGGTTTGATGGGAATCCACTCGCGGGATTTGGCGGCCGTGTTGGAGAGGCGCACGTCGAAGGTGACGAGCGGGACGCCGCTGCCGAGCGCGGCGGCAAGCCGCTGGGCGAACGGAACGTGATTGGTATGGGCTTCGAGCGGATTGCATCCGAAATTGAGGATGAACTTCGAGCGGGACACGTCGAAGACGTCATAGTGTTTTCCCCACGTCAATTCCTGGGCCGTCCATTTGCCGCCTTCGCAGATGGACGTGTGATTTCCGATGGTTTTCGTGCCGTAGGCGGGAAGGAAAAAGCCTGTGACGATGGTGGAATCGGAGCCTTTCATGCGCCCGTAATGGAACATGAACTTTTCGGGCGTTCCGTCGTCGCGGAGTTTTTTGAGGCGCGCCGTCAACTCATCGAGCGCATCGTCCCACGTGATGCGCTTCCACTTGCCTTCGCCTCGCGCGCCGACCCGCCGCATCGGGTAGAGGATGCGGTCGGGATCGTAGACCTGATTGACTCCGGCCTGGCCGCGGGCGCAGATGACGCCGCTGGTGCGCAGGAGATTCGGGTTGCCTTCGATCTTGACCAGCCGGCCGTCCTCGACGTAGCCGATGATGCCGTCGCGGACGACGCACTGCCAGCAGGAGGATGGGACGGCCGTCCGGGCGACGCCCTTGAGGGATACGTCGGCCCAGCCGGATTTGAGTTCGACCGCGCCGGCGAGGATCGGTTTTCGAACGCCGATCGTCGCGAGCGTGGCCGCGGCCGCGCCGAGTTTGAAGAATGACCTTCGCGTCATATTAACCACGAGCGTTCACCCCCTCGCCGAGCACTTCGGGTTTATCGAGCGCGATGTAGTACGTGTTCGGTTTTGTTTTTGCTTCCGGTTTCCAGACGCCGGTTTTGGCGCCTTTCAGGCGTTTTGAAATTTCGCTGCCGGGGTCGTTCATGTCGCCGAAGACGATGGCGCGGCCGACGCAGGTGTTGGCGCAGGACGGCTCGATGCCCTGGTCCAGCCGGTGGACGCAGTAGTCGCACTTGCCGATGCCGTTCTGATCCGGATCGCCGCCGGCTTTCATATAAGGATGAACGTATCGCGCGCCGTAGGGACAGGCCTCGACGCACTGCTGACAGCCGATACAGCGTTCGTTGTTGACGAGGACAAGGCCGTCGGGGCGCTTGTAGGTCGCCTTCTGCACATATTCGACGGTCGTGCCGTCGGGCGCGTTGTAGGTGACGGTGATGGGATCGACGGGGCAAGCCTCCACGCAGGGCGGCGCGTCGCAGTGATTGCAGAGGATGGGCGCGATGGCGCGGCCTGTTTTCGGATAAGAGCCGTATTCGAGATAATTGACTTTCCGGCGGAACACACCCAAGGGTACATTGTTTTCGCTCTTGCATGCAACCTCGCAGGCCTTGCAGCCGGTACAGCGCGTGAGGTCGATGAGCATGCCGTAGTGAGGCGTTTTTGTTTCAGCGCCCAGAGCTTCGAGCGGCCGGCCAGTCACCAGAGTTGCGGCGCCGGCGGCGGCCGCAGCCGCGCCAATACCGAGGGTTTTTAGAAAATCCCGGCGCTCGGCAACCGCTACGGCGCCCTCCTTGCCTTCCCCGGAGGAATCCCTTATTTCCGAATCCATGCCCCTTCACCTGCCTTTTTCATGTTGTGTAAATCGCCGGGAGAGGAGGGGGCCACCCTCGGCCCTCCTCCCTCCTTCGGCTATAAAAACACTTCGATGCCAACCGCGCGAAAAATGGCCCTGCTTCAGAATTTCACAGCCACCAGAAGCGACTGAATGTCGTCGTCCGGGTCGGTCAACCCGCTGCCCGACGTGAAGGTGCGCTTGTTGTTCGTGAAGGCGTACTTGAACGTCACCCACTCGCCCAGCTGATATGCGATGCCCGCCTCCACGCGCTTCATCTCGTTGACGTTAACTCCCATGCCTCCCGTCCCGCCCGACGGGGCGAGGAAGTTGGAGCCTTTCAGGTCGATCTTGCTCCACTGCAGGCCGAGATAGACCTTCTCCGTCACATCGTACCGGCCCTCGAGCATCCATACCTTGCCCTCCCGCTTGCCCTTGTTGCCGTCGGCCGCCTCCGTGTCATCATCGAACTCGCCGTAATAGCCCTTGACCAATCCCTGCTCAAATTTGTAGTCTGCATGAAGCAACCAGAGTTCCCGCTCCGCGTTTTTGCCGGCGCCGGTCAGCGTAACGCCGCCAACCGCCGCGGACGACGTGCCGTTCACACCGAGATCGCCGGAATTGTGCCAACTGCCCCACACCGACAGCGCGTCGGTGAGCTTGCTTCCCAGCCGGAACGTGATCGACTTCTCGCTGTCAACGTCGGGATCGTCGCCAGTCGAGGCGGCGGCGGCGCTGACGGCGCTCGCCGAGTTGTGCGCGCTGCCCTCCGTGAAGGCCAGGTCGTAGGTGATGCCGTAGTCGGAGACATCGGCCTTGCCGAAAAACATGATGCCTCGATCGTTTCCGTTGAACAGGCCGACCGAGTTGTTCACCAGGTTCTGCTCAATCGAGTTGTCAATGAACGTTTCAACGCCCAGTGGAATTTTGAATTGACCGACCCGGGCCTTGACGTCCGCCAGACCCACAAACCCAAGCGGAACGTCCAGGAAGGCATAATCCACGCTGCCGAATTCCCCCTCGTTGATGTTCATCCGGAACGTCGCCTTGAGGTCGGCCGGCAACTCAAATGTGGTGACCAGCTTGACGTCCGGCACCCGGAAGGTTGCGGTGTCATACACGCCGCCCTTGTCCGATTGAAAATACCCCATCGCCGAACGGCCGCTCATCGTGATGAACTTGGCGTCGGCCGAAACGGCGAACGCCAGCGACATGGCGATCAACAGCATCCAGATTACTGCATTGCGATTAAACATGGCTGATACAGCCCCCTTTGCCTCTCGATCCGTTTGCCGGATCGAGGTAGATTTGCTTTTTCGTCTTCACGCCGCGGTCAACATCCGAAATATGCGGACGACCGGGGTCTTAGGGGAACTGTGCAAAGGATATTCCGATGGGGGGGGACGCCGGCGAAAAAATCGACAAGCTCTTTGACAACATAGAGATAGCAGGGGCTGTTATGGAATGGAGTGTGGGAAAATGTGTGTCATATCCACGCAGTTGTACTGATTAATTACATCCTATGAACAACTCCAAAAACGGGGCCTAACGGCGCGGCTTCAGATCGTTCAGCGTGTCTCGAACCCAGGAAAAAGCGGCGACCGTAGCGGGCATGCCGATCGTGCCGGCGGCCATGGCCACCACCTGTTCGATATCCCGCCGCGATATGCCCATCTTCGACGCTTTGCGAACGCCTGAATGGATCGCGCCTTCCCGCAACGCGCCGACGGAAATTCCCAATTTGATCAGCCGCCGGGTCTTCTCATCCAACCCGCCGGCCGTCTCGCCGGCCCGGTTGATCAGTTCCCAGGCTCGTTCGAGATCCGGGTATCGCGCACAGAAGTCGTTAAAGGTCTTCGGAGGTTTCGGAAGTTTCGATTTCTTTTTCATATTGCATCCCTATCACGGATATTTCACGATGTACAGCCGATTTCTAAACCAGATTTCATCATGGTTCTCGACGCGAACGCCGGCTCAACCACCACGCTGCGGCGGCTACCGATAGGAGCGTGATCACGGCGACCAGGGGTCTGGCCAAGGGCAGGAGCGCAGCGCCGAACAGGTTGAGGTAAACCACGAGTATCGGGGACCCACAGCACCCCAGCAGGTAGCAACCGGCAACAGCCAGAACCCCGGAGAAGGTGATTCCGCCGATGGCCAGACTGCGCGATCCGCACAACTTATCTTCCCGATACCGTCGCAGCGCCCACACCGCAAAGGCCAGGGAGAGGGCGTAGGAGAACCCGAGGAAGTAGGATTGGGTTGCGGCGTAGCTCCTCCCGCCTTCCGGGAACAACCCGAGCCAAAGATAGTGGACACCCCAAACAGCCCAGAAGACCGCAATCGGCAAGACGGACCGCAGCACGAAATGTTTCACCCTCACAAACATCACAGCAATCGCATGAGGTCGTGACTCGGGTTGGCGGGGCGCGCTTCCGGCGCACCGTCCTGGACGTATCCGGCTCCGGTCAGAAGGGCTGCCTCGGCGCGGGCCAACTCTCGTCCGAGATAGGCCGCGTGGTCAAGCCGGGAAACCAGTCCCTTTTCGATGGCCGGTATGTAGAGCTCCGCGGCAGCGCGGCCTTCTATCACCATGTTGAGCACGCCGTTGTTCCCAAAGTGTTCAAGCGAAAGTGCGCCGCGGACGCGGTCCACGTAGAGGACGAAGTACCCAGCGGGATCACCGGTCATACGTTCCGGCAGATATCCCGTGATGGGGTGGAGTTCCTGGATAGAGGGAAACGGGTCGGCCGGCCCCGGATCGCGCGCCGCGCAAGCGCGAACACGGCGCAGGATCGCGTTCAAGTCGTCCACGCCGATCAGGTCGGCAATCTCCACGCTCCGCCGCAAGTGTTCGACCGCCTCGCCGCCAACGTTCTTGAGGATCGGCCGCTTGCCGTTGGCCCCTATGATGCGTCCGCGCTCGTCGATCCCGGAACGGCCCAGCGAGAGCAGCGACTGGCCCGGCAGGTGTCCGATGGCCTGCCGGGAATCCGCGCCGCAGAGGACGAGAAAGCGGATATTCGGGTTGGCCAGGACATTCGTGATGATTCGCTCGATGCCCAGATTCTCCGTGTGGAGCGTGCCGACAATTGAGATTGCGTCTTCTCCGCTCCGGACAATCGGTTCAACGAGATCCCCGGCGTTGAGCGTGCAGACCGCGACGGATGCTCGATACCGGAGGACGGTGTAATCACCCGGGAACGGTGGCCAGCCCGCATGTGCTTCGGCTGCTTCCGCGGGGCACGGATCAATCTCCAGCTTTGTGCCCGATCCGTTCAGGGCGTTGACCGCCAGCGCGGGGTGGCAGACCTTGCATCCCAAGCAGTCGTACGTGCGATCGGTGAGTACAGCTTTCCCCGCCTCGATGGCCGATGAGAGCCGATCCGGCCGGGCAGTCGCCGGTATCGCATCCCCAATCGCCTTCAAGGTGTCGTGGAAGCATCCGCATGGCCGGCACTTGCTGGCGGCGGTGGCATGGTCGATCTGTGCGGCCGCCTCCTCCACGGATGAGGTCGATGCCGCATGAATGGAATTTTCGCCTTCCACTACCGCCGCGCTCCTCGCAGGTCCGACATCAAGGTTCGCGCGCCGCTCGGCCGGTCCTCTGTCAAGCAGAGGCCTTGATCGAGAAGACTCACCACGCACGGGTCCACGATGCGGTAGTGCATCTGGGTTCCGTTGCGCCGCGAGGCCACGATCCCCTTGTCCACGAGCCTCCGAAGTTGGTTCGAGACGGCCTGCGTCTTCACGCCGACAGCCTCCGCAAGGTCCCCCACGCACAGGTCCGGCTCGCGGACCAGGGCATGGAGCATCCGCAGACGGGTGCCGTTGGCGAGCACCTTAAACGCCGCCTCCATACTTGCGGACTGTTCCGAGCCGATGAGCGGGCGCTTCCCAATCTTCGGCTTCGGCGGGCAACAGGCGACCGAAGTTCGCCCGGATCCGGCCATGGCTGCCTTCCGTTTGGACACTACGACATCATATGGTGTAATAGTGTCCAAGTCAAGTATGGAGGCATTCAGAAACTGTATCGCATCCTGAAGTAGAGGTTGTCGTTCCCGTCGAGCTGGCCGAACTCGGTATGAGCGCGGCGGCCTGTGAATACGTCGGCGCCGACGACCAGTGTCCACTCGTCCGACATCTTCCATGAGAGGCACGGCCTGAGATGGGCGTCGCGGTCGGTGGGACTGTAAAAGGCGAACAGGGAGGCCTCGACGGTTTGAAACCGGAAGAGCCGGGTCAGCCGCAGGGTCAAGACACGCCGCCGCTCGGCGCGGGGCGGATTGCCGGGCGCGGCGCTTCGTTGAAACGCGCCGAAGTTGCGCATCCGCTCGACGTAATATTGAATCCCCACGCGCGCGTCATTCGGAAAATCGCGTTCGTATCCCGCCAGATATTTCATCGCCGAATTCTCGACGAGGCGGTCCGTGCCGCGGCGGTCGTCGATCGAATCGTACCAGCCGGCCTCAAACCAGCCGATACCGCCGAGCCGCGCCACAGGCCCGCGAATGCTTGCGCCCCATACCGCCAGACGCGGATAAAAGAGTTCCCGGCCGCCTGAACTCACAAACCCACGCGGCTGTTTGAAAAACCCGCGGAAGGCGTACAGGGCGCACTCGGCGCTTCCATACGAGCGCGCGAGGCGCGCCGCCGCTTCCGTGTGGTCCAGGCGCGCAGCAGGCTCGATCAACACGCGCCGCGCGTCGCTCCCCGCGATCCGGCCCAACGTGGGATCGAAGAAACTGAGGCGCTCGCCGCGCAGGGGGGCGTCGGGCGCGAAGAACGGAACGAACACAACGTCCAGGGACGCGCCCGGCCCGAACGCCGAAAATCTGGCGGCGTCGGAAGGCGCTTTGAGATATTCGTCGTCCCGGCCGATGAAGAACGAGACGAAATCTTTCGGAAACAGATCGTTGACGAACAACAGGTCCCCCGTTCCCCACGTGAGAATCTGCCGGCCGATCTTGACGTCAAGCCACTCCGCCGGGCTGAACAGAACATGCGCTTCGCGAATCCGCATCTGGACGCTCGATGCATTCCGGTCGCCGGCGAGATCGGACTTGGAGAACAGTTCCGCGCGCCATTTGTTTTCCCGGGCGGGCCGCCAGAGGGTTTTCAGTTGAAGGCGGGATTCGAGGAAGTTGAAGCCGGCGTGCCGGGTCTTTCCCTCGCCGCCGATCTTCGGCCCGAAGGCGGCTTCGGCGAATCCGTGGATTTCGCGGGCGTCCACGCGCGCCGCGCCCGCCGAGAACGCGGCGATGCAGGCGGCGACGAGAAACGCCCCGTCAGCGAATCCAGGACGCCGGCGGACGGCGGAGACTCCGTTCCTGAAAAACATTGGCTGAAAGGCCGACGTCGTAGGACACGTCGCCGACGGCAATTTCGGTAAACCGCCCGTTGTCGAGGTCGGTCATCATTGCCTTCGTGATCGTCGGCGTGCCGCCGATCGTCCGGATTTCACGCGTCTCATAGATCTTGTACAGCTTCCCCTGCGGACTGTAGTGCTCGACTTTGAGCGGCAAAAACGTCGCGGTGTCCATCCAGAACAGGCGATACGCGAACTCGGACTCGCCCGGCCGTTTCGCCGCGCTCTTCACGACAAACGCCGCGCGATCACCGATCGCTTCTTCCCGCAAAAACGCGTGGTCGTCCTCATCAATGTCGCGGCCGGAGATGTCCTCGTAGGAGAAATCGGATCCGGCGAAGCTCGTGCGCCGGTCGGCGGCGGAGATTCGTTTGACGAGGTCGAGCGCGGGCATGTAGAGCCAGCGGTCGTCGTCCCTGCCGACATGCTTGAACACCAGAAAGCTCATCCCCTGCACGTCCGGGGGCGCGAGGAAGTGGAGATAGTACGATTGTTCGCCTCCGTCTTTCAGATCGCGCCGGAGCATGACGAGCCGCCGTTTGCGTTCCTGTCCCTGCCGGTTCACGATCCGCATTGTGACCGCCATTTTCGCGTCATCGCGCGGATAGTAATACGCCAGGATCATCCGCTCCGCAATCGCGTGTCCATCCATCGGCGGCCCGGCGCTGACGCCCCCCTCGACAATGAGAACGGCCGCGAGCGCCGCAAGAATACGTTTCAGTTTCATGTGTGTTCTCCTCCGATAAGTTGCCGGCGCAGGAGCCGGATCAGGGCGGGAAGATAAACGAGGCTCATGGCCGACGACAACAGCATGATGGCGGCCATCAATACGCCGACGGTGATGTAGGGCGTGAGGTCGGCGAAGATCATGACGAGGAATCCGGATGCGAAGAGAATCGCGTTGCAGATAACCCCGCGGCCCGGCCGGGACACGGTCCAGATCAGCGTCTCGTCGATCCCCGAGGCCGTGTCGATCCCGGCGAGGCGTTGGCGGAACCGGCCGACGAAGTGAATGGCGAAATCGACGGCCATGCCAAGCGTCAGCGTTGAGAGCACCGCCACCGGCATGTCGAAATCTTTTCCGATCCACCCAACGACGCCGTAGATCACGGTAATCGTCGCCAGGAGAGGCAGAAAACAGACGCATCCCCACAGCGCCGAACGCATCTGGATCACCAGCAGAATCCAGACCATTCCCAGTCCCCATAAAAAACTTTCGAGCATGCCCCGGAGGACTTCGTGATTCCACACCGTATTGAAGTAGGCGATGCCGGCCGGGCGGATTTGCGCCCCGTCCGGAAGCGGATGCGCCGCGAGATGGGCGTTGGCCCGCCCAATCACGCCGTTCATGGCGTCGGCGTCCCATGTTTTGAGTTGAATCATGATGTTGGCGTTTTTCAGCGGGAAATCGACGACGTTGTCGATGTCGCGCGGTTTGGCGGAGGAACTCAAAAGAAGGAGAATCTGCCCGACCGCGCCGGCGGATTCCGGGATGCGGTCGAATGAGGGATCGTCGTCGTGGAGGACGCGATTGGCGCGCCGGATGTAGTCCGCGATCGAAACGGTTTTGCCGACGAGCGGATCGCGTTCGAGTTCCCGCTGAAGACGCTCGATCGCCGTCAGCATCGCCGGATCGCCGATGGCGCCCTCCGACCGGGCCTGCACGACGATGTAGGCGGTCGACGTTCCGCCGAGATGCTCGTTGAGAATCCGGTCGGCGCTTCGAACGGCGCTTTCCGGTTTGAACCAGTGCACCATGTTGTTGTTGACCCGGATGCGCGCAAGGCCCGCCCCCGCGACAAGGATCACCGCCAGGCCCACCAGCAGAACGGGCTTGGTCCGGCGCACGCAAAATCCGCCGAGCCGCGTAAGCCATGCCGCGCCCGCACTCGCGGGATCGTTCTGCCGCCGCGCCAGCCGGTCGACGCATGCGGCCGGTACCAGCATCAGCATCGCCGGCACAAGCGTGTAGCTCATGAGGAGAACGACGAGCGTTCCGAATCCGACGACAAGCCCGAAAATTTTCACGGGCACGATGTCTCCCGCCGCCAGCGCGGCGAATCCCACCGCGGTCGTGATGTCCGAGTAGAAAACCGGCGGGCCGACGACGGCCATCGTATCGAGCGCCGCCTGCCGCCTGTCGACGCACCCTCCGTCGGGCACTCGACATCCGTGTCTCGCGCAAACCCCGACTCCGGGTACGGCGACATCCCTGTCGCCGCCCGCGCGAAAGGCGAACTCGTTCAGGATGTGGACGGCGTCCGTGGCGATGGCCATGAGAAAAACGGGACTCATGGAACTCATGATGTGCACCGGAAATCCAAGTCCGATGAGTCCGCCCATGCTCCAGACGATGCTGATCATCGCCACGGCCATGTTGGCCGCGATCACCCAAACATTCCGAAACATCAGCCAGAGCGCCAAGCAGATCACGGCGCCGGCGAAGGGCGAGAAAAACGCCATCTGGCGGAACATCTCCGCGCCGAATGTGTCGCGGGCGATGGGATCGCCGGCAAGATGGAAGACGTCGTCTCCCGAATTCTGCGGGAAAATCGCGCGGATTTTGTCCGCGATTTCCTTGCCGTTGACACCCGGCTCAAGCGGAACGGAGATGACGGTCGCCGTCGCCCGATCCGAGATGAGGCGATTGACGAAAAGCGGGTTGTCGAGGAGCTGGCGACGCAGGGCCGCCAGTTCCACGTCCGACGCGGGAATGACCGCCAGAGGCGGCTTGACGATCAGGTCACCGTTGGCGCTCGTTACGTTGTCCGTGGCGGAAAGGCTTGCCACGTCCCGCGCGACGACGCCGGGGATCGACTGAATCGCGCGCGTGAGTTCCGCGACGCGGCCGAGGGTTTGCGGATTGAAGACGCCATGCGGATTGACGATTCCGACGACGATCACGTCCGCATGAAGGGCGAAATCCCGCTCGACCTGATCGTTGTATCGCCGCACTGGCGATGTTTCCGGCAGCATGTGTTTGGGATCCGTGTCGACGGTGACTTTGGGAAACTGCATTCCAAAGAGGACGCTTACCATGGCGACCGCGGCGAGCACGGCGCGCGGATGGTCGACGCTAAGTTGCGTGAGACGCTTGAGCATCGGCGCTCAGGGCCGCCTGCTCAGTCTTCAGTCGCGCCGAAGGCTAATTTGTCCGCGATGTCGAGGATGGCGCGGGCGGCGGGATCGCCGGGCTCGGCGAGAACGAGGGGAACGCCCTTCTCCTGCGCGCGGAGAACCGCTGGGGATCGCGGCACCCGGCCGAGCAGAGGCACATGAAATCGCTCGCAGGGTTGTGAGCCGTTTCCGGCCGTCTCTTCGATGGACCGGCCGCAGTGCGGACAGACCGCGCCTGACATGTTTTCGATCCAGCCGAGAACAGGGGCGCGGAGCTGTTTGAACATCATCAGAGCTTTGATCGTTACGGACTCGGACATGGGGTCCGGGGTGGAGACGAGAACAACGCCGGTCAGGGGCAGAAGGCCGCAGATGGAAAGATGCAAATCGCCGGTACCGGGAGGCAGATCGACGAGGAGGAGGTCGAGTTCGCCCCACATCACATCCCGGGCGAACTTGTTCACCGTGTCAATCACCAGCGGCGCGCGCCAGACCACCGGTTCGTCCGGATCGGCGATGGATCCCATCGAAAAAAACCGCACGTCATGCCGAACGAGGGGGCGGGGACGGCCATCCTCGATTTCCGGGACGTCATCCGAGCCGAGCAGGATCGGGGTACAGGGTCCGTGAAAATCGAGGTCCATGAGGCCCACGCGAATTGTCCCTGTCGCCGACCGACTGGCCAATGCCGCCGCAAGATTGACGGCGACGGTCGATTTGCCGACGCCGCCCTTGCCGCCCGCCACCGCCACGATTTTCCGGACGCCCGGAATCGGCGGGGCGGCCGGCGGTGCGGCCGGTGCGGGCATTTTGATCGGGCAGGCAAACGGTTTCGATGGAGATTGCATCAGCAGTTGCAGTCCTCCTCGGCGGAGATGTTGATTTGCGCCGACGATTTCTGGCCGTTTTCGTCCTCGATGCGCAGGATCACGACGTAGAGACCCTGCGTGAATGTGTGCTCGGCCTGCCGGCCCGCGGCCGTTGTGCCGTCGCCGAAGTCCCACTCGATCTTTTTCATCTTGCCGCTGCCGCCAGATATCAGCGCCTTGAACTGAACTTTGTAGGGCGCTGTGCCGCGTCTGGCTCGAACGCCCCCAATCCGGGCCTTCAGCGGCCCGCCGATCTTGCCCTCCTCCTCTTTCAGGAGGCTCCCGCCCAGATCGTCGGAAACTTTCGCGAGCGCCGCGCGCGTTTGGGCCGACATCGGCGTCTCAACCGCCGTGTCTCTTCCGGCTTTCCGGCTGACGGCAAGCTGTCGGCCGTCGTCGATCCGCAGTCGCTTGTAATTCACGTCGGTCACAACGCGGCCAAGAATCGTCCAGAGCGTGGCGGACCCGCCGGGCACGGTCGGATCATAGGTGAGGGCGAATTCGGCGCCCTGACTCAAAAATTTCCACGCGCCGGCGGCGATCTGAAACTCACAGAACAGATGTTCCGGCACCTGGGCTTTGACGAACACCCGCCCTTTTTCAAGCGTGATCACCGTCCCTTCCATTTTCTTGTCAAGGTCGAACGTCACGCCTTCGAGGGAAATCCTGCCGCCCGGATAAAGACGAAAGATGCCTCCGTTGGACCACGTGAGGACGGCGGAGGATTTGTCCGCCGTTTCGATCACGTCGCCCCGCTCGATGATCTGCCCCTCTTTGGCGCTGACGGCTTTGTCGACTCCGTACTTTTTCACGGTGGCCGTCCCGTCCAGGCGCGTCAGGCGCACCACCGAGACGTCCTCAGCCGCCGACCATCCGGCGGCGGCGATCACCATCGCAATACATGCAAGACCCCGGACAAATCCGGTTCGCATCATCCATCACCTCTCAAGTTGTTCAGTACTTCAGCTCCGTTCCGATCACAATCTCATGGGCGCTTCTTGGATGCGCTCCCGACGGAAGGGCATAGACATCTTTGGGTCTGAAATACCCGAAATTCAGAAATCCTTCAAGCCGCTCAAGAATCGGAAACGTGGTGTTCAGGTCGAATTCCCAGCCGACCTCGTTTGTCGTGGCCGTTGATGTTGCCTGACCCCCGCTCCAGTCGCCGACCACCCCGCGGCCGCGGTATACATCCTCGGTGGTCCGGAGCAGCATAAACGACGGCGTGATGACAACCTTCTTCGCCGGCGACGCCTCCATGAATACCTTATAGACTGTCAGGTTGGCGAGGTTCGATTCCCAGAGAAAAAATCCCGCCCGGACGTCCTCCGTAAAAATGTTTCCGAATTTTTTGCGGTCCCGGCACGTGAACAGCGCGTTGAAATCCTTGACGTCCCCGGCCGCCGGATCGGTGACTTTGTTGCCGCTGCCGCGGGCGTATTCGAGGCCGGCAACCAGACGCGCAAGGGCCGACGATTTCAGCGGGGCGCGCGCGGAAACGAAAATGGCGTTCGCGTCGGCATTCCGGCCTCCGGCGTACGACCCGCCGAGGCGGATACCCTCGAACTCCCAGTCCACCCCGCTTGTTGTTCCCTTTCCAGCGATGCCGATCCAGAGCGGCTCGAATTCGCCGTCGCGCCTCACCGTGCCGGCGTCGAAATCCTTGTCGAGATTGAGATCGGCGTCCCCGGTGTCGCCGTTGTCCAGAACCTTGACGGCATACAGCTCCAGACGCGACATCCCCGACGGCGGGCGGACCGTGGCGCTGAAAAAAGCGCCGTTGAGGCGGTTGTCCGCCTGAAACACCTGCTGGCGGTCGCCGGCGGGCGGACCCGTCTTGCGGAAATCGGAGTAGGTATTGTACCCGCCGGAGAGGGCCGCATACCCCAGAGAAAAATTGCCGGAGCCGAACGCCGCCGATTTCATCGGGACGGAGACTTTCACCATATCCGTCGGGCCTTCCATCACGATGTCGTTTCCGAACGTCAAGTTGGTCCGGCCGATCTGCACGGCGAAGGGTCCCGTATATTGCACATATAAATCCCTGAACAGCGCATATCGCACGGTGAGGAATTCTCCCCAGCGCTCAAGCGTTCCTTCGCCGTCCTCCTTCCAGTCGAACGTGAAATTGCCCTTGTCCATCAGGGCGACGACCTGCCAGGACTGCCAGAGGGATTCGATCCTGAGTTGCCAGCGGTAGTCGACAAAGGCGCGGTTGTCGAATTTCCAGCGCATGCCGGCGTGGTCGAAGTTGAAGTTGTCGCGGACGTTGTATCGGATTTTGTATTTGCCCGACAGGTCGAACTTGAATTTGCTCTCTTTCTCCTCCTCAGCCTTGGCCTCGCGGGCCTCCATCTTCCGAATTTTTGTTTCCAGCTCCGCGATGCGCCGTCGCGCCTCCTCGTCCCGCCCGGTCTGCGGCGCCGACGCCACCTCCGGCTCGGTCCATTCCTCCTGCGCAGACGCGGGATGATTGAATAGCGCCGCCATGAGAAACCACGCCGCAAAAACGCCCGCCCATTTCATCGCAAATCAACCTTACCGCCCTACGCCGCCCAGCGAATGGCAGCTCATGCAACGCCCCTCATCCGGCAGAGATTTCATGTATGCCACAAGCGACTCGCGCTCCTCCACCAGCATGTCAATTTTGGGCATGACCGTCCCGGGGCTGACCTCGCGCGGCTCCTTGAAGTGTTCCTCCAGCCATTTGGCGTCGCGCCGGAGGCCCACGTCGCTCAGGTTGGGGCCAACCGTGCCGCCTTCTCCGAAAACGGAGTGGCAGTTGCCGCAGCCGAATGTGGCGAACAGGAGCTGTCCCTCGGTGATTTTCGGATCGGTCCGGATGGCCCGGTTGATCATCGGCGTTTGGGCGCCGTACCAGGTCAGAACAACCACGGCCGACAGGGTCGCCATCCCCAGCGCCGTCCAGCGGGGCCGATCCCACGGATGGCGCGAGATCGTTCGATCGAGCCGTGGGACGAGAAGCAGAGCCATGACGCCGACGAGAGGCACGCCCACCGCCGCCAGCGCCTCCAATTTTCCCGGAAAGAGTTTGAGCATCTGAAACAGGAAGAGAAAATACCATTCGGGCCGGGGATTGTAGGTGGTGGAGGCCGGATCGGCCATTTCATCGAGTTCCGCGCCAAGCGTCAACGCGAGAACGAGGACGATGACCGTCAGCGCCGCCATTGCCACCAGGTCCTTGAAGACCGCATACGGGTAGAAGGATTTCCCGCGTTCTTTGGCCTGCCGGTACTCATCAAGAATTTTCTCGCGGTCCCGGTCCATTCCGGCGCTCATGGCTTTCTCTCCGGCGGCGCGGATATGCCATGCCAGACGACCAGAAAGAGGTGGACGACGACGAAAATGAGAAGAAGGGCGGGAAGAAGCAAAACGTGAAATGAGTAGAACCGGGTGAGCGTTCGGGCGCCCAGCACCTCGCCGCCCTTCAACACGCTTGCCGTCGCCGGCCCGATGAGCGGAACCTGTTCGGCCATTTCAGTGCCGACTTGCGTTGCCCAGTAGGCTTTCTGATCCCAGGGCAGAAGATAACCGGTAAAGCCGAACCCGAGGACGATGACGAAGAGAAAGACGCCGGTCGCCCACGTCATTTCGCGCGGGTACTTGTACGCGCCCATGAAAAAAACGCGAAGAAGGTGCAGGGTGACCATGATCACCATGAGGCTCGCCGCCCATTTGTGTACGGCGCGCAGGAGACCTCCCATGGGCGTCTGGTCGATGAACTGGATGGACGCGTAGGCGTGGTCCGGCGTGGGAGCGTAATTCATCGCCAGAAGGATTCCGGTGAAGACCTGCACGAGGAACAAAAAGAGCGTGGCGCTGCCGAAGGTATACAGCCACGAGACCCGCCCGGAAATCTCCGGGATTTTTCGATCGAGGAGCGCGGCTTTGACCCGGCGCCAACCGCAGCGCTCATCGAGTTCCTGAAGCAACGATTCGTAACGGCTCATGCTACACCCCCGCCCTTTTCTGAGCCACCGGCATGACATGCAGGCGGCCGTCCACCAGACGCGTCGGATACCGGTCCAATGGCCTCGGCGGCGGGCCTTCCACCACCGCGCCGGTTTTGTCAAAGACGCCCATGTGACACGGGCACAAAAATTTCTGCCGCTGGGCGTCCCAGCGGAACGGACAGCCGAGGTGCGGGCAGTGCGGGTCGAATGCCTCGAAGGCCGATTCGGCCGTCCGGACAACCCAAACCGTCGCCCGGGATTGCGCGACGATCCACCCGTCCCGTTTTCGTTTCGAGATTTCGACTCTCTGGGGAACGCCGATTTTGAAGCCGTCCACGTCTCCGACGTCCGACCAGTCCGCCTCCCGTTTTCGCAAGAGGGGCGCAGAAAAAACCGTTCCACCCACGCCCGCGAAAACGATGGCGATGAATCCGCCCATATAGTTGATGGCGCGGACAAACCAAGACCGGCGGGTCAATTCCGCCTCTTTGGGACAGGGTTGATCGCTCATGGGTTGCCTCCCTTGGCGAGGGGCGATCCGTAGAGCACTTTGATCTTGCTGTCCGGGCCGTGGCATTTCACGCAGACGAGTTCCTGAAGGTTCGGTTTGAAGAGATGGGGATTTCTCAGCATGACAGCCTCCGTGAATATCGGTTCGCCCTCCGACCGCCGGGGCCGAACGATGATCCTGGACATGGTCTTTTTAAACGAGTTGGGGTGCAGAACCGTTCCCTCGTTGAAGTAGCCTTCCCTCTGATCCCCATCGCCGCCGGCCATGCGAAAACCGGCGTGGCAGGTGATGCACGAATGGTTTTCGTGATTGTAGGCCGGATTGGTCGACCGGATGTGTCGCTCGTGGAGCGGCGCCGGCGCCTTTTCTCCGCAGGCCGAGCAGAACACCGCCACGGCGAATACGGCGCAAATCCCGGCAGGTTTTGAGAAACGCATTCCGGATTCCTCCCTATCCGGCGGCGGCGCGCGCGCCGGCCAGCCGAGTCTGTTCTTCGGACATGAAATCCTCCGTCATCAGCGCCACTCCCGCATAAAAACGGGACTGGCTTTCTTTCCGGATGTATCGGCAAAGATCGAATATCCATCGGAGCAGATGTTCCTTCAGAAAATCGTTTTGAATGACCCGGCATTTCTCCACCTCGGCCGCAAGACCCCGATCCATGGCGTCAACTTCTATACCGCACAGAAATTGCATGAACTCCATCTCCACCCCGACGTGATCCGGGTGCTCGTCGCAATTTTTTCCGAGAACCGCGCCGGCGTAGTCGTAGAAGCGTTTGACGCCGATCGTCACCTTGCCGCCCAGACGCATCTGGGGGTCGGTGAAAACCGATTCGTGGGGGCGTATGGGCGGGCCTTTGCGGCCGAGGGGAAGAACAAAGAGGCGTGTGTATTCCGCCGTGAGATCGCGCTCCAGGCCGGGGTCAGCGGCCGATTCGTCCAGAAACGCCGCCAGTTCCGCCCGCGCGGGGGAATCGTCCGAAAGCGACAATTCGTCCAGCAAGCGCCGGGACCGGATCAGTTCAACGATACCGGCCGGAGGCGGCTGGGAATAGACGGACGAGAGAAACACATACAGATCGGCCCGGCGGCGGGATTCGAGAGATTCCGTGGACAACTCAGCCATTGCCGGACAACACCCATCGGCGCGCCATGGCGCGGCGCTTGCGTTCCTGATTCATGCAGAGCGGACAGTAAGGATCATCCGCCTGTTTGGAAACAAACGACGCGCGGCATGCACGGCAAATCTGACGGCGGCTTTCAATGAGTTTGCGCTCTCCCGCAAACAGTATCGCGGGGTCGGCCGTCCGCGAAATCGTTATCGCCTTCGGCAGACACGCCGCGGCACAAACGCCGCAGGCGGTGCATGATTTCGGATCAAAATACAGCTCGAAGACATTACCCGATTCTACGCGCCGGATCGCATCGGTCGGACACAAACTCTCGCAGACGTTGCATCCCATGCAGGATTGCGACACGGAAATCCCGGCGAAATTTGCCGGATTTGCCGCGGGATCGGCCGTGACCGTATTCAGAGAGATCGTGTCGGCGGGCGTTTGGGTGGTCGCCCCGTCACTGTCTCGGAGCGATTCGATAAGTTCCAGAAGATGTTGCCGGCGGGGTGACGGGATTTTCCTCAATATTCTTTCACGGAACTTCTCCCCCACGCTCTTTTCTTCCCTTGTCGCATCCGGCTCGGGCAGAATCGCGGCGGCCTGGCCGACCGCCGATTTCAAGAACGTCCGGCGGGACGACAGGGGCGCCGGCAGGCCGGCCGGCTCAGGACAAAACGGCGCGGCGACGACGGACAGGCGGTCCGGCTCAATTCCGGCAAACTTCATGACCCGCCGCGCAATCTCCACCGTTCTTTCCATGCCGGCGCCGGCGCTTCGCATCGGACAGGTTTCACACGACGGCTTCAGAATCTCCACGCGTGCCGCTCCGTGACGGAATGATTCGAGAATGACGGGAACTGTGAGGCGGCCCAGACACACGAGCACGGCATCCGCCCCCGCGGAGTGACTGCAGGAGATGTTGAGAATCCGCGGAGCCGGCGGACGGGTATCCAGCAGGCGGCGGAATTTGAGGCCCCATTGCCTGTCGGTGGCGCAAACGGCGTCGAACCCTCCGTTCAAATCGGGAGACGCCGCCCCCGACTTGAGCGAACGGCATCCCTGCCGTTCGGGGTCGGGGACGGCTGACGTCCATGTCGCCGATCCCCTCATTTCAATCGCGCCGTTCGGGCAGGCCGGCACGCAAGCTCCGCAGGCGATACAAGCGTCGCTGACGCGCGCGCCCTCCGCGCCGATCTGGACGGCGTCGACCGGGCAGGCCCGCGCGCACAGATCGCAGTCGGATTTGGAACAGAGGTACCGGCTGCAAAGCCCCGATTCGACGGCGACCGGGATTTGCGTCAGCATTTCATCACATCGAATACATCGTGCTGGGCTTTGTGCCGCTCTCGATCGAGAGCTTCACTTCCTTCGCCCGCTTCTGCCGAATCAGCGCGGTGAGGTCGTTGACCTCGCCGAAAAACCGCGTGCGGGCAATGCAGGCCGTCACGCAGGCCGGCAGAAGCCCCTTATCAACCCGGTGGACGCAGAGCGTGCATTTTTCCATCGTCTGCGTGTCGGCGTTGTACTGCGGCGCGCCGTAGGGACAGGCCCAGGCGCAGTACCGGCATCCGATACATTTGTCGCCGTTGATGAGGACAATGCCGTCCTCCTCGCGTTTGGTGATCGCTCCGACCGGGCAGGCGGCCACGCACGCGGGCTTGCCGCAGTGCATGCAGGGCATCGGCACGAAATAGACACGCATGTCCTTCGCGGGCTTCGAAGGGTCGGTGAATTCTCCCTCTTCCACGGTGATCACGCGGTTGTAATCGACGCCGACCTGCGTGTTGTTTTCAGCCTTGCAGGCCATCGAGCAGGAGTTGCACCCGACGCAGTATTCGAGATCGATCCACAGGGCGAACTGTTTCCTGCCTCGCTTCTTAAAACTGGCGTCCAGAACTTCCTGCGAAATAAACGCGCCGCGCTCAGCCATGTCTCATCACCCCCCTCAAAGTCTTTCGACGCGCAGGGGCGTGCCGTAACTCTGCGTGCCCCCGGCGACGGGATCCATCAGGATCCGGTCCTTCAGAACCGGATCGGCCATGTAGAGGGGGTTGATGTGGAACCCCGCGCCGATGCGGTCGTCCTGATACTGCGGCTTGCCGTTCACATACCACATGCGCGCGCCGGCGCCCCAGCGGCCGTAAGACTGCGAGACGGAGAATACGCCGGGCCGGACGCGGCTGGTGACGCGGACCTGAAATTTGTACCAGCCGTCGCCGAGCGAGTTGGCGTACTCCTTCACGGGGATGCTGCTGGGCGATTTCACCCTGACCCAGTCGCCCGTGACGACGCCGAGTTTGACGGCCTCGGCCGGATTGATCTCGGCGAAATTCTGCGGCTGAATGGACATGAGCCACAGGTTCTGGGCGGTACGCGACTGCGTGTGCCATGCGTCCTTGTGCGTATGCAGCGCGAAGGGATACTCGGCCCAGAGTTTCGGGTCGAGCGGCTGTTCCGTGCAGTCGAAAATTCCGCGATAGGTCGGCAGGCCGTCGAAGAACGATCCGGTCATGCAGTTCTTGGTCGTCGCGACTTTTTGCTGATAGGCAAACAGCGCCCGGACCGGCCGGCCGCCCGGGAACCGGCAGTACTCGCCGTCGTATTCCTTGGTGGGATTTTCGAACTTCCCGCCCATTTTGACGAAGTCGCTGTTCGGATCGAGTCCGTCCTTGAAGTCCTCATGCTTGTAGTACTCGTTCCAGTAGTCCCAGGAGTTCATGAGGTCGATGCCGTCTCCGCCGCCGTTCTTGCCGAATCCGGGCAGACCGCACCGGATGCCGATCTCGATGAGCACATCATCGGCCATCCGCGCGTCCGGATGGACGCCCCGATACTCGTGCGTCTTCGGATCCAGCTCGCCGACGACGGGCTGGCGCAGTCCCCAGACCTGGGTGTTGACCGGCGGATAGGTTTTGAATCCGCCAAACCGCTCGAGGTACTCGGTGTCGGGCAGGATGTAGTCGGCGAGGGACGAGGTTTCGCCCATGTAGGCGTCGATGCTGAAAAGCAGTGGGACGAGGTCGGTGTTCTTCAAGTTCTCGATGACGGGCGCGTTGTAGGGCATGGTGTAGGCCGGGTCGTTGTAGTAGTTGAGAATCGCCTTGATCTTGTACGGATACCCGTGCTTGAGGTTGGAGAGAAAATTCGGTGTGACGGTGCGCCGCGCCAGCGGATACCAAGGCCGCGTCGGAACCGGCTTCTTGCCTTCATACTTCTTGGCGCAGTCGACCGGAACGCCTTCGGGCTTGCGAAGCGTCCCGCCGACCTTGCCCTTGTAGGCGGCGTGGCCGGGCGAAAATCCGCCGCGCCGGTCGATGTTATCGACGAGCATGTTGATGATGCATAGCGCCTGTCCATTCCACCAGCCGTTGGTCTGCTGGACAGGCCCGCGGAACATTTCGATGACGGGCGTTTTGGCCGACGTAAACTCCCTTGAGAGGCGCGCGATCGTTCCCTTGGGAATGTCGCAGAGCCTGTCGCACTCCTCAAGCGTTTTCTCCCGCGCGCGCTCTTTGAGCATCCGGAACACCGTCTTGCACGGAATGCCCTTGATCGTGACCGACGCGTCGAGATCCGCCGGCCCTTCGGCTTCGTGAAACGCCGTGGGACTCCCTCCGGCCATGACGACATAATCGGCCTGAACCGGGAGGCCCGCTTCGGCCGCCGTCAAATACGTCTTCGGCTCCGTCTGCTTGACGAGGTACGTCATGTCGGTCCAGTTGCGCCGGCCGGCGGCCTTGGCCGATTTTTCGTTCGGCAGGCGCAGGTATTCCCGGTTGAATTTTTCGTTGTCGATGATCCAGCGGATCATGCCGACCAAAAAGAACGCGTCGGCCGCGGGTTTGATGGGAATCCATTCGCCCTTGCCGTTATGAGTCGCCTTGGCCGCGCCCGACGAAAGCCACGGATCGACGACGACGTGTTTGAACTCCTTGGCGTATGGCCCCAGCCGTTTGGCCCATTTCTGGAGTTTGCGGGTGCGAAGCTGCATGGGATAATCGGCGGCGGTGATGTTGGAGCCGATGGAGATGAGGTACGAGGTGAACGGGAGATCGGCGTAGGCGCCGATTTCATACGGGGGAAGATTCAGAACGTCTTCGATGACGTTGTAGAACGTGCCGGCGCATCTGGCGCAATGGTTCAGCATGTGCGGCACGCCGCAGACTTCCTTGACAAAACGCGGCGTCAGGGGCGACTGCTCGTTTCGGCCGTGCATCCAGACGAACTGATTGCGTTTGGGGCCCCAGCCGGCCGGCGGCGCCTCGTCCATGTAGGCCGAATCCTCCGGGCCGAGCGGCGAGTTGTCGTTGAGGATTTTGTTCAATCCGTCGACGTGGCGTTTCTCCTCGCCGGGAACGTCCTTGAACAGGCGGCCCCCGTTCAGGATCTCCTCCATGGCCTCTTCCCACGAGATCTTTTTCCACTGGCCCGACCCGCGCGGTCCGACGCGTTTTAAGGGATGCGTGAGGCGGGCGGGATTGTAGAGCGCAAAGACGCCGGCGTTGCCTTTCGGGCAGAGCGACGCGACGTCCTTGCCGGCCGGGCCGCCGTCGAGGTCGGATTCGGCCGCGAGGTCGCCTTTGGCGGAATAGTCATAACAGTTCGGATGAAAGGGATTGCCGTCGAGCTTGATAAGCTCGCCGCCTTTGATTTTGGCCTGAAGGCCGCATCCGCCGTGGCACATGAGACAGACGCTCCGCACGATCCGGACGTCCTCGCTGATCGGATCGGGTTTGGTGCCGCGCGATCCGAGCTGGTCGCGCCATTCGGCCGCGCTCGCCGGTTTGATCCGGCCAAGCACGCCGGCCGCCGCCGTCAGAGCCGCGCTCACCTTCACGAACGACCGCCGCGTGATAGAATTTTGTGTCAGGGTTGAAATCATTTGCAGGCCTCCTCCATATTTATATTTGGAACCTGGTGTTCCAATCCGCAATCTATTATCCAAAAACTCACGATCTCGTTCCACCCACAATTTGCGCCTGCTTTCGGATTCGCTCAGAGAGGATGTCCCGAATCAGGTCGAACGCCTCCAGCATGCGCGGCGCGGCCAGGCGGTAGTAAATGCGGTTCGCATCCTTTCGGGAGAGCAGCACGCCGCGCCGTTTCATCATGAGCAGATGGGGCGATACGGTTCCAAACCCCACGCCAAGTTTTCTGGCGATCTCTTTCACGCACTCCTCCCCGTCCCGCAGCGCTCCCAGAATGCGCAGGCGCACCGGATGCGAAAAGATTTTGCACATGTCCGCATGAAGTTCGCACAGCATTTCGTCGGACGATCGAGAAACCCCACGAACGGCTTTCCTCCTGCCCACCTCACGCCCCCCTTCGCTTGCGAGTATTCTACAGAACTCAAGAACTGTAGAACGACATTGCAAAGGGTATTCCGACAAAGACCAAGGGGAAGAAAAAGGCGGCAACTACTTTGAGGGCATTGAGTTGGTTATGGGGAAGCCATGATGTCCTGAAGGGGGGTATGTATTGGATCAAAACAGTATGTCCGGATTAGTTACAGAAAGTGAATCGGTGGGTGAAAGCGGAGAGGATCACGACGGCGGCGCGCCGTCGTGCGACTCCATTTCATAATGCGCTGTCCGCGCGAGTTGACCTCAACCTTCCGGCACGGGACGGAGCGGATTCAGGTACAGTCTGGTTTTCTTCCCTGCCGGTTCGACGAGTGGGAGGACCCAACGGTTGCGCCACATGGCCACATTCGGGATGGTGCCCTTGAGCCGGTCCGTTTCCCAAAGCACGACGGCCCGGCGGCCTTTCACGTCGAAGGCGGTCACCTGGGAGCGGTCGTATCGCCGGCCGAGGATTTGCTGTTGGATGGGAGCGGGGATGTTGGAGAGCGCGAGAAGTTCCAATTCCGGATCATCGTCGAGGTTGACGGGGACCGGTCCTCGGGACAGTTCCTCGCCCGGGCGCTTCTCGAACATCTCCCGATCGACGCCTGCGACCAGCAGGAGACTTCCGCCAAACGCGCCGTCGGCCTCCCACACCGCCTCCCAGCCTTCGCCATCGGGCCGGTAAAGAACGAGCCGCCGGTCGTCTCCTTCAATCCTCGCCACGCCCAATCCGCCGTTCGGCCAGAACGCGCCACGGGCGAAGGCGTACAACCGCGTATGTTGCGGCAGGGGCAAACGAGACGCCTCTTTGGCCCGGCCCTTCTTCAGAACGCAGACGGAGATGTCGTTCTTAAAAGGCCCGCCGCGGCCGACATCCTGGCGCAGAAGGACGCCGTCCATGGAGCGAAAAAAGGACGAGGAATCGTAGCCGGCGCGTTTGATTTTGCCGCGAGCGAATTCATAAAAATAGGTGTTGATGTCGCGTCCGAACGCCGACACGACGTAAAACAGTATTCGATCCGCGGCGGATTCACGAACGAATCCGCAGGCCAGCCCCTGTCCGCGGACTTTCACGGACGCCCTTTCATCGAGCTTCGGAAGAGAAAGGATTCTCAGGCGGGATTTGGAGAGGGCCAACAGGAGGTCGGCCGGCTCCTGGGTCGCGATGTCCACGATTTCATCGTTCAGGACGAATCCCTCGGCAAGCTCCGCCGTCATCCCGCGATCAGGCCGATGAACGGGAATCGGGTCCGCCGCCCTTGACGCCGAACTGAACGCTCCGCACAACAGGCAGAACAGGATGAACCATCGCCCGCTGGTATGTGTCATCTCATCCTCCAACGACCTCATGTTCGGAAGGAAAATCCGTTTCATGCGCCGGCACAGGAGGTGAAGGGGTTGACGACGGTCGTGCGGTCGAACTCCTCGCCATCTTTGAGATCTTCACTGTAGACGACACGACAGGACAGTCTGGTGGCGGCGTGAATGATTAGAGCGTCCCAGAAGTTCATGTTTCGACTGTCCTTTAGGGTGAGCGCCGGGCCGATATCCTCCACAAGGTTGTCTACATGATGGAGATGGGCGAATCTGAGGACTCTCGTTTTCGCTGTTGCGGGATCAAGCGGGGTCGAAATTTTCCGAGTGACGTTCCAATAAAACTCGTGCAACACTTGGGTGCTGATCCAGTAGTCATGGGCAAACGCGTGCTCGACCAGCGCCGCCGCCGTTTTCTGTTTGACCCGGTCCGCCTGGTCAAACGCGTAGATCAGGATATTGGTGTCGAGAAACGCCCTATCGCTCGTGAAGTTCATCTCTGGAGACTCTCCGATCCACACGGTAGAGACCCTTGGCGAAGTCCTGCCGAAGCAGGCGGAGCGCCTCTTCTTTGGTGTCAGGACTCTGGGTTACCAGGCGCCTCAGATAATCCCGTACCAGTTCGGAGAGACTCTTCCTCTGCTTTGCCGCCATAATTTTGGCTCGGTACATGAGGTCGTCATCCAAACGCAGGGTAAGATTCTGCTTCATTTGCACATTATAATGTGCGGCACATAATTTGTCAACGGGTGTTTCAATACAATTCAGCGCCGCCCTGATGACATTCATGACAGGCGGTCTCTTTCCACATGTCGCCCACGTCGCCCGGATGCTCAAACCCCGGCGCCTCGATATAGCTTCGCGCCTGCCAGCCACCGCTCGTTTCAGGTTTCAGGAACGTGTGGCAGGTCTTGCAGTCTCGCGTCATCGTCTTGCCTTTGGTCGACACCATGTCGTCCGTGTGGCACCGGAAACACCCAGGGGACTCGAGATGGCCGATGTGGTCGGGATAGGCCTTCCACCGGACCCGCATTTCGGGGAACTGGCTTTTGTTGTGCATGTCCTGCACGGCCAAAATGGCGTCGGTGATGCGGCGCGGGTTGGTTTGTTCAATCGCCGGATATTGTTCGGAATAAAAATCGTGGAGGGCGGCGGCGATCCCGGCCATGGCCTCCGACCGGCTCGCGTACGATTTGTCCAGCGCCCGCACCGCCTCCCGCTTGATATAGGGAAGCGTCCGGTCCAGCGTGCCCGCCTCCAGCGCCTCGTTCACGATTTTCTGCGGCGAGAGAAATTTGTGCGAGGGGCGGTTGTGGCAGTCGATGCAGTCGACGCGGCGCGCCGGTCGCGCGAAGAGTTCGGAGTCCGAAATCGTCAGGGACTTCGACCGGTACTCGGAAATCTCGCCCGTGATGCGGTCCGTCGCGCGCACCCAGGCGATGGCCTCCCGGGTGTCGTCATAGGGGATGTACTCGATGACATGGTTGATGTTCATGTGCAGATGAATCCCCGTCTGGCCTTTTCCGACGCGGCCGCCGCCGACGTTGACCATGAGCCGGACGGGAACGGGCGTGTTTTTCTCATCCGACAGGAAATGCGGCGACGTGCGCTCCTTGGGCGAATAGAAATGCTGGGGCCAGTGGCATTGCTCGCACGTCTCCTGGGCCGGCCGCAGATTTTTGATCGGCGCCGGGATGGGTTTGGGATAGTTGTCCGTGAGAACCGCGTAAATCTGGTAGCTCCCGGTAATTTTGGATTTGGCGAAATAGCTGGCGCCGGCGCCGATGTGGCAGGAAGCGCAATTGATGCTGGCGTGCGGAGAGGTCTTGTAGACGGTGAACTGCGGCTCCATGACCTTGTGGCAGACCTCGCCGCAGAAGGTGGACGATTCGGTGAAGTGATACGTCTGATAGATGCCGGCGGCGCTCATCACCAGGATCACCATGCCGCCGAGGATGAACGCGAATGCGGTGTTGCGGTGGACCGGATTGGCGAAATCGATATGAATGTGCTTGGTGACGGCCGTGCCGGGACTGCGCCGGAGCCGGCGGCGCGTCCACCATGCGCCCGCCGGAATCAGAAGGATCCCGAGGCCGAAAAACGGCGGGAGAATCAGATACAGGACGAGACCGAAATAGGGCGATTCGACGCCGAGAAACATCTCCGTCGCCCACAGGACGGCCTCCACGACGAGAACCAGGACCGACAGGATCATCCCCGCCAGCGTGACGGGATTGTAAAAATAATCGGCAAACTTGTGCCGGACCGCCGCCTCCGGCTGTCCTTCGTTCATGCGCCCGCCTCCCCCCTGCCTTCTCCCTCCTTCTGCCATGGCGGGAAGAGTTTGACAAGAACGGCGAGAATCACAAACGGAAGCACCATGATGACCGCGGCGCTGAAGAGCCCCTCGCGGCCGGCGATGCCCAATTTGTAGGTGGTCAGGCCCCGGAAACTTTTCGAGACGAACTGGCCGCCGATCACGACGTTCCAGCGCATCGCCAGAACGCCCAGCAAAATCAAAAGGCTGCTGATGGTGTAGACCGCCTTTCTCACCCGCTCGTGCACATGGGCGACGCGGGCGAATCCCAAAAGCAGCATGGGCACGATCGATCCCAGAAAAACCTGCACGACCAGCATGCTGAGATAGAGCATGCCTTCCAGCATCACCACCGTGATGTCGTAGTGCTCCTCGGCCTCGTAGGATTTCTGGATCATCTCGAGCGCCTCGAGGCTGAAAGAGACGATGAGGGCGACGAGGAGGTACCGGGCGATGGTGTCGACGCAGTCCATCCGTTCGCCGACGACCTGCTCGCCGCGCAGCCAGCACGAGAACATGTAGATCACCATGACGGCGGCGATGCCGGACACCATCGCGGAAAAAAGAAAGATGATCGGCATGAGGGCGGTCGACCACCAGGGGATGGCCTTGATGGAGCCGAAGATGAACCCGACGTATCCGTGCAGGAGGACGGCCGACGGAATGCCGACGACGGTGATGGCGCGGCCGATCTTGTCGTCGAGTTTGAGGGATTCGGGCGAGAGGTTGTCGGCGCCGAGCGTGAGGATTTTGTAAAACCAGCGAAGCGGCGCGGGTTTGGTTTTCGACAGGGTCACGATGTCCTTGCGATAGTCGAACCAGAGTTCCAGCAACAGAACGATCGTCAGATACCAGAGATAGACGAACCCGAACATGGCCATGGCGGACGTGGGATTGGGCGTCACCAGAATTTCCCATGCGCGTTCCGGCCGGCCCAGGTGCGCGTTGAGCGGCATGGGCGCGACGAGCAGAAATGCCAGCGAGGTCAGGAGCGACAGCCGGTAGGCGGGCGCCATCGCGCGCACGTTGAAGACGCGCACGAGGGACGCCAGAATGAACGCGCCGGCCACGAGGCCCGTGATATACGGATAGAGGACGATCAGCACGCTCCACTGCAGCTCCACTTCGTTCGGATAAATAAACCCGGACACCCGCTCGAGCGCCTCGTAGAATTCCTCGATCAGATGCGGATCCATTTTATCTCACCTCCTTGTCCAGACCCTTGTAGACCAGTTTGGGCTGGGTGCCCAGATGAGGTTTCAGGACGTTGACGCGGTTTTCCTGCGAG